>JBBEBM010000030.1:9206-10555 GCA_040882355.1 Dehalococcoidia bacterium | reverse complement strand
GAGCCGGAGGAAGTCAAAGCCGCCGCCCGCCAAGCCGCCGCGCTCTGCGCCGCGACTCCTGAGGTACTGGCTACCGTCGCGTCGGCGGACCTCGTCGAGATCTCCGGCATCGCCGCCAGCTGGGGGCAGGACGGCGTGCTCTGGGCCCACAACGACAGCGGCGATAGCGCCCGCGTCTTCGCCATGGGCACGGACGGCGCCCACCTCGGCACGTACACGCTTGTGGGCGCGCAGGCGACCGACTGGGAGGACATGGCGATGGGGCCCGGCCCGCAGGAAGGCGTGCAGTACCTCTATCTCGCGGACATGGGCGATAACGGCGCCGCGCGTCCCGAGGTCGTCGTCTACCGCGTGCCTGAGCCGCCCGTTTCTGCAGGCGGCACGCCTACCGCCGCGGAGGTGCCTGACGCCGAGGCGCTGACGTTGCGCTACCCGGATCGCGCCCACGATGCCGAGACGCTGCTCGTCGATCCGGTGAGTGGTGACATCGTGATCGTGACGAAGGAGCTCGTGCAGCCGTCCCTCATCTTCCGCGCGCCCGGCACGATCGACGGCTCAGCGCCCGCGACACTGGAGCAGGTCGGCGAGATCGACTTCACGGCGCTCGATAGCCAGGCCGTCATTCCAGCCGAAGCGCCGGCCATCGTGCGCGGCGCCCCGTTTCTGCCGACAGGCGGCGACGTGTCGCCGGCTGGCGACGCCGTCGCGATCCGCACCTACGGCACGGTCTGGGTGTGGGACAGGCCGGAGGGCGCGTCGCTGGCCGAGGCCCTCGCCGGCGTCCCCTGCGAAGCGCCATCCGTCATCGAGCCGCAGGGCGAGGCGCTCGCCTTCGACTCGGACGGCCGCGGGTACATCACCGTGAGCGAAGGCGCCAACCCGCCGCTCAATCACTTCGTCGCTCAGTAGGGAAGCCGAGCAGATGCCCACTACCAAAGTCGATCGCATCCAGGACGAGGCGCTGCGCGAGTCGATGGCCGCCGCGCACAAGTCGCTCCGTTCCGGCGACTACATCGACGTCGTCCGGCGCGTCGCCGCCGCCTATCAGGAGCTGCTGCGCCGCAAGCCCGAGCTGCTGGAAGGGATGCTTGGGCGCATGCGCGTCATGATGTTTCCTCGTCTGGGCGCCCGTCTCGAGTACGAGGAGGGCAAGCCGACGCTGCACTGGGACCGCGAGACCTTCGGCTTCTCGGAGGCCGTCACCTACTTCGAGTTCGGCGTCGACCAGCTCGTCCGCGAAGGGCTGTAGGATTTGGGCCACAGACGGACAGCAGGCTGGCAGAATGCGGAGAGAGCGGGGGTGCAGGGGGCGCAGCGCCCCTGCCGGGGGGGGGGGGGGGGGGGCGCAG
>JBBEBM010000030.1:0-9196 GCA_040882355.1 Dehalococcoidia bacterium | reverse complement strand
CCCCCCCCCCCCCCCCCCCCCCCCCCACCCAATTCCTCCCTGGGCGGGCGGGTGGGATAGGCAGACGTGGTTCTTCAGCACCCTGCTCGAGAAGCTGTGTCTGTGTCAATCTGTGGCTAAGAAGGAGAGGCATGCATGGACAACGCAGGACAGGGTCGACGCGGTCTCCGCGCCAGGCCCTCGCCTGCGCTCTTCCATGTACTGCGGGAGCGCTATGGAATCGACGCAGAGGGCGCCGCTGACCTCGGAGGCTCGGCGAATCTCAACCTCCTGATCGGCGGGAAGTGGGTCGCCAGAGTCTACCGGCCCTATGTGACAGCCGCGCGGCTCGCCGACATCAACCGCGCGCGTGTGGCGATCAAGGCGGGCAATGTGCCATCTGCCGAACTGATTCCAACAGATGAGGGCGAGTCATCGACGATGGTCGATGAGCGGCTCGTCGAAGTGGAGCGCTACGTTGCAAGCGACGCACGCATGAACTCCTGGGAGCGGCTCGAGGAGGGTCTGCCAACGCTAG
Organism: Dehalococcoidia bacterium; assembly: GCA_040882355.1. Classification (GTDB taxonomy): domain Bacteria; phylum Chloroflexota; class Dehalococcoidia; order DSTF01; family RBG-16-68-14; genus JBBEBM01. Next base: position 8,679 of record JBBEBM010000030.1, on the reverse strand, counting down.
GACGGATCCACAGCCTGCTCGCACCCGTCGTCGTCGGGCCGGCAGGGAAGGCACCTCTGTTCGTCAACCACGTCGAGTCGCACGAGGCTGTCGAGTGGACGTCGCGAGGTGCGGATCGCATCCGCGGTTGGACACCGACCGCAGCCGAACGACGGTTGGCGGACCTCGCGGAGGAGCTAGCCGGCCTGGTCTGGGCGGCAGAGCGCGATACGGTCGCCTCCCTACCCCGCCAGCTTGTGCATGGGGACTTTTGGGACAACAACGTACTCTTCCGCGGCGGCCGCATGGTGTTAGTCACCGACTTCGACTTCATGGGCGAGCGGCCGCGCATCGACGACCTCGCCCTGACCCTGTACTACACCAACTCCACCTTTGCGGCCGGTCCGCTCTCGGACGACCGCATCCGCCTCTTGCGCCGGCTGGTTGACGCCTACGATAGCGGGCTGGATGAACCGCTAACCACCAAAGAGCGGGAGGCCCTGCCCCCTGCGATCGCGAGACAGCCGCTATGGGGCGTAGGGAGGTGGCTGGCGTTGTTGGACGCCGAGGAGACTGCACGCGGCCTGGCGGCTGAGGTGGCGCCCGATGTCATGTGGGCGCTCGCTTTGATCCGTGACCGGCACCGCTGGCAGACGGCTTTCGCCTAACCTTGACCGCGGCCGGCCCGTGGCGGGGTGTCGCGCGTCTTGGCGACAGCGTGGCTTAGGAGTGGCCGCCCTATTTCAGATAAGATAAGTCCTTCGAGGATGGACCCGCGCACGAAAGGAACGTACCGGATGGATATCACCAACAAAGTCGCGCTCGTGACGGGCGCTGGGTCAGGCATCGGCCGCGCGTCCGCGCTGCGGCTAGCGACAGAGGGTGCCGCTGTCGTCGTCGTCGACATGAACGAGGGGGGCGGCCGCGAGACCGTGGCGCAGATCGAATCGTCAGGTGCTCGCGCGGCGTTCGTGCGCGCCGACGTCACGAACGAGGCCGACGTGAGGGCGATGGTCGCCTTCGCGGGGGAGACGTTCGGCGGGCTGGACATCCTCCACAATAACGCCGGCATCATCACCCGCGAGCCGCGCTACCCCGAAGGCGACGCCGAGGCCTGGTCGCGCATGCTCGACATCAACCTGCGCGGCGTGATCCTCGGCACGCAGTACGGCATCCAGGCGATGCGCAAGCGCGGCGGCGGCGCGATCGTCAACACGGCGTCGATGGCGGGTATCGGCGTCGGCTTTCCACCCAACCCCGTCTACGCTGCGAGCAAGGGCGGCGTTGTCCTCTTCACCTCGTCGATGGCGCCGCTCGCGACCGAGGCGAATATCCGCGTGAACTGCGTCTGCCCAGGTGTCGTCGACACCCCGATGCTCCGCCAGGCGAGCGACGCCGTCTCGGCCGAAGAGCGCTCGGCCACCGCGAGCCGCCTGGCGTCGCTGCCCATCCTCGCGCCGGAAGAGATCGCCGACGCCGTCGTCTCGCTGATCAAGGACGACTCGCTGGCCGGAAGGGCCCTGATGGTGCGCAACGGCGTCCCTCCGGAGCTATGGCGCGTCGCCCCGCGCCAGGTGCCCGGGACGTAAGCCCGGAGGGCGCGGCCCTCACAGCAGTGCTCCCTCTCCCGCGTGGCGCCTGCCCGCCGGAGGAGCGGGAGAGGGCCAGCCCTGATCCTGTCGAAGGGCGAGGGAGAGGGTGGTGCGCAACGGCTGAGGAGCCTGCCCTTGAGCGAAGCGAAGGGCCGGATCTGTGGCGTGTCGCGCCGCGCCAGGCGCCTGGGACGTAATCGCGGAGGCGTGGCCCTCACAGCAGTGCTCCCTCTCCCGCGTGGCGCCTGCCCGCCGGAGGGGGGAGAGGGCCAGGCCTGAGCCTGTCGAAGGGCGCGGGAGGGGGTGGTGCGCAACGGCCGAGCAGCCTGCCCTTGAGCGAAGCGAAGGGCCCGAGCGGTGGCGCGTCGCCCGGTGCCAGGCGCCCGGCATGTAACGGCGCGAGTCTCTCCGAGCGCCCGTGCGCGCAGGCGCCGGTGTCGAGGTGGCTTGGCTAGATGGTGCATCCAACCCGCTTGCGCTGGTGCCTGCGCTTCCTGCCCATTGAAAAAAACCTGCCGATCTCCTAGGCTCTTGACGTAACCTTCCTCCGCGCTAGATCGATTGCACTGTTGTGAGCATTCGGAGAAGCCCTGGCTCAGTCTCGGAGCCCGCCTATCAGCCAGTGTTGATGGGCCGCTGGCCGTTCCGCGCGATGAATACGGACGTCACGCTATTCACGGGCGACTGGCCGGGCCCGGAGCTGCTCCAGGCCGCCGAAGCCGTCTTCCACGAGATCGAGGCGCGCTTCAGCCGTTTCCGGCCAGATAGCGAGCTCTCGCGGCTCAACGCGCGTGCCGGCGAGGAGGTCGCCGTCTCGCCGGAGCTCTTTCGCCTGCTGAAGCTAAGCGAGCGCTACCACGAGATCTCCGGCGGCCTTTTCGAGCCGGCCGTCCTGCCCAGCCTGGAGGCCGCTGGGTACGATCGCTCGTTCGAGCAGGTGCCGGCCTCGGCGGCGGGCGGTCCATCGCTCGGACCGACGATCCGAGGCTCGATTGCGGACGCGTGCCTTGACGCCGAACACAGCACCGTGCGCGTCCCTGCCGGCCTGCGCATCGATTTGGGCGGCATCGGCAAGGGCTGGGCCGTCGATGAGGCAGCGCGCGCCCTTACCCCCGCCGTCCACTACCTCGTCGACGCTGGCGGCGACATCTTCGCCTCGGGCTACGGGCCGGACGGCGAGGGATGGCTCGTCGGCGTCTCCGACCCGCAGCGCGCGGGCGAGGACCTCACGACCGTCCGCCTGCACAACCAGGCGCTCGCAACGTCGACGGTCGCGCGACGGCGCTGGCAGCGGGAGGGGCGCTGGCTGCACCACCTGATCGATCCGCGAACTGGCGAGCCCGTGGAGAACGACGTCATCTCGGTGTCGGTCGTCGCGCCAAGCGCCGTGCAGGCGGATGTCTTCGCCAAGGTGGCGCTCCTGCTCGGGCGCGAGGCAGGCGAGCGCTTCTTGTCCGACCAGGGCGCAGGTGGACTATTCGTACTTGGTGATCGCACGTGGGAGACGACGGAACACTGGCCTGGAGGGTTATCGTGAAACGGAGAGCATCACTAGCGGTATCGTTGGGATTGACCGTCATTGTTGGTTTCGCGATCGTCGCGGCGGGGAAGGAGGCAGGGCTGTTCGGCTCGAGCTCGGACGATGGCGCGCCGCAGGCCGCCGCGGAAGCGCCCGTGCCGCCACCGACCCTGCCCCCTACGGCCGCCCCGACCCCTACACCGATCGTGATCGAACGTGTGGTCTACCGCGACGAGTACCTGCCCGGCCAGTCCAGCAACGACGACGGCGGCGCGAGCAGTTCGTCGCGCCACACGAATGCGCCGCCACCCGCCGCGACCGCGGGCAGCGGCGCGCCGCCCAGCCAGCCGCCAGCGACCCCGGCCAGTGCTGACAATACGCCAACGGCCGTCGACGACGGCTTCCACAGCCAGCAGGCCGAGTTCGAGGGATCGATCGTCTCCGCGTCAGAGAACCACTTCATCGTCGTCGGCGAGCATGGCGAGTTCCCGATGACGGTGACGGCAGACACTGAGGTCCACGGCGGCGCGCTGGTCGTCGGCGCCGTCGTGAGCGTGCACGCGCAGTCTATCCCTGGCGGCGTCTGGCTCGCGAACGAGATCGAGGTGCACGGTGGAGACCACGAGGACGACTAGGGGCAGCCCATGATTACCAAGTTCGCGCTCAGCAAGTTGACGGTTATCGGCGTCAGCATCGTGGTCTTCGTTGCTCTCTGGAGCCTCGTCGAGGCGCTGGGCTGGAGTGGTGGCGCGACCGCGCAGCCTGCGCCCTTGCCGGCCGCGCCGGTCGTTGCTGCGCCCTCACCCACGTCTCCGCCACCCGTCATCATCCGCCAGACAACCGTCGTCCGGCGGATTCACGTGTCGACATCGGGTGACGGCGGCGCCCGTCCGGTTGCCGCTGATTCGCCCTCAGCCGGATCGAGCGCGCCAGCCCCGCAAGCGCCGGTGGCCGCGGCGCCGCCGCCTCAGCCACAAGCGCCCGCGCCGCAAGCGCCAGCGGAAGTAGCGCAGCCGGTGCCCGCGCCCGTGACGAGCACCGGAGCGTCATAGAGGAACGAGATGAGAGTCGTTCGCCTGTTGCCGTGGGTGCTCGCCGCCGTGCTGGGCGGGCTGATCGCGTTGGGCACGTCGCTGCCCGCGCATCTGCCTGACACCGGCTCCCAGCACATCTACTGGTACATGGGCCGGTCCAGCGGGTTCGCCGCCTACTGGCTGCTGCTCGCCTCGGTCGTGCTCGGCCTCGCCGTCAGCTCGCGCGTCTTCGATGGCTGGCTCGTGCGGCCCTGGGTGTACGAGATGCACCAGTTCCTGTCGCTCTACGTCCTGATCGCGATGTCGTTCCATGCGCTCATCATGCTGCCCGACCCGTACGCGCAGTTCAGCCTGGCCGAGCTGCTTGTGCCGTTCGCCTCCACGTACCGGCCTGTCGCCGTCGCCATCGGCGCGATTGCGCTCTACGGCTCGTTCATCGTCTCGGCCAGCTTCTACCTGAAACGCTACATCGGCCAGCAGGCGTGGCGCTGGCTCCACTATTCGACCTTCGGGCTGTTCGTACTCGCGATGGTGCACGGCATCCTCGCAGGCACCGACTCGGGCGAGCAGTGGGCGCAGCTCAGCTACCTCTCGTCCGGGCTCACCGTGCTCTTCTTCACCTTCTTCCGCATCCTCGCCTCGAAGCGAGCCGAGCGCGCCGCCAAGCGCGAGCCGAAGCCGGCGCCGCCCGCGGTCGAGGGCGCGCCCGAGGCGGCCGCCGCCGCGTAATTCCCTGCCCTCTCCTATTCCTAAGGCCAGGCTTCAGCCTGGCATCCCGCCCGACATTGCTCCTCTCCGCGCCTTCCCGAGTCGATACTGACTGGGAGGAGCTTCTCTCATGGGCGAATTGGTCATCTGGGCGACCGTGCTGGTCGGATTCGGGTTGGTGCGGGCCTTTTGGTGGCTGAAGGCCAAGGCGCGTGCCCAGCAGCAGCGCGCGAACAGCGATGCACCGGGGATCGAGTTCCAGCGCGTCGGAAACAACCCCCTCGTTCAGGGGATGACGCGCCTCCTTCTTGCCGCAGCGATCCTTGGGCCTCTCATCACGCTTGCCCTTCTACTCGCGGGCGTCGTCGACCGTCGCCTGTTCGAGGCCGTCCTGATCACTTGCGTTTTGCTGCTGCCGGTGATGGCCTGGCGGTTCCGCTCCATGGAAAGCGGGACTATCGAGCTGCGGCCGGATTGCGTCGTCGTTCGTTCCAGTTCAGCGACAGCTCGGTACCACTGGCAGCACATCGCCGACTTTCGGGTAGGCACGCTGGCGGACGTCGGCAAGTGGAATGCACGGTTGGCCCGTCTGCTCGGGGCGGACCAGGACTACCCCATCGTCCTCATCAGATTGAAGAGGTCACCCCACTTCAACGTGGGACTCTTCAAGGACGAACTGGACACACGGCAGATGGGAATTCCGACCGGCTTGAGGATCGTTGCGCTCTTTGTCGAGAGTCCCGAAGCGGTTGTCCAGTTCGCGACGCCATATCTTGAAGAGGCTCGATTGGCTGCTCCGGTCACCTAAGCCGCGCGCACCCGCCGCCCCTCCCGTTGCCGCCCTCGCCCTCCCTGATGTAGACTCCGAACGCTGATATCGATAGCAGCGGAGGTGTTTCCATGCCCGATGACGTCCTCTACGAGAAGCGACCCGACGGCGTCGCCGTGATCACCCTGAACCGGCCTGACAGCCTGAACGCGATGGGCGGCATGCTGATGCCGCTGCTCGCTAAATACCTCGGCGAGGCGTCGCGCGACAACGACGTGCGCTGCGTCGTCCTCACCGGCAATGGCCGCGGCTTCTGCGCCGGCGGCGACGTCAAGGGCATGGGCCAGCGCCCCGCGCCGCCCAAGGAGAACGGCGGCGAGGCCCAGGTCTCGATGATCGGCATGATGGACGACGCCGTCCGCGGCCTGCGCGAGTCGCAGTTGCAGACGAGCTACGCCCTCCACACGATGCCCAAGCCGACCATCGCGATGGTGAACGGCTACGCGGTCGGCGCGGGGCTGAGCCTCGCCCTCGCCGCTGACTTGCGCGTCGCGTCCGAGCAAGCGAAGTTCGGTACCGCGTTTCGCAACGTCGGCCTCAGCGGCGACTACGGCGGCTCGTACTATCTGCAGCGGCTGATCGGCGCGGGCAAGGCGCGCGAGCTCTACTTCACCGCCGAGATCATCGAAGCGCAGGAAGCGCTGCGGCTCGGCATGGTGAACCGCGTGGTGCCGCACGACAACCTCGAGGCCGAGACGATGGCCCTCGCGACGAAGCTCGCCGCCGGCCCGACGCGGACGTACGCGCGCATGAAGGAGAACCTCAACTTGGCCGCGCACGCCGACCTGAAGACGCTGATGGACCACGAGGCGCTCAACATGCGCCTCTCCGGCATGAGCAACGACTCGCGTGAGGCCGTCCGCGCCTTCATCGAGAAGCGCGAAGCGAAGTTCATGGGCGGCTAGCGGGATGCTGCAAAAGCGGGCGTGCAGGGGGAGCTGCCCCCTGCCGGGGAGCCTTGGGGGGTGTCCCCCCAAGATTCACCCAAACATCTCTGGGCGGGCGGGTGGGAACGAATGACATTGGTTCTGGGGTTTGTTCAGCACCCTGGTAGGCCAAGAGACCCGGACCCGAAAACCGTACGGCCGGACGGGGAGCGAAGGTAGCAATGACGTCAGCGGAGAGCAACGCAGGAGGACTGGGCGCGATCCCCGTCGCGCGCTTGAACCACGCCGTCCTCTACGTCCGCGACATCGAGCGCTCCCTCGACTTCTACCGGCGCGCATTCGGCTTCGAGGAGATCGGGCGTGAAGGCCCCATGGCCTTCATGCGCGCCGCCGGCTCGGCGAACCACCACGACCTTGCGCTGTTCTCCGTCGGTGGCCAGGCGCCGCAGCCGCCACGCGGCTCCGTTGGCCTGTACCATCTCGCCTGGGAGGTGCCGTCGATCCACGACCTCGCCGCTGCTGCGGCCGTCCTCACGGAGTTCGATGCGCTCACCGGCATGAGCGACCACGGCGCGACGAAGTCGCTCTACGGGCGCGACCCCGACGGCATCGAGTTCGAGGTGATGTGGATGGCGCCTCGCGATCAGTGGGGCGAGTACGAACGCGCGGCCGTCGTGCTACCGCTCGACCTCCAGAGGGAGGTAGCACGCTTCGGTTAGGTCGGCGTCGACTTCGGCGCGTAGCTAGTGTTGCCAGGCATTCATCCGGATGGGTCTATTGACTTGACTGTCATATGACGGAACCAGGAACCGAAGCGGGTTTGAAGTGGTGGCAATGGTGCCTAATTGGCCTGGTTCTGGCGCTGCTTACGCTGTGGGCGCTGGGAACGTTCCTGGATCTCGACGCGATTTCCGATGCAATGGAACCATGGGACCTTGCATTCATGGCATCAGCCTGGTGAATGACCCCGGGGACCTGAGTTCTCGGAATGGCATGACGTGTGCGAGTTCTTTCGAGGTTCAACCGACATAGCTGCCGATTTCAGGTCTGCCGGAGGCCCAGTTACTGCGAGGAGGCACCACGATGACCGACATCACCACCCGCGACGGCTACTACTACGGCCCGCTGCGCGCGCCCGCGAACGAGGGGCGCGGCACCCACGGCAACATTCATAGCGACGAGGACGCGCAGCGCCTCGGCTTCCGGGGCGGCCTGGTGGCGGGCTCGATCCACATGGAGCAGTTCGCGCCGCTGCTGGTGCGCGCATTCGGCGAGCGCTGGCTGGAGCGCGGCGCGCTCTCGCTCTACTTCCTCACGCCCACGCTCCACGGCGAGGAGGTGCGGGCTGTGATAGGCGTGCCCCCGGAGGGCGCCGACAACGCCCAGGTCGAGGCGTGGGCCGAGCGCCCCGATGGCACCCGCATCTGCGAGGGCACGGCGTCGATCGGCGAGCCGGCGGAGCCCTCTGCCCTGCGAGCGCGCGACCTGGAACGCTTCCCCTCGGGTGAGCTGCGCATCCTCGTCGGCGCCACTGCGGGCGACGACTTCCCCGTGGTCGAGACGAGCGTCGAGCTGGACGCGGTCGAGCGGCGGCGGGAGGTGATCACCGAGCCGATGCCCTGGTACAGCGACGCCTCGCGCTGGGGCGGCATCGTGCCGACGACCGTCAATCAGGTGAACGCCCTCATCGAGCCCGCCTACGCCTACCTCGCCGAGCGGCGCGACGGCGCGATCGGCCTCTACGGCGCGATCGAGCTGCGCAACGTGAACGGGCCATTGCTCGCGGAGACGGCGTATCGAGCGGGCGGCACGCTGCTTGCGGCGGGCCAGTCGCTTAAGACCGAGTACCTCTGGTTCGACACCTGGGCCGACGAGCCAACCACCGGTCGCCGCGTCGTCGAGATGCGCATGCTGCTCCGCTTCATGAAAGCCTCGTCGCGGCTCTACGCGGAGACGGCTGCGACCGCTCGTGAGACGCCGTAGCTGGCGAGGCCTCGTAGCTACAAGGGACCGTGGCGGAGGGCCGTAGGGACAGACCTTCAGGTCTGTCCGCGCTCGGCGGGCAAACCTAACACGTGCTGAAGGCGGGGGTGCAGGGGGCGCAGCGCCCCTGCCGGGGGGGGGGGGGGGG
>JBBEBM010000029.1:65332-131868 GCA_040882355.1 Dehalococcoidia bacterium | reverse complement strand
GGTAGTCCTTGAGCTTCTTGCTGCGCGAGGGGTGGCGCAGCTTGCGGAGCGCCTTCGCCTCGATCTGGCGGATGCGCTCGCGTGTGACCTGGAACTCCCGCCCAACCTCTTCCAGCGTGCGACTCCGGCCGTCCTCCAGCCCGAAGCGTAGCTCCAGCACCTTCCGCTCGCGGTTTGTCAGGCTGTTCAGCACGTCCATCACCTGCTCCTTCAGGAGCTGGTGCGAGGCGGCGTCGGCGGGCGCGAGCGCGGCTTCGTCCGGGAGGAAGTCACCCAGGTGGCTGTCCTCCTCCTCGCCGATCGGCGTCTCGAGCGAGACCGGCTCCTGCGAGACCTTGATGATCTCGCGCACGCGCTCCGGCGGGATCTCCATCCCCCGACCGATCTCCTCGCTGGTCGGCTCGCGGCCGTACTCCTGGACGAGGCGGCGGCTCACGCGCACGAGCTTGTTGATCGTCTCCACCATGTGCACGGGGATGCGGATCGTGCGCGCCTGGTCGGCGATGGCGCGCGTGATCGCCTGGCGGATCCACCAGGTGGCGTAAGTGCTGAACTTGTAGCCCTTCCGGTAGTCGAACTTCTCGACCGCGCGGATCAGGCCGATGTTCCCTTCCTGGATCAGGTCGAGCAGCGACATGCCTCGCCCGATGTACTTCTTCGCGACGCTGACGACCAGCCGCAGGTTCGCCTCGGTGAGCTGCTTCTCGGAGCGATAGCCGGCGTCTTTCAGCCGCTCGAAGTGGTCCTGCAGCCGCCAGTCGTACCTGTTCAGCGCGTCGACGCGCTCCCAGGGCGGCGGCAGCAGATTCCTTTCGCCGCCCGCGGCCTCGGTCGCGAGCTGCACGAGGTCGGGTGTAAGCAGGTGCGTGATGATCGAGAGGCGCACCGGGCAGGCCTCGGCCACCTCCGGGTCGCACTGGAGGCTGCGCGCCAGGTGGTCGCCCAGCGCCTGGTCCAGCTCGTTGTCGAGCGTTGCCCGCAGCGTCTCGTTGGCGACGAGCTGTGAAAGGGGTGTCTTCTTGATGTCCAGGTACTTCGTGACGATGCCGAGCGCGCGACGCTCCTCGTGGAGCTGCTCCAGCAGCCCGAAGAGGATCTCGCCGCCGGTCGGCCCGACGCCGCGCGTCTCCACCCATCGCTGCTCGATCCTCTGGACGTGTCGGCCGTCCTCCATCTGGCGGGCCAGCCGCTTTTCGTCGCTGCCGGAGAGGAGGTAGACCCGGCCGATCTCCCGCAGGTACATGCGCACCGGGTCATCGACGCCCTCTGCCCCCTCGACCGGCTCTTCTTCTTGTTCCAGCTCCTCCTCTTCGTCCTCGTCCTTGGCCGGCGCGCCGTCCCAGACCGGCGTCTCGGTGGGGGCGCTGCCGTCCGGCTCAGCCACGAGGCGGATGGAGCTGAGCACGGCCATGCTCTCCGCCAGCTTGTTGTACATCGCGTCCTGATCGTCGGTCGGGGGCGGGTCCTGCACCGCCGCTCCGACTCGCGGCGCCAGAGGTTCGTCGCCGTTGGTCTGGTGGTACTCGGTGGTCATCGCACGTCCTCCGGCGGGGGTGCTTGTGCCGGCTGGTTCGTTCGCGGCGCTGAGGTCGCCTGGTGCAGCCGGCGACCCAGCTCCGTGTCGTGGACCAGCGCGGCGGCGAGCTCGCGCAGGCGGGGGTCTCCTTGTGCGGGGGACGGCTCTTCCGGGCCCGGTTCGCCCCGGCTTTCGGCGAGGGCTCTTGCCTCTTCCACCACAGCTCGCATGTCCTCCCTTGTATCGGGGTCGGTTAGTGACGCTGTGCTGGCCCGTTTAGCCGCCGTCAGTCTACGCAATTCGATCTTGCGCACGCAATCTTGGAACGCCTCGAAGAGATGGCTCCCTTCCATGATCGGCACGTTTCTGCCCATGACCTGCGTCAACTGCGGGTGCAGCTCTTCGGGCAGCGCATCGCGCAGCGCGTCGAAATTCGAATCCTCCAGCCACGCCGTGAACACCCCTCGGTGCTCGCTGAGCGCGAAGAGGTCCGGCGAAAGAGCGCGGCCCTCGCCGCGCAGCTCCGGATAGCGCAGCAGCAGCGCGAGAACGAACTCCTCGACGCTGTCCCGCTGCGCGCGCGGACGCGAGATCGGCGCCTGTTGCGATGACTCGTATTGCGGACGGCGTGCCCCTCTGGCGGACCGCACCTCACGCTGTAGGACGTCTTCGCTCACCTGCGTCAGTCGCGCCAGGCGCTGAAGATAGTGCGCGTGATGCACCGGCTCCTCGATCAGCCGGAGCACCGGCAGCAACTCCTGCATCAGCTCGGCGCGCTGCGCGGGCTGCGAGAGGTCCTTGCGCGCGGCGAACGTCTCGAAGACGTGCTCCGTGAACGGCCGCGCGTGGTCGATCGCCTCCTGCCACGCGGCAATGTCCTTGCGGATAAGCTCGTCCGGGTCCTTGCCCGCGAGCGGCACGACGGAGAAGGTAACGGCGGCGCGCTTGAGGCCGTCGCGCGTCCACTCGCGCACCTTCTCAGCGAACTCCTCCTCGCTCATCGCCGAGGGGTGAGCCGACTCCGGCCCGGCGCGAACGGCGCCCGCGGCCTGCCCGGCCTGGAGCGCGCGCAACGTCGCTTCAATGCCGGCGGCGTCCGCGTCCATGGCCAGGAGGACGGTGGCGCGCAGACGTTCCAGCGTCCTGATCTGCTTGTCAGTGAGCGCCGTGCCCATGGAGGCGACGACATTGGTGTAGCCGTGCTGGTGCGCCGCGATGACGTCCATATACCCTTCGACAACGATGACAGTCCGCTGCGCGCGCACCGTCTCCTTCGCCCGGTCCAGTCCGTAGAGCAGTGCGCCCTTATCAAACATCGGCCCCTGCGGCGTGTTCATGTATTTCGCCGGCGAGCTGTCGGCGCTTTCGCCTCCCATCTTGCGCGCGCCGAAACCGACGACGCGGCCGCGCTCATCCCGGATCGGGAACATCAGCCGATGCCGGAAGCGATCGTAGCCGCCCCGGTCGCTCTCGACGAGCAGGCCCGTGGCCACCAGCTCCGCTTCGCTGAAGCCGCGGCCGACCAGGTGCGACCGCAGCGCGTCCCACCCATCCGGGCTGTACCCGAGCTGGAAGGCTTCGATGGTCTGCTCGTCCAGGCCACGTTCCGTGAGGTAGCTGCGGGCCGCTTCGCCGGGCTTGGTCTGGACCAACGTGTAGTTGAAGAACGTGGCGGCGGCCTCGTTCGTCTGGAAGAGCCGCTGGTTGCGCTCCTCCTCCTGAGGGTCGCGCCGGTCGCTCAGCGTGACCCCCGCGCGCGGGGCGAGCAGCCGGAGCGCCTCCGGGAAGTCGATATTCTCGCGCTTCATGACGAACGTGAGCACGTCGCCGCCCGTGGCGCAGGCCCCGAAGCAGTACCACGACTGCTTCTCCGGCGAGATGTGGAACGAGGGCGTCTTTTCTGTGTGGAACGGGCAGAGCGCCTTGAAGCTGCGTCCCGCCTTCTGGAGCGTCACGTACTGGCCGATCACGTCCACGATATCGATCCGGCTCTTGATCTCCTCAGCGATGGTCATACCGCCTCGCTTGCCCCTTACAACGCGCCCGTGTCCCGGCGGTTACGGCCGGTCTGGGCTCGCATCGTCCGAATCTGGGCGGCGTGGTCTTCCTCGTGCTCGGCAATGTGCTCGAATAGACGTGAAACCGTCGTGTCGCCGCGGGCCGGGTGCCGGACCCGCCCCGCGAGCTGACCCGGCGACAGCGCTTCGACGCGCCGCACGGTGTCGCGACGCGCGGCGAGCAAGCCATGGAGGATCTGCGGTACAGGCATGCGCTGTGCGGCATCCTTTGCTTGCTGCTCGCGCTCGTCGTCTGGCGTCGCGTCAAGAGTGATGGTGCCGCCCCCCAGCGCCGCCTGTGCCGATGCGACCACCCCCGGTTCATCGGCGAGCAGGTGCGCCAGGACTTCTGCCGCCGTCCACTCGCCGGCCGTGGGACGGGCTCGAAAGCCCTCTTCGTCCAGTCCTGCGATGGCGTCCATGAGGGCTTGTCTGCTGGCCTCCAGCTTCTCGCCTACGCTCGTCGTCACCGGTCCCGCATGCGGCATGTTCCCGCTCACCGCGACCCAGTGTACCAACATCCGTTGCAGACCACCGAGTTCTTCCTGTCGTGTCGGATGAAATTTTCGCGATCTTTCACGGCGGCGTTGCTGTCGGCGGCGGCGGCGCTGAGGTGGCGGTCGGACGCGGCACCGTAGGTGGCAGCGCGGTCGGCGGCGCCTTGGTCGGCGGCGCTGCCCGCGTCGACGTCGGGCGCTGCGGCGGCGACGTGGGCACGGCCGGCTCGTCGTCCTCGTCCGGCACGTTGATCCGCGTCGGAACGGCGATCGACGGCCCGGACCCCGGCCCCGCGATCACGAGCGTCGTCACGTCGCCTGTGACCTGCACGTAGTCCGCCTCCACCCAGCCGCGCAGGCTGGACGACGACGGCACGACCTGGAACCACGTGTTGTCCTCGTTGCGTCCGACGACGGCGACCTGAGCGCCGCTCGGGATCGTGCCCAGGATCGCGTAGCCGCTGCCGGGCCCGTTCCGCAAGATCGCCGTATTGACGATGCGCCCGGCGAGCCCTTCGCTCGGCGGGACGACCGTGGTCTGTTCGTCTGGTGTCGGGTTCGACACCTCGGCCGGCGTGGTCGAGTCCTGCTCTTCACCCGCAAGCGCGACGAGGATGATGATCGCCAGCAGCAGCGCGGCGAGCAGCCCCAGCCCGGCGATGATGAAGCGGTTGCGCAGGAAGTCGAGGCTCTCCGGCCACTCAACACCGCCGCCGTCGCCGCCGTCAGACTGAGAGGCGCGCGATGGAGGTGGGGGGTTGAAGGCGTCCGGCGGCCCGGCGTCTTCGGCCGCGGGGGCGTCCTGAGAGGGTGAGGGATCGGAGGGGCGTTGTTCCTCCATAGATGGCTCAGGCGACATTGTAGCAGGCGCCCGTCATCGCGCCACAGCGCTAGGTCGCGCAGCCGAGCGATTCCGCCGTGCGCAACGCGAACAGGTCGGTCATGCCGGCGATGTAGTCGGCGACGCGCCGCACGAGCGGGTCGTCGGCTCGCGTGAAGTCCGACGTGAGCGCCTCCGGGTGCGCCAGGTAGTACTCGAACAGGAAGTGAACGATGCGACCCGACCGCGCAGCCTCCGCCTGCTGGCCCTCCCACTCGTAAACGCGCGCGAACATGAAATCGCGCAGCTCGTTGGTCGCGGCAGCGACCTCGTCGCTCATATCGATGCGTGGCTGCGCGCCACCCACCTCTTCCTCCCCCGTCGCCGCCCACGATGTGTCGACGATGTCTGAGACCAGCGCGTTGATCCGCTGCGAGTGGCTCCCGCCCAGCACGTCGCGCGCCTGCTTAGGCAGCTCCTCTTCGCGCAGCAGCCCGGCCCGCAGCGCGTCGGCGAAGTCGTGGTTCAGGTAGGCGACGGCATCGGCGAGCTTTACGACCTGACCCTCCAGCGTGCTCGCGGTGCCCCAGCCCTCCGCCAGGATGTCCTCGCGCGCCTTCGAGTGCTTCAGGATGCCCTCGCGCGTCTCCCAGGTCAGGTTCAGCCCCTGCCCGCCCAGCTCCAGCTTCTCGACGACGCGCAGGCTCTGCTCGTTGTGCCGGAAGCCCTCCGGCAGCAGCTCGCCCAGCGCGCTCTCGCCGGCGTGGCCGAAGGGCGTGTGGCCCAGATCGTGGCCGAGCGCGATCGCCTCCGTCAGGTCCTCGTTCAGGTTCAGCGCGCGGGCGATCGTGCGCGCGATCTGCGCCGTCTCCAGCGTGTGCGTCAGTCGTGTGACGTAGTGGTCGCCTGTCGGTGCCACAAAGACCTGCGTCTTGTGCTTCAGCCGCCGGAACGACTTGCTGTGGATGATCCGGTCGCGGTCCCGCTGGAACTCCGTGCGCAGCAGCGAAGACGTCAGCGCCCGTTCGCGGCCGCGGCTCTCGAAGCTGCGCGCCGCGTACGGCGAGAGTCGCCGCTCGCGCTCCTCCAGCCGGCGTCGCACCGACTGGAACCGGTCATCGTCTTCCAGCGAAACAGGCCGCAGCACCATCGCGAGCAGTGTAGCGGGCGGGAGTGGCCATCGGTAGGGCGCGCACAATATCGAAGGCCGGCGCAGGGGACGCGTCTACGGCTGCTGAAAAAACGGGGGTGCAGGGGGCAGCGCCCCATGCCGGGGGTCTGGGGGGTGTCCCCCCAGACTCACCCAAACACAACTGGGCGGGTGGGTGGGAACGAATGACATTGTTCTTGGGCTCGTTCAGCTTTTCAGCACCTGCTTGGGTTTGCCGCCGGCAAGCTGTGCTTCCTGAGACCGGCCCTCCGCGCACAAAGAGACGCCCCGACGGATCGGGGCGTCTCGCGAAGGGGTGACTCGGGGGTGCCCCGCCTCACCTCATCTCCCCTTCTGCATCCCTAAACGGCAAAGGGTGGTAGAAGTTACAGGTCGGCTGGCGCGCTCTCGCGGCGAGCGCCCTCAAGCGCGAGCTTCACGTCCTCTCCGTGCTCCGCGTCGTGCGTTCGATAGTCATCGACGATCTCGGCCAGCGCCCTCGCGGCGGGCGTCCACCACGCCTGCGACGGCAGGGCCCACGCCTCGTCGGGCAGCGAAGCGAGCAGCGCTCGCCAGCGTTCGCTCCTCTCGCGCAACGCGTCGACCAGCGCGTCCGGCGTCGCGTCCGACCAGCCCGCCATCCCCAGCTGGTGCTCCTCGTGGCTGCCACCCTCGACCGAAGTGGCCCCCGTCTGGCCCGCCGCCTCCAGCAGCGCGATCAGGTCCGCGTCCGAGGCGAGCACATGGCCGATGACGTCTCGCACCGACCACTCCGCGTTGCGTGTGGGCAGCGAGAGCGCCCCCTCGTCGACCTGCGACACGATCGCCAGCAGCGCCTCGCGGTTCGCCGCGAGCGCGGCTTCGAGCTGCCTTCGGCTGCCCTCGTCCACGATCGTCAGTCGGCGACGCTGCGCAGCGTGCTCTGCCACGGCTCGTCCGCGAATCGTATCGCCGCCGAGACGCCGCCCGCGCCCGAGAACGGCGCGGCGATGAAGCGCCCGCTCCGCCCGACCAGCTCGTGCCAGATGCGGCCGAGCGCCGGCGCGTACGCCAGGTCGTCCGTGATGACGATGCCCCCCACCTTCACGCGGGGCAGCGTGTTCGCGTAGTCGCTCGCGACGATGTCGAACGCCTTCGCCCCGTCGATCGTGACGATGTCGAAGTAGAGGTCGGGGTGCTCGCGCAGGAATGCGGGCACCGTCTCCGCGCTGCTCCCCGAGACCAGCTCGACAGCGCCCCGGTGGCCGGCGCGCCGCAGCTCGTCGCGAACGAAATCGGGCCCCAGGTTCGGGTCGGCGAAGTAGACCTCCTGCCACAGGTCGAAGCCGTGGATGGCGCAGTCCGGGCGCAGCGCCGCGACGACGGCCGCGCTGCGCCCGCGTCTCACGCCGATCTCCAGGTAGCTCTTCGGCTTGATCAGGGTGGCGGCCCCCCAGAGCACCGTGTTCAGGTCGGCGTAGCGCAGGTATGCGCCGAACTGCTCCTGGAGGCCTCGATAGAACGCCTGCAGCGCCGCCGTCTCCTCGCTCGGCGTCAGCTTGCCTACCAGGTCGCTAACGAACGCCACCGCCTCCGGCGACATGCCAGCCTCGCTCAGCGTCGCCGGCGTCAGGGTCGCGCCGCCGGTCGGGGCGTGCCCGGCCGGTACGCGGGCTCCGGCAGCGGGCGCCGCCGCTGCATCGCGTGACGAAATCGACGCGGGCTGAACCGTGACATGCTACCAGGAGTATAGCGGCGCGATGGGTGAGGCAGGGCGCTAGACGCAGACGTCGTGGCGCGTCACAGTGAAGACCAGGCCGCTGCCGTCCGGCAGCCACTCGGCGTCGCTCAGCCACCATTCGCCGGGGATGCGCCCCCGCAACATTTCTCTTTCACTGCCGTCCGGAGTCTGGAAAAAGAGCCAGCTCGGCACAGCGCAGCGCCACAGGAAGTCCTTCACCGCGCTACCGTCCGGCGCCACGGCTAGCGACAGGCGGGCCGGCGTGGCCGTGCCGCTGGTCAAGTCCAGGCGATATGCAGAGCCGAAGGGCGCAGCCTCGCCCTCTCTGAACGCTCGAAACGCCAGAGTCTGGTCATCGACCCAGCCCATGAGGTCTCCCTGCTTGGTCTGCGTGACGTCGCGGAGGTCTGTGCCGTCGATGTTGGCCACGAACACCCCGCCAGTTTCGTCCGAGTAGGCGAATCGCTTCCCGTCTGGTGATGCCAATACCTGGAATGCGGGACCCCCGCCACAACCGCACGGCTCGAAGGTCGCGAGCGACGGCGAAGCGATGCCATCCGCGGTCACCGTCTGGATGTGGTAATGCCGGGGATCGGCTGGGGCGGACGGTGCCGGACGGTTCGAAATGACGATGGCGGCGCTGTCGTCTGGCAGCCAATCCTTGATCCCAACCTCTAGCCGGCCGCCGGCAATCAATGGGCGCGATCCCGTTCCATTGCGATGGACGATCCGTGCCTCTCTCGTTCCGTCTTCGCCGTATAGGTAATAGCTCACGTACCGCCCCGTAGCGGACCAGGCGGGACCATAGACCTGTCCGTCCGCCGGCTGGGGCACGATGACCCTCGTTGTGCCGGAAGCAATGTCGGTCGCCACCACCTGGTTGTCGCGCTGGTAGACCACCTCTGTGCCGTCCGGCGAGAGGTCGGCGTGGAAGACGTCGCCCTCGACGATGTGGCGCAAGGTCGCGCCGTCTTTGCTGATGAAGTAGACGCCCATCTGAGGCGTGAGCGGATCGGGCGTGACCGTCGGGGCGGGAGGGAGCGTTGGCGCGGGAGGGCTGGTCGGCACGGCGGCCAGTGTCGCAAGACCGTTTGGCCGGCTCGGCCCCGTAGACGCTCCGGGCTCATCAGCGTCCGAGCTGCAGGACAACAGGAGGAGAGCGCTCGCGGCTAGAGCGCCGAAGACAACCGCCGACAGTGCGCGCATCGTCGCCATCCTCCAGTCGCCAGAAGTGCCCTAGTCTACCACAACGGGAGGGTGTTGGTTTGGCGCAGGATCGCCTACGACTGCCCGGCGCTCCAGGCCGTCACCCAAGGGACGTCGCCGCCGATGCGGATCGCCAGCGTGACAGCGCCCGCGCCCGTCATCGGCCACTTCAGGTAGCGGCTGTCCCGCCCGACCAGCTCCTGCCAGACCTGGATCAGCGCGGGCGCGAACGCCAGGTCGTCTGTGACGATGACGCCGCCGATCTTCAGGCGAGGCAGCGCGTTCGCGTAGTCGGACGCGACGACCGCGGGCGTCTTGTCCCCGTCGATCGCGATCAGGTCGAAGAAGAGGTCGGGGTGCTCGCTGAGGAACTCGGGCAGCGACTCCTGACTCTCACCTGCAACCAGCTCGACGTGCCCTCGATGCCCGACCGCGCGCAGCTCGCTCCGCACGAAGTCGGGGCCCAGCGTCGGGTCGGCGAAGTACTCGCGCACCCAGTGGTCGAAGCCGTAGATCGCGCAATCGGGCGCCGTCGCGCCCACCACGGCCGCGCTGCGACCGTTGCGCACGCCTATCTCCAGGTAGCTCTGTGGCTGGAGGAGCGTCGCGCAGGCCCAGAGCACCGTCGTCAGGTCTGCGAAGCGCGCGAACCTGCCGAACTGCTGCTGTATCGAGCGAAAGCGAGCGATCTGCGCATCGCCCAGCTCGCTCGGCGTCAGCTTCGCGAGGATGTCGAGCACCGCGGCGGTCGCCTCGCAGGAGGCAGCGGCCTCGGCCAGCGTCGACGGGCTCGGTGGCGGATCGAAGGCGATCGCAGGGGTGTTTGAGAGATACTGAGGCGCGGGCAAGGGGCGCGCCCCTCGCAAGGCATGGCGGAGACGACGCGGGCTGAAGCGTGACACAGTCCAGGTGGCAGTATACACGCGCCGGTCCTGACCCCAAGCGTTCGCCACTAGGGGAAGGCCCCCCTTGCCATTCCTGGCCCTTCATCGCTACAGTGCAAATGCACAGGGACCCCCCTGTGCAGGCCGTGCGTAGCCGCCACTGCGCACGGCCTCACTTTGTCCACGGGGTGCGGGCGAGAGCTGGGGACGCCGCTACCCGGCCAGACGACGATCCTCCGCCGAGGCCTCGGTTCCCTGCCCGTCGGCGCCGGGCGTGGGGCCAATCAGGCCGGCGCGCATGCCGAGCACTACGGCATCCGTGCGGTTGGTGGCGCCCATCTTCCCCAGGATGTTCTCGATGTGCCGCCTGACGGTGCCCGGGCTGATCGTGAACGCCTCTGCGATCTCCTGGTTCCGGTAGGCCCGCGCCAGTAAGTCGAGAACCTCGCGCTCGCGTCCCGTCAGCCCGAAGGGGTCGCCTCCGGCCTGCGGGATCGCCGCCGTCATCGGGATGCGCAGGTCACCGAGGATCTCGGCGGCCCGGAACTGGAGTGACGTTGCCTTGTTCAGGTCTCCTCGACGCCTCCGGGCGCGGCGCATGGCCGCGTAGTCGAGCAGGCTCTGCGATAGCTCCCACTTGGCCTTCCCCGCGGACAGCGCTGAGATCGCCTTCTCGAAGTGAGTCGCTGCCTCAGCCCACAGGCCCAGCTTGGTCGCGAGACGGCCGAGCACGCGCTGCACGGAGATCGGCGCGTAGGGCCCGGAGAGATGGGCCTTCTCGTCATTCAAGAACTCGTAGCCAAGCTGCCACCAGTCCCGTCGCTCCAGGCCCGCGACCGCATCCGCGAAGAGGGCGCCATCGTCCGCCGACCGAGGCCGGCCGCGGTTCGCGCGCAGGTATCGCTCCACCAACGAGGCCGCTTCGTCGGCGCGGTCCAGCCGCAGCTCGGCGATCGCCAGGTAGAGCCAGGCGAGCGGGGTCATGCGCTCCAGGGCGTCGCTCGCGCTCAGCAGTCCTTCTCGCGCCGTCGCCGCGTCGCCAAGATGTAGCTGGGCGACCGACCAGAGGAGTCGCGCCGTTGCGGCCTGATAGCCGCCCGCCAGCCGGACGCGCGCCTGCCAGTCGTTCGCGCCCTTGATGATCGATCGCCACCGGCCGGCGTAACCGTCCAGCAGGGAGCGGCTTACGAAGACGTAGGTGAACGCCGTCGCGTCCGTCTCCGGCGACGCATCCTCCATCAGTCGGAAGTATGCGCGCGCGCGCGTTGGTCGGAGGTTGAACAGCTCGTACTGGAACAGGCTGCCCGCGAGGAGCGCCGTCCCGCGGCTGTGCTTCTGGTCCAGGGCCTCTTGCAGCGCCTGCTCCGCAACCTCATGCGATGCTGCGACGTCGCCGCTCAGATAGTAGCCGTAGGACGCCCAGTACCCGACCAGCGGGTCGATCGCGGCGCCGCTCCCATCATGCAGGGCGTCCCTCAGGAACGCTATGCCGCGCTCGTAGTCCCGTCTGAGGCAAGCGATGCCCCCCAGAAGTGCCAGCGCCCGCGCGCGGGAGACGCCTGGCTCGTTCAGGGCGGCTAGCGCCCGCGTCAGCCATCGCTCCGATTCCGCCAGCTCCTGGCGCCAGCGATACACGTCGCCCAGCGCCAGCGCGAGCTCACCGGCGTGTGCCCTGTCTCCCAACTCCTCGTAGAGAGCGACCGCCTCTTTCCAGACGAGTGCTGCGCGCTCCCAATTTCGCGCCGACCAGAGCGCCCAGCCCAGCCGCCGGTCGATGTCCGCGCGCAGCGTCTTCGCTCGCCCAACGCAACGCAACGCCAGCTCCCAGTACTGCGCTGCCGTCTCGTAAGCGAACATCGCCTCTGCTTCCTCAGCAGTCTGGAAGCAGAGCTTGACCGCTTTCTTGCGGTCGGTCCCTGCGGCGCCTAGCGCAAGGTGGCGCGCCAGCTCCGCGATAGGTACCGGCGCCGAAGAGGCGGCGAGCACCGCCGCGGCCCTGGCGTGGAGGTGACGCCGCTCCGACGGCTTGAGGCGTTCGTATACGCGCGCGGCGAATGAGGGATGCACGAACCGGAACCGGGTGCCGTCGCCCGAAAGCAGTCCTTCCTCCTGGCAGGTCGCGATCTCGTCCTCGACGTCGCGCGCGGGCAGGCCTGCCGCGCGGGCGAGAACGTCGGTCTCGAACTCTGCGCCCAGCACCGCGCCGGCTCCTATCATCTCGCGCGTCTGCTGCGAGAGGCTGTCCAGGCGCCAGTCGATCGCTTCCGCCAGCCGGAGCGGAGTCCGGCCGCGCCGGATCGCCTCGCGCAACGAGTGCGCTGTGAGCAGGCCGCCCTTTTGAAGCTGGCCGAGCGACTCCTTCAACAGCAGCGGATTCCCGTTCGTGAACTCGGTCAGCGCCTCTACCTCCTCCTGCGTCGCCAGGCCCGGGCTCGCGATCTGACGGAACAGCTCCTCGACCTCGGCGGGACCCAGGCCGGAAAGCTCCGTGAGGAGACTGCGCTGCTGCAATCGTGCGATTAGCTCGTGCCGCTCGATCGATGTGGTGGTCTCAGGCCGGCCGGTGCAGACCAGCATCAGACCGGCCCGGCGGCTGTCCAGGAGCTGGTTGAGCAGGAGCAGCGACCCGATGTCCGCCCAGTGAACGTCCTCGACGCACATGACCCCCGGCGCGTCACCCAGGCTCGCCAGGATCGCCTCCGCCAGCCCGTGGACGTAGTGCGCCCGCCGCGCCGCGGCGTCCGCGCCCAGGTCGGCCGCGGTGTTCGCGTTATCGCCACCGGCGCGAAAGACGGCCGGGTACAGCTCAACGAAAGGAGCGTAGGCCGCTGCCTGCTCCACGGGATAGCACGAGGCCAGTTTGACCTCGGCCCCGCGCTGCTCGACCGTCTGTAGGAACGCTGTGAGCAAACTCGTCTTGCCGACGCCCGCCTCGCCTTCGATGAAGACCGAAGCTGCCCTGTCGTCGACGCCTTCGAGTAGACGTGCAAGAGTCGCGAGCTCCCGCCGCCTGCCGAGGAATGGCTCGGCCGCAGTGGCTAGCCGTTGGCCAGTCCGCGTCGAGGTCGTCATAAATGTGTCGTCCTACACATGTGCGACTCGCTGTCAAGCCCGAGAATGCCTAAGCAGGGGGGTCCCGTAATAGTCTCCAGGGCCCTGGGGCAACTACCAACCACCTAGCAGCACATTGTAGCAGCGCCGGCTTCCGACGCTAGTCCGTTACTGGCGCGAGCACCGGATGTCGACCGGCGCAAAGGAGGTAGTCTTCCATGGCCGTCCCCGGATGCCTTGAGTCGATGGAACTGCTGAACGCCATCTTCCAGACCCCGCTTATTCTCAACGACGGACACGAGATCTATCAGCGCCTGCAGGCTGGCGACGATGTCGTCAGCATCGTCGAGGACCTCAACGAGAAGTTCGGCCGGCCCAGGCTGGCGCGCGCGATTCGGGAGGTCGGCGAAGCGTGGCCTCCCCTCCACCTGGAGGCCGCCAGTGAGGTCGTCAGGTGGGCGCTTTCCAAGCTGGACACCGACGACCGGGTTACGATCCAGTGGAAGGGCGACGCCGACAGCCCCGAAACCGTCACGCGCTTCGAGCTGCGCGATCACGCGCTGCTCATCGAGTTCGCGCACCCGCCGGTTACGGCGCTGCGGCCCGTCACCGTCTGAACCGCGCAGCGCCTCGTACCCTTGTTCGATGCCCGTGTGGCGGCGCTCGCATCGAACGAGCGCTTGCGCCCCTCGCGGTCGTTCGCGCATACTCACACCGCCCGTTCTGGCGGCACGTCCGCTTGCAGCAGGGCACATCAGGAGCGCACGCTCGATAGGCGATGACAGGCGGTAGACACAAATGGACGCGCGTCGCATGATGGTTGTTTGCGCGGTCATGGCGGCCGGGATGCTCGCGGGATGCAGGGACAGCTCGTCTGCTGACCCCAGCATTCCGGTGACGACCGGGTTCCCGCTCTTCGGTCCCGGCCCTCATTGGATCGATGAGGTGACGTCGGGCACGGTGACGTTCGATGCGGTCGCGGTCGTTGGTGTGGACCTCACCATGGACGGCGTCGCCGATCTCACGGTAGACGTGCGCGGCCCGACGACCGTCTTCCGCTCGGATGCCCAGCGGGCCGACCCGGCCGACGAGCGCCATCGCAATCATCTCGACCTGGAGATCGTCAGCATGGTGCTGGAAGCGGAAGGGATCCGCTTCAGCGCCGGCGATGGCGTCGGGAACCTGGCATCCGACGGTCCGCTGTTCTCGATCGGGACATCGGACGAGGTGGCCGCGTCATCCCAACTGGCCAACGACGACTTCGCGATCTACTTCGAAGGAGAGATCTCGGGCCGCCTGCTCCACAACAAGGACGCTCTGCGCATGGTGGCCACGATCGACCGCCTTCCTCCAATCGGCAACGCGTTCGAGCTCAGCGGCCCGCCCGTGCCGTTGTTCGGAGACGATGACCTTCCCTCGGGTTTCCAGATGGTGTCAGTCACCTACACGCCCCGGCTCCCGAAATGACCTTATAGTGCTGCCCTTGCAGAACAGGCGTTCCATGTGGCATAACAGAGGCGCGGCCCAAGTCGAGCGATTCGCAACTGAGCATTGGCATAGACAGAAGAAGGCGATTTTGCAAAACAAAGATGTGACAGCAGGCCCTTGCAGGTATCGACCAGGCCCGGGCGATCACTAGTCTGAACCGGAGGACGGATGCCCCTCGCGAAGGTTCTTTCCTGTGCAGTGGTCGGCCTCGACGGCGAGCTGATCGAGGTGGAGGTCGACGTCGCCTACGGCAACGTCAACTTCCAGATCGTCGGCCTGCCCGACGCAGCGGTCCAGGAGGCGAAGGAGCGCGTCCGCTCCGCGATCAAGAACTCCGGCTTCAACTTTCCGCTCAAGCGCATCACCGTCAACCTTGCACCGGCCGATCTGCGCAAGGAGGGCCCATCCTATGACCTGCCGATCGCCGTCGGCGTGCTGATCGCGTCGCAGCAGGTCGTCGGCGAGGTGGAGGGCGCGGTCTTTTTGGGCGAGCTCGCCCTCGATGGCGCCGTCCGTCACGCGCACGGCGTCCTGCCGATGGTCGGCCTCGCGCAACAGCGCGGCATCGCCACCGCCTACGTGCCTGAGCCGGACGCTGGCGAAGCCGCGCTCATCGACCGCGTGCGCATCCTCCCCGTGCGCAGCCTCGCCCAGCTCGTCGCGCACCTCAGCGAGACGGAGCCGATCGCCGAGTTCTCCCGCGACAACCTTCCGCCGCCCGCGGAGCACTTCTGGGAGGGCACCGACTTCGCCGAGGTGCGCGGCCAGGAGCACGTCAAGCGCGCGCTGGAGGTCGCCGCGAGCGGCGGCCACAACGTCCTCATGACCGGGCCGCCGGGCGCCGGCAAGACCCTACTCGCGCGCGCTCTGCCCTCGATCCTGCCGCCGATGTCGTCCAACGAGGCGCTGGAGGTGACGAAGATCTACAGCGTCAGCGGCCTGCTCCCCTCGGAGACGCCGCTGATCACCCAGCGTCCCTTCCGCGCTCCCCACCACACGATCAGCCACGCGGGTCTCGTGGGAGGCGGCCGCAACCCGCGGCCGGGCGAGATCAGCCTGAGCCATCGCGGCGTCCTCTTCCTGGACGAGCTGCCGGAGTTTGGCCCGCAGGTGCTCGAGGTCCTGCGCCAGCCGCTCGAAGACAGGGTGGTCACGATCTCGAGGGCGCAGGGCACCGTCACCTTCCCGGCGAACTTCATGATGGTCAGCTCGATGAACCCGTGCCAGTGCGGCTACCGCGGCGACTCCACCCGCGACTGCACCTGTTCCGAATCGTCCGTCACGCGCTACCAGAAGCGCATCTCCGGCCCGCTCCTCGACCGCATCGACATCTTCATCGACGTGCCCCGCGTCGATTACGAAAAGCTCGCGGCGAACACGCTCGGCGAGCCGTCGTCGGCGGTCCGCGAACGCGTCCAGCGCTCGCGGGTCGTGCAATCGGCGCGCTTCGTCGAAAGCCGGTTCGTCTGCAACGCCGAGATGACGCCGAGCGAAGTGCGGCGCTTCTGCCAGTCCGCGCTCGACGAGCAGGCGCAGGCGCTCCTCCGCCTGGCCATGACCCAGCTTTCGCTCTCGGCGCGGGCGTTCCACCGCGTGCTCAAGCTCGCCCGCACCATCGCCGACATGGCTGGCTCGGAGCGCATCTGCTCGCCGCACCTGGCGGAGGCCGTGCAGTACCGCCAGCGCGTGCGGGCGTAGGGGCCTGCAACCATGTCGTCGGTGCTGGTTCTCACCATCGTCCCAACGACCGCGCCCGACGCGGGTACCACTGCCGGGCCCAATCTCAAGGCCGGGGCCACGCGCGGCGCCATCGGGGAGGTGCCGGCGAACATGCCATGGGCGGGTTCCAGATAGCAAGAACCGCGAGTGGGGGAGCCATGCTCGCGGTTCTTACTGCGTTTCGCCTGTGGTAAGAGGTTGACTGTAGTATCGCGCGTGACCGTTATCGGCCTGTGCGAAGATTCTTAAACGTCTGTAAAATCTGGCAGCGAATCTGGAACGCCGGACGCCGCTGTCACGCCTCGCCCGGGACGAACTTCATCGAGAGCGAGTTCACGCAGTGGCGCGTGTTCTTAGGCGTGAAGCCCTCGCCGAGGAAGACGTGCCCCAGGTGCCCGCCGCAGTTGGCGCACTCGATCTCTATGCGCATGCCGTCTGGGTCGGGCAGGCGGTGGACAGCGCCCTCGATCTCGTCGTCGAATGCTGGCCAGCCGCAATGCGCGTCGAACTTGTCGCCGGAGCGATACAGGGGCGCGTTGCAGCGCCGGCAAACATACGTGCCGGGCTCGAAGAGGTCATCGTATTCGCCCGTGAACGGCGGCTCGGTGCCCTTGAACTCGATCACGCTCCGCTCTTCAGGCGTGAGGTCGTTGAGCACCGTCGGTTCGTCTGGCATCGTCGAGCATGATACCGCGTGAGGACCGGGCCTGCCCAGAAGCGGCCGGCCATCCCGGCGACCGCGCCTTCGTCCTACTCCGCCGCTCACATGCGTCCGTCTCCTTGCACTGCGGTTCGGCGTGCCGCCTCACGATGCTCTGGCCTGTCAACATGAACACGAGCTACCATACGCCAGGACAGCGGGAGCATCAGGCTGCCGCCAGCTCCACCGTGCATGGTGGGCCCATGCTCAGGCCCAGAGAAGAGGAGTTCGAATGGCACCTCACGTAACGCACTTCAAGATGAAGGCCAAGCCCGGCGAGCGCCAGCGCATCATCGACCTGTTCGACCGCTGGTTCCGCGACAGGCGGCCGGTGGCAAGGGGGTTCGTCCGCGGCGAGCTCAGCTCCAACGTCAACGACCCCGACGAGTTCATGGCCGTCGCCTGCTTCGCCGACAAAGCCACGTACGACGCCAACTCCAACGATCCTGACCAGACCGCCTGGTACGAGGAGCTGCGCTCGTATCTCGTTGCCGATCCCGAGTGGTTTGACGGAACGCTCGAGAAGCAGAAGGTGGGTTAGCGCCAGCAACCTCGTGCGCTCACGGCATGGCGAACGCCCCGCTGACCAGGCTGCGCCGGCTTTGCCTGTCGTTCCCTGAGACCACCGAACGGCTGAGCCACGGCGAGCCCGCCTGGTTCGTGCGCGCCAAGACCTTCGTGATGTACGCGGACCACCACCACGACGATAGGCTTGCCTTCTGGTGTGCCGCTCCCGCGGGCGCGCAGGACGTCCTCGTTCAGGCAGCGCCCGAGCGCTACTTCGTTCCGCCCTACGTCGGTTACCGTGGCTGGCTGGGCGTGTGGTTGGACATGCCGGTCGACTGGGACGAGATCGCCGGCATCGGCGAAGATGCGTATCGCGCCGTCGCGCCGAAGGTGCTCGTCGCGCAGCTCGACGCCCGCTAGGCGGCCCGGTCGTGCTCCTCGTCGCCGCCCATCCAGAACGATAGGCGCTGGCGCGACTCGTCCAGCTCCTCCGCCAGCCCGAGGTCGAGCGCGAGGCGCGCCACGACCGCGACACTCGCCACACCTAACATCACGAGCAAGGGCACGCTGATCATCAATCCTTCGTTGCGGAGGGCGAGCAGCCCGATCAAACCCATCGGTGGGAGGAGGCCAAGCGGCAGGAGCTCGCTCCAGAAGCGCGGCTCACCAGGCTCGGCTTCCGCATATGCAAGGCCCCAGCCGCCGCTGAGCGCCGCCGCGTAACCGATGAGCAGGAACCCAGCGGGCCACGCTAGGTTCACGATCGAGGACGTCGCGTAGGTGCCTTCCAACGTCTGATAGGCGAAGCCCACGTCCGCCGCGATCAGCGCCAGCATGCCCCCGAGCAGAACCGAGAGGACGGCGCCCTCTCGAAATCCCCACTGACGGCGGATCGCCACGAGCACCCAATAGGCGAGCACAACGTCGCCGATCGGATAGGCCCCGCCGATCGCCTTCTCCTGAAAGGTCGCCCCGCTCTCCGTGTACGTCGGGTGCAGGACGAAGAACCACAGGAAGGCGGCGAGCGTCAGCACCAGGGCAATGCCATCGAAGTTGGGGGTGATGTCGGTTAGGCTACGGCGTCGCGACGAGAGGAGCAGTACACCCACGGCCATCAGCGGGAGCATCGCCAGGTATCCGGCATCCGCCATCGATGGAAACGGCTGGCGGTCCAGGCCAACCTCATACACCGTCCAGATCACTTCGCCGAGGCCCCACGCGAAACAGCCCACTGCGATACAGCGCCACGCCACGCGGACCTGACCGGCGGACCTCCGTTCCGCGTTGACCGACAGGGCGCACGCGACGAAGGGTGGCGCAATCCCCAGCAGATCCGTGACCGCCGTGAGGGTGAGCTCGCTAAACGGCGACGTGAGCAGCAGGCCGAAGAACACGCCGAGATACGCCAGGAACGCGAGTCCCAGGAGCACCGGCGGTCCCGTTCTCGGAGTCGGCGCCTGCGGTAGGTTCAGGCCGTGGATCACCTCAGACGCCATGGCCGAGCGCGAGTCGAGCCGTTCGCGGTCCTTGTACCGCCCGGTATCGCCGTTCATTGTCATCCCGCTCTCAGTATCGTCGTCTTCGCGTGTGCGAAGCATCTTCCGATCGGCTTACTTGTATGATGGTGGAGGCGCCCCGGTGGCAACGAACCACACAGAAGCGAGGACGACGATGACGAACGGCGCGCAGCTCGAGATGCACTGGTTCCTCCCGACGTGGGGCGACGGCCGATCGATCGTCGACTTCTTTGCGGCCGATGGGTCGGCCAAGAACGACGTGCAGGGACGCCGCGCCGACATCGACTACCTGCGCCTCATCGCGAAGGCGGCCGACCGCCTCGGCTTCGCCGGCGTGCTCACGCCAACCGGCTCGCAGTGCGAGGACCCGTGGCTGATCGCAGCCGCGCTCGCCGCCGATACGGAGCGCCTGCGCTTCCTCGTCGCCTTCCGGCCCGGGCTCATCTTGCCGACGCTGGCCGCGCAGATGGCGGCGACGATGCAGCGCATCTCGAACGGGCGCGCGCTCGTCAACATCGTCACCGGCGGCGACGCCGACGAGCAGCAGAGCTTCGGCGACTTCCTCGACCACGACGCCCGATACGAGCGCACCGACGAGTTCCTCTCGGTACTGCGCAAGTGCTGGCAGCCGCCCTTCGACCACGACGGGACCTTCTATCCTGTCCACGGCGGCGGCCTCAAGACGCCGTTCGGCCACGAAGGCCCGCCGCCAATGCCGCCCATCTACTTCGGCGGGGCGTCGCCGGCGGCGGAGCGGGTCGCGGCCCGCCATGCCGACGTCTACCTCCTCTGGGGCGAGCCGCCGGAGTGGGTGGCAGAGCGTGTCGCGCGAATGCGCAAGCTGGCCGCCGACGAAGGCCGCTCGCTGCGCTTCGGCATCCGCTTCCACGTCATCGCCCGCGAGCGCGAGGAGGACGCCTGGGCCGTGACAGACCACCTGCTCGACTCGATGGCGCCGGACCAGATCGAGCGCGCGCAGCAGCGCTTCGCGCAGACCGAGTCGGTCGGCCAGAAGCGCATGGCGGAGCTGCACAAAGGCCGCCTGGACCGCGACGCGCTCACCGTCTCACCAAACCTCTGGTCCGGCATCGGCCTGGTGCGCCGGGGCGCCGGCACCGCGCTCGTCGGCAGCTACGACCAAGTCGCCGAGCGCATCCGCGAGTACGTCGACCTCGGCCTCGATACCTTCATCCTCTCCGGCTACCCCCACCTCGAAGAGTGCTACGTCATCGGCGAAGAACTCCTCCCTCGTGTGCGCCGCCTCTCCGCCGACGCCGCGGCGCGCTGAGTACCTCGACCGAAAGCTGCTCCGGCCAATCTCCGCGGCTGCCGCCACAGCCAGTACCAGCGACCGGCAACAAGCGACCAGCGACCAGATCCGTGCCACCCGCCCCTCTGCGCTCTCCCGCCCCCGCCTTACCCTAGACCTCGATAACCCGGCCTGGCCACCCGTCCTGAGCCTGACGAAGGATGCCCCGCTGTTGGAACTCCGCGCCAGACCTGTCGTGTCGCAGACTCGCCTGGGCGAGAGCTTGTCGAAGGATTCGATTCGAGGAGGCGACCAGCCGTGTCCGGCCAGAAAAACACGAAATTGCCGAACCAAATGCCATCTTCCGGAGGGCCTGCCCTCGAGCGAAGCGAAGGGCCTGCCCTCGAGCGAAGCGAAGGGCCTGCCCTCGAGCGAAGCGAAGGGCCTGCCCTCGAGCGCAGCGAAGGGCCTGCCCTCGAGCGCAGCGAAGGGTCCAACCACCCACAACCCTCACGCCGTGGAGGTCGGCGCCCGGGCGCCGGAGCGCCCAGAGGAAACACCAACGCCCTAAAGACCGGGCGCTACTCGCAGCGGGTGTGGGCGCTAGAGGAGGTCCTTGAGGACTTGTCGTGGTACGCCGCATTCATCGGGAGCGTTGCCGGTCCCCGGCAGGAGGAGCTGCGCCGCCTGGCATTCGTCCTCCAATGCGACACCCGGGCCTTGCTCAACGAACTGCGCGGCCTCACACGGCGTCGTGATCGATCAAACGACGCGTTCAGATTCACAGCCCGGCGCGCAAGGCGTCAACTGGCTTCGGAGGTCGTCCGCTGAGAGGAGCGTTTTTGCAAAACGGACTGGTCAATCAAACGTCGAGTGGGGCGTCGTGTCGCGCCTCGGCTGGGCGAGGACCTGTCGAAGGGCTTGTCGAAGCACGCCACGCGCCCTCCCAGGTGAGGGCCGTAGGGGCGTTCAATTGAACGCCCCCGGGCTGAGTCCACTGCACGCCGCTCAGACTGGTACAATCGGCACGATGACCGCTCTTGCCCAGGCCGCGACAACCACGATCCTCTTCACGGACCTCGTCGAGTCATCCGAGCTGCTCCAGCGCGCGGGTGACGAGGACGCGCAGCGCATCTTCCAGGCGCACCACAAGCTGCTCCGTGACGCCGTCGCCGCACACGGCGGGCACGAGGTGAAGTGGCTCGGCGACGGACTGATGGTCGCGTTCCCTTCGGCGGCCGACGCTGTCCGCTGCGCCATCGCGATGCAGCGCGCGGCGCAACGCCCCGTAGCCGGCGAGCGGCTCCAGATCCGCGCCGGCCTCAACGTCGGCGAGACGTTGCGCGACGAAACGGACTACTTCGGCACGCCCGTCGTCGTGGCGCGCCGCCTCTGCGACCTGGCGGAGGGCGGCCAGATCCTCTGCAGCGCCCTGGTCGCCGGACTCCTCTTTGGCCGGCAGGCGTTCCGGTTTCAGGACCGCGGCCCGCTCGATCTCAAAGGCATCGCGGAGCCCGTGCCCGCGTCCGAGGTGCTGTACGACCGCGACCAGCCCGGCGTGCTGCTCGCGCACGCGCCCTTCGTCGGGCGTCAAGATGAGGCGGCGCGCCTCCACGAGCGCCTGCAGCAGGCTCGCGCCGGACAGGGCGGCCTAGTCATGCTTGTCGGCGAGCCGGGCATCGGCAAGACGCGAACGGCGGAAGAGTTCGCCGAAACGGCGCGACAGGAAGGCGCGGAGGTGCTCTGGGGAAGCTGCTACGAAGGCGAGTGGGCGCCGCCGTACGGCCCGTTCGCGGAGGCGCTCGAAGGGTACTGCCGGACCGCCGACCCGGACGAGCTGCGTCGAAACCTCGGACTCGGCGCAGGAACGCTCGCGCGCCTGGCGCCGTCGATCCGCGACCGACTGCCCGATCTCGCCGAGCCCGCGCCGCTCCAGCCTGACGAGGAGCGCTACCGCCTGCTGGACGCCGTCGCGCAGTTCCTGATCGCGCTCGCCCAGCGCGCGCCGGTCGTCCTCGTCCTCGACGACCTGCACTGGGCGGACCGGGGCACGATCGCGATGCTCCGGCACGTCGCCCGCTCTGCGCCGCGCCAGCGCCTGCTCATCTTCGGCGCGTACCGCGACGTCGAGCTCGACCGCCAGCACCCGCTGTCCGACGCGCTGGCGGCGCTGCGGCGCGAGGTCGAGTACGAGCGGATCTTGCTCCGCGGGCTCGACTCGGGCGAGGTGGGGCAACTGCTCAGCATCATCGCGGAGCACGACGTGCCCCAGGCCCTCGTCGACGCGATCAGCCGCGAGACGGACGGGAACCCGTTCTTCATCCGCGAGACGCTCCTGCACCTCGTCGACACGGGCGCCCTCTACCGCCGCGACGGCCGCTGGACCAGCGACGCGGCCAGCATCACCGAGTTGGGGATTCCCGAGGGCGTGCGGCAGGTCATCGGCCGGAGGTTGTCGCGCCTGTCCGAGAGTACGAATAAGCTGCTGACCGCTGCCTCGGGATTCAACGGCGGCTTCCGCTTCCAGACGGTCGCCGGGGTCGCCCAGCTCGATGAGCCGGCCGCGCTCGACGCCATCGACGAGGCGCTCGACGCGCAGCTCCTGAGGCCGGAAGAGCGCGCCGAGCACTACAACTTCACGCATGCGCTGATCCGCCACACCCTCTACGGCGAGATGAACCCGTCGCGGCAGGTCCGGCTCCATCGCCGCATCGCTGAGGTCATGGGCGAGCGCGTCGCGACCTACACCCCGGACCGGCAGGCCGCGCACGCGGCCGAGCTCGCCTATCAGTACCACAGGAGCGCGGCGCTGCCCGGCGCCGAACGCGGCGTAGCCTACGCGATGGCCGCGGCCGATTTCGCCGAGGCGTCGTACGCGCACGATGAGACGGCGACCTTCCTGCGCATCGCGATCGAGCTGCTGCCCGACGGCGACGCTCGCCGGCCCCGGCTGCTTGGCCGCCTCGGGCTCTCGCTCGCCGGGGCGCTTGACGAGCAGGCCGCGCTCGCTGCTGCCAGTGAGGCGGGCGACCTGATCGCTCAAGCTGAGGGCAATGACGCCGCCGCCGACTACCTCGCTAATGGCATGCGGGCGCTGTTCGATGCCGGCTTCATGCGTGGCTCATGGGTGCTGGCTGAACAGGGCTTGGGCTACGTTGGTGATCGGCGGGACAAGACCTGGGCGTGGCTGATGTTCACAGACCTAAGGCGTCGGGAAGCAACTGACCCGAACAATCCCGGCATCCCGCTCGACACAGCTGAGCACCGCGAAGTCGATGGGATCATGCGGGACCTACAGCCGGAAGAGCAGTACGGCTTTTCCACATTCAGCTCGAGAGCGGACATCTTGGAGCGCCTCTCCGACTTCCCACCCGCGCTCGCCTTTGACGCGGGGGAGTACCGGCGGGCGCTCCCCCTATTCGAGGCGGACGCCTCACAGGCCGAACAGGAGGGCCGGTTGGCCTGGGCGGCGGCCCATTGGGCGCAGGTCGCTCGCATGCACAACGCTCTCGGCGACCTGCCGGCCGCCCGGCAGTCGTACGAGACCGCTGCGGCATTTGCCGGACGCCTCGCCGGGCCTTCCATGCAGGCGCTCCAGCTTGCGGGCGCGCGCTGGGAGATGCGCACGGCCCGCCTGGAAGAGACCGACGCCGTGATCGCCGAGATCGAGGGCCTCCTTCAGCAACCCGCGCTGGAGAACCAGTGGGCGTTCGCTGTCATCCGTGCGGCGGCTGCCGCGGCATACGCATTGGTGGGGCGGGACGACGAGGCGTTGCGCTGGCTCGCGACAATGCCGTCCGCGATCGAGCGAGCGCCACTCTGGGCCCCGAATTACACGCTGCTGCCCTGCGTCGCCGCCCTGGCCCTGTGGTGGCTCAATCGCACCGACCACCTCGAGGTCATCGAACGCAACCTGCGCGAGAAGGTGATCGCGCCTGATCTGCGCTACCCGATGCAGGATGGCCGGCTCTCGGTCGCGCGATTGTGCGCCCTCGCGGGCCGCTACGATGAGGCGGTCGACTGGTTCGCCCAGGCCCGCGCCGTCCTCGACGAGCAGGGCGCCAGACCGCTGCGCGCCGTCGTCGACGCCGACGAGGCGCTCATGTGCCAGCGTCGCGGGCAACGCGAGCGGGCCGCCCCGCTGTGGGACGCAGCCCTTCAGCAGTTCCGCGAGATCGGTATGACGGGCTGGGTCAGGCGCGCTGAGGAGCTTCAACGCCTTTAGCCGCCATTCGCTCCGCCCCGTTCCTGCGCCTCACTTCCCGCAGTCGCGTACAGTCGCCACGACACCAGGACGACCCACGCCGTGCTGGCCGCGATGAGTGTTCGCTGGAGGAGGCCGCTGTAGGCGCTGCCGTCCTGGGTCACGTACAGCACGGCGTACCAGGCGATCGCTATGAAGGCGATGGCCGCGGTCGCAAGCGACCACGCGAAGAGGTCTCGCCAGCCATCACGTTGCCGGAAGGCGAACGCCAGCAGCAACGGCGCCAGGATCATCGCCGCGATCGTAAACGCCGACTCGATGTCATGCGCTTCGTGATGCCAGGAGAGCTGTCCAGCGTCGAGCGCCTCCCGGCAGATCGCGCTCCCTGAAGGCGAACAGTCTTCGCGCAGGAGCCCGTCGAGAAAGTCGCCGGCGCCGTAGACGATAACGGCGAACGCCCCCAGGCGCGCCGTGAGGCCTCGACCCAGCGCCACCAGCATGCCGATGCCGAACACTGCGAGCAGCGCGCCGGAGAGCGAAAGCGCGATGTTGTAGGGCAGCGGGTGCGATGCCGTCAGCGCACCCAGGTCGCTGATGTCCTGGCGCAAGGCGTCGTAGCCGTCCTCGAAGATGGTGGTGACGACCCAGGCGACCGTGAACAATATGGCGCCGGCGAGCCCGCACACCGCTGCGAACCGAAGGAAGTCCAGGTGGGTGTCGCGTGGCATGGCCGTCTGGCTGCGAAGTCTAATCGGTGACGTGAGGTGCGTCAAACACGAGCGACGCCATGACGAGATCGCGCGGGGTCACGCGCGCTGAGGAATTGCTACCCTATCCTGGATGTGTGGCCGCTTCACCCTGACGCGTGAGGACGCGCAGCAGCTCGCGCTGGAGCTGGGCGTCGACGCTGAGCCG
Source organism: Dehalococcoidia bacterium (assembly GCA_040882355.1). Classification (GTDB taxonomy): domain Bacteria; phylum Chloroflexota; class Dehalococcoidia; order DSTF01; family RBG-16-68-14; genus JBBEBM01. Next base: position 106,668 of record JBBEBM010000029.1, on the reverse strand, counting down.
CTGGCCGACTACAAGCCTCGCTACAACATCGCGCCGACCGACCCGCACTGGATCGTGCGCATGCAGTACGAGGAGCGCGAGCTGCTGCCCGCCCGCTGGGGCCTCGTCAACTCGTGGGCGAAGGACGCGAAGCGTGCCGCCAAGCAGATCAACGCCAAGGCCGAGACGCTCACCGAGCGCGCCGTGTTCCGCGAGGCGTTCGCGCAGCGGCGCTGCGTCGTGCCCGCGGACGGCTTCTTCGAGTGGACGGGGCCGAAGACGGCGCGCCAGCCGGTCTGGTTCCACCGGGAGGACGGCGGCCTGATCCTCTTCGCCGGCCTGTACGAGTACTGGCGCAAGGAAGGCGAGTGGGAGCGCACGTTCACTATCGTCACCACGGAGCCGAACGAGCTACTCGCGCAGGTCCACGACCGCATGCCGGTGATCCTGCCCGAGGCGGTCGTGGACGGCTGGCTCGACCCGAACGAAGAAGACACGAGCAAGCTGCGCGGGCTGCTCGCGCCAGCGGCGGAGGGCGTGCTGATCGCGACTCGCGTCTCGGCGCGCGCGAACAGTGTGAAGAACGATGATCCAGGCGTGCTCGAACCGGTGGCCGCCCAGGTGGAGATGGAGGGCTTAACATGAAACTCGGCGTCGTCTTTCCGCAGACCGAGATCGGCAACGACCCGACGCGATCCGCGACTACGCCCAAGCGGCGGAGCAGCTCGGCTACAACCACATCCTCGTCTTCGATCACGTGCTGGGCGCGCACCCGGACCGATTCCAGGATCTCGGCTTTCGCCCGCCGTACACGTACCAGACGCCCTTCCACGAGCCATTCGTGCTGTTTGGCTTCCTGGCGGGCGTGACAAGCGCGATCGAGCTCGTGACGGGCATTCTGATCCTGCCCCAGCGGCAAACGGCGCTCGTCGCCAAGCAGGCGGCCGCGGTCGACGTGCTCACCGGCGGGCGGTTGCGCCTCGGCGTCGGCATCGGCTGGAACCACGTCGAGTACGAGGCCCTGGGCGAGAACTTCAAGAACCGCGGTCGCCGCATCGAGGAGCAGATCGCTTTACTGCGCGCGCTCTGGACTCGTGAGCTGGTCGACTTCGAGGGCAAGTACCACCACGTGCGGCAGGCCGGCATCAGCCCGCTGCCCGTCCAGCGCCCGATCCCGATCTGGATGGGCGGGATGTCGGAGCCAGTGCTCAAGCGGGCGGCCCGGATGGCGGACGGCTGGTTCCCGCAGTTCCGGCCGGGCCCGCAGGCGACGGAGACGGTCGATCAGTTTCGGGGCTACGTGAGAGACGGCGGCCGCGAAGTCGAAGACGTCGGCATCGAGGGGCGGATCAGCGTCTTCAACACGCCCGAAGCGGAGTGGGTCGCGGCGCTTGACGGCTGGCAGGAGCTCGCCGCGAGCCACGTCACGCTCAACACGATGAACGCGGACCTCGCCTCACCCCAAGCGCACATCGACGCGATCCGCCGCTTCAGCGAGGTGGCAGCAGCGTACCGCGACGCGTGATAGGGATGTAGCCGGAGTCTAGGGGCGACGCAGAGCGGCGAGCACGGCCGCGAACGGCTCAGGCTCATCGAAGTAGCCGACCACGTCCGATCGCACGTCGACCACCACGTCCTCGAATTCGAGGACGGCGATGCGGTCGTACGGGATCATCCACAGCTCGTGCTCCTGCTTCTCGCAACGTTCCTGGTCGGTCGTGGGATTGTCGACTTCGATGGGAGCAACATGCGGAACGAGGTCGTACAACACGCCGGTCGTCCCGACCGCACTGACTGGTGCGCTCGGCGCGCAAAGCTCATTAGACAAGAATTGGCCCTGTGGGGTGGCGAGGTACCGCTCCCATTCCGCCGGCGTCCAGAGGAAGATGTAGACGCCTGGAACACCTGTGGGCGTCTCGTAGTAGAGGTGGCGGCCGTAGGAGCGCCCGCCCGCGTAGGGCGCTTCGTCCGGAGGATACATGAGCTTGGTTTCGATGCCGGCGAGCACGAGATCGTCGTCACCGGCGAGATCGATATCCTCGCCCAACCAGTAGACCGGCACCTCGGACTCGATACGGTCGATTTGCTCCGAGGCATCCTCGATGCCATAGCCGATCGAACGTGGGTCGAGGAAGTCGCCATCCAAGCTATCGCGCGAGACGAACTCGAGCCCGTAACGTGAGATCGTCTCGACCTCGGCGTCATCGGACGACGTGCGGGTGATGCGCGCGATAGGTAGCAGCGTCCCGGCATCCAGATAGACGCTCGACGTGAACGCTGGGCCATCCTCGAAGTCCCCTCGGAAGACGAGCGCGATCGCGGGCGTTCCTTCGTATTCGACACCCTGCTCGAGGGAGACTGTGGCATCCTCATCAATCGAGTGCAACGAGAACGATGCGCACTCGAGGAGGACGGAGATCAGCAGGTTGTCGGCGCCAGGACAGCGCACCTCAACCTCCTGGCGCAGGCCCTCGCCGGGGTCGTCGGGATAGTAGACATAGCGATCATCGAAGACGGCGGCACCGTCGTCGGGGAGCTCGGCGCCGTAGTCGGGCGAGAGAACGAACTCCTCACGGCCAGCATGCCGTTCGGCGTCGACCCAGATGTCGTTGGTCAACGGCTGCTGACGCTCGTCCCCCTCGATGACCTCTGTGGTAATCGTCGCGTGGAGAACAGACCCGTGGGCGAGGAGGTTTTCGAGGAGCGCGTCGTAGGCTTCTTCCACCGTCGCGACGCCGGCTGCGGACCTTGGGGGCTCATCGCGACAACCCGACGCCGCCAGCAGGACGATGAGAACCGTGGTGCCGAGGGAGACTGCGTAGACGGCTCTGAGTGGACGGAAAGGAGTCATCAAGATAGCTCCGCGCCCGATCGAGGATGTGAACTTATTGTCCCAGGGCGGCTGAGGTAAAGGCAAGACGGCTCAAGGTAAAGGGAAGCCCGAATTCCGGGCAGGTTCGCGCGCCGCGGCTTCCGATGTCGCGTCCCTGGCCTCTACCCGAACACCGGTGCTATGATGCCCGTGCGGCTCCGAGCCGCGCTCACCCCATGGACATCCTGCACGACCTCAATCCCGCCCAGCGCGAGGCGGTGACGCACACGCAAGGGCCGCTGCTGATCCTGGCCGGGCCCGGGAGCGGCAAGACGCGCGTCATCGCCCACCGCATCGCCTACCTCGTCTCCGAGGAGGATGTGCACCCGTACCGTATCGTCGCCGTCACGTTCACGAACAAGGCGGCGCGCGAGATGCGCGAGCGTGTCATCGCGCTGCTCGGCGAGTCGGCGCGAGACGTGCTGCTCGGCACGTTCCACGCGGTCTGCGCGCGCTTCCTGCGCGTCGACGGCGCGGCGATCGGCATCGACCGCGGCTTCGCGATCTACGACGACGGCGACCAGCAGTCGGTGATGAAGCGCGTGCTGGAGGAGCTGGGCGTCGACCCGCGCAGGTTCGCGCCGCGGGCTGTGCTCTCCGCCATCTCGAAGGCGAAGAGCGAGCTGGCTTCGCCGGCGGCGTACAGCGCGTCGGTGCGCGACTACTTCGGCGAGGTGGTTGCCCGGGCGTACGGGCGCTATCAGGAGCTGCTCGAGGCGAACAACGCGCTCGACTTCGACGACATGATCATGCGCACGGTGACCCTCTTCCGCGACGAGGATACTGTCCTCCAGAAGTACCAGCAGCGCTTCCTCCACGTCCTCATCGACGAGTTCCAGGACACGAACGTCGCGCAGTACGTGCTGGCGCGGCAGCTCGCCGGTGGGCACGGCAACATCTGCGTCGTCGGCGACCCCGACCAGTCGATCTACTCCTGGCGCTCCGCCGACATCCGCAACATCCTCAACTTCGAGCGCGACTACCCGAGCGCGAAGACCGTCTACCTCGAGCAGAACTACCGCTCTTCGCAGAACATCCTCGACAGCGCCCACGCGATCATCTCGACGAACCGCCAGCGCAAGGAGAAGAACCTCTGGACCGAGCAGGGGGCCGGCGAGCCGATCGTCGTCTACGAAGCGTACGACGACATTGAGGAGGCCGACTTCATCGCCGCCGAGGTGCGCGACCTGCTCAACAATGGCAAGCACCGCCCGGGCGACGTCGCCGTCATGTACCGCACGAACGCGCAGTCGCGCTCGCTGGAGGAGGCGTTCGTGCGCGAGCAGATCCGGTACCGGCTCGTCGGCGGCACGCGCTTCTACGAGCGGCGCGAGGTCAAGGACATCCTCGGCTACTTGCGGTTGGTCAGTAACCCGTACGACCGCGTTGCGTTCGGTCGGGTGGTGAACGTGCCGGCGCGCGGCATCGGCGGGAAGACGCTGGAGGAGCTCGAGCGCTGGTCGGAGAGCCTTGAACTGCCGCTCTACGCCGCCCTGCAGCTCCTGGCCGAGGACCGCGAGCCGAAGGCGCACCGCCTCTCGCCGCGCGCGACGAACGCGCTGCTGGGCTTCCTGGAGCTGCTGAACGGCCTCATCGCGTACGCGCAGACTTCGACCGTCGCCGGGCTGATGGCCGCGATCATCGAGCGCACCGGCTACCGCCGCTACCTCTTCGACGAATACGAGGAGGACGGCGAGGAGCGCTGGGAGAACGTCGAGCAGCTTCTTACGCTCGCCGCCGAGTACGAAGGGCTGGGGCCCGAGGCGGCGTTGCCGCAGTTCCTGGAGGACGTTGCGCTCGTCTCCGACGCCGACACGTACGACGACCGCGCAGACGCCGTCACGCTGATCACCCTGCACGCGGCGAAGGGCCTCGAGTTCCCTGTAGTGTTCATCGTCGGGCTGGAGGAGGGGGTGCTGCCGCACATGCGCTCCTTCGATGAGCCTTCGCAGCTCGAAGAAGAGCGCCGGCTCTGCTACGTCGGCATCACGCGAGCGCAAGAGCGGCTCTACCTGGTGCGCGCGTTCCGTCGCCACCTGATGGGCTCCACTCAGCACAACCCGCCCTCACGCTTCCTGAAGGACCTGCCGCGCCACCTCGTCGCGGCTCGCAAGACGGTGGGCGGCGATTCGCAGGAGCTGCGCTACCGCGGCCCTTCGCTCTCGCGGCTGCGCCACGACGGCACGGACACGCGCGCCGTCCGCGCGGCGCGACCTGCCGTGCCGAGCGACGCCGTCTTCGCCGCAGGCGACCACGTCCGCCACGCCAGCTTCGGCGAGGGCGTCGTGGTGAGCTGCACCGTCACCTCGTCCGACCAGGAGGTAACGGTGGCCTTCAAGGGCGGCGGGGGCGTAAAGAAGCTGCTGCTGTCGTACGCGCCGCTGGAGCGCGTAGGCTCGTAGGGGCGGGAGCCTGCCTTGAGCAGCGATGCGTGGTGCGCCAAACCCTGTAGGGACAGAGCTTTCCCGCCGAAGGCGGGTCCGCCTCTGGCGGAAGCTCTGTCCGCTGGCCTGGCATCATCGGATGCATTGCATCCTGCAAGCTACGGTGTCTTGACGCGCAGGCGGATTCGAACATCGAACCTCGGGCCTCGAACATCGAGATGACCAACACCTACTGGAACGCTGAGGTCTACGAGCGGATCGGCAAGCCGATGCATGGCTGGGCGCAGCAGGTGATCGACGACCTGGCGCTGCGCGGCGACGAGACGGTGCTCGACGCGGGCTGCGGGTCGGGGTCGGTGACGATGGACCTCATGGGAAAGCTGCCGAACGGCAAGATCTACGCCGTCGACGCGTCGGGGGAGATGCTCGAGGCGCTCTCGCGCACGATTGAGGAGCGCGGCCTGAGCAACATCGTCCCTGTCCAGGCGAGCCTGACCGACTTCACGCTGCCGGAACCCGTCGACTGCGTCTTCTCCAACGCGGTGTTCCACTGGATCCCTGACGACGAGGCGCTCTTCGGCGCGCTCTTTCGCGCGACGAAGCCCGGCGGCCGGCTGCGCGCCCAGTGCGGCGGCTTCGGCAACAACGAACGCGTGCTGGAGGCGGTCGCGGTCGTGCGCCGGGACGAGCGCTTCGCGCGGCATCTCGGCGACTTCCGTGACTCGAAGACGTACCGCACACCGGAGGAGGCGACGGCGTCGCTGGAGCGCGCGGGCTGGCGCGACGCGCGGGCCCGGCTCTGGGGCCAGCCGGTGCCCTTCGACGACCGCGACGAGGCGGCGCTCTACGTGAGGACGATCTTGCTGCGCGACCACGTCGCGCGCCTCCCGGACGGCCTCGGCGACGCTTACTGCTACGCGGTCGTCGATGAGACGGTGCGCCGCTGGGGCGCGCCCTACACGGCGGACTACGTCCGGCTGGACGTGTGGGCGAGAAGGCCGGCGTAGGGCTGCCCCTTGACCGAACGCAGCCGCAACCACATTGGAGGGCGAGCTAGCGCTCGCCAGGGCGACCAGATGGTCGCCCCTACAGATCTTTCGTCGCTTTGATCGAGTAGAGCAGCGGGACGGAGCCGTCGTGCTCCGGCAGGCGGTACATCTTCTCGCCGGTGCGGACCAGGAACGGGAGCTGCTGGTAGATGCTGAACGGGAACTCGTGGAGGAACTCGACGCGCAGGCCGGCGTTGATGAGGGCGGTAACGACCTCGCTGATCGGGTGGGGCCACTCGTACGTGGTGCGATGGGTGAGCTTGGCGCTGAGGTCGGCGTATGTGCCATCGTCGTCGAAGCGCATCGGCTCGACGAGCGGGAAGTACGGGTAGAGGATGCGCAGGTCGGTCGCGCCTGCGTTGTCGTCGAAGATGCTCGCCATCGGGTGGAACTCCGCGATGTAGAACGTCCCGCCGGGCTTGACGAAGTGCGCCGCGACGCGCGCCCAGCCTTCGATGTCGGGTAGCCAGTTGAGCGCGCCGTAGGACGTGAAGACGATGTCGAACCGGCCATTGAGCTTCTCCGGTAGCTCGTAGACGTTCGAGAGCACGAAGCGCGCCTCGATGCTCGTCTCGACAGCGAGCGCACGCGCCTGCTCGAGCGCCGGCTCGGAGAAGTCGGCGCCCGTGACGATGGCGCCCTCGCGCGCCCACGAGAGCGTATCGAGCCCGAAGTGGCATTGCATGTGGAGCATCGTCTTGCCGCGCACGTCAGGCAGCTCCGCCAGCTCGATGGGCTTGAGCTTCGACTTGCCCGCCTTGAAGCTGGCGACGTCGTACTCGTCTGAGGCAGCGTGAATCGGCACGACCTCGTCCCAGTGGCGGCGGTTGGCGTCGAAGTATTCGTTCATCGGCAGCGGCCAGTATAACAAGGGCCCGATGCGGCGGGCGGTCGCGCCCAGGCGTGAGGGCCGAAACACGTCTCCGCGTTGAAACGCGCAGCTTCTCCGCTCAGGACGTTCCTCGGTGGAAGCTGCGGGATTCATCCCGCAGAAAGGGAGGGGCGAGCTCGCCAGGGCGACCAGACGGTCGCCCCTACTGTGGCGTCAGGGCGACTGGACCCCCTCACATCGTCTCGCCGCCACAGCTTCGCAGCACGTATGATGGGGCCGCTACAACGAAAGGAGGCAACACCATGCTCGCAATCGGCATCGGCGGCCAGTCGTGGGTCGAAGCGCTCGTGCGCGTTGGCGTCATCCTGCTGGCCACCGGCATCATCCTGTTCCTGATCAGGCGGGTCGTCACGGCGGTCGTCAAGAGCCGCTTCGTCGCCGCGCCGGCGGAGCTGGAGAAGCGCGTCAACATGCTGACGGACGTGCTCTTCAGGACGGCCGTGGTCATCGCGCTCGGGATCGGCGGCCTGACGGTGCTCTCTCACACCGGCTTCGACATCGCGCCGATCTTGGCCAGCGTCGGCGTTGTCGGGCTGGCCGTCGGTCTGGCCGCGCAGAGCCTGATCCGCGATACGCTCAACGGCTTCTTCGTCCTGCTGGAGTACCAGTACGACAAGGGGGACGTGGTAACGCTCGCCGGGGTGCACGGGCGCGTGGAGGACGTCAGTCTTCGGCGAACGCTCGTGCGCGACCTCGACGGCGTGCTCCACTCGATCCCGAACAGCCTGGTCGCGGTCGCGAGCAACCACACCCGGCAGTGGTCGCGCGTCCATCTCAACCTCAACTTCGCCGTTACGGAAGACTCCCGACGGGTGATGGGTTTGATCGACCGCGTTGGCGAGGAGCTGGCAAGCGACCCGGCCTTCGCGCCACGCATTCTGGCGGCGCCGCGCGCGGTGTGGGTCGAGGGACTGGGCGCGCTGGGCCTGCAGGTGAAGGTGCTAGGGGACACGCAGCCGGGCGCGCAGTGGGAGGTCGCGAGCGAGCTGCGCGTGCGTCTGCAGAGGGCGTTTCAGGCGGAGCAGGTGCAGATGGCGTAGGTCGGTTGCTAGTTGCTGGTCACCTGTTGCTGGTACCGCCCGGTGCTGAAGTGGAGACGCGTCTGCGGGCTGACACAGCAGCTTCGCGGCGGAGAGCGCTTCACAATGGACGCTGCGGGTTTTAACCCGCAGAAAGGGCTCGGCTCAGGGTCACAACGGGCGCGGTACTAGGTTCCTGGTTCTGGGTTCTTCGGGTTGGGCTCTGGGTTCTTCGGGCTGGGTTCCGGGTGCTTCGGGGCGAGCTCTGGGGTCTGCGCTGTTGGTTGCGGAGCCTGCGCTTCGGACTGCTCCGCTTTACCCTGGTCAGCCAGCCCGACAGCCTGACGCACCTGGATCAAGCGCAGGATGTCGCCGCGGGCGACGATGCCGGCGAGGCGGCGCCCATCTACGACCGGCACCTGGTTCAGATCGGACTCGCCCATCATCTGAAGGACGCGCGCCGCGCTCTCCTGTGGGGCAACGGTGCGGAGGCGTTCGAAGGGCGTCATGGCGCGAAAGACCGTGGTCTCCGGCCACTTCTCCCGTTCGAGGCGGCGGACGTCCGTGAGCGTGATGAGGCCAAGCAGCTCCTCGCCCGCCGTGACCGGATAGCAGCGCCCGTGCCCGGCGAGCATGTGCTCGTCGACGAGCTGCGAGATAGTGAGCTCCGGTGAGACGAGGTCGTAGTCGCGGCGCGCAAGCTCGCCTGCCGAGACGCCCTGGAGCGCCATCTCGAGGACGAGCTGCTCATAGCTGCCGGACGAGGCGTTGCGCAGGAAGATGGCGATGAAGATCATCCACACCCCTCCCACGAACATGCCGAACAGGATCTGGAGCGCCCCCGCTCCCATCAAGAGATAAGCGACGTATTCGCCGACGCGAGCGGCCGTGCGCGTCGCGCGCAGCAGATTGCGGTTGCGCGCCCAGACGATGGAGCGGAAGACGCGGCCGCCGTCCAGAGGAAAGCCGGGCAGCATGTTGAACGCCGCGATGATCGCGTTCACAGCGGCGAGGTAGGCGGCGATGGCCGCGGCGTCGGGCGCCGGGATCAGCAGGGCGGCCCACAGCAGGGCGAAGACGCCTCCGATGGCGAGGCTGGTCAGCGGACCGACGATGGCGATCCAGAACTCCTCGCCGGCGCTCTGCGCCTCGCGGCCGAGGTTCGAGACGCCGCCGAAGACGAAGAGCGTGATCCCCTTCACGGGGATGCCACGCGACTTCGCGACCAGCGAGTGCGACAGCTCGTGGAGCAGGATAGACGCGAAGAAGATGATGGCGACGATGACACCGACCGCCCAGCGTTGGGCGTCCGACCAGTCCGGGAAGAACTCCTCCAGGATGCCGCTGGCGAACGACCAGGTGATCAGCGCGAAGATGAAAAGCCAGCTCCAGTGCACGCCGATCTCGATGCCGGCGATCTTGCCGATCTTGAGGGAGCTAAACATCGCCAGAACCCAGAACCGAGAACCAAGAACCGGGGCGAGGGGCGGAGTGGCAGTCGAACTGCGAGCTTCGAACGTTGAACATCGAGAACCTCATCCTTTGATCACGCCGATCGGCCGCATGCGGGCCACCTTGCGCGAGATGCCGGCGTGCTCGAGAACGTCGACCACGTTCGCCACGTCCTTGTACGCCTCTGACGCCTCCTCGGCGAGGGCGCGCGGGTTCTGCGTCCGCACCACGATGCCCTTCGCCGCCATTCGCGCGGCGACGTCAACGCCTTCGAGCAGGCGCTTGGCGGCGCCCCGGCTGCGCACCCGGCCGGCGCCGTGGCAGGTCGAGCCCCAGGTCTCGGTCATCGCCTGTTCGGTGCCGACGGCGAGGTAGGAGTAACGCGCCATGTCGCCGGGCACGAGCACCGGCTGCCCGACGTGGCGATAGCGCTCCGGCACTTCAGGATGGCCTGCCGAGAAGGCGCGCGTGGCGCCCTTGCGATGGACGCAGACGGTCACGTCCTTGCCGTTCATGCGATGGCGCTCGATCTTCGCCATGTTGTGAGCCACGTCATACACAAGATGCAGGCCCAGCTCCTCCTGGCTGCGGCCCGTCACCTTCATGATAGCGCGCCGGATCTGGTGGGTGATCCCCTGCCGGTTCGCCCAGGCGAAGTTCGCGGCGGCGGCCATCGCGCTCAGATAGGCCTTGCCTTCTGCCGACTCGACCGGCGCGCAGGCGAGCTGGACGTCGGGCAGCTCGATTCGATACCGGGCGATCGCGCCCTCCATCACCTTCAGGTAGTCGGTGCAGACCTGGTGGCCCAAGCCGCGCGAGCCGCAATGGAAGAAGACGACGACCTGGCCGAGGCCGATCAGCCCGAATGCTTCCGCCGCCTCTTCATCGAAGATGTGGTCGACGACCTGAAACTCAAGGAAGTGGTTGCCCGAACCCAGCGTGCCGAGCTGGGCGAGGCCCCGCGCATGCGCCCGCTCGCTCACCGCCGATGGGTCGGCGCCGGGCAGACAGCCGCGCGACTCGGTCGCGTCCAGGTCCTCCGGTTCGCCGTAGCCGTGTTCCACCATCCAGGCGGAGCCCTGGACCATCAGCTCGTCCAGCTCGTCGGTGGTCAGGCGCAGGAAGCCCTTGCCGGCCATGCCGGGCGGGACGTCGCGATAGAGCTGATCGAGCAGCGCCTTCACCAGCGGCCGCATCTCGTGCTCGCCCAGCGTTGTCGTGATCACGCGGGTACCGCAGTTGATGTCGTAGCCGACGCCGCCCGGTGAGACGACGCCGTCCTCGACGCGCATCGCGGCGACGCCGCCGATGGGGAAGCCGTAGCCCCAGTGGATGTCGGGCATCGCGAGAGAACGCCCGACGATGCCCGGTAGCATCGCGACGTTCGCGGCCTGTTCGATCGCCTGGTCGCCCTCGTCGAGCTGCTCGATCATGCGGCGGTCGGCGTAGATGCGCGCGGGCACACGCATGCCGGGCTTGTAGTCCTGGGGCAGCTCCCAGCGATAGTCATCGATCTGCGTGAGGGCGTTTAACCAGCTCATGGCTCGCCTTCATGATAGCAACGGCCCCGTCCGGCGTGGGACGAGGCCGTACCAGAGACTAGAGCCCAGCGACCAGCAACTAGAACGGATAGCCCTTGGCGCCCTGGATGCCCTTGAGGCAGGAGATCTCGCCGCAGTGGTTGTTGACGTGCTGGAGCACAATCCCACCGACGAAGTAGCCGACCGTCTGCTCGCCCATACCGAACCTCGAAAGGTCGAGCGGCTTCTCTAGCCCCTCCTCCCCGAGCGACCCAAGCCACCCGTCCGTTTCGGCGTAGACCGCCTTCGCAAGTTCGCGGAGGGCCGGCAGGTCGACCTGGACCGACCGGGTCCACTTGCCGTAGTCGCCCGTACCGCGTGCGGGCGGCATCTCACTCAGACCCGTCTTGCCGGCCCAGGTCGTGGCGGAGAGTGGCGGCGAGCCCATCACCATGCCGTGGAGGAGCGCGTCCTCGCCCAGGACAACGTGGGCGTAGGTGGCGCCGAGCGGGTTCGCGATGCCCGGCGGCGTCCAGTGCGCTTGATCGGGCGTGACGTCGTTCATCGTCGCTTCCAGGATGCCGTGCGCGCCCTGGAATCCTGAGCGTAGCAGTGCAATCGTGTCCATTACTCGCCTCCCATTGCGGTTTGGTGTTCCTTCCTTTTGGGAACCGCCCAGCGCGACCAGTCTACGCGCCCGTGACGCCAGCGTCAACAGCGGCGTGCCTTAGGCCGGAGGGAAGCCGGGCGCAGCCTTGATCTGCTCGATCTGGCCCGAGTGGTCGCCATCGTGGACGCGCTGGAAGGCCGCCCACTCGCGGCAGTTCAGGTCGCCGAAGACGAAGTGGTTGAAGCGCTTCTCCACGTTCGGCTGCGACGACGCCAGGCCGTCGACGAAGGCGAGCATGTCGTTGTGGGCAGCGTCCATCGCGGCGCGCGCCTCAACGAGGGTGGCGTACTCGTCGCCCATGACGCCGTCCTGTTGCTGGGCCTGGCCCTCACCGCCGACGCCGCCCGGCGTTTCGCCCGCCGCGAGCCGGACGCAGACGCGCGCGACGCCTCGCTTGGCGGCGACGATATGGCGCAGCGTTTCGAGCACCGACCAGTCGTCGGCCCCGGGCTTGAACGTCACCTGCTCAGGCGAGAGGCCCTCGATCAGGCCGAGCACCTGCTCGTGGCCCTTCAGCACCAGATCGTGCAGCGCCTCCGGGCTCTTCGTCGCGTTGTGGCGGATGTAGGAACCGATGCGGTCTACCATCGCTGCTTGGTCCGTGGTCATCAATTACCCCCTTGGTTTGTGGGGCAGGCTTCAGCCTGCCGGACTGTCCTCGACTGGGCCGGACAGACCTTAAGGTCTGTCCCTACAGAGCTTAATTCACCGCTAGCGTTACCGCTCCCCGTTGGTGACAGGGTAAGCACATCACACAGGCCCAGACAGAAGCAAACTGCGGTCACATTTCGTCTGCCGGGCGATTCACGATGGGTCGTTGCCTCCCGCTACCCGCTCCGTCGCGGCGCGGAAGCGCGAGACGTGGTCGTCGGAGCCGCCAAGGGGCTTCTATGCCAGGGCCACCATACCTACCAGGCATTATACGATAGCCCATCGTCATGAGTAGGCGGCCGACTTCAACCATCGCGTTGTGGCACGGCTCGCCAGCGGAGCCTCTTCGCTTGCCAGACATGCTATCGCCGTCATGTCTCCCAGCCGAACCGCGGCGCCAAGCGGTGCATCTCCGATTGCATGGCGCGCATCAGCCGGACGGCGAATTGCAGATGATCGCCGACGGTAGGGCTGTCCGCCTCTCGCATGCGCGCCGCGTAGAAGCCAGCGTCCGGCACCCAATTCAGGACGGCCATGAACGGGAGCGCGTGACGCTCCTCCTCTGTTAACGCGTGTACCGATTCGTATCCCTCAAGGAACGCCCGGCAGAACGCTTCACGAAGCGTGGTCGAACCGCGCCGTTCCCGCCCGAAGTTGAAGAGGCCACGACTCACATCAAATGTGCGCGGTCCGCGGGTCGTGAAGTCGAAGTCGAACAGGCCGGCTAGCTCCTCCCCCTGGAAAACCATGTTCAGGCCATGATAATCGCAGTGGAGCCACGCCTCCGGGAGCGCTGCCAGCCGATCTTCCGGCCACGTCGCCGCCGCTGCGCGCCGCCAGTGGCTGAAGAAGGCCAACTCCTCCTCGAATCCCAGGCCGCCAAACAGCTCCCTCAACTGTTCCTCGTGCGCCTCAGCGAGCATCGACATCCGCCATACATGGCTCGAGACCGGAGCAAGCCACTTCCCAGAGTCAACCTCAACCAGCGGGGGCGCTACCACTGGCCCGGCATAGTTCGAGGCAACAGCCTCGAACTATGCCGGGCCAGCCGTCTGCCCGCCTCGCGTGCCTGTCCCGGGCTGGAGAAGTCGAATGCTTCGCCCGCGACGAAGCCGAACAGCGCCCAGTGTAGACCGTCGATGCACGCGAACGATTCCCCAGTGCGGGTCTTGATGATGGCTGACGTCGGGAACCCAGAGGCGAGGAGATGCTCTTGGAACGCCAGCTGGAACGCGATACGCGAGGCGTCATTGACGCGGCGGTATGCGCGCAGTATGTATTTCGCCTCACCAGCGCCGTCCGCGACCAACCAGTTGTCGTTGATGATCCCGCCGCCAACAGGGCCGAGAATAACCGGCGCTTGCAGCGGGTAGGATCGCAGCGCGGCTTGAGGATCGGCTTCGACCATCTCTGGCGCCGAATCCTACGCGCTGGACCAGGGTGCGGACGCGCTCACACTCACGAGCCATCCTTCTGTCCCGCCACGCGCTCGGTCGCGGCGCGGAAGCGGGCGACGTGGTCGTCCGAGCCGCGCAGGGCCCGGTTCGCCTCGATCTCCTGCTCGATGCCCTTTTCGACGATGGTCGACGCGTCGATCACGGCCTTCGACCAGCGCACAGCCGACGGCGACTGTGTCGCGACCTGCAGCGCCAGCTCCCACGCCGAGCCCTCCAGCTCGTCGTGCGGGACGACGCGGTTCACGAGGCCGATGCGCTCGGCCTCGTCGGCTTCGACGACGCGCGCGGTGAAGATCAGCTCCTTCGCCTTCGCCGGGCCGACGATGCGTGGGAGCTGACTGCCGCCGACGACGAGGCCGTAGCTGGCGCCCGGAAAGCGGAAGCTCGCCCGGTCGGACGCGAGCCGTAGGTCGCAGGCGAGGGCGAGCACGGCGCCGCCGCCGAAGGCGTAGCCGTTCACGGCGCCGATGAGCGGCTTGGCGAAGCGAGCGACGCGCCCGATCGCCTGAGCAGCCTGGTCGCCGCGGCTGCCCGATTCGACGCCGGCGAGCGCCTCGGTCATGTCGGCGCCGGCGCTGAACGCTCCGTCAACGCCGGTGAGCACGACGACCCGGACGTTGTCGTCCGCCTCCAGCTCGTCGAAGAGGGCGACGACGCCCAGCGACAGCTCGCGGTTGAACGCGTTGCGCTTCTCCGGCCGGTTCAGCCGGACGAACTCGACGCCCTCGCGGAACTCACGGAGGAGAATGTCAGACATGGGTGATGCGGGTCTCCGAAGGCCAGGCTTCAGCCTGGCGGGCGCGAGAATGATAACACAGGGACTCCCGGAGGGGCGCGGTGTCAGACGACTGCGATCAGTAGAAGTGCCGAGACCAGGAAGCAGATTCCTGCTGCGAAGATGCGCGTTGGACGTTCCGCGCCCTGGCGCCAGTATCGCTCGCTCTTGTAATACGCTTCGACGTCACCGGGGGAGTTCAGCGGCACATCGCGCGGGATCCCCAACCTCCTGGAAGCGCGCTCGGTCGGTAGCCAGCCACCTCTGAAGAGTGTGACACGAACCATCCGCAGGAGGCGAAAGTAGGCTGCGATGAAGAGCCTCGGCTGAAGGAGCATTGTTAGGCCGAGCCCGGCTATCGCCACTGCCATGACCACAGTCAGCGCCCGGGTGAGTATATCTTCTGCCATCAGCTAGCGGTCGCGCCTCCCTCTGGTTTCACCCATGGGAAGTATCGGCCGCAGGCGCGTCACCCGAACCGCACCGTCACGATCTCATTCGTGCGCAGCGAGAGCTTCGCCCAGCCGTCCGAGACGTCCGCGGCGCTGAGGTCGTCCTCCTTCATGTCGACGATGCGCGCTCGGTGCCAGGACTCGGTCAGGCGCAGGCGCCCGGTCGTCCTGCGCTCGAGCGTGTTGTAGAGGCGGACGACGGCGCCCTCGCCGTCCTCGGCGCGCTTGAGCGCCGTCACGACGAGCCCGGTGCCCTTGAGGTCGAGCAGCGACGCGCTCGGCGGTAGCAGGTCGGCGCCCTCGCGCTGCCAGCGGGCGCGCAGCGGCGTCGCGAAGCGATGCGCCTCGGCATAGGCGCGCTGCCAGCCGCCGGCGTGCGGGACGATGCTGTACTCGGCGATGTGGAGGCCCGGGCACTGGGCGCCGGGCGTCTCGAGCTCTGGGCCCGCTCCGCTCTTGCGCGACGGGAAGTCGCGGCGCGAGAGCCAGCCGACGCAACGCAGCAGGGTGAGGCCGATGACAGCGCCCTTCTTCGTGTCGAGCACTTCGTACTCGGGCAGGCCACGGTTGGCGATCAGCAGGCCGCCGTGGCCATCGTTCAGGTCGACGAACGTCTTCTGCGGATGCGTGCCGACCGGCTGTTCCATCCAGGTGTCATCGGCCTGCGGCAGCGCGAGCGGGCGCGTCACGACGCCGAAGTGCTGCTCGGCGTGCGAGACGTCGGTGGTGACGCCGGACGGGAAGCAGGCGCGCAGGCGGTGGTCCTCGGCGTTGTTCTCGAACTCCGTGCGCAAGTCGATGCGCGGCACACCGGGCGAGAGCGAGACGAGCACCCGCACCGGGCAGTCGACGGTGCGGCGGGAGCGACGGCGGTCGTCGGTCAGACGCGCGGGCAGGCGGTAGGTCATGCGCACCTCGAGCGTGCTGCGCGCAGGCCCGTCTTCGATCACGCGCACCTCGGGAGACGCGGCCGGCCTGTCGACGAGCGGGTCGGGATCGGGCGCACAATAGTTGTACTCGTCGCCACGGTCGCCGCCGTCGACGAGGCGGTTGAGGCCGGTGTAGCGCACACCCGCGCCCTTGACCTCGACGCGGAGCGTACCGTCTTTGGGATCGGCCTCGACGACGAAGAAGTCGTTCTCGATTCGCCGGCGGCGTGTGGCGCGGCGCGCGACAGGCTGAGGCTCTCCGTACTCGACGCGATACGTCCGGTAGCCGAAGCCGGGCACGTCGCCCGCAACGAATCCGACGGTGGCGCGGCCCGGGGTCGGGTCAGCGCTCTCGATCTGCTGACACGGCCAGCGCCGCTCAGCGTCGTCGACGAGCGCGATGGGCTCAGCACCGCTCTTGCCTGGCACCACCGCCTTCGCGAAGTCTGTGCGAGGGCCGGACAGCGCGTTGAAGACGTAGACGCGCTCGGACGGCCCTTGCGCGCCGATGCGGCGCATCGCCTCGTATGCCAGGTCGTCGCCGACCTGCTCGCACTGGTCGAAGCGCGGGCGCATCTCATCGTGCGTCTGATCGATGCTGCAGCCGCAGATCGAATCGTGCGGCTGATTCTCGAGCAGCAGCCGCCACGCCCGGTCGATCAGGCCCGTTTCGGAGAGCGGCTCGTCGGGGAAGGGGCTGGCAGGCCCGCTCGAGGGCGGCGGCTCGCGCCAGGCCTCGCCCAGCCGGTCGCGGAGCAGCTCGCTCCAGAGCGTGAGCGGCTCGGCCCACCGCGTCAGCAACTGCTCGCAGTCGAACGTGCGCTGTTTGATCCACATGCGCGCCGAGAGCACGCCGGGCAGCAGGTGCGCGCGCTGGCCGCTGCGGAACTCGCCCCGGCGACGGGCGAGCTTCGCCCGACCCCCGTTGGCGGAGCCGTTGCCGTTCAGTTCCGCCTCGACGGAGGCGAACAGATCGGCCAGCGAGCCGTGGACGATCTCGGCATCGGGAAGGCGCTCGTTCGCCGCGCGGATGAGGTGCGACAGCTCGCGTTGAGGCGGGACGTGGTCGGAGCCCCAGGGCACGTAGAGCGTGCGGGTGCGGGCGCGGGGTTGGAGGGTGCCGCGGATGAGGTCGATCTTCTCCAGGAATGCCTCCTCGTCCAGCGGGAAGGGCGCGGCGACCCCGTAGCCGGCGGGCATATGCACGACGAGCACGCTACTGCCGTCGGGCGACTCCCAGATGAACTCGGTGTGGGTGAGCGACTCGTCGGCGCCGCGCCAGAACGTGCAGCGCTCGATGCCGAAGCCGCGCAGGATCGCGGGCATGTGGGCGATCTGGCCGAACGGGTCGGGGATGTAGCCAACCCGCATCGGCTCGCCGAACTGTTTCGCTACACGATGGCCGCGCAGGAAGTTGCGCACGAGCGCCTCGCCTGAAGGGAGCGACTCGTCAGGGATCTCGTACCACGGCCCGGCCGCGAGGCGGCCTTCGCGAACGAAGCGCTCGATCGTCTCGCGGCGGTCGGGACGCACCTCGAGGTAGTCCTCGATCAGGATCGTGTGGCCGTCGAGGAGGAAGTGCTTGTAGTCGGGGTCGCTCTCCAGGATGTCGAGCAGCAGGTCGAAGAACCCGACGAGGCGCGTGCGGTAGCGCTGGTACGGGAAGTACCACTCGCGGTCCCAGTGCGTGTGAGGCACGAGGACGAGGCGCCATTTCTCCGGTGCGGTCTTGGTTGCTGCTGCCATTGCGGTGTCCGTTCTACAATACGTTCGGTCTGTTCAGGGGCGCCGCAGGTGGCGACCTGAAGGGTCACCGCTACTGGTCTTGGTCGTTCTCCTTGTCATGCTGAGCGCAGCGAAGCATCTTCCATGTCCCGTAAGACCCTTCGCTTCGCTCAGGGTGACAGCGAACGTCACGTCGTCGGCCTCAGGTACAGCGGGTTCGTGAGCGCGTGGACGACCTCACCGCGCTCAGGGCGGCCGCGGAAGCCCGCCGCCTCCGCGCGGACGTAGCCCGGCGCGGCCAGCGGCGCCTCGAACTCCAGCGTCTGCTCCTCGCGCTCGGCGATGACCTCCTGCCAGACGGCGCCGTCACGCACCAGGCGCAGCTTCTTCTTGGCGGGGCCGCGATAGCGGAGCCGGAAGCGCACTAGAGCGCCCTCCGGCGCGTCGATGGCGTCGCCCATGAGGTAGTCGCGGCCGTCGCAGGTGGCAGTCAGCTCCAGGAACGGCCCGGTCGGATCCTCCGAGACGAAGACGTGGCCCGCGCGGACGGCGTCGAGCACACCCGCCTCGGAGAGGCCGCCCTGCGCGTAGACCCAGGTGCAGGGGTCGCCCAGCGTCCACGGATGGAGGTTGATCGCGGGCGGGATCGAGTGGCAGTCGCTGCCGCCGACGGCGACGACGCGCGCGCCCGCATCGAGCCGCTCCGCCCAGAAGGCGAGCGACTCCTCGTTGTAGAAGCGCCACGCCCCCTGCCACGCCTCGACGACACGGAAGTCTCGCACCTTGTCGAACTCCCACGGCCAGCCGCGCTTCGGGTGGTTCGGCGAGAAGAGCCCGCCCCGTTCCTCCACCCAGTCGAGCACGCGCTGCATGCCGCCGTCGTCCGAGACGCGGAAGTCGGTCCAGCGGCCGAGGCCCCAGACATTCGCGTGGCCCCAAAACGTCGTCACCTCCTCGCCGGGGATGAGCAGCAGGCCGTCGCGCAGGGGCCGCGCCGCGATCTCCTCGAAGTGCGAGCAGGTGTTGTGGTCGGTGATCGCCAGGAAGTCGAGCCCCCGCCGCCCGGCCGCGGTAGCGTACTCGTCGATCGAGTTGTAGCCGTCGCTGTGCTCGGTGTGCGAGTGGAAGTCGCCGCGATACCAGCCGGTGGCGCGGTTCACGGTGGCCCCTGGCGCCGGCGCGGGCTTGGTGGGCAGCGGCTCCGCAGGGGCTTCTGGATCGCTGTCGATGCTGACGTTGATCCAGTACGGCATCACGTCCGAGTGCAGGATCCGAGCGCCGAGGAAGACGTTCCACTCGCCAGGCTCCAGCGGGCCGCGCAAGTAGCCGGGCGTCGCATCTGTCGAGTCGATGAAGAAGCTGCGGCGGGCGCCGCCGCTCCAGCCCCGGAACCCCGCCTCCAAGAACTCGGTGCCGCGCTGGTCGAAGACGCCGATGTCGACGACGTCGTCGGCACCCCACTTAGGCTGGACGTCGTCGTCGCGCTGGAAATGGTAGGAGACCTCGACGCGCCCCGCGCCGGGCGGCATCTCGAACGGGACGTAGCGGTAGGGCAGGTCGGGGTCGCCCTTGCGGAAGGCGCCGCTGAACGAGAGCTTCTGGCGCACTAGCGGACTACTCCCTTCTCGCGCATCGCGGCGATGTCGCCGGCGGCGTAGCCGAGCGAGGCGAGGATCTCGTCCGTGTGCTCGCCGAGTGCAGGCGATGGGCCCTGCGCTTCGAGCGGCGTCTCGCTCATCTGAAGCGGGGGCCCGGCCATGTGCACCGTGCCGACGAGAGAGTGCTCCAGCGTTACCTTGAGGTTGTTCGCCAGCACCTGCGGGTCGTTCAGCAGCTCCTGCGTGAAGCGGAACGGCCCCGCGGGCACGCCCGCCTCGTCGAACGCGACAAGCCATTCGTCCGTGGTGCGTTCGAGCATCTTCGCCTCGGCCTCGGCGACGAGCTGCTTCGCGTAGACGCGCGACTCAGGCTTCGTCGGGTCCCAGTCCGGATCGCCGATGCGCTTGTCAACGACGCCTGTCGCTGCGCCGAGCTTCCTGCGCAGCGCCGCGCTGAGCGCGCCGACGACGATGAACGAGTCCTTGGTCTTGAAGACGCGGTAGTGGATGTTGCCGATGGCCACGAGCGGGCGGGCCGCGAGCAGGAACTTGCGCAGCTCATCGTAGTCCTGGCCGTCGCTGCGCGCCTGCTCCAGGTGGTCGATGAAGCGCTGCCGCCACTCGAGGTCGGCGGACTCGATCACCTGGAAGCCGCCGGTCTGGATCGCGAGGGCGCTGCCGAGCAACGTCGTCTCGATCTTCTGGCCATGGCCGGTGCGCTCGCGGACGAAGAGCGCGGCGCAGACCGCCCAGGCCATCATGATGCCGGTCGAGAAGTCGGCGGCGGCATGAGCGTTGAGCAGCGGCACGCCCTCCAGCACCTTGCCCTCGAGCGCCATGAGGCCGGTCATTCCCTGGACGATGATGTCGTAGCCGGGCCGGTGCGCCTGTGGGCCCTGCCGGCCGAAGGCGGTGTTGTCGCAGTAGATGAGACGCGGGTTGAGCGCGGAGAGCGTCTCGTAGTCGATGGCCAGCTTGGCCGGGACGTCGGGCCGGTAGTTGATCAGCACGATGTCCATGTCCGGCACGAGCTTGTGGATGGCCGCCTTAGCCTCCGCGTGGTTCAGGTCGAGCGTGAGGCTGCGCTTGCCCCGGTTGAGCGAGATGTAGCCGCGGCTCTCGGTCGGCACGAAGGAGGCGAAGTGGCGCCAGGGCTCGCCCTCGGGCGTCTCGACCTTGATGACGTCGGCGCCCATATCGGACAAGAGCATGCCGGCGAAGGGGCCGGCGATGATCTCTGAGAACTCCAGGATGCGGATGCCCGCGAGCGGGCCGGGCACGGGCGGCCTCCTCAGTGCGGAGTTAGGTGGAGGCTAGTATAGCAAGAAGGCGCTTGACGGGGTGGTTGCAGCGCGATTACCGTTCGGGCAAGCGGGGGTACCGATGTTCGACTCCGAGCAGCGCTCGCGCGCGCACTACCAGCGCCGCGCTCGATTGTACGATTGGGCCAACCGGTTCGCGGCGTTGGTTCGCGGCACCTCGCAGATGGGCGAGCGAAGGAAGGCGGTGGCGCGGCTCGTGGCACCGGCTGGGGCGCGGGTGATCGAAGTGAGCGTAGGTACCGGAACGAACCTGCCGCTCATTGCGGACCAACTCGGCGCCGACGCCAGCCTGGTTGGGATAGACATCTCCCGCGCGATGCTCGGCCGCTGCCGGGAGAAGGCACGGCGTCATCGAGTCAACGCCGATCTCATCGAATGTGAAGCGGCGCACCTGCCGTTCGCGGACGAGACGTTCGACGCGGTGTTCCACCATGGCGGCTTCGCGGAGTTCGGCGACAAGCAGCGCGCCGTCGACGAGATGCTGCGCATCGCCAGGCCCGGCGCGAAGGTCGTCATCTGTGACGCTTGCCAGCCATCCGACCGGAAGCTCCCGCTCATGAGCCGGCTGCTCCTGCGAACGCAGCCCGAGTACGCTGTGCCGCCTCCACTCGACCTCGTACCGGCGGACGCGACGCTCTCGTGGTTCCACGGCGGCGCCTGGTACCTGATCGAGTTCATCAAGGCCCGGTAGGGGCGTTCAATTGAACGCCCCTACGAGCGTGAGGAGCCGCGTGTTTCGTCGAAGAAGGGGCGGACGGCGGGGAGAAAGTCTCTCGGGTTGTCCTGGGCGACGGTGTGGCCCGCGTCCGGAACGGTGACGAAGCGCCCGTCCGGCAACAGCTCGATCATCTTGAGCGCGGTCGCCTCCGCGAAGACGTCGCTGTCGCCGCCGCGCACGACCAGCGTCGGGCAGGTGATGCGCTTGAGGCGCTCCCAGAGGTCGCTGAAGCTGAAGTGGCGCGCGGAAGGCTGCGAGCCATCCTGCGACTCGTCGCGCTGTTCTGTCTCCGGCCGTCGACGCGAGAGGCGCTGGTCGTACTTCCAGGTCCACTTGCCGTCCGGGAGCTGGCGCAGGTTGTGGGTGAGGCTGTAGCGCAACTGCTCCGGCTTGCGGTGCGGGTTGTAGGCGATCGCTTGCTCGACGAACTCCTCGACGGTGTCCAGCTCCGCCGGGCCGCGCCCGAACTCGACGATGCGACCGACGCCGCCCGCGTTCAGCTCCGGGCCAACGTCGACGATCACGAGCGCGTCGAGGCGGTCCGAATGCTCCGAGGCGTAGTTCATGGCGGCGAGGCCGCCCATCGAGAGGCCCATCAGCGAGAGCCGAGGCCAGCCGAGGTGCTCGACCAGGCCGGCGACATCGCTCATGGTCGCGGCGTGGCTGTAGTCGTCGGCCCAATCGCTGTCGCCGTGGCCGCGCAGGTCCATCGCGACGACGTGGTAGTCGCGCTTCATGACGACGGCGGTGAGGTCCCAGCTATGCGCCGACTGCATGCCGCCGTGGAGCAGCAGCAGCGGCGGCTTGCCCGCGACGCCCCAATCCAGGTAGTGGATCTTCAGCTCGCCGAGCTGGACGGTCTCGTCGCTCCAGTCGATGTCGCTCTTGGCGACATCGATGCCCCAGCTCTGGGCGGCGGCGTGAAGGGTATCGATCTGTTCTTCGCGGGTCAGTAGCATGGCGTTTCTATCCTACCCTATCCTTTCTTCCCGCTGGTTCGGGCTGTGCCGCCTTCACCGGTCAGGACGATCAGAGTCATCTTCCCACCAACGATCTCCGTGAGCGTGGCGCATGATCTTGAAGTCTCGCGCTTGCGGGCTGTGCCAGTAACGGAAGTACACCTCTGTACCGTCCCTAATCGAGGGATCTGTTATGTCCTGAATCTCCAGTATTTCACGAAACACCAACTTCACCCTGTTGCCGGCGATGCTCTCGTATTCTTCCTCTGCGTCCTTGGCCAGGGCTTGGACCCGATTCACGATATGTTCCGCGCCGTCAGTCTTCTTGCAGCGGAGTACCACCACTTTCTCTTCAAACAGAGTCTCCCCACCGGGGCGCGCCTCTTGATCATCTGACAACGATTGATACAGCAGCCGGGCACAATACCACATGGTCGCCGATCCTCACCACTTCCGGCGTCTCACGCGCGCCGAGGCTGGAAAGCCTCGGCTACGGTGTTGTTGGATTCCCGCACGTCAGTCTACTCCGTCCGCAGGAGCAGCGCGCCGCACTGGGGGCCGTGGCCGTTCGAGACGACGGCGACGCGGGCGTCCGGCACCTGGCGCTCGCCCGACTCGCCGCGGAGCTGCTGGACGGCATCGACGAGGTGAGCGAGGCCGTGGAGACGGCCCGCGGCGAGCTGCCCGCCGTGCGTGTTCAGCGGCAGCGCGCCGCCCGGCCCGATCCGGCGGCCCTCGTCGATGAACGCGCCCGCCTCGCCGATACCACAGAAGCCGAGCGCCTCGATCCACGAGAGGGTGATGTGCGTAAAGCCGTCGTACAGCTCGCAGACGTCGACGTCGTCCGGCGTGAGCGAGGCGCGGCTCCAGAGGCGGTCAGCGCAGCGACGCGTCCCGCCGAAGAGGAAGTCCTCCGCCTGCAGCCAGTCCGGGCGCGGCCCGGTGGCGTAGGCGAACGAGTCGACGACGACGGGCGCCTTCGCCAGGTCGCGCGCCCGCTCGACCGTCGTGACGATGGCCGCGTTCGCGCCGCTCACCGGGTAGTCGCAGTCGAGCAGGTGGAGCGGGTCGGCGAGGATGCGCGAAGCGAGGTAGCCGTCCATCGTCAGCGGCTCGCGCAGGACGGCCCACTCGTTGAGCGCCGACCAGCGGCGCGCGTTGATCGCAATGTGGCCGTAGTCCTCAATCGCGCCGCCCAGCTCGTCGATGCGGCGGCGCATCATCATCGCGATGCCGGGGATGATCGGCACGTACCCCCACGGCACGCTGAACTGCAGCGACGTGCCCATCGCGCCAGTCGGGGCGCCGCCGCCGCGATACGAGCCCGTGCCGCCCGCTGACTGCGTGATCGCGCGGTAGACGAGTGCCGTGTCGCAGCCGCCCGACGCGACGGCCATGATGCCGGCGAGCGCGCCGCCGAGCCCCGACGGGCCCATCGCGCCGATGTCCGCGTATGCGGCTAGGTCGGAAATGCCGAGCGCCTGCTGCACGTAGTGAGCGTCGGGCGAGTCCCAGCCGAACTGGTACTCGAACACGCCGTCGACGTCGCGGCCGCTGAGCCCCGCGTCGACGAGCGCGTTGCGGCAGGCGGTGATCGTGAGCCGGTCGACGTTTGGCTCGCCGCCTCGCGACACGGGCGAGCGCCCGACCCCGACGATCGCGACCTCTCGTCCGCCTTTCACGAACCGCTCCCTCCCGCCGGGCGGAACTGGGGCAGCGAGTACCCCTCGCGGTCCTCGAAGGTCACCTCAACGGGCATGCCGATGCGCACCGCGTCGTTCGGACAGTCGACGATGTTCGCGACGACGCGCAGGCCGGGCTGCTCCTCCAACTCGATCAGGGCGAGGCTGTAGGGCACGTCGACCTCGAAGCCCGGGTGGAAGACGTGCTGGACGATCGTAAACGTGTAGACCGTGCCGCGCCCGCTCACCTCGCTCGCGCTCAGCCGCTCCGAGCCGCAGCGCGGGCAGCACACTTCCGGCCAGTGGATGTAGAACGCGCAGTCGTCGCAGCGCTGGATGACCAGTCGATGCTCGCGCGCGGCGTCCCAGAAGAACTGGGTCGTCTCATTGGGAGGGAGGAAGGGTTTCGGGACGGTCTTGGGTTCGGGCATCGACATCACATTCTGCGGGCAATCGTAGGGGCGCACGGCCGTGCGCCCCTACGATTCACGATCGACTCGTTTCGTCCTTACGCCGGGAGCGGGATCTTGTAGAGCTCCTTGGCGTTGTCCTGCACGACGCGCTGCCGCACGGCCGGCTCGAGGCGCTGGAGCACACGCGCGAGGTGCGCCTGCGACTCGGGGTAGAGGCAGGTCGGGTGCGGGAAGTCGGTCTCGAAGAGCAGGTTGTCGGCGCCGATCGTCTCGATGAAGTGCTTGACGCCGTAGTCCTCGAACCAGAAGGTGGCGTAGATGTGGTCCTTGAAGTACTCCGTAGGGCGGCGCTGCAGCTCCTTGGCTTCGTCGGGCGCCATCTCGTCCCACTGGTACTCTGCCGCCTCAATCACGAAGGGCACCCAGCCACAACCGCTCTCGACGGAGACGAGCTTCAGGTTCGGGTAGCGGTCGAAGAGGCCGCTGAGCATGAAGCAGTTTACCGTGTAGGCGTTTGACATGTACATGAGCGTGGCGATCGACGCGAGCTTGCGCTGCGGCCCGAACGAGCCCCAGGCGAAGTCGTCCAGCGCGAACGTCTTCATGCCCGCGCCGATGTGGAAGTCGATCGGGATCTTGTACTCGTTAATCAGCTCCCAGAGCGGCTCCCAGAACGGCTGGCCGTAGTCCGGCATATCGAACACTTCCGGCTTGTCCGTGATCGTCACGCCGGTGAGGTGCAGATCCTCCTTGATCCGGCGCACCTCCTTGAGGGTCGCGTCCATGTCCCAGAAGGGGAGGAAGGCCTGCGGAAAGAGGCGTCCGCCGGAGTCGGCCTGCCACTCGGCGACGGCGTCGTTGTAGATCTTGCAGCACTCGATGCGCATCTCCGGATCGCTGATGCTGAGGAACTTCGTCGCGCCGAAGCCGCCGGCGTTCGGGTAGACGATCTGCGCCCAAACGCCCATCCGGTCCATCACCTTCAGCCGCGGCTCGACCATGTAGGCCGCCTCGTCCATCTCCTCAAACGAAGCGATGCTAAGCTTGCCGCGAAACTTCTCGCCGCCCGTCCCGACGACTGTGGTGCCGACCATGCCCCACGGCTTGTCGCCCTCGACGAACCAGAGGCTCTGCCCATTCACCGTCTTCATGTAGGGCATCTGGCCTTTGAACTTGCCCGGCGCCCGCGAGCTCCAGAGGTCGGGCGGCTCTGTGTAGTGCGTGTCGTTGTCGATGACCTTGGCGTCGCCGACGACCTCTTTGAGGGTGGTGGGCGTCTCGGTCAGGGTCGTCATGAGTATCGCCTCCTTCGCTGGGCGCTGCGAATCTGACTCAGGTCCCGTGAGCGCGGTCAGCGTACCGCCGCGCCCTCGAAGGTGTCAACCGACGGTTGGGGGTGGTTGGGGGTCGCGGGTTCGAGGGGCACCGTCGGCAAGCTGGTCGTGAAGTGGAAGTTTGCGGGCGGGCGGCGGCTGCTGCTATGCTCCACCACCATGACGCAAACGACGCCGCCTGACGAGGAATCTGGCTGCGATATTCCGTTTCCGGCGCCGCACCGGAACGTGCGCTGGCCATGGCTGGCCGGCCTGCTCCTGGCGGCGCTGGTCGCCGGCTGCTCGGACAGTACGTCGAACGACGGAGCAGGCGCCACCGCGGCCGTTTCACCCGAAGCGGACAGTGAGGCGTCAGGGGCGGCCGTCGCACCGCGACCGTCATCAGGTTGCAGCCAGGCTACGCCGAACGCCGGCGTATCGGAGCAGACGCTCATGGTAGGGGCCGAAGCGGGCACGTACCGCGAGATGATCCCATCGGCGGCCGCTGAGACGGAGCCGTTGCCGTTGATCATCGACCTCCACGGCTTGGGCGCCGCGGTTGCGGTAGTGGCGGAAGCGCACGAATTCGAGACGCTGGGTGAGCAACAAGGCGTGTTCGTCCTCACTCCCAATGGGCTTGGGCCGGCGTCAGCGTCGGGTAACAACAGCCCCGCGTTCCTCAAGGCGCTCCTTGATGCTAGCGAGCAGCGCCTGTGTATCGACACGGCGCGGGTGTTCATGGGCGGGATCTCCTGGGGCGGCATAACTGCGTCGACCGAGGCGTGCCCGCTCGCCGACCGGATCGCAGCCATCGGCGTGGTGTCAGGCATTCGCTTCAGCGCCGAATGTCAGCTCTCGCGGCCGCTGCCCGTCATGGTCTTCCACGGGAAGCTCGATACCACGGTGCAGTATTATGGGGGCCTCGGCTACAGCTTCAGCCACCCTGGCGAACGCGCGCCGCCTCCGCCGACTGCTCCTCCCGCCGACACGCAGGGCTTTCCGCCTGTCGAGCCGGTCGTCGCTCAGTGGGCCGCCGCTGACGGCTGCCCGGCCGAGCCAGAAGTAACGCAGGTCTCGCCACACGTCGAGCGCCGCACGTTCGGCGGTTGCTCGGAAGGTTCGGCGGTCGAGTTTTACGTGATCAGCGACGGCCAACATGTGTGGCCAGGTGTGGATCTTGAGACATTCAACCGGCTGTGCCCGGATTGCCTGGCCATTGGCATCCAGCCAACGCAGGAGATCAAAGCTACACCACTCCTCTGGGACTTCTGGATGCGGCACCCGCTCGCCAACTAACCGCCGGCGCGTGACTCCTCCGCGTCCGCACAATGCGGCCTACCCCGCCAGCAGCTCCGTGCCCTCCACGTACCACGGCTCGAGCAGCGTGGCGCTCGGTAGGACGCGGGCGAGCTCGTCTCGGGCGGGCGCCGTGTCGATGGCGCGCTCGTCGGCCATGCCCGTCCAGTTGTCGTGGTGGCTGAAGACCACCGTGCTCGGCTGGAGCCACGCCGCCTCCCGCGCGACGAACTGCGCGAGGAAGCCCTGAAACGGCTCGCCGTCCAGGTTCGGACGGCCGGAGAGCGCCAGGATCGCAACGTCGGCGCGAACGTCGCGCAGGACACCGCTCCAGCAGCCCGACGTGTCCTGGTAGAAGATGCTGCCCTGCGGCGTCTCGATCAGGTAGGCGAGCGGCCCGCCGTCGCGGGTGCTGCCGGCCAGGCCGCGCACGTGCTCAAGGAACTGCGGCGCCCGCTCCGAGCCCTGGCGCGTCGCCGCGGCGACCGGGTTGCGGTCGGTGAGGAGCGCGCGGCGCTCGTCCTCGCAGAGCCCGAGGCCGCCAGTGTGCTCCTCGCCGACGCCGCCCGGGGCACCCGCCCAGAGGCAGGCGTGCAGGCTGGGGAAGACGCGCACCGTGACGCCGTCCGCCAGCCGGTGGCGCTCGCCGCCCTGCGACGGGCGGAGCTGCTCGCGAGCCGGGACGCCGCACTCGCGCATGACGCGGCACGACTCGTTCGAGGCGATGATCGTCGCGCCTGTGTTGCGGGCGATGACCTCGGCGCCCGCGAGGTGGTCGAAGTGGCTGTGGCCGACGAGGATGAAGTCGGCGCGGTCGACCTCGGCCGCGGTCAGGCCGACCGGTGGCGCGGCGGGCGAGCGGTCGATGTACGCGTCGAGGAAGACGACGAGGTCGTCGATGGTGAGGCGGAAGGTCGCCGTGCCGAGCCAGTCAAGGGTGATCGTCACGAACCGAGCTTCACCGCCGTGCCGGACGCCGACACCATCAGCATGTTGCCGCCGATCGTCTCGTAATCGATGTCCACGCCGACGATGGCGTTCGCGCCAGCCTGCTCGGCCTCTTCGATCATCTCTTTGATGGCGATATCGCGCGCCTCGCGCATCTTCTCTTCGTAGGCGCCGGAACGGCCGCCGACGATGTCGCGCACGCCGGCCATGATGTCGCGCATGATGTTCGTGGCGATGATACTCTCGCCGACGACGATGCCCAGGTACTCCTGGATGGTGCTTCCCTGCAGCTCGTGTGTAGTCGAGACGATCATGGTCTCCTCCTCATGCGCCTAGCCTCGCGTTCTACGACCCGCCGCCGTCCGTGTCTTCGGCCAGCGGCGCCACCGGCACGTACGAGCCCAGCTTCTCCGGCTGGCGCCACTGCTCCTTGCCCTGCAGGAGCAGGTCGCCGCCGTACATGTCGCAGCAGACGATCGCCGGAAAGCCTTCGACTTCGAAGCGTTTGATCGACTCAGTGCCCAGGTCCTCGTAGGCGACGACCTCCGCCTTGCGGATGGTCTTCGAGAGGAGCGCGCCCGCGCCGCCGACGGCCAGGCAGTAGGCAGCTTTGTTCTCCTTGAGCGCGCGCTGGACGCGCGGCCCGCGCCCCCCCTTGCCGATGATCATCTTCAGTCCCAGCTCGAGCAGCTTCGGCGTGAACGGGTCCATGCGAATCGCGGTCGTCGGGCCGGCTGAGCCGATGACGCGGCCCGGCCGGGGCGGCGTCGGGCCGACGTAGTAGATGATCTGACCCTCGATATCGATCGGCAACGGCTCGCCTGCTTCGGCCGCGGCGATCATCCGCCTGTGGGCGGCGTCGCGCGCGGTGTACATGTGGCCGTAGAAGCGCACGTGCTCGCCTGCGCGCAGTTGCGCGATGTCGTCCTCTGTCAGCGGCGCGCTGACGCGCACTTCACCGTTCGTCCGTTCAACAGGCATCATTCACCCTTTCATGGCCACAGATTGACACCGACACACACAGATTTCGAACAACGCGAGCCCGCAGCAATCTGTGAAAATCTGTGTTCATCTGTGGCTAGTTCCCTTCCGCTTCCGGCGGATCCACGTTCACGACGATGTTCTCCTGGCCGTCGCGGGCGACGATCATCTCGACCGGCGCGTCCGGGTCGACGTTGATCTCCTGGTGCACCACCTCCGGCGGGACGAAGATGAAGTCGCCCGGACCCGCCTCAGCGGTCTGCTCCAGGCGCGGCCCGAAGCGAAAGCGCGCCCGGCCGCTGATGACGTAGATCGCGCTCTCGACCGGGCCGTGGTGGTGCGCGCCTGACTTGACGCCGGGAGACATCGTGACGTGGCCAACCCAGAGCTTCTCCGCGCCGACCGTCGAGCCGGCGACGCCGGCCTCGCGATGCATGCCGGGCGTCTGGGCGGTGCCCCGATCGCGGTCGGCGGGATGGACGACGCGTAGTTCTCGGGTCATCGCGCGTTCTCCGGCCGGGTGATGCGCAGCACCACCTCGCCGCCGTCTTCCCACTCCTCGAAGGCGAAGAACGGACAGCACTCTCGCTCCTCGTCTACAAACGTGCTCACGCGCTCCCACAGGCCGTCGACCGCCTCGAAGCGGAACTCGGCGCCGTCCGCCAGGGTGCGCTGCGAACGCGCCGACGCGAGGAAGGCGTCCGGCGGCTCCGCGCGCCGCTTGGCCCACTCAGCATCGAGCAGGCAGACCGGCTCGGCGTCAGGCTGCTTCGGCGGAACGGTGCGGTGGCGAGGCTTGAGCTTTGAGGTCACAGGGACGCTTCTTTGAGACGGGCGCTGTGGCACTGGAGGTTGACGGCGACAGGCAGGGCCGTGATGTGTGTCGGGTAGGTCTCGATGTTGACGGCGAGGGCGGTGTTGATCCCGCCGACGGCCTGCGGCCCGACGCCGAGCGCGTTCACCTTCTCCAGCAGCTCCGCCTCGAACTCGGCGGTCTCCGGGTCGTCGCTCGGGACGCCCACCTTACGCGTAACGCCCTTCTTCGCGAGGTACATCGCGTACTCGGACGAGCCGCCAACGCCGACGCCGACGACCAGGGGCGGGCACGGGTTGCCGCCCGACTCCTCGATCGCCCGCAGGACGAACTCGACGATGGCGTCCTTGCCCACCGAAGGGAGCATGACGGTAAAGCGGCTCATGTTCTCGCAGCCGCCGCCCTTGGGCAGCACCTTGATCTTGAATGCGTCGCCCGGCGCCACGTCGACGTGGATCACGGCAGGGGTGTTGTCCTTCGTGTTGACGCGGCTCGAAAACGGGTGCTCGACCATCGACGCTCGCAGGAAGCCCTCCGTGTAGCCCTTCGACACACCCTTGTTGATCGCTTCCGTGAGCGAGCCGCCGACGATGTGCACGTCCTGACCCAGCTCGACGAAGACGACTGTCGTGCCCGTGTCCTGACAGAGCGGGAGCATGTCGCGCTTGGCGATGTCGACATTCTCGAGGATCTCGACCAGCACCTGCTTGCCGAGATCGGACTTCTCGGTGTCGCGGGCGCGCTCCAGCCCGGCGACGACGTCATCCGGCAGGAAGTGCGTCGCCGACTGGCAGAGCTCCGCGACCGTTGCCGTGATCTCGTCGACGTGAATGTCGCGTACCTTCGTCGGTGCGTCGGTGGTCATGGTGGTCTACCCTTCCCTTTCCTGGATCGCCCTCGGCAGGCTGTCGAGAGGGCCGGACAGACCTCAAGGTCTGTCCCTACGACTTCGGGCCTCGCGGCGGGGCTGTCGCCTCCGGCGACTCGCCGTGGCGAGAAGGCCCGGCCTACGCGGGGCTTGCGACGACCAGCTTCAGTCCACGGTACCGAAGGCCAGGCTTCAGCCTGGCAAGACTAGTATAGCGCCGCTGTGGGTTGAGTCGCCGCAGGTCGAGCTGGTGTCTCGCTACCTCTTCGCCCGTCGGCCCAGCGTGAGCGTCATCACGAGCGGGCGGACGACGAAGCCGTCGTATTCGGAATCGATGACCTCGCACAGGTCGGCGATCAGCGCTTCTCGCGGTCCGGGCTCCATCGCCTGTGTGTTCGCATACGAGCGCACGAGGTCGGCGTACGCCGCTGTCGGGTACGTCTGGTCCCACCGATAGCGATGCAGCGTCACGTCGTCGAAGAGGGCGCTGCCCTGCACCTCATCGAACGCCTTCGGCACGACGTCCTCCCCCGGGGTCTTGGAGCGCGGCTCGTCGGGGCGGTATCGCAGGTAGATCGGGAACGTGCGATCGAAGAAGCCGCTGTCTGCGTCGGACGCGATCTGGTTCGTATCAATGATCGCGAGGGTGCCGCCGGGCCGGAGCAGGTCGTGGCACCTCTGTAGGCGAATCGCCGGGTCGAGCCAGTGGAAGGCCGTCGCCGAAACAACGGCCTCGAACTGGTTGTGCCGCAGGTCAGCCTCCTCGAACGGCGCGTTCACTACTTCGAGACGACCTGGGAAGTCGGGCGAGAGCCTGGCGCGCAGGAACTCCGCCAGGTGGACGCCGATCTCGACCGCGGTCACGGAGGCGCCCCGCTCTAGCAGCGATCGCGTCGCCTTGCCGGTGCCGGGCCCGATCTCGAGAATCGCCGCCGGGCCGTCCGCGCGCACGTATGCGAACAGCTCGTCAAAGAGCGGCTCGGGATAGGTGGGGCGGACGCGGTCGTACGCCTCCGGCACCTGATCGAAGGCGAGGCGCTCCTCGGTGGCGCGAGGTGGCTCCGTCATGGGTGGTCCTCGATCAGGCAGCGCCGGCTACACCTTCACCGGCGGCTCCAGAAGGCCGATCAGCTCCTTCGTGGCGTCGGCGGCGGCACGGATCTTGGTGAGCTCGTCGTCAGAAACCGGCACCTCGTAGACGTGCTGGACGCCGCCGGTGCCGAGCTTGACGATCGTGCCGCAGAATACGTCGCTGACACCGTACTCGCCCTTGAGCAGGATGGCGCACGGCATGAGCCGGTGCTGATCGAGCAGGATCGCCTCGACCATCTCGATCGTCGCCGCCGCGGGCGCCTGATAGGCGCTGCCCACCTTGAGCAGGCCGAGCACCTCGGCGCCGCCCTTCATCGTGCGCTCGACGAGGGCGTCGATGCGATCCTTGGGCAGCAGCGCCGTGAGCGGGATGCCGCCGGCGGTCGTCGTGCTAACGGCGGCCACCATCGTGGTGTCAGTGTGGCCGCCGAGCACGTAGCCATGCACGTCTCGGATCGAGACGTCCAGCTCGCGGGAGACGAAGGTGCGGTAGCGGGCGCTGTCCAGCATGCCGCCCTGGCCGATTACGCGCTCGCGCGGGAAGCCCGACGCGTCGAGCGCAACGTGGCACATCGCGTCCATCGGGTTCGCGAAGACGATCAGCGTCGCATCGGGCGAGTGGCGCGCCGCGTTCGTCACCTTGTCGCGCACGATGGCCGCGTTGCTGTTGAGCAGCTCCTCGCGGCTCTGGCCGGGCTTGCGCGGCGCGCCGGCCGTGAGCACGACGACCTCCGAACCGGCGGTCTCGGCCCAGCCGTCCGTGGGGATGATCTGGCTGTCGAAGCGGAGCCAGGCGGCCGACTGGGCGCTATCGAGCGCCTTCCCGTGATGCATCGTCTCGACGATGCTCGGCTCGTCCTGGAGCACCACGTCGCAGTACCCCTTCTCGACCAGCCGCTGGGCCATCGCCCCACCAGTCATGCCTGCGCCGACGATGGTGACCTTCTTTCGTGCGCTCATAAGTCTGTCCCTCCTGTCCGGTCTCTCCTTGCCGCACCCAAACAGTATTCTGCGCGACGACGACCGGACGCGCCAGGCCTCCTGAAGTCTGGTAACATCCTCCCGTGCGATTCGCAGTCAACGTCCACAACTTCGCTGCCTTCGCGGACATCCGCCGCCTCGCTGAGCTGGCGAGGGAGGCCGAAGACAGCGGCTGGGACGGCTTCTTCCTGTGGGACCACATCCACTTCACGCAACAACCCATGATAGACCCTTGGGTGGCGCTGACGGCGATTGCGCTGGCCACCAGTCGCATCCGCATCGGCACGATGATCACGCCTTTGCCGCGCCGCCGCCCCTGGAAGGTCGCGCGCGAGACGGTCTCCATCGATCAGCTCTCGGGTGGGCGGCTCATCCTCGGGGTCGGGCTGGGCGGGCCGCCGGACGAGGAGTTCACGCGCCTGGGCGAGGACGCCAATGTCCGCGTCCGCGCCGGGAAGCTCGACGAGGGGCTCGATGTCCTCACAGGCCTTTGGTCGGGCGAGCCGTTCAGCTATCAGGGAGAGCACTACCAGCTCGACAACGTCACGTTCCTCCCGCGCCCGGTGCAGCAGCCGCGCATCCCCATCTGGGTCGGCGGCTACTGGCCGAACCGGGCGCCATTCCGGCGGGCAGCGCAATGGGACGGCGCCTGGCCGGCGAAAGTGGGGGCAACGCCCGACTCGGCTGGCCTTCTTACACTCGACGAGTTGCCGGAGGTCATCACGTACATCCGGGAACACCGGAGGTCGGATGGACCGTACGACATCTCGGCCAGCGCCGCGATCCCGGCGGATGGCGCTCACGCACGAGACCTCGTCGATCGCTTCGCGGCGGCAGGCGCTACCTGGCTGATGGACTGGCGGCCGGACCCCGAAGCGCTCTCTGAGCGCCTCCGCGCCGGCGTGCCTCAGACCTGACGCCCGTCTACCCTCGCACCACCCAGACCCGCACTGGCTCGGAGACGCCCTTTAGCTCGCGCTCGCCGCGGTCTTCGAACGAGACGCCCGCCGAGGTGCGGGCGAGTTCGCGCACCGTCGCCGATACGAGGGTCTCGCCTGCCGCGGCCTCGCCGGCCACGCGCGCGGCGATGTTGACGGCGCCGCCGTACACGTTTCCCTCTTCTCGAATCACGTCGCCGGCGTGGATGCCGATATGTAGGGCCAGCCCGGCCTGGCTGCCCGCCGCATGGCAGGCCTGCGCACAGGCGATCGCCTCGCGCGCCGCGCCGAAGACGGCGAGCACGCCGTCGCCGAGCAGCTTCCCCTCGATGGCGGTGCCGCCTGCATCCGTGATCGCTTCGCGCAGCGCCCCGTCCAGCTCGCGCGCCCGCTCTCGAAACGCCGCGTCGCCTAGCCGTTCGGTCAGCGCGGTGGAGCCGGCGATGTCGGCGAAGAGGATGACGGCCGTGCCGGATAGAGCCTCGTCTGGTTCCACCGCCGCTCCAGCGAGGAACGCGTCGACGATCTGGACGTACGTCTGGTTCGCGCCGGGCTTTAGACGCGCGAGCTCGGCGTTCGGCAGGAGTGCAACGAGCCTCTGCCGATACCGATTCGCTTCCTCGGAGCGCGCGCCCACGCCCGCGGTACGCGGACTGGTATCGGCGATGACGAGCGTGGGCGCAGTGACGGCAGACGCCTCGGGAGTTGCGTCGAGTTGCTCAAGCTGGGTCATGACCCGGTCCCATGAGTCGGCCGTGAACTGGCTGGACGTGTGCTCGACAAACCTCTTCGCTGCGCGTCCTCGATCCCACCCGATGGAGCGCAACGCCGCGAGTTGTATGTACTCCAGGAAGTGCGAGTGCCCGATGTCGGGAAGCCCCGCGAACGTGCTCAAGCGCGGTGACATTCCCGGCGGTGACGGGTTCCAGAGTGCAACGCGACCGACTCGACCCGGATTGCGAGCCGCATAGGCAATCACAGTATGGGCCGGTGAAAAGTGACCCAGCAGGTCAAACTGATCGAGCCCGAGCCCGTCTGCCACCGCCGAGAGGTCCATGACGGACGATTCGAGCGTGTACTGCGGCTCTTCGACACTGGACAGGCCAAAACCCCTGGGATCCCAGACTACCAGCGTCCGATGATCGGCAACGCTCAGCCATGGGGCGTCGCTATCGTCGGCAAGCTCGTCATCGACGGCCAGCCTGAGCAGTGGACGGGCGATGAGCAACGGCGGTCCAGAGCCAATCGAGGCGTACGCAATGTCCACACCATCAGTAGTGCGCGCGTATCGAACGCGTAGTTCCATCACCGCACCGCCCACACGCGCACTGGCTCGCCGACGCCCTTCAGCTCTCGCTCGCCCCGGTCGTCGAACGAGACGCCGGCGGACGTGCGGGCCAGGTCGCGTACCGTCTGCGACACCAGCACTTCGCCGGGCGCCGCCTCGCCGGCCACGCGCGCGGCGATGTTGACGGCGCCGCCGTACACGTTTCCCTCTTCTCGAATCACGTCGCCGGCGTGGATGCCGATATGTAGGGCCAGCCCGGCCTGGCTGCCCGCCGCATGGCAGGCCTGCGCACAGGCGATCGCCTCGCGCGCCGCGCCGAAGACGGCGAGCACGCCGTCGCCGAGCAGCTTGCCGTCGATGGCGGTGCCACCCGACTGCGTGATCGCGGAACGCAGTGCGCCGTCGAGTTCGCGCGCCTGCTCTCGAAACGCCGCGTCGCCGAGGCGCTCCGTGAGCGCGGTGCTGTCCGCGATGTCGGCGAAGAGGATGATGGCGGTGCCGGTGGGGAAATCTGCTTGGCGTTGCGCGATCTCATCTGACTCGCCCAGGAACCCGGTTATGATGCCGGCCAGTTGCTCACCAAGCAGCTGCTCGTCAACCACCTGGAACCGCGCCTTCGGGATACGGGCGGCCAGACGCTGCCCGGCTTGCACCGGTAGGAAGCGGTTGTTGCGGTTGTGAACGACGAGCGTGTGGGCGGACACCTGCGGCAGCAACGCGGAGACGTCCCAAGCCTCACCGCCCAGGAGCGCGGATCGCAAAACTTCCGGTTCGACACATTCCCGCATATAGGCCGCATACCGGGCCGTAAACTCCTGGTTTTCGAATCCCAGTAAAAGCCGCGCCACGGTTTCCGTATACACCGTCCAATCGCCGCTGCGCAGGGCCCCCTCGGCTACGATGGCAGCAGGGCTCTGATGGAAGTCCGAGAACTTCATCCAGCCATCGGCAAGGACAAGAGATGAAATCTTCTCCGGACGGATTGCCGCGTAGGTTACCGCGATTGGGACCCCGTTGAAGCGGGCGACCGTCGCGAAGCGGGTGAGCTCCGCACCCTCAATCACTGCCTCGACATCGCGGACCATAGCGTCCAGCGAAAAATCGGTCGCGACGCGATCGGAGAGTCCAGCCCCTCGATAGTCGTACCAGACCAGATGGAAGCGCTCTGCAAGCGGCTGATAGAGATGAGCGAACATGTCCCATATCGCCTGCACGTGGCTGAACGGGAAACTGGATAATACCAGCAACGGTGGGCCATCGCCCGCAGTGGCGAACGCGATGTTCACCCCATCGCTGGTCTTCGCGTACTGGATCCGCGGCTCCATCAGCGCTGCTCCTGCACCGCGAACAGGCGCAGCGGCTCGGACACGCCCTTCAGCTCGCGCTCGCCGCGGTCCTCGAACGAGACACCGGCGGACGTGCGGGCCAGGTCGCGCACCGTCTGGGAAACGAGCACCTCCCCCGGCGCCGAGGCGTCGGCGATGCGCGCGGCGACCTGCACCGCGCCCCCGTGCACGTTCCCACCCTCGCGCGTCACGTCGCCGGCGTGGATGCCTGCGTGGAGGGGCAGACCTGCGCCATCGCCGAGCGCCTGGCAGTGCAGGGCGGCGTCGATCGCCTCGCGCGCCGACGCGAACGTCGCCATCACGCCGTCGCCGAGCACCTTGCCGTCGATAGCAGTGCCGCCGGCCTCCGTGATCGCGGCCCGGAGCGCTTCGTCGAGCGTGCGGGCGCGTTCGCGGAACGCCGCGTCGCCGAGGCGCTCGGTGAGCGCGGTGGAGTCCGCGATGTCGGCGAAGAGGATGACGGCCGTGCCGGACGGCGTGTCTCCGGCTTGTGCTTCCTCATCCTCCGCCAGGAACTCGTCGATCACTCTCAGTATGGCTCCACCATCGCCCCACCACGGTGGGTGAATGTCCCCCTCCAGGGGACGTAGGCGCGCATTGGGAATGAGAGCAGCCATTTCCTGAGCGATGCCGAAGGGAAAGACGGCATCACCCCGACGCTGCGCGATGAGCGTGGGCGCACGGATATCCTGGAGCTCTTGAGTGACGTCTACACCACTGCTAACTCGGAGTAGCTCGGCGGCCATCGTGCCCGAGACCGAAACTTTTTGTGCCTCGACAATCGCCGCGACCTGTGAGGGGTCGGCGGAGCCCCCCACGAGCGTCGCCATGGCCGCTGATCCCATCCCCCACTGAGTCCGAATCAGCGCCAACAGTGGCTCCATAAACTCTGGAGAAGTAGGCCACCGATGGCATGTAGCATAGAGTATCAGATGAGACACCCTGTTCGGATTGCGAGCGGCGTAGGATATCGCGGCCGAGCCGCCTTCCGACCACCCCATCAGGGCGAATCGCTCTACCCGCAGCGCGTCGACGACAGATCCGAGATCACGCACCTGGGCCTCGAACGAGATGTCCTGAACACCTCGGTCACTCAGGCCAGTTCCCCGCCTGTCATAGCGTATCAGCAAACGTCCGGTCGCCAGCCCTTCGTAGAATGTCCTGACATCGGACTGGCTCCATCCGAACTCCAGATGGCTTACTACCCACCCGGGCACCAGCACCAGAGGCGGGCCTTCGCCCACGGTGGAGTAGGCGATGCGCGTGCCGTCGGCGCTCGTGCAGAAGCGGATCTGCTGCTCCATGGCAGGAATAGCTTAGCACCCGCGCGGGAGGTAAGGGCGGCTCGCGAGCCGCCCCTACAGACGTGGCCGAGGTCCAGCTAGCCTCGCAACTTCTCGATCACGGCGTCCGCCACCTGCGGGGCTTGCGCGGACTCCGAGACACATTAGTCCTCCAAGGTATATACTGACAGCCTCAGCTCACCCTTGGTCAGATCAGCGTTGCCGGCAGCAAAGCCGACGGTTGCGTTGAGCCAGGCCAGGTTGCTGGCGCCGGTCTGGTAGGTCACAGCGTCCCTGACCGTTGCCGAGCCGTCCGGCGCGGGCACCGTGAGACCAGTAGCCTTGAAGGCTACCACCTCACCTTCGGCAGTGGTTACTGTACCCCGCACATCGACATGTGCGACTCCGTCACTCCTCACCGTAAGATAGTTGATGGCTCGCAGGTGGCCTGTGAGACGACCCCCCGGGTCTAGATCTCCTTCGAACTCCACATCTAGCCGAGCACCGTCTGGCATGACACCGATCTGTCGGGGCCGAAGACTTGCAGTAAAGCTGTACAGTGGTTCTAGGCGCATGCGAGCCTCCTTCTTCGCGTTTCTGACCGCGGCGCAGCCGGCGCGGGGGTGCCTACGCCCGCAGCTTTTCGATGACGGCGTCTGCGACCCGCGAGGTGCCGACCGCCGTCGGGTCGTTGCGGTCCGCCTTCATGTCGTACGTCACGGACTTGCCCTCGCGGATCACGTCCGCGAGCGCGTGCTCCAGCCGGTCGCCCGCATCCTTCTCGCCGATGTGACGGAGCATCAGCATGCCGGAGAACATCATCGCCATCGGGTTCACCTTGTTCTGCCCGGCGTACTTCGGGGCACTGCCGTGCGTGGGCTCGAAGAGGGCGCCGTCGTCGCCGATGTTCGCGCCCGGCGCGACGCCCAGCCCGCCTACGAGGCCGGCGCAGA
The DNA here is from genome assembly GCA_040882355.1 of Dehalococcoidia bacterium. Classification (GTDB taxonomy): domain Bacteria; phylum Chloroflexota; class Dehalococcoidia; order DSTF01; family RBG-16-68-14; genus JBBEBM01. The sequence goes on along the minus strand of JBBEBM010000029.1, from coordinate 68,049 downwards.
GGTCCGAGATGATGTCGCCGTAGAGGTTGGGCAGCACCAGCACATCGAACTGCTCCGGCCGCTGCACGAGCTGCATGCAGACGTTGTCCACGATCACGTCCCAGAACTCGATATCCGGGTAGCGCTTCGCCACGTCGCGCGCGACCTGCAGGAACAGGCCGTCAGAGTACTTCATGATGTTCGCTTTGTGCACCGCCACGACCGATTTGCGGCCATTCGCCCGCGCGTACTCGAACGCGTAGCGAACGATGCGCTCCGAGCCGAACACCGAGATCGGCTTGAGCGACACGCCGGCGTCGTCGCGGAGGCGGCCCTGCCCGCTCGCCTCGGTGATGTCGGAGAGCTTCGGCACCCACTCGGAGCCCTTCTCGAACTCGATGCCAGCGTAAAGGTCCTCCGTGTTCTCGCGCACGATGACGATGTCGACGTTGTCGTAGCGGCTGCGGACGCCGGGGTACCACTTGCAGGGGCGCACACACGCGTAGAGGCTGAGCGACTTCCGCAGGGCGACGTTCACCGAGCGAAAGCCGGTGCCCACCGGCGTCGTCACGGGGCCCTTGATTGCGATCTTGTTGCGCCTGATCGACTCGATGACGCGGTCGGGCAGCGGCGTGCCCTCGCGCTCCATTACGTCGACGCCGGCGTCCTGGACGTCCCACTCGATGGGCACGCCGGTCGCCTCGAGCACACGCCGGGTCGCCTCAGCGATCTCGGGGCCGGTGCCGTCGCCGGGGATGAGGGTGATGGTGTAGGTCATTGCGTGGCTCCTCAGGAATAGCTTCGAGTTCGCGCCCATCATACCCCGACCCTCAGGTTCGCGCCCACCCCACCCTTCATTCCCGGCACCCTTTGGCCGAAAACTTAGGTGGAATGGCTTCTGCTGCCCGCGCGATGACTAAGACCGAGGCCTGCAAGGTCCTCCAGGTGGCTTCGTCCGCTGACGAGGAGATCGTGACGCAGGCGTACTGGCACCTCGCCCGCAAGTTCCGGGCCGAAGCCAGCCGCGACAAGAAGGCACGCGCCCGCCTGGACAACCTGAACCGCGCATACCTGGTGCTCTTGCCCAAATCGAGCGGCACGCCATCCCCGACGACCGCCATGCCGGCGGAAGCCGAGCCACCGCTGACCGAAGAGCTGGCGATGGTGGGCAGGCGCATCATCCAGCGCACCAGAGCGCGCTGGCAAGGCCGCCTGCCCGAGCTCGCGATCCTGAGCGCCACGACCGCGACGCTGACGTACCTGGCCCTTTCGGCCGGCGCCAGCGTGCCGCTCACCATCCTTGCGGCGGGCTTCGCGGTCTTCGCCTTCGTCGCCCCGTGGCGACGGCTGCCTTCCTAACCCCTCTGCCGTCTCGGCCGATCGAGATCCGCCGTGTCCAGTACGATGGTCACCGGGCCGTCGTTCGTGAGCTCGACGAGCATGTGCGCGCCGAAACGGCCGGTCTCGACCGGCACGCCTATGTCGCGCAGCGCGTGCGCGAAGGCGTCGACGAGCGCGGACGCCTCATCGGGCGACGCCGCGTCGGTGAAGGAGGGACGGCGGCCCTTGCGGACGTCGGCCAGGAGCGTGAACTGGCTGACGACGAGCGCCGCGCCGCCCGAATCGAGCAGCGAGCGGCTGAAGCGGCTCTCGTCGTCGGCGAAGATGCGCAACTCGGCGACCTTCGTCGCGAGGCGGCGCGCGTCGTCCGGGCCGTCGCCCTGAGCGACGCCCAGCAGCACGACGAGGCCGGGGCCGATCTGGCCGACGGTCTCGCCATGGACGGTGACGGCGGCGCGGGTGACGCGCTGGAGGACGGCCCGCATGGGACGGGGGCTAGGTGGCGGCGGCGGACTCGGTGGCGGGCTTGTCGGGGGTCTTGCTGGCAGGGCTGTCGTTCGACTTCGCGGAGGCGGTCTTGGTCGAGGCGCCGTCGTCGGACTTCGTCGAGGCGCCGTCGTCGGACTTCATCGGGGCGCTGTCAGTGGAGGACTCGGCCGGCGTCTTGCGGTTGTCGGTGATGTAGAAGCCGCTTCCCTTGAAGACGACGGACGCAGCGTGGAGGACGCGCAGCGCCTTGCCGCGGCACTTCGGGCACTTCTGGCGGGCGGGGGCTTCGAAGCCCTCGCGCTTTTCGTACTGGTTGCCGCACTTTTCGCAGCGATACTCGTAGACGGGCACCGATTCTTCCTCCTGAGGCGGGACAGTGTGTACAAGAACTGTATCGCACAGCGCTGAGCGCTCACAAGGAGCGCCGACGAAGCGGCTGGAGGCTTGACCCTTCGACGCCGCTCAGGGCAGGCCCTTCGCTTCGCTCGAGGGCAGGCGCTGGATGCTTGAGCACCGCCCCTCCTCCGCGAGCACAGCAAGCGTTTCGTGTCACCCTCTCCCCAGTCTTCGACTGGCCCTCTCCCAGCGGGAGAGGGAAGGACGGCTCAGGTGGCGCGCCGCCGTCAAGAAGATGCCGTTTCGTGTCACCCTCTCCCCAGTCTTCGACTGCCCCTCTCCCAGCGGGAGAGGGAAGGACGGCTCAGGTGGCGCGCCGCTGTCAAGGAGATGCCGTTTCGTGTCATTACGTTTGGCAAAAACGCCTTTTCGGGCGGATCAGGGCGGTCCTCCTTTCCAGCGCCGAATCTGAGGGCGCGGGCTGAATGCGGGTGCGGCCTCGCGGTGTTGTCGAGTGTGAGGATACGGGGCCGGCGGGAGAGCGCGAAGGGGTGGGTGGCACTGGGGTGGGG
>JBBEBM010000029.1:0-65322 GCA_040882355.1 Dehalococcoidia bacterium | reverse complement strand
ACCACGTCTGAGGGTTGAAAACCCTCAGCTTCCAGAGGGCAATGCGTGCAGGGCACTCGTGCGTGCAGGGCACACGAAAGGTGGCAGTACGTTTTGCAAAATTGCCTTTTTCGGGCTGATCAGGGCGGTCCTCCTTTCCAGCGCCGAATCTGAGGGCGCGGGCTGGATGAGGGTGCGGCCTCGCGGTGTTGTCGAGTGTGAGGATACGGGGTCGGCGGGAGAGCGCGAAGGGGCGGGTGGCGCGGGGGCGGGGGCCTAAAGGAGCGGCGGGACCGCGAAGACGATGAGATCGGAGAAGTGGGTCGCCTCCAACTTCTCAAAGTCCTTCTGCGGAACCTTGATGTAATCCCACGGCGCTTCTGTGAGCATGGTGGCGTTCTCGCACCACATCTTCGCGGCGCGATCTTTGTGGGAGACATCGACATCTTCCCGGCCTTTGGTCTCGATCAAGTAGTGGGTGCCGCCCGCGAGCAGGGCGAAATCGGGGTGGTAGTAGCGGAGGTTCCCGGCCGAGTCAGTGTACTCGACGGCGAAGCCGAACTGGTCGGGGAGCTTGGCGAAGGCTTCAACGTCCGGCGCATCCTCCAAGAACCGGGCAAAGCGCTTCTCGAACTCGTTGTCGCAGGGCACGAGGTTGAAGACGGTCTTGCCCGCCACGAGCGTGGCGCGAGACCAGGGGAACGGCGGCGTCTCCGAGAGCCGCCGTCCCTCGCTGACGAGGACAGGCTGCAGCTCCTCGACAACGAGGGCGCGCAGCGCCTGAACAAACGTCTTTACGGTGACGTACTGGGCAACGTTTGAACTGATCGCCAGGATCATCTCGCGTTGGTTCAGGTCAACCGGCTCGCCGAACGCTCTTGTCTCAAGGAACTCGCGGACCTTGGGCACGAGAGCGGCGAACTGCGACGGAAGCTTCACATCCTGGGCGATGCGCTTGGCGTAGTAGGAGATGACCTCCTGGCTGGTCTGTGGAGGAGGGATGGTGTAGTCGCGTTCAACAATCTTCTGCAGCGTTACGATATCGTGCCCCTCGTAGTGAAACGTCTTGGCGGCCTCGTCACCCTCCTTGCGAGGCAGCACGGGGCACTCCATCGATGTCACGTCGAGCGACGCGATCTCCTCAGAAAGGGTCTTCTTGCGCGTGAGGATGGGGCTGAGAACCGGGACCGCGATGTCCTTGGCCATCTTGTCGGGGTCGGGCGCGATGGTGGTAATGACGAGCTTGTCCTTGCCCACCTCGAAGGTTTCAAGCTCCAAGTCCTCTTCAAGCTCGAGCTTCTCGACGAACTCGATAAACGCCTTGTTTCCGATCACGTCGACACGTTCCACGTATGACGGGCGGTCGATCCAGTCGCGGAACATGAGACGGAGCCCACGCCCGACGGTCTGCTCAGGGAGGATGTTGGCCTTGGACGTATACGGGCGGAGGCCCACGACGACCGTGACGTTCTGGACATCCCAGCCTTCACGCAGCATGAGGACGCTGACGATCGCGTTGACCGGGATCTCCTCCCGGTCAACGTCGCGCGCGACCTGGCGAGCCTTGTCCAAATCTTTCTTCGATACGTTGCCAGTGTTGTCTGTGTGGATCACCAGAAGCCGCGTGTCACCGAACTCGTCCGGGTACTTAGCTTGAAGGTAGCTGCCGACGTCGTCAGCCTCTTTCGTCCCGTTCATCATCACGAACAGGATCGGCTTCTTGTGCAGCGGCGCGAGCTGGTCCCGATACTCGCGCCAGCGTTCGACACCGGCTGTTAGGAATGGGGCGTACTTCGTGCTGGCGATCTCAGAGCGGCCCTCGGCGATGCCAGTCGCGATGCCCTTCACAGGGCGCTTGACGATATTGTCGGTAATGGCCTGCTTGAGGGGATAGTCGTAGACGGTCCAGGTGAAGAGGGCGCCTTTGCTGTAGCGAGGCGTCGCGGTGAAGTCGAGCTGCGCGGCGAGCCCACCAGGGCAGCGCGAGTGGAGTTCGCGGATCACCAGGCTCCATGCGCTCTCTTCGTCGTGCGTGTGGTGCGCTTCGTCGTTGACGACGACGCACGGCCCGCCGCGAGCGACGATGCGGGTAGCGAAGTCCTCGATCTCGATGGTCTTGGATGGAGGGGGAGAACCTAGGACGCCGGTCATCTCCTCGGGTTCGATGCCGTCCGAGCTCGATGGACGCTCGTAGAACTGCTGGACGTTGGTCAGGTAGAGCGCGCCTTGCGAGGTAGTGCGCTCCGCGTCCCCGCGCATGTAGCAGTCGAAATCCCAGAAGATCGAGAGCTCCGCGGGAATGATGGGATCGGTTCGAAAGATGCGCCCGCCGGCGAAGTCCGTGCTGAGGCGCTCGAAGACGATGACGTTGGGCGCGATGATCAGGGCGGTCTTGGCGTAGTCGTCCCGGCCCTCAACGACGGCGTTGAAGTACTGCCAGGCGACTGCGAGTGCCATGACCTTGGTCTTGCCGCTGCCTGTGGCCATCTTGACGCAGTAGCGGGCAAAGTCGTCGTACTGGAGGAGGCGGAGGTCAGGCACGTTGGTGACGTACCTCTCCAGCAGGTCCTTGTGCCGCCGCGCGGCGGCAACCTCGTAGACGTAGACCAGGGTCTCGATCGCTTCGCGCTGGGAGTCGTGATACCTGAAGGCACGGCCGTTGGGCAGACGGTGATCGGTCTTGAACCAGTAGTTGAGCAGCAGGCGCGTGGTGTCGGTGATCCCCTTGTAGTCGCGCGCCTTCCAGTCCGCCACCGCCTCCCGGATCTGCGGCACGCAGGGCGCGGTCTTCGCCCGCGGCTCAAGTAGACCGAGCTGCTCGCGCGGGGGCCTTTTTCTTTGCGCCATCCGCTCCCACCTTCACCTTTACCGTCTTCGTCGTATCGTTGCCGAGGATGTCGATCACCTTGATGACGACAGTATAGTCACCGGGCTCGTCATAGGTGTGAGTTGTGGACTTCTGGAGGGCGCGCTTCTTGCGCGTGCGATAGTCCTGCCACTGGTTGTGGAACGTGTCGGCCTTGAAGTCCCAGTCGACCGCCCAGTAGTCGATCCACTGCTCCCAGTGGGTGATCGCCTTCTGAACGTCCTCCGGCACATCGTCCGGGGGGATGACGAAGTCGGTGAGCGCGACTTGTAGATTTAGGCCACGGTGTTGCACGTCAATCGAGAGCGCGGCGAGCTCGAAGAAGCGGACGTCGCCCTGGTCCACGGCCCGCTTGTCCATCACATCGCGGGGGATGCGGAGGAAGCGAACGTCAATGTTGGCCTGGGCGGCCTGCTGTTTGGCGACCTCGTTGAGCTCGAAGGCAAAGTCCCAGCCGAGCACATCGACGCCGTTGGTCTTCGGCGCATCCTTGCCGGTGCCGACCGCCTTCTTGAACTCAGCGGCGATCTGCGACAGGTCGGCGGGCGTGACGGGCGAGTCGACTGCGCCAACGTGAACCATGCGGCCGCCCTTCAGACCGTGGAGCCACGCGTAGCCGGTAATCGGCGTGGCCTTGTAAAGATCGAGGATGAAGCGGCGGTACGCTGCCAGCTTCTGTTGGGCTGTCTCGCCGAACTCGGCGGCTTGCCAGAGCTGACGCTCGTACTTGCCGAGGTTCTGGACTACGAAGGGCTTGACTTCGGGTAAGGAGAGAATGCGCTTCCGCGTGGTCTCCACAGCGAAGCGGCTGAGATCACAGGCTATCCAACGGCGGCCTAGAGCTTCCGCCACGGCAGCAGTAGTTCCGCTTCCAACAAAGCAGTCTAGAACGAGATCGCCTTCGTTGGAAGCCAAGCCAATTACGCGGTTCAGTAGCCTGTCAGGCTTCTGCGTTTCGTAGCCCGTTCGCTCGGCGCTCTGGCTCTGGAGAGGAGGTATGTCCAGCCAGACGTCCTGAATGGGAACGCCTGGCATCTCGTCGAGGTATCGCTTGTAGCGCCAGTCTCTCCCTTCGTTGCTCTGAATGAGCCGGCCCTCTGCATGAAGCCGCTCGACGGTTGCCCGTGAGTAGCGCCAATATTTCTTGACGCCGCGAAACTCGAAAAATGGGTTTCCTTTGCGTGCGCCGCCCGGGCCACTCGTGTTGTCGCTGGCATAGCGCCGCCCGGTATCAGCATCGATGAACTTGTACGTGTTGGCAATGTACTCATCGGTGTACGGTTCGTACTGCATGTGTACGGTCGACTGCGCGCCCATTCTGTACCAATAGATCACGTCGTGGAGGCGTCCGAGGTGGAGGGCGCCTTGGCCGATGTCACTATGAGCCGCTGAGCGCTTCCAGACGATTTCGTTCGTGTAAGCGGGCTCGCCAAAGCACTCGGAGAGAAGCGGCCTTGCATAGGCCGAGACGTTGGAGCCGAGATGCACGAAGATACTCCCGGTGGGAGCCAGTAGGTCGTGGAGAATGACGAATGACTCGTACAACCAGTGAAGATAGCTGTCGAGGCCGTGGCTCCAGATATCACGATATGCCTTCATCTCGATGACGTTGGGAGCCCTGGTGAATTCTTCTCCATCCACTTGCACCTGAAAGGAGAAGTTGGTGCCCGTATCGAACGGAGGGTCGATGTAGATGAGGTCGACCTGGCCGGCGAACTCCTGGAGAAGGGCGGGTAGCACGTATTTCTTGTCTCCCCAGATGAGGCGGTTGCGCCACTCGGGGTCGCGGCCGGTGCTGAACATGTCCAGGACGCGCTGGCGCTCCTGGGCAGACTCGTTGACCGTCTCGACGGTCTGGAAGGGGAGCGCCACCCGCAGCGGGGCCACCTTCTTGCCGTCCTGGTCGTACTTGCCGTCCCAGATGAGTTCCGTCATTGAGGGCCTCCTGACCTCGCTCGCGGGGAATTGTATCAGAACCTCCGTGCGAAGGCTACGGGCGAGCGCTGGCGGCGCTGTCAGGCTGTCGACTGCGCTCAGGGCAGGCCCGCGACCCGCGACCTGCGGCCCGCGACCCTGCGGCCCGCAGGGCTGCTATCATCGACCCGTGGTGTTCGACAGGATGGACGACCGACCGGCGTTCGTTGGGATCCCGACGTTCCTGCACACGCCGCTGGTGCGCGATGCGGAGTCGCTCGCACGAGAGCGGCCGGACGTGGCGATTGTCGGCGCGCCGGCGGACTGGGCGACGTCGCACCGGCCGGGGGCGCGCTTCGGGCCGCGGGCGATCCGGGCCGCCTCGAACTTGCGGCGCACGGCGTACCACCTGGGGTTGCAGGTGCAGCCGTTCCGCTCGCTGCGCGTCTTCGACTACGACGACGCGGACGTCGTGCCGGGCGACCTGGAGCGCACGAACGAGGCGATCCGCTCGAAGGTGGGCGAGGTGGCGCGGCTGGGCGCGATCCCGATCGTGCTGGGCGGCGACCATTCGATCACGTTTCCGAGCGCGGCGGCGGTGTCGGAGGCGCTGGGTGAGGGCAAGTTAGGCGTCGTGCACTTCGACGCGCACGCGGACACGGCGGACGACTCGTGGGGGGTGCTGCTGAGCCACGGCACGCCGATGCGCCGGCTGATCGAGTCGGGCGCTGTCGCCGGGCGGCACTTCGTGCAGGTGGGGCTGCGCGGCTACTGGCCGCCGCCGTCGGTCTTCGACTGGATGCGCGAGCAGGGCATGCGCTGGCACACGATGCACGACATCCAGCGCCGCGGGTTCGACGAGGTGCTGGCGGAGGCGATCGAACAGGCGCTGGACGGGGCGGAGCGACTCTACCTCTCGGTCGACATCGACGTGCTCGACCCGGCGTACGCGCCGGGCACGGGCACGCCGGAGCCCGGCGGCCTCAGCGCCCGCGAGCTGCTGCGCGCCGTCCGCGAGATCGCGCTGCGGACGGAGCTGGCGGGGGCGGACGTGGTGGAGGTCTCGCCGCCCTACGACCCGGCCGGCATCACGGCGGAGGTGGCGCATCGGGTGGTGATGGAGGTGCTGAGCGCCCTGGCGGCGAGGCGGGACGAACGCCCTTAGGCGCAACGGACTAGTCGTTATGGCGAGACCGTGCTATACTCGCCGAAACGACGGTGCCCGACGAAGGGATCGGCTCGTCGAAGCAAGGAGGCTCGCATGATGCGACTACTAGCCACGATAGCGCTCGGCGCCATTATCACCGTCTCGGTGGTGGGCGCCACCACTCAGCTCGCGGCAGGACAGAGCCTGCCCGACACCCCAACGCCCACGGAGACGGAGACGCCGCCGGCCCCGACCGAGACGGCCACTGTCGGCGAAACCGCGACAGCGCCCGCTGCCACCGTCATCGCGACCGCGCTGCCGCCGACGGGCACGGGCGCGGACGGCGGCGAGTCGACGCCGTGGCTGGCGCTAGGCGCGGCAGGGATCGGGGCGCTGGCACTCGCGGCGGTCGGACTGCGCACGCTCAGGCGCTAGCCGAGACTACGCGACCGCACAGGGAGGCAGGCCGCCGCACGGTGGCCTGCCTCTTGCTGCTCTAGGCCTCGGCGGGTCATCTATCGGATAGGGAGACGCTGGGCTGACTAGAATGCGACCCGGCCCGCGAAGCTAACGCACGAACGAAGCGCACGTTTGTTCTTGTACCCCTCTGCACAGAGGGGTACTCCGTGTCGATCATAGTCTGGATCACTATGCTGAGCGCGCTTCCTCAGGATGTTGCCCACGTTCGACCGCGCGGCGCGAACAGTCCGCGCCGCAGATTGCTGCGCGGGCTCTCCAGCCTCGCGTACGCCCTGCTGGGACCGGTGGAAGTCGCGGATATGCGTCGCGACGTGATGCAGCGCGCGCTGATCGCGGGCGTGATCATCGCGGTGCTGCCGATCCAGCAGATGCGCATCCCGGGCTGGCCAGCGGTCGTGATGGGATGCGTCGCCGCCGAGGCGTACAACTTCGCGCTGGCGTACCTGGTCTACATCAAGGAGCGCCCGTTCGCGGCGCGCGTGCTAGGCCTTACGCTGGACTCGATCGTGCTGATGAGTGCGTCGCTCTACGTCTTTCACGCGATGGGGGCGGCGGGTTCAGCTTCTGACATATGGCTGGTCTTCGTCGTCTACATCGTCACCGGGGGGTTCACGCTGGCTCCGGTCGGTTCGCTGCTCTACACGGCGCTCTGGGTGGGCTGGTTCGCGCTGGGCACGTTCCTCTATTTCCCTGCCAACAGCCAGTTCACCGATCAGCTTCCCATCCGCATCGTGTTCTTCACCACGCTGGGCGTCGTCGCGCTGGGGATGGCGCGGGAGCTGGAGAAGCGCAGGACGAAGCTCGTCGAGCAGAACCGCCAGACGATGAACATGTTGGCGACGCTGGTGGAGGCGCGCGATACGGACGTGGGCGCCCACTTGCACCGCATCCAGCACTTCTCGCGGGCGCTCGCGCTGGACCTGGGCATGACGGCCCGCGAGGCGCAGGAAATCGCCGACGCATCGCTCACGCACGACGTGGGCAAGGCGCACGTGCCCGACGCTGTGCTGCGCAAGCCGGGCCCGCTCAACCCGGATGAGTGGCGCACCATGCAGGCCCACACCGCCTGGAGCGACCGCCTGTTCACCGAGAACAGCGACTTCGAGATCGCGCGGCAGGTGGCCCGCTGGCACCACGAGCACTGGGACGGAGGCGGGTACCCGGACGGCATCGCCGGGCAGCAGATTCCGCTGGCCGCGCGCATCGTCGCTATCGCGGACGTCTACGACGCGTTAATCAGCCAGCGGCCGTACAAGGAGGCCTGGTCACCGGTGGCGGCGATCCGCGAGCTTCAGCGGATGGCCGGCTCCCACCTGGACCCGGACCTGGTGCCGGCGTTCGTGGCGCTCTGGGAACGAGGCGTCATCGAGCACCTCACTCAGCAGATCGAGGCGACGATCGGAACGAACGGCAGCAACGGAACGGCCGGGATCGACGCCACTACGCGGGCGGCCTAGCAGGGTACCGTCGAACAGGCGTCTACCTTTCCCACGCACACGCCCCGCAGTGTTTGGGTGAGTTTGGGGGACACTTCTTCGGCTTCGCTCAGGCCAGGGGACAGCACCCGGCAGGGGGCGCTGTCCCCTGCACCCCCACTTCCCGCTCGGCATGATCGACTGCCGCACGGTCAACTGACCTGGCGGATAGGAACCCAACAGACCAGGCTGGCCGGCCCTCTCGCTCGCTATGGCAGTTTTATGCTCAATAATTCATTTTAAGTCCAAATATCTTGACTACTGCACCCTCTCGGGATACCCTGGAATCGCGATGGAGAGCACGAAAGACCATGTGCTGCGCCTGCTGAGGGCGCGGAGCGGGGCGACTGTGGCGGGCCTCGCCGAGGAACTGGGCGTCGGACAGGCGTCGGTGCGCCGCCACCTCGACCACCTGCGGGTCGATGGCCTCGCCGACGTGCGCGTCGAACGCCACGGCGTGGGCCGCCCTGCCTTCGTCTTCTACCCGACCGAGGAAGCGGAGGAGCGGGCCCCGGCCGGCTACTCTCGCCTGCTCTCGCGCCTCTACCAGGGGCTGCGATCGCTCGACGCGGGCCAGGTAGGCGGGCGCGACGGTGCGCACCTGCTCCACACCGCCTTTGAGGCGGCGGCGGAGCAGGTCGCCGAGGAGCACAAGAGCGAGGTCGAAGCCCTGTCACTCGAAGGGCGCGTGGCCGAGACCAGCCAGACGCTCCAGCGCGAAGGCATCGTCGACGGCTGGGAAAAGCAGGCGGACGGCTTCCACCTGAGCAACTCGGCCTGCCCGTACCGCCAGGCGGCGCTCGCCAGCACCGGCCCCTGCGAGCTGGACCGGCGCACGATCGAGCTGCTCGTAGCAGCGCCGGTGCGGCAGGTGAGCCGGATCGCGGACGGCAGGCCGGCGTGCGAGTACATCGTCGCCGAGGGCGGCGCGAGGACTACGCGTCAGGCTGTCGCCGGAGGCGACTCGCTAGCGCGAGAAGCCTGACCATCGGAAGAAAGGACCACCTGCGGCACACGTCGGGCTAAAGCCCGACCCGCGGAGATGAGGGAGACCAAGAGATAGGAGCGGAGATGGCAGGACGAAACGGATCGAAGACACGCGACGGGCAGCCGCTCTTCGTCATCGACGGCTTGCACGTGAGCGTGGAGGGGAAGGAGATCCTCAAGGGGGTCGATCTCGTCGTCAACCGGGGCGAAGTGCACGCTTTGATGGGGCCGAACGGCTCCGGCAAGAGCACGCTCGCCAATGCGCTGATGGGCCACCCGCGCTACCAGGTCACGAAGGGCCGCGTCCTCTTCATGGGCGAAGAGCTCCTCGGCCTCAAGCCCGACGAGCGCGCCCGGCGCGGCATCTTCCTCGCCTTCCAGTACCCGATCGGCATCCCAGGGGTCGTCATGGGCAACTTCCTGCGCTCGGCGCTCAAGGCGCGCCGGGGCGAGGACGTGCCGGTACGCGAGTTCCGCAAGCTGCTCGACGAGACGATGGACCTGCTGAAGATGGACCCGACCTTCGCCCGTCGTTATGTGAACGAGGGCTTTTCCGGCGGCGAGAAGAAGCGCGCGGAGGTGCTCCAACTGGCGCTGCTCCAGCCGGAGATGGCGATCCTGGACGAGACGGACTCCGGCCTCGACATCGACGCGCTACGGATCGTTGCTGAGGGGATCGACGCGCTGCGCGGACCCGAGCGGGCCCTACTGCTGGTGACGCACTACCAGCGCATGCTCAACTACGTGAAGCCGGACATCGTCCACGTGCTCTACGACGGCCGCATCGTAAAGACGGGCGGGCCAGAGCTGGCGCTGGAGCTGGAGAAGCAGGGCTACGATTGGATCATCGAAGAGTTTGCGCCTGCCAAGGCTGGCGCCGAAGGAGCCGCGTAATGGTCACGAAGCCGAAGGACATGATCACCGAAGGCGGCTACAAGTACGGCTGGCACGACGCTGACTTCCACGCGATCAACGCGCCCAAGAAGGGTCTGAACGCGGATGTGGTCGCGGGCATCTCCGAGATGAAAAACGAGCCGACATGGATGCGGGACTTCCGGCTGAAGGCGTACCGCCACTGGGAAGAGCGGCCGATGCCGGCCGGCTTCTGGGGCGGCAACATCCAGAACTACTCGCTGGACTTCAACGACATCTACTACTACGTCAAGCCCGTCCAGGAGCAGGGCAAGACGTGGGACGACGTGCCGGCGGAGATCAAGCGCACGTTCGACAAGCTGGGCATCCCCGAGGCGGAGCGCAAGTTCCTCTCAGGAGTCGAGGCCCAGTACGACTCGGAGGTCGTCTACCACAACATCCGCGAGGACCTGCAGAAGCTGGGTGTGATCTTCGTCGACACGGACACCGCGGTTCGGGAGTATCCGGACCTGGTCCGGCAGTACATCGGCACGATCATCCCGTCGAACGACAACAAGTTCGCCGCGCTGAACAGCAGCGTCTGGTCGGGCGGGAGCTTCATCTACGTGCCGAAGGGCGTCAAGGTGCCGATGCCGCTCCAGGCCTACTTCCGCATCAACACCGAGAACATGGGCCAGTTCGAGCGGACGCTGATCATCGCCGATGAAGGCTCCGACGTGCACTACGTCGAGGGCTGCACAGCGCCGACGTACTCAAGCGACTCGCTGCACAGCGCCGTGGTGGAGATCGTCGTCAAGCGCGGGGCGCGCGTTCGCTACACGACGATCCAGAACTGGTCCGACAACGTCTTTAACCTGGTCACCAAGCGGATGGCCGTCTACGGGGACGGCGTCGGCGAGTGGATCGACGGCAACCTGGGCTCCAAGCTCACGATGAAGTACCCGAGCGTCTATCTGATGGAGCCGGGGGCGCACGGCGAGATCCTCTCGCTGGCGATGGCGGGCCACGGTCAGCATCAGGACGCCGGCGGCAAGGCGATCCACGCCGCGCCGCACACCACGTCAGTGATCAACTCGAAGTCGATCAGCAAGGACGGCGGCCGCACGAGCTATCGCGGCGAGCTGCGCGTCTACCCGGGCGCGAAGGGCGTCAAGTCCACCGTGCGCTGCGACGCGCTCATTCTCGATGAGGACTCGCGCTCCGACACGTACCCGCTGATGGAGATCGACGAGCAGGACGTGACCATCGGCCACGAGGCGTCGGTGAGCAAGCTGGGCGAAGAGCAGCTCTTCTACCTGATGTCGCGCGGCATTGACGAGGCGGAGGCGGCGAAGATGATCGTCAACGGCTTCGTCGAGCCGATCGTCAAAGAGCTGCCGATGGAGTACGCCGTGGAGCTGAACCGCCTGATCGAGCTTCAGATGGAAGGCGCCGTCGGGTAGGCGGGAACCAGGTCCGGCCCTGCCCGAAGGCCAGGCTTCTCGCCTCGGCGAGTCGCCTCCGGCGACAGCCCGGCGGATGCGCCGAACTCGAATACCTGGCAGCCACTACGCGATCTGAGGAAGGCTTGATATCTCCAAACGTCACCTCCGTTCCCCGGCCGTTGTGGTCTCCTGTCCCTCATGAAGGGTGTCGCAATGTGGAGGGCAAGGTGCTCCTCAAGCTCGATCACCTCGCGGTCGCGATGCTTCGGTTCGGCCCGGACGGGACGATTCACGAGCACGCCGCCGGCTGGGACATCGACGTGGTCTGTCTCGAGGGACGAGGAGTGACCAGCGTGGACGGCGATTCAGAAGCGATCAGCAAAGGACAATCGGTCCGCTGGCCGGCCGGCACGCAGCATCGATTGTGGACGGAAGAGGACAACATGGTGACGTTGATGATCGAACACATCGCGGGAGCGCCTTCATGACGCAAACGATCGATACTCTCGCCATCTCCCGCCGGGCGGTTGAGGATCTGTCGGCTCGCTACGACGAGCCCGACTGGCTGCTCCGGCGGCGGCTGGAGGCGTGGCGCCTGTTCGAAGAGGCGCCGATGCCCGACATGCTCTCCGAGGAGTGGCGCCACATCGACAGCGACCGGCTGACGCTGGACGGCCTGCTGCCCTTCGCCCCATTACGGGAGGCGATCGAAGACGCCGCGGGGCTGCCGCGCGAGCTGCGTTCCGTCTGGGACGACCGCGAGGCGCTGGCGGCGCGAGTTGTGCAGCACGACTCGGACGTCGTGTTCCAGTCGCTCGACGCGGAGCTGGCACGCAAGGGCGTCATCGTCAGCGACCTGCACAGCGCCGCGCGCGAGCACCGGGAGATCGTCAAGGAGCACCTGTCCACGGCGGTGCCGGCGGCCGAGTGGAAGTACCAGAGCCTGCACGCCGCCCTCTGGAGCGGCGGCTGCCTGGTCTACGTCCCGGCCGACGTGGAGGTCGAGCTGCCGATCGAGTACGCCGCCGGCCTGACAGCGCCGCACGTCGGCGTCTTCCCGCACGTCCTGATCGTTGCGGAGCGCAACAGCAAGGTGACGGTCGTGCAGGAGAGTACGTCGCCGGCTCTCACCGGACTGAACGTCGTCGCCGGCGCGGTCGAGGTGATCGCCGGCGAGGGCAGCGCGGTGCGCTTCATCGACGTGCAGCGCTGGGGGCCGAGCGTCCAAGACTTCGTCACCATGCGCGTCAAGCTCGGCCGCAGCGCCTCGTTCCAATCGATCCTGCTGGGCCTGGGCGGCTCGCTGACGAAGACGCGGTTGGACGTGCTGCTGGAGGAGGAAGGATCGAGCGCCGAGCTGCTCGGGCTGTTCTTCGGCGACGCCGACCAGCGCTTCGACTACGACACGCGCCAGGACCACATCGCGCCGCACACCACGAGCGACCTGCTCTTCAAGTCGACGCTGACCGACCGGGCGCACATGGTCTGGAACGGCGTCGTGGACGTGCGGAAGACGGCGAGCCAGGCGGCAGCAAACCAAACGAGCCGCAATCTGCTGCTTAGCGACCAGGCGAGCGCCTCGCCGACGCCGATCCTGGAGATCTCCGCCTACGACGTGCTGCGCTGCAGCCACGGCGCGAGCGTGGGGCCGGTGGACGAGGAGCAGATCTTCTACCTCCAGTCTCGCGGGATCGCGGCCGAAGAGGCCGAGCGTATGCTCGTCGATGGTTTCTTCTCAGAGGTGCTGGACCGCGTCCCTTCGGAGCGGCTCCAGCAGCGCGTCCGCCGCGTGCTCGAAGCGAAGCTGG
Source organism: Dehalococcoidia bacterium (assembly GCA_040882355.1). GTDB lineage: Bacteria > Chloroflexota > Dehalococcoidia > DSTF01 > RBG-16-68-14 > JBBEBM01. Next base: position 52,369 of record JBBEBM010000029.1, on the reverse strand, counting down.
GCTGGTGACGCATGGCTGACTACGTCACCGTCGCCTCAACCTCCGACATCCCGCCCGGAAAGGTGCGCTCCTGCGCCATGGATGGGCGCAAGATCGCCGTCTGCAACGTCGATGGGACGTTCTACGCGATCGACGACGTCTGCACGCACGACGGCGGCGAGCTCGATCAGGGCGAGCTCGACGGCGACCAGATCGAGTGCCCGCGCCACGGCGCCCGCTTCGACGTGAAGACAGGCCGCGCGCTCACGCTGCCCGCCGTGGTGCCGGTCAAGAGCTACCCCGTGCAGGTAGAGGGCGACGCGATCAAGGTGCAGGTGGACGGCTAGGGTCAAGGGTGATGGTTCAAGGATCAAGGAGATGACAAGTCGGACGTTTGCGAGCTGGATGGAGCCGATCGCGGCGCAGTTCTGCGACACGAGGGCGGAGCTGGTCGCTGCCGCGAGGGCGATGCCCGAAGAGGCCTGGGCGCGGCCCAGCCCCAACGAGGGCTGGACGTACAAGGACCTGCTCGCCCACGTTGCGGGCGACACGGACAAGAACTTCCTCCGCGTGGTGCGCGACGTGCTCGACCGCGAGCCGGTCGACCTCGCCACGTTCACAACGGGCGTCGACGAGCGGAACGCGCGCAACATCGAGGAGCGCCGGGGCCGGACGATCGACGAGTTGATCGCGGAGATCGAGGCGGACGGGGAGGAGGCGCAGGAGCTGCTCGCGCGCTTCACGGCGGCGGATGAGAACTGGCAACCTGAGGGCCTTCCCACTACCGTCGCCAACGGTCTGCGCAGTATTGCCGGCGGGCACGAACGCGAGCACACGGCTCACCTTCGCGCCGCGCTGAAGGCGAGGGCATGACTTCGAGGACGTTCGCACTGTGGGTCGAGCCAACCACCGCCGCTCTCGCCGATGGCCGGGCGCAGGTGATCGCGTTCGCCCGGTCGACGCCGGAGGAGGTCTGGGCCCAGCCGAGCGAGGTGGAAGGCTGGACGAACAAGGACATCCTGGCGCACATCGGCCGGGGCAACGACCAGATACTGCAGAAGCTGCTGCGCTCGGTGGTCGCCGGCGACAGAGTCGACATGGCGATGTTCGCCGTGGACACGGACGACGCGAACGCGCGCGGTGTCGAGGAGCGGCAGGAGCGAACGCTGGACGAGCTGATGGTGGAGCTTCGCGAGTCGGGCGACGAGATCCAGGAGCTGCTCTCGCGGCTCAGCGACAAGGACGAGCATCTGCGCCAGGAAGACCCGCCGTTCGTCCTCAAGGGGTTTCTGGAGTTCGTCGCGAAGGAAGGCCACGATCTGGAGCATCTGGCGCAGCTCCGCGCGGCATTGGAGGTGAACGCATGACCACGCGAACATTCGCCCCTTGGGTCGAGCCCGTCGCGGCCGAGCTACGGGAGACGCGCTCGCTAATCGCGCGCAAGGCGAACCAGATACCGGAGGAGGTCTGGGCGCTGCCCAGCCCGCTGCCCGAGTGGTCGTACAAGGACCTGCTCGCCCATCTCGCGACCGGCGACTGGGTCTGCCACGTCATCCTGCGCACGATCATGGCGAACGAGGTGCTCGATTTGGCGACGGTCGCGAACCTCGACTGGGTCGCCATGGGCAACGCGGAACGCCTGGCCGCGCGCAAGGAGCGCCCGGCTCAAGAGCTGATCGCCGAGGTGCGCGTGCATAACGACGAGACGCAGGAGCTGCTCGCGCAGCTCACGGCGGCCGACGAGGAACGCACGCAAGAGGGCGCGCCGATGACGCTGGGAGCGTACCTGAAGGGCTTCGCCGGCCACGACCGCGACCACCTGGCGCAGCTCGAGACGGCGCTCCAGAACGTGATGATGTGACCTTGGCTGTCATTCTGAGCCCGTTCGCTGCGCTCAGGCTAGACTCCGCGAAGAATCTGGCGGAGCAGAATGGGAGACACAGGGGAACTGAAAGACCCTTCGCTGCGCTCAGGGTGACAACGATGACCCTTTCGACCGAAGGTCGATCCTAAGGAACGAGACATGACCACACTCGACATCCAGCGCATCCGAGAAGACTTCCCGATCCTGAAGCGGGAGGTGCACGGGCGCCCGCTGGTCTACTTCGACAACACCGCGACGACGCAGAAGCCGAAGGCGGTGATCGACGCGCTGGTGCACTACTACGAGCACTACAACGCGAACATCCACCGCGGCATCCACGCCCTGGCGGAGGAAGCGACCGCGCGTTACGAGGAGACGCGGCAAAAGACAGCCGACTTCATCGGCGCGCCCGGGCCGGAGTGCATCGTCTTCACGCGCAACACGACTGAGTCGATCAACCTCGTCTCGCACGCGTGGGGACGCAAGTTCCTGCGAGAGGGCGACGAGATCGTCCTCTCGGTGATGGAGCACCACAGCAATCTCGTACCGTGGCAGATGCTGGCGAAGGAGACGGGCGCCAAGCTGCGCTTCATCGACATCGACGACGAAGGACAGCTCGTCTGGGACGACGTGGAGCGGCTGATCAACGAGAAGACGAAGCTCGTCGCGATCGCGCACATGTCGAACGTGCTGGGCACGATCAACCCGGTGGGCCGCATCGCCGACCTGGCGCACGCGCACGGGGCGCTCGTGCTCCTGGACGGCGCGCAGAGCGTGCCTCACCTGCCGGTGAACGTAGAGGACCTCGACTGCGACTTCCTCGCGTTCTCCGCCCACAAGATGCTCGGGCCAACGGGCGTCGGTGTGCTCTACGCGCGGCGGGAGCTGCTGGAGGAGATGGACCCCTTCCTGGGCGGCGGTGAGATGATCCGCCGCGTGCTGCTGGAGGACTCGACGTGGAACGACGTGCCCTGGAAGTTCGAGGCGGGCACGCCGAACATCGGCGACGTCTGCGCCTTCAGCGCAACGATCGACTATCTGAACGGGCTGGGGATGGAGGCGGTGCGCGCGCACGAGATCGCGATCACGCGCGATGCGCTGAGGAAGCTGTCGCAGATACCGGACGTGACGATCTACGGGCCGGAGAGCGTCGAGGCGCGCGGAGGCGTCGTCGCCTTCAACCTGGGCGACATCCACGCGCACGACGTGGGCACGGTGCTCGACCGGCACGGCGTCGCGATCCGCGCAGGGCACCACTGCGCGCAGCCGCTGATGAAGCGGCTGGACGTGGTGGCGACCGCCCGCGCCAGCTTCTACGTGTACAATACAAGTGAAGAGCTCGACACCCTGGTTGAGGGCGTCGAAGCGGCAGCGAGGCTGTTCAATGCCCCAGTCCATAGCGGAACCTGAGTTCGACGAGCTGTACCGGGAGATCATCCTCGATCACTACCGGCACCCGCGCCACCGAGAGCCGCTGGCGCGGGCCGACGTGGTCGCGGAGGGCTACAACCCGCTCTGCGGCGACGAGGTCGAGCTGCAGATCGCGTTCGAGGACGGCACGCTGGGCGACCTGAGCGTCAGCGGCCGCGGCTGCTCGATCAGCCAGGCCTCCGGCTCGATGCTCACCGACGCCGTTATCGGCAAGCCGCTCGGCGAGGTCCGCCGGCTCATCGACCTGTTCACCGCGATGGTGAAGGACCCTGAGGTAGAACCCGCAGCGGAGCTCGGCGACCTGGAGGCGCTCCAGGGCGTCGCCAAGTTTCCGGTGCGTGTGAAGTGCGCCACCCTCCCCTGGCACACGCTGGAGGACGGCCTGAAGCAGCGCGACGCTAACGGCGCCGGCGTCGCGCACCACGAAGAATAAGGAGGAGAGACATGGCAGAGACACAACAGCAAGAGCAGCGGACGTTCCTGGGCATGCCGATGAGCTGGGACTGGGACCCGGCCAAGATGGCGCGCAACCTGTGGAACCCGGAGGACGACCGCATCTTCCCGCCCAAGGTCTTCGGCATCGGCTGGGACGTCAACTTCCATGCGGTGTACCGGCGCATGGGCGTGCTGAGCGACACGAACAGGCAGGACGATGCAAGTCGTCAATGAGGAGCTGGTGCGCGAGGCGCTCCAGGATGTCATTGACCCTGAGCTGCGCATCAGCATCATGGAGCTGGGCCTGGTCTACGAGGTCGGCATCGATGACGGCACGATCAACGTGACCTACACGCTCACTAGCCCCGGCTGCCCGCTGGGCCCGGTGATCGATGGCCAGATCACGGACGTGCTGCTGGACCTGCCGGGCGTGAAAGAGGTCTACCCCAAGCTGACGTTCGACCCGCCCTGGGACCCGCGCACGATGGCGAGCGAAGACGTCAAGATGCAGCTCGGCATCTGGTAGGAGGGTTGCATGCTGGCGGCTACTTGTCGTATTATTCGTCTCACCTTCCCCGTCTAACCACCCGACGGCGCGGGGGCTTCTGCTCCCGCCGCCGTCTTGCATCTGGGGCCAGACAAAAGTTTGTGAAGTCTGGTACAATCTATTCCAAACGGAGCCATCGTGATGGAGCAACGACGCATCCCCGGACGCCAAGGCCTCTACGACCCGCGGCACGAACACGACTCGTGCGGCGTAGGCTTCGTCGCGGACATCAGGGGCCGCCCATCGCACGATATCGTCGAACAGGCGATGCAGGTGCTGCTCAACCTGCAGCACCGTGGCGCCTGCGGTTGCGAGGAGAACACCGGCGACGGCGCCGGCATCCTGATGCAGATGCCGCATCGCTTCTTCGAACAGGAGTGCGACAAGCTCGACATCAAGCTGCCGCCGTACGGCCAGTACGGCGTGGGCATGGTCTTCCTGCCCACCGACCGCTCCGCGCGCGCTGAGTGCGAGGCGCTCTTCGAGCAGATCGCGCGGGAGGAGGGCCAGGAGCCGCTCGGCTGGCGCGACGTGCCCACCGACGACTCGCCGATCGGGCCGACGGCGAAGGCGGGCGAGCCTGTTGTGCGCCAGATCGTCATCGCCCGCAGCGCCGGCGTTTTGGACGACGCCGCCTGGGAGCGCAAGCTCTACGTCGTTCGCAAGCGAGTCGAAAACGCGGTCCGCGCGTCCTCGATCGAGCAGCGCGACATGTTCTACATCCCGAGCCTCTCCTACAAGACGATCGTCTACAAGGGGATGCTGAAGTCGGACCAGGTGACGACGTTCTACCCGGACATCGTTAACCCGGCGGTGGAGTCCGCGCTGGCGATGGTCCACTCGCGCTTCAGCACGAACACGTTCCCGAACTGGGCGCGCGCGCACCCGTACCGCTACATCTGCCACAACGGCGAGATCAACACGCTGCGCGGCAACATCAACTGGATGCACGCCCGCCAGGCCCTGTTCGAATCCGACCTATTCGGCGAAGACATCAAGAAGATCCTGCCGGTGATCGACGACGAGGGCAGCGACTCGGCGATGTTCGACGACGCGCTGGAGCTGCTCACGCTCGCCGGCCGGCCGCTACCGCAAGCGGTGATGATGATGATCCCGGAGCCGTGGAGCGGCGACGAGAACATGAGCGACGAGAAGCGGGCCTTCTACGAGTACCACGCGTGCCTGATGGAGCCGTGGGACGGCCCCGCATCGATCGCATTCACGGACGGGCTGCGCATCGGCGCGGTGCTCGACCGGAACGGCCTGCGCCCGTCGCGCTACTACGTGACGAAGGACGACCTGGTGGTGATGGCGTCCGAGGTGGGCGTGCTGGACATCCCGCCCGAGCGCGTGCTCTTCAAGGGCCGCCTCCAGCCGGGCCGCATGTTCCTCGTCGACCTGGAGCAGGGGCGGATCATCGCCGACGGCGAGCTCAAGCATCAGATCGCGACCGAGCACGACTACGGCGCGTGGCTGCGCGAGAACCTGGTCTCGCTCGATGAGTTGCCAGCGGGGCCGCTGGAGCACGAGCCCGACCACACGACAGTGCGGCTGCGGCAGCAGGCGTTCGGTTACACGACTGAGGACCTGAAGATCCTCATGTCGCCGATGGCAGCGGACGGCAACGAGCCGGTCGGCTCCATGGGCACCGACACGCCGCTTGCGGTGCTCTCGGACCGGCCGCAGCTTCTCTCCAACTACTTCAAGCAGCTCTTCGCGCAGGTGACCAACCCGCCCGTCGACGCGATCCGCGAAGAGATCATCATGTCCGTCGACACGACGATCGGCCCGGAGCAGAACCTGCTACGCGCAACGCCGGAGTCCGCCCACCAGATCCACCTGAAGTCGCCAATCCTCAAGAACGAGGAGCTTGCCAGCCTGCGCCAGCTCGATGGCAGCGGGCGATCGCGCGGCTTCAAGTCGATTACCCTACCCACGCTGTACCGGGTGGCCGAGGGCGGGCCGGGCCTGGAGCAAGCGGTGGCCGCGCTCTGCCGGCAGGCAACGGAGGCGATCAAGGGCGGCAACAACGTCATCATCCTCTCCGACCGCGGCATCGACCACGACCACGCGGCGATCCCGGCGTTACTCGCCGTCGCCGGCGTCCATCACCACCTGATCCGCGAGGGCACCCGCACGCGCGTGGGCCTCGTCATCGAGTCCGGCGAGCCGCGCGAGGTGCACCACTACGCCCTGCTGCTCGGCTACGGCGTCGGCGCGATCAACCCCTACCTCGCGTTCGAGTCGCTGGACGACATGCTCCGCGAAGGCCTGCTCTCGGCCGGCGACCACGAGCAGGCGGTCAAGAACTACATCAAGGCCGTGATCAAGGGCGTGATCAAGGCGATCTCCAAGATGGGCATCTCAACGATCCAGAGCTACAGGGGGGCCCAGATCTTCGAGGCGATCGGCCTCAATCAGCAGTTCATCGACGCGTACTTCACCTGGACCGCAACGCGCGTCGGAGGCGTCGGCATCGACACGATCGCCGAGGAAGTAAAGCTGCGCCATCACCACGCTTTCCCGGAGCGCTCGGTGAACGGCCGGCAGCTCGACCCAGGGGGCCAGTACCAGTGGCGCGCCGACGGCGAATACCACCTGTTCAACCCGCAGACGGTGCACAAGCTGCAGCTCGCCTGCCGGACGAACAGCTACGAGGTCTTCCAGGAGTACAGCCAGCTCGTGAACGACCAGGCGCGGCACCTCTGCACGCTGCGTGGCCTGATGGACTTGATTCCGGCGCAGCAGCCGGTTCCGATCGACGAGGTCGAGCCGGTGGAGGAGATCGTCAAGCGTTTCAAGACCGGCGCGATGTCCTACGGGTCGATCAGCAAGGAGGCGCACGAGTCGCTCGCGATCGCGATGAACCGCATCGGCGGCAAGAGCAACACGGGCGAGGGCGGCGAGGACCCGGCGAGGTACGTCCTGGACCCGAACGGCGACTCGCGCAACAGCGCGATCAAGCAGGTGGCGTCCGGGCGCTTCGGCGTAACCAGCGAGTACCTGGTGCGCGCGAAGGAGCTGCAGATCAAGATGGCGCAGGGCGCCAAGCCGGGCGAAGGGGGCCAGCTCTCCGGCCTGAAGATCTACCCGTGGATCGCCAAAGTGCGCTTCACCACGCCGGGCGTCGGGCTGATCTCGCCGCCGCCGCACCACGACATCTATTCTATCGAGGACCTCGCCGAGCTAATCCACGACCTGAAGAACGCTAACGAGCACGCGCGCATCAGCGTCAAGCTCGTCGCGGAGGTCGGCGTGGGAACGATCGCCGCGGGCGTCGCGAAAGCGCACGCCGACGTGGTGCTGATCAGCGGCCACGACGGCGGCACCGGCGCTTCGCCACAGACCAGCATCAAGCACGCCGGCGCCCCCTGGGAGCTGGGCGTGGCCGAGACACACCAGGTGCTGGTGCTGAACAACCTGCGCAGCCGCATCGCCGTCGAGACGGACGGCCAGCTCAAGACGGGCCGCGACGTGGTCGTCGCCGCGCTGCTGGGCGCCGAGGAGTTCGGCTTCGCCACGGCGCCGCTGGTCGTGCTGGGCTGCGTCATGATGCGGGTCTGCCACCTGGACACCTGCCCCGTCGGCATCGCCACGCAGAACCCGAAGCTGCGCGAGAAGTTCGGGGGCGACCCCGCGCACGTCGTCAACTTCATGCACTTCATCGCCCAGGAAGTCCGCGACCTGATGGCGCAGCTCGGCTTCCGCAAGCTGAACGAGATGATTGGCCGCACGGAGAAGATCGAGACGCGGAAGGCGGTCGACCACTGGAAGGCCGCCGGCGTCGACCTCTCGTACATGCTCCACCAGCCGGACGTGCCGGAAGATGTCGGACGCTACTGTCAGATCGGCCAGGACCACGGCCTGGAGAAGTCGCTCGACAAGACAGTGCTGCTCGACTTGTGCAAGCCGGCGCTGGAGCGCGGTGAGGCTGTCGAAGCGACGCTGCCGATCCGCAACGTGAACCGCGTCGTGGCCACGATCGTCGGCAGCGAGGTGACGCGCCGCTACGGCGCCGCCGCCCTGCCCGAAGACACGATCAAGCTCAACTTCCAGGGCTCCGCCGGGCAGAGCTTCGGCGCCTTCATCCCGCAGGGGATCACGCTGACGCTGGAGGGTGACTCCAACGACTACATCGGCAAAGGCCTCTCAGGCGGCAAGATCATCGTCTACCCGCCCGCCGAAGCGACCTTCGTGCCGGAGGAGAACATCATCGTCGGCAACGTGGCGTTCTACGGCGCGACGAGCGGCGAAGCGTACATACGCGGCATGGCCGGCGAGCGGTTCTGCGTTCGCAACAGCGGCGTCCACGCCGTCGTCGAGGCCGTCGGCGACCACGGCTGCGAGTACATGACCGGCGGCCGCGTCGTCGTCATCGGGCCCACGGGCCGGAACTTCGCGGCGGGCATGTCGGGCGGCATCGCCTACGTGCTGGACGAGCGCAGCGAGTTCGACCGGAACTGCAACAAGGAGATGGTCCAGCTCTACAGCCTGGACGATGCGGACGAGATCGAGATCGTTCACGGCATGGTCCAGCGCCACGCTCAGTACACGGGCAGCCAGCAGGCCTGGCGCGTGCTGGCGCTCTGGGACGAGATGGCGCCCAAGTTCGTCAAGGTGCTGCCGAACGACTACAAGCGCGTCCTGGAGACGCAACAGCGGATGACCGCGGCGGGCATGTCCGACGACGAGGCCGCCATGGCCGCCTTCGAGGAGAACGCGCACAGCCTCGCCCGGGCGGGAGGGCGGTAGCGCGCGGGCGGCGATGGAGCCGCTGAAGCCGCTACACCCTGACCGTTCGCTAAGTCAGGCGAAGCTGGAACAATTCATGAGACTGCCTACGGACAACCTTATCGATTCGCTGAAGCCGGGACTGCCAGGTGCGCTGAAGGCACGACCCGATGGCACCATCCTCGACGGGTACCATCGGGTCAAGGTCCTCAAGGAACGCGGCATAGACATCGATTCGCTACCCCGCGAGGTGGTTGGAGACGCGTGAACGCGACACTCTGGGAAGTATCAGGCCCGTGGAAGGGGCGCCTCGCTGTGGTACCGCGCCCGCGCGGAGGAGATTGGCTCGAAGACGAGATCGAGGCTCTCCGAGAGGCGGGCGTCGACATGCTCGTCTCGGCGCTTACGGCGAGTGAGATCGCGGAACTCGACCTTGCCCGAGAGGAAGATCGCTGCGGCGCTCATGGGATCGAATACGTATTGTTTCCTATCCAGGACTACAGCGTGCCAGCCTCTATTCGCGCTACTGCTGCGCTGGTTGAGCGCATCACAACGTCGCTCGCTGATGGGAAGGGCGTGGCGACGCACTGTCGTGGAGGCGTCGGGAGGTCGCCGCTGCTTGCCGCGTGTGTGCTGGCCATGTCAGGAATCGACGTCGCCACGGCGTTCGAGGGTATCGGTGCGGCACGCGGCTGCCCGGTGCCGGACACAGCCGAGCAGCGAGCGTGGATGGAGCAGTTCGCGAGGGAGAACGCGCCTGTAACGAGGCGAGCGGCATCTTAGGAACGTAGATGGGTAAGCCAACCGGGTTTTTGGAGTACCTGCGGGAGGCGCCTCCGTCGCGTCCGCCGGGCGAACGCGTGCGCGACTGGCTGGAGTTCCACGAGCACCTAGACACGTCGAAGCTGCGCGAGCAGGGCGCCCGCTGCATGGACTGCGGCATTCCGTTCTGCCACACCGGCACGCTGCTCAACGGCATGGCGAGCGGTTGCCCGATCAACAACCTGATCCCGGAGTGGAACGACCTGGTCTACCGAGGGCTCTGGCAAGAGGCGTTGGAGCGGCTGCACAAGACGAACAACTTCCCGGAGTTCACGGGCCGCGTCTGCCCGGCGCCCTGCGAGGGATCCTGCGTGCTCGGCATCAGCGAGCCCCCCGTCACGATCAAGAGCATCGAGTGCGCGATCATCGACCACGGGTTCGAGCAAGGCTGGGTGGTAGCGGAGCCGCCGGAGAAACGCACGGGCAAGAAGGTGGCGGTCGTCGGCTCCGGGCCGGCGGGCCTGGCGTGCGCGGCTCAGCTCAACCGCGCCGGCCACTCCGTCACCGTGTTTGAACGGGACGACCGGATCGGCGGGCTGCTCATGTACGGCATCCCGAACATGAAGCTCGACAAGGCGACCGTCCAACGCCGGATCGACCTGATGGCCGCGGAAGGCGTGACGTTCGTCACCAACACGGAGATCGGCAGGGACCGGCCAGCCGACAAGCTGCGCGACGAGTTTGACGCCCTCGTGCTCTGCGGCGGCGCCACGAAGCCGCGCGACCTGCCGATCGAGGGACGCGAGCTGCCTGGCGTCCACTTCGCGATGGAGTTCCTTCACGCGAACACGAAGAGCCTGCTCGATAGCCAGCATGCCGACGGCCTGTACATCTCCGCGAAGGACAAGGACGTGATCGTGATCGGCGGCGGCGACACGGGCACGGACTGCGTCGGCACGGCCATGCGCCACGGCTGCCGCAGCCTGACCCAGTTCGAGATCCTGCCCAAGCCGCCGCTGGAGCGCGCGCCGGACAACCCCTGGCCGCAATGGCCACGCGTCTACCTGCTCGATTACGCCCAGGCGGAAGCCGCCGCAGTCTTCGGCGACGACCCGCGCCGCTACTGCATCACGACCAAGCGCTTCGCCGCCGACGAGCAGGAGCAGCTCAAAGAGCTGCACACTGTCGAGGTGGAGTGGGTGAGCGAGAATGGCGCTCGCCCGACGATGAGGGAGGTTCCCGGCAGCGAGAAGGTCTGGCCGGCGCAGCTCGTGCTGCTGGCGATGGGCTTCCTGGGCCCGGAGGAGACGGTGCTGGACCAGCTCGGCGTCGAGCGGGACGAGCGCTCGAACGCGAAGGCGGAGTTCGGCGAGTTCGCGACGAGCGTGCCGGGCGTCTTCGCGGCGGGCGATATGCGTCGCGGCCAGTCGCTTATCGTCTGGGCGATCGCGGAGGGCCGGCAGGCGGCCCGCGAGTGCGACCGCTACCTCATGGGCGAGACAGACCTGCCGTAGGCTCACACGGCACATCCTCCCTACAATAGACGAGACTCGCTTCCATTCCCTTCCATGGAGGATGCAACCATGATCTCGCTGCGACAGGTCTCAGTCGCAACAGCGCAGGCGCCGCAGTTCGTTGACATCACCGATGCGGTGCAGCGCGAGGTGGAGGCGTCGGGTGTGCGCGAGGGCATGGCGCTATTGCGCAGCCGCCACACCACAGCGGCCCTCACCTGCACCGAAGGCGACCCGTCGATCCATGGGGACTGCCTGGAGCTGCTGCGCGAGCAGTTCCCGCTCAACCGGAAGTACCGTCACTCCTACGAAGGCGCCGAGAACGCGGTCGCGCACCTGGCGCAGATGATGGTCTTCGGCGAGTCGACCTGGGCGCCGGTACGCAACGGCAAGCTCGACCTTGGTACCTGGCAGCGCCTGTTCCTTGTCGAGCTGTTCGAGCCGCGAACTCGCGCCGTGGACGTGGCCGTGATGGGAGAATAGTTGGAACGACTCCTCCGAGAACGTCGCAAGGTCAGCGGAGCGCTGCTGTTCGTCGCCGCGTTCGCGACGCTCATGGGCATCATTACGGCCGAGGCACGTTACCCCAAAGGTTACAGCACCGCCACGAACGACATCAGCGACCTGGGCGCACCAGGTGGCGAGCACAGCGTCACCCATCAGCCATCGGCGGCGATCTTCAACACGGCGATGGTCGTTTCGGGTGCGGCTATCGGCCTGGGCGCGGTATTCGTGCATCGGACATACAGGCGCTGGGCGGTCACGCTTCCCCTTTCGCTGCTAGGCATCGGCCTGGTCGGCGTGGGCGTCTTTCCGAGCAACTACTCGGACATCCACGCGATGTTCGCTCTGCTGGCTCTCGTGTCGGGCGGCGTGGCGGCTGCCATGTCGTATGGCGTGCTGGCAGCACCGTTCCGATACATCGCGGCCGCGCTGGGTGTCGTCTCACTCCTGTCGCTCGCGCTCGCCGGCGTGCTGGGCCCGGTGCTGGGTGACGGCGGCATGGAGCGATGGACCGCTTATCCTGTCACGCTCTGGCTCGCGGGATTCGGCGGCTACCTCATGAGCGCACGACACCCGGACGCTACCGTATCGTCCGATTAGCGCTTCATACAAGTGGACGCCGTACACGTGGGAAGCTAGAGTGGGTGCGTCATGCCCAACGAACGGCAGTTCAAGCTGCGGACGAAGTTCGTCGCCACGAGAAACGTCGCGGAGTATCGCGCGACGATCCCCGTGTGGGTGACGCCCGATGACGTCATCCTCGAGGTCGGGTGCGAGTGGGGCACGACGACCACGCTGCTGGCACAGGCGTGCGAGGACGTGATCGGCACCGACGTGAGCGCGGAGTGCATCGAGCGCGCGAGAGCGAAGCACCCCGACCTCCGCTTCGAGGTGCTGGACGTCTTCAATCTGCGAGCGGCGCAGGCCCTGGGCGAGACGTTCTCGAAGATCTACATCGACGTGTCCGGCTTCTCGGGGTACCGCTCGCTGCTGGACGTGATCGCCATGCTGACGATGTACGCCACGGTGTTCGAGCCAGAGGCGATCGTGGTGAAGAGCGGCGCCTTGAAGCACTTCGCCGGGCTGTGCGTCCCGTGGCGCGAGGGGATGGCGCAGGCAGCGCAGAGCTCGCCGTGACGGGGCTCGCCGCGTTCGCCAGGGAGTACGGCGCGACCGAGGAGGCGCTGGCGCCACTAGAAGCGCAATATCAATAGTGGAAGGACTGAGCATGAGCGATCTGTTTTCCATCGAGGGTAAGGTCGCGCTGGTGACCGGCGGCTCGCGGGGCATCGGCCTGATGATCGCGCGGGGCTTCGTCGAGGCGGGAGCGAAGGTCTACGTCTCGTCGCGCAAGGCCGAGGTCTGCGATGCGGTGGCCGCCGAGCTTTCGCAGGCGGGCGCATGCGTTTCGCTGCCCGCGGACCTGGGCACCGAGGCCGGGTGCCGCCAGCTCGCCGACCAGATCGGCGATCGCGAGGAGCGGCTCCACATCCTCCTGAACAACGCCGGCGCGAACTGGGCAGCGCCGCTGGCCGAGTACCCTGACGCCGGCTGGGACAAGGTGATGAACCTGAACGTGAAGGCGGCGTTTCACCTGACGCGCTTCCTCGTGCCGCTGCTGGAGAAGGCGGCCTCGGACGACGACCCGGCACGGGTGATCAACATCGGTTCGATCGACGGGATCCAGGCGCCAGCGCCGGAGACGTACGCCTACTCCGCGAGCAAGGCCGCGGTACACCAGCTCACGCGGACGCTGGCGCACCGCCTGGCGTCGCAGCGGATCACCGTGAACGCGGTCGCGCCCGGGCCGTTCGAGAGCCAGATGATGGCGGAGACGCTGCGACGCTTCGGCGACCAGATCCGCGCGTCGTGCCCGCTGGGGCGCATCGGGCGGCCGGAGGACGTGGCGGGCACGGCGATCTACCTGGCGTCGAAGGCTGGCGCCTACCTCACGGGCGCGGTGATTCCGGTCGACGGCGGCCTCTCGACGCGGCACCAGTAGGCAGCTCCCTTCGGTGGCGGAACCAGGACCATTCGACAGGCTCTCGCGCAGGCCCTTCGCTGCGCTCCCTTCGCTGCGCTCAAGGGCAGGCTCAGGGCAGGCTCTGCGACAGGGCAGGCCGGGAACAGGTGGACCGGGGCCGGAAGGTGGCATTTGGCTTGGCAAGAATCGTGCTCTTCGCCGCGCATGGCTGAGCGCCTCGTCGACCTGAATTCGGCGCGGGCCCGCTGCAGCGGGGCATGCCCGCCCCTGGTTATCGAGGTCTAGCAGGGTGCTGAAAAAGCCCAAGAACCAATGTCATTCGTTCCCACCCGCCCGCCCAGGGGAGTATTGGTGAATCTGGGGGGACACCCCCCAGACCCCCCGGCATGGGGCGCTGCCCCCTGCACCCCGTTTTTCAGCACCCTGCTAGGTTACGGCACGGGCGCGAGAACGCGAAGGGCCCGGCGGCACAACCGCGTCAATCGTCGAGGGCCAGACCCTTCGGCTACGCCTCAGGGTGACAGAGGGACGGCGGGCGCGCTCCGCGAGCGACGCCGGACGCGGACAAGTTCCGGTCGCCGCTACCGGACCAGAACATCCGTGGCCGAGCCCGGTACGAAGAGGGCGTGTCCCCGCCCGTGGCGGACAAGTGAGACCGCGCCTACGCGCAGGTGTGACCGAACTGGGAGACGATCACCGCGATGTCCTGCGCGGTCACCGAGCCGTTCGGCCCCTGCTCGACTCCGTTTGGTGTCTGGCCGGGCGATGTGCGGTCGAACGCGGTGTGGTAGGCGGTCGGTGGAGGCGGCATCGAAAGCGGGTCGCCGGCTTTGTCTCCGGAGCTGCCGAAGCGCGCTACCACCCGCGCCAGGTCGCCAGCGGTGATGGCGGCATCGCGAACGTTACTCCCATCCGGCGTGTCGAAGAAGTCCCAGAAGTTGTTCGGATCTCGGAGACCGCCCAGGAGCGGGTTCAGGCCGGCCTCCGCCGTTGCGATGCAGCCGTCCGCGTCGTCGTCCGGGTCAAGCAGGAACCAGCCGTCCAGCGTGCCGGTGTCCCCCGCTGCGTTGTCGCTGATGGTCAGCCGCCAGGTGCCGCCAAGGCTCTGGCCGTCGAAGTCCGAGAGCGTATTGTTCGGGATGAGATTGCCGCGGATAGCAGGCGCGCCCGGGCCGCAGAAGGTCTCGACGAACGGAGCGCCTTCATCATTCAGCATGACGTCGACGTTGTCAGCCGAGCAGCCGAAGGTGCTGACCGGTACGCCCGGCCGGTCTATGATCAACACGCTGGTTCCCGTATCGACGTGGGTGAGCGTTACCTTGAGGTCTCCCACCCAGGGGTGCGTGGCATACAGGTACACGTTGAGGTCGACGATCGTCCGGGAGTCGGTCAGGACGCACTGAGAAGTGACGCCTGCTGCGTTGTTATCCGGAATGGCCGCCGGCACCGCCGGGCCGCATGGGAAGACCTCGCCTTGGCCTTCGATCAGCCCGGCCGGGAGCGGGCCGCCCGGCGCCGCTGCCGGGACGGCATGGCCGGCGCTTTCCTTGGCCTCCTGAGCGATGCCGTTTGAAACGATGCCCCGCGCTAGCAGCAGCCCAAGCATCATCAGCAAAACACTTCCCAGTTTCACCATGTCGGCGCACCTCCAGCGAGCCCTCGCCTAATCCGCTACACAGGTCCAATGGCCGCCTCGTCCCAATGTCTTCAGCAAGCCTAGCCGCAACTGCTGTAACGATCAAGCCGCTTAGCCGTTTATCTGCATCGCGACCTGCTGACGAGGAGTGGCACTACCTCCGAACTGGCCACTCTTGCGGAGGTTGTTCATAGGGACAAAGGGTCCCTCGTGGGTGTAGACTGGTGGCCAGCCGACCACGGGAGGGCGTCCCTATGAAGACCGCGACCCGACTGCTGCCGCCCCTACTCAGTATCGCCCTTGCGCTCTTCGGGGCGCCGAGCGCGACCGCCGGACCGGTGCCCGGCTCGGTTTCGGGCGTGGTCTTCCGCGACATGGATGGCGACGGTACGCGCGACGCGGGCGAGCCAGGCGTCGCGAACCGGCGCGTCACCGTCGTCCTTGGCGATACCGTCATCGGTACCGACGCGAGCGACGGAACCGGCGCGTTCATCGTGAGCAACCTTCCGCCCGGCGACTACACGCTCGAAGTGTCTCTGAATGCAGGCGGTGGGCTCTGCGGCGATGGAGCCGCGTCGTTCGACCCGTTTCCGCACAGCTTCTGCGTGAACGTTACGTTTCCCTGGCGGGCCACGGCGGAACTGGGGCCGGTGACAGTGCAGAGCGGCGCTGACACGACCGTCGACATCGGCGCGCGCGAGGAGGACGTTGCCGTCGTCACTGGGGCCGCAATCCTCGAGGACGACTATGCGCCGGCGGGGACACCCATCGAGGCCCTGGTGGACGGTCTGGAGTGCGGCACCACGATTGCCGCCGGCGGCGCGGAGCTGTTCGAGCTGCACATCCTAGGCGAGAGCGAGCGCGCCGGCTGCGCGACGCCCGGCGCGACGGTGGCCTTACGGGTCGGTGGCGTGCCGGCCGGCGAGACGTACGCGTTCGAACCGTTCGGGTCACAAGAGGGCGTCCAGTTCGACATTGCGCACCTGTCGGCGCTGGCTGAGCACGCCTGGTACTGGGTGGAGGGCACGACCGCCACGCTGCCGCCTGGCGCGACTGTGCGGGCGGTCGTGGACGGCGCGGTCTGCGGCGAGACGACCATCAGCACGGACCCGCCGCTGTTCGGCTTCGCCGTCGAGCCGGACATCGCCGGCTTCTCGAAGCTGATCGTGCCGTCGGACACGGTCCAGCCGGGCTGCGGGACGCCGGGCGCGACCGTGACGTTCCTCGTGAACGGCGTCGAGAACGAGGCAGGGGTCACCTGGCAACCGGGCGTCCAGCGCATCGACCTTGCCGTCCAGCAGATCCCAACGCCGACGCCGGAGGTCGAGCTGCCGGTGCTGGGCGCGGCCGGCGCATCGAGCGAGGCGTGGTTGATACGGTGGCCGTTGATGGCGATCTTCGGCGCCGCTGCGGTAGCGGGCGGAGCGCTCGCCCTCCTCAAGCGGCGCTAGCGGCGGGCTTTGCGAGCCTCCCCTACCGGCGCAGCGCTGGTGGCGACCTGAAAGTCGCCGCTACCGGGCGCAGAACATCCGTGGCCGAGCCCGGTACGAAGAGGGCGTGTCCCCGCCCGTGGCGGATGGGTGAGACCCGCGCCTACGCGCAGGTGTGGCCGAACTGGGAGACGATCACCGCGATGTCCTGAGCGGTCACCGAGCCGTTCGGGCCCTGCTCCTGCGCGTTGGGCGCCGTGCCGGGCGGCGACCGGTCGAACGCCGGGTGGTAGGCGGGCGGCGCCGGCGGCGCAGACATCGGGTCGACCGTCTTGTCGCCTGAGCTGCCGAAACGCTCGACAACACGCGCGAGGTCGCCAGCGGTGATCGCGGCGTCGCGCGCGTTGGCCGCGTTGGGCGTGTCGAAGAAGTCCCAGTAGATGAACGGGTCACGACCGCCGCCCAGGACGGGCAGGGGACCCAGCTCCTGGCCGTTCGTGCACCCGTCGCCGTCCGGGTCCCCATTCGAGTTCGCAGTCATCGTGAGGAGAAGACTGCCGCCGCTCAGGTTGAAATCGACGGCTTCGATGTAGTACGTGGCGCCGGCGTGCACGAACAGCGGCCCGACGGTTGACTGCAGACCGATGCCGCCGTTGTCGTTGCACGCCACCTGGGTGAGCGCGCCTGCCGTGCCGGTGAAGACGGCCAGGACGGTATCGTAGCTGCTCCCGTTGGTCGTGATCTCGGCCACCGCGCCGACCGGCAACTGCAGGCGAAACCACACCGACCTGGAGTGCGTGGATGCGGTGCCGTTGCAGTCGACGACGGGGTCGTCAAACGCCGTCGTGGCCGACTCTGTGTACTGCGCGTAGGTAGACGGCGGGTCCGAGATGTCGACTGCGTCCGAGAACGCGTCGTTGAGGATGCTGCTGCAGAGCGTCAACGACCAGGAGTTGAGCGTTCCCGAGTTCGGCGCGGCGCCGTCTGTGACGCGAAGCTGCCACGTCCCCGCAAACGTGAGACCGGCGAGATCGGCCAGCGAGCCCTCCGGCCGGAACGACCCGGTGAAGGGCGCAGCCCCCGCCGTGATAGATGTCGCGGCCGCGTCGTTCAGGGTCGTGTTGACGAAGTTGGCCCCCGCGCCTCCGACGCCGGAAAACAGCTCCACCAGCGTGCCCGCCGGCGACCGCAGGAAGACGTCAAGCTCGCCGTCGGACGGATGGGTGATGTTTACCGTGACTTGCACGCTGGAGACCGTGAGCGAGTCGGGCACGCTGAGGTTGGCGATCAGCATGCCCGGATCAGGGATCGACTGCGAGCCGGGCGCGCTGGCGTAATCGCGGCAGGAGTCACCGACGCCAAGGGGTTGCGCATCGCTGGCGGGTGCCGGCCGGGACGCGGCGGTCTCCGCTTCCGGGTCCAGCGTGCCTAATGCGGAGGCGAGCGCGAGCAGCAAGACGACGAGGGGTAGGATGCGCAGTTTTGCCAAGCCGGGCTTCGTCAATGCAACGCTCCGCGCTTACGCGCAGGTGTGGCCGAACTGCGAGACGATGACGCTGATGTCCTGCACGGTGATCGAGCCGTTGGCGCTCTGGTCGATGCCGTTGGGCGCTGTGCCAGGCGGCGTGCGGTCGAATGCGGTGTGATAGGCGGTTGGCGGCGGGGGCGCCGCCAGCGGGTCGATGCTCTTGCTGCCTGAGCTGCCGAAACGCTCGACGACGCGGGCGAGATCGCCTGCGGAGATGGCCCGGTCGCGAACGTTGGCTACGCCGGGCGTATCAAAGAAGTCCCAGAAGTTGTCCAGGTCTCTGAGCCCGCCCAGGAGCGGGTTGCCACCCTCTTCCCTACTGGCGGTGCAGCCGTCGTGGTCGTCGTCGGCGTCAATCAAGTACCAGTCGTTCAGCATGCCGGTGTCGCCCGCCCTGCCATCCTCCACCACCAACACCCAGTAGCCTGGGCCTGTGAAGTTCTCGCCGTCGAACGCGGAGAGCGCATTGTTTGGAGTCAGGTCTCCCTGAATGGCCGGGGCGCCCGGGCCGCAGAACGTCTCCACCGGCGCCGTCCCCTCGTCATTCAGCATGACGTCGACATCGTCCTCTGCACACCCAAACATCGTGGCGGGAACGCCAGGCCTGTCCATGATCACCACGCTGGTGGTTGTTGCCTGGTGCACCAACCGCACGCTCAAGTCGCCCACCCAGGTGTGGGGGATGTCCAGGTAGACGTTGAGATCCTGAATTGTCCTGTTGGCCGTGATGTTACAAGGGACACCAATGCCGCTGGTGTCGGGTATCGCGGTTGGCGGAAAGGAATCGAAGCACATGAAGGCCTCGCCCTGGCCCTCGATCCACACTATCGGCGCGGGGCTCGTTCCCTGTGGCAAGGGGCCGGAGCCCGGCACCCCGTCTTTCGCCAGCCCGGCGGAAGACGACGCCAGAACGACAGCGAACCCGGCCAGCGCCATGACGGCGGCGCGAAGCTTCATCATCGCGGTGCGAATTCTACCATACCCGGGGCGGTGGCCGGTGCCCCTACACGCAGGTGTGGCCGAACTGCGAGGCAGCCACACGCCGGCTTCAGGGCGTGGGTCTGAGACCCGCCCCTACGGCTTCGACTGGCCACCGACGGCGGTGAAGGTGTCCTTGAAGCGCCACTCGTCGAGGTGGAGAAGGACGTTGAAGGTGCCGAAGCGGCGCTCGTCGTATTCGATGGCGTCGAGCGCATCGATCGGGTCGTCTGCGGGGTCCCAGAAGACGCGGCGGACCGCATAGCCCGTCGTGCGTTCGGCGGGGACGCGGCCCATCTCGCGGATGAGGGCGCGGAACTGGGCGGGCCGCACGAGCTGGCCGTGCGAGGCGCCCGCCGCGGTCGAGATGCTCTCGTTGATCAGCGTGCCGCTGAAGTCGTTCGCGCCGGCACCCAAGAGAAGCTGCGCGAGGCGCGGGCCTTCCTTCACCCACGAGACCTGGATGTTCTGGATGTAGCGCCCGAAGAAGAGCCGCGCGACGGCGTACATCTTCACGACCTCCGGGCCGGTCGCGCTTTCGCGGATGCCTTCGACGAGGCCTTTCTGGTACATCGGCGCCTCGCTGTGAATGAAACTGAGCGGCACGAACTCCGTAATGCCGCCCGTGCGCTGCTGGATGTCTCGCAGGATGGCGAAGTGGCGCGCCTTGTCTTCGCTCGTCTCGACGTGGCCGTACATGATCGTCGACGTTGTCGGAAGGCCGAGCTCGTGGGCGGACGTGATCACCTCGATCCACTGATCGACGGTGATCCGCCCGGGCGAGATGCGGTCGCGCACCTCCTGCACCAGTACCTCGGCCGAGGTGCCTGGCAGGCTGTCAACTCCGGCGTCCTTGAGGCGACGGAGGAACTCCGGGACGGTGCAGCGCGACCGCACGGAGCCGTAGAGCACCTCCTCCGGCGAAAAGCCGTGGATGTGGATCTGCGGCAGCTCTTGCTTGATGGCGCGGCAGAGATCGAGGTAGAGGCCGCCCTTCATCTTGGGCGGTAGGCCGGCCTGGATGCAGACCTCCGTCGCGCCGAGCTCCCAGGCCTCCTTCGCCCGTCGCACGATCTCCTCAGCGGGCAGAAGGTAGCCCTCATCCAGCCGGTGATCGCGGCTGAACGCGCAGAAGCCGCATCGCTTGATGCAGACGTTGGTGAAGTTGATGTTGCGGTTGACGATGTAGGTGACCAGGTCGCCGGCCTGCTCGCGCCGCAGGTAGTCCGCGGCGAGCACGAGCGCCTGCATGTCGACACCGGTGCAGTCGAACAGCGTGACCGCGTCTTCGATCGAGAGGTCGTTGCCGGCCAGCGCCCGGTCGATCGCCGAGGCGACGGGTGGAGTGAGCGTGCCGAGGAGGGACTCGATCGCTGCGACCTGCCAGGCTGAAGCCTGGCCTTCGGATGATGAAGGCTTGCCTGCGGGTGATGCAGCTTTGCCCGCGGATTGAGCTACCATTGGTGTTCCTCCCAGCGCACGAGTCCCGACTCGTCGTTCCAGCGCTCGATGGCCGGCTGGCAGCTCTCGCGCACGAAGCGATCGTTCTTGGCGAACTCGGGGTAGAGCGCCAGCCGCTCGCGCAGCTCGAAGCCGGCCTCTTCGGTGACCTGCTTCAGCTCGAGGAGCTTCGGCCAGGGTGCCTCCGGGTTGATATGATCCTTCGTCACAGGCGAGACGCCGCCCCAGTCGTTGATGCCCGCGAGCAGGTACATGCCGTAGGCGTCGGGCGTCAGGTTGGGCGGGGCCTGGATGTTCATGGCGGCTCCCAGCACCAGCCGCGCCGTAGCGATGGTGCGCAGCATCTCATAGACGCTCGGCTCGTCGCGATGGCGCATCGGGATGTCGTCCTTCACGCGGAAGTTCTGGACGATCACCTCCTGGATGTTGCCCTGCTCCTCCTGCACTTCCTTGATCGCGAAGAGCGAGTCGACGCGTTCCTCCCACGTCTCGCCGATGCCGATCAGGATGCCCGTGGTGAACGCGACGCCCATGGCGCCGGCGTCACGCATCGTCTGCAGGCGTAGCTCCGGGATCTTGCCCGGGCAGTTGAAGTGCGCTTCGCCCTTCGCGTGGAGCCGCTCGGACGTCGTCTCCAGCATCAGGCCCATCGAGACGTTGCACTCGCGCAGCGACGCGACCTCGTCGCGCGACATGATGCCCGGATTGGCGTGGGGCAGGAGGCCGGTCTCGCTGAGGACGAGCGCGCACATCTCGCGCAGGTAAGAGATCGTGGTCTCGTGGCCGAAGCGACGCAGGTCGTCGAGGACGAAGTCGTAGATCTCCTCCGGCTTCTCCCCCAGCGAGAAGAGCGCTTCTTTGCAGCCCTGGCGCCGGCCAGCGTGGGCGACGGCGAGCACCTCGTCCGGCGACATCGTGCGCGCGATGGGGTCCTTGGGGCCGCGCGCGAAGGTGCAGTAGCCGCACTTCTGCCGACAGAGGTTGGTGAGCGGGATGAACACCTTGCGCGAATAGGTGACGGTCTTGCCGTGGCCCTGGTCCCGCACAAGGCTGGCCGCGAGCATCAGCGCCGGCAGCTCGGAACTGCTCGCGCTCATCAGGCGCAGGCCGTGCTCACGCGTGAGCGGCTCTCCGGAGACGGCGCGATGGAGCAGCTCTTCGAAGGCGGGGTCGAGGCGCTGGTGGACGTAGAACATTGGCTACCTTTTCGAGGGGTGATCCTCCCCACCCGCCCGCCCAGGGGAGTAGTTGATTCTGGGGGACACCCCCAGACCCCCGGCAGAGGGGCCCTGCCCCCTCTGCACTCCCCCACGTGGAGAGGCGCAAAGGGGCGAGGCGCCGATTGTGTAGGCTGCGCGACTCATGATGTCCTTCCCAAATGAAAACGCCGAGCCCACGCCTCGACCAGTCGAGGTTATCGTGGGCCCGGCGCCAGCTTCTACCGCTGGCAGGTCTGAAGGCCGGGCCAGACCTGCGTCGTACAGATCGAATGCTAGAGGGTCAGGCTGAAGGTGTCAAGGGGAGGTTGCCCTGAAGCCGCTCGCCCTGCCCGGTCCCTGAGGAGCATGACACTGACGGCGAGCACCCAGATGGGCAGCGCCACCGCTGGCAGGAAGAAGAAGCTGAACAGAAGCGCGAACGCCGCGACGAAGCCTAACCCGGCGAGCCAGGCAGTGAAGATGCCCGCCGTGCGCGCGGCGAGCGAGATGGCGGCTATGCAGGCAGCGGCTCCCCACATGGCGAAGACGAGGAGCATGAAGCCGAGCTGCGTCACCAGCCTCAACACGTCGGGGTCGAACTCGTGCCGCTCTTCGCCGTACAAATCGGCGTATGCCATGCTGGTGGAGACCGCGCTGAGGGCCGCGGTTGCGGCAAGCAGCAAGGCGACGAAGACGAGGCCGGTGCCAAGCGCTATCAGCGGAAGCGCCCCCTGGCCGGAACGCTCGCGTAGCGTGGAGTACATGTGCGCTAGAAATACGACGAAGGCCAGCCCCGCCGCCGCCAGGATGTAGGCGCCTGCGATATCGCGCGCGCGGTTGCTCGTGTCATTGAAGTAGGAAACGAACTGCTGGTCGGGATCGCCCACGCTGCCGAGCTGCTCTCCGGAGACGATCACAGCAGCGACAAAGAGCGCAACAAAGACGAAGCCGCTAGCCACCAGCCAGTGGTTGCCGCTGGTCACTCGCCTACCAGCTCGAGTAACGCCCGGACGCCGATGTGGTCGGACGCCCAGAGCACGCTGCCGTCGTCGAGCGTGAAGGGCTCGTTGTTGAAGAGCGCCGCCTCGCCGACGTCTATCCCCACGTCGGCGCCGCCGAGCACGAAGATGTAGTCGATACGGTGGTCGGCGCGATTGCCGGGCTCAGCGAGCGGCGTGGTGCCGCTCGTGCAGCCGGGGTCGCCTACCTGCTCGCACGTCGCGTCGCCGCCCTCCGCGAGCACGTCGATAAAGCCCGCGGCGAGCAGCGACTGGATCGAAGGGTCTTCCGGCTCGGCATTGAAGTCGCCTGCCAGGATGACGGGGCCGGGGCCCGTGCGCGTCTCGTTGATGAAATCGATGACCGCTTGCATCTCGACGACGGACGCGTCGAGCGTGACGTCAACGACGGCGCCGGTGCCCTCGAGGTGGGTGTTGTAGATGTCGACGGGGCCGCTCTCCGTCTGCACGGTCACCCGGTGGATGGAGCGCGGGCCTGAGATGTTCTGGTTCTCGCTCGACAGGACCTCCAGGTTTGTGAGCGTTAACTGGCCGACGAAGCCCTCGTTGATCGCGCTGCCCGCCACGTCGCCGAAGAGCGCCGTGTACTCGCTGCCCAACGCATCGAGCAGCACCTGGCGAGTGTTCACGTAGTCCGGGCGGTCGGCGTAGGCGTCCGGGATCACCTCCTGGAGCATGACGATTGCGGGCTGCTGCTCCGCCAGCGCGCCGGCGATCAGCTCGATGCGCTCGGGGAAGCGGTCGAACGGTTCCGCGGCGGAATCTTCGTCGAGCAGGCCGTGGAGGATGTTCTGGTCGATGACGATGAGCTCGGTCTTCTTGCCGCCGTCACCGTTGCAGCTCAGCGACAGGGCGGCCACGAGTCCAGCCAGCGCAAGGACGAGCGTCGGTCGAAGAGCGCCGTTCATGGCGGTCAGTGTAGGGACGGGCACGGACCGGCGCAAGTGAAGGCGCGCGAGGGAGGTAGAATGGAGTCGAGCGAGGCAGGAATGAACGCCACATCAAGCTCTGACGATCGACAGAAGGGAATCGCCGCCCGCACCTCGCGTGAGCAGGAGACGATGGTGCTCGCGGTGCACGCGTTAGAGGGCGCGATGGCGTCGCCGGCGCCCGGCCGGGAGCAGGCCTGGAAGCAGCGGGCCCGACACGAGCTGGCCTCGGTCGTCGGGCTGCTCCAGGAGCACTGCGAAGCGGCGGAGGCCGATGACGGCATCATCGGTGAGGTAGAGGTGCGGCTTGGCCGCTCGTACGAGGTGAGCCGAGCGCGGCGGGACCACGAGCGGCTGGCGCACGAGGCCGTCAGCCTGCTCGCCGCGCTGGACGAGTACTCGGGCGACAGCGCCCTTTCGTTTCAGGAAGTGCGCAGGCAGGTGGCCCAGTTGACGGCGGCGCTGCGAGACCACCAGGGGCGTGAAGCCGACCTCCTCCTGCTGGCGCTCGATCTGGACGTCGGCGTTCCGGACTGACCTTTCGCCCACATTCGTTGTGTGAACTAGCTCACACAACACTTCTCGCCCGGAATGGTATACTTCGGCCACGACGAATCTGGAAGGCGACGGCATGCCCGTATCACCAGTAGCCATCCGCGTACCCGGCCACGCCGAGGTGCGCCTTTCGACCACTTCCGGCCACGTCGAGGTGATCGGCGAGGAGCGTCCGGACGTCGTCATCGAGTCGGGCGCGCCGTCCGATCAGCAGATCGAATCCGACGCCACGGGACGCGTCGCCCTCACGTCAGCCAGAGGCGGCTCGGCCACGCTCCAGGTGCGCTGCCCCAGCGGGAGCGATCTGGTCGTCGGGACCGTCTCCGGCCACGTGACGCTAAGAGGCCAGCTCGGCAACGCGCGGGTCACGACGATCAGCGGCAACATCGAAGTGGAGCGGGCTGACGCGCTGGACGTGCGCACGATCTCCGGCAGCATCCAGGTCGAGCGTTGCGCCGGCGTCTGCAACCTGCGCACGAAGAGCGGACGCACCACCATCGGCAGCGCGGGCGACACGGAGGTCTCGACGATCTCCGGACGGATCACGCTGGACGAAGCGACGGCCGGCGTGAAGATGCGCAGCGTCAGCGGCACGGTGGAGCTGGGCACGCAGGGCCACGGCGACGTCGCCGTCCAGACGATGTCCGGCTCGGTGCGCGTGGCCGTCGCGCACGGCGTCCGGCCCTCCGCCCGGCTGCGCAGCCTCTCCGGCCGTCCTCGCTGCGACTGCCCTGAAGGCGACGACTGCCGGATCAACGTGAACACGCTCAGCGGGCGCATCGAGGTGGTGCCGGACTGATGCCCGCGGCGGCGCCGACAGCGAACGCGGTCAAAGGCACCGTGGTCTTTACCGACATCGCCGGGTTCACGGAGTACAACGCCCTGCGGGGCGATGAGGAGGCGCTCGCGCTCCTGTCGCTTCAGGAGCGGATCGTCCTCGAGCACCTGCCGGAGGGCGCCCGTATCGTCAAGGAGCTTGGCGATGGCTTGCTGCTCTGGTTTCCCACCGCGAGCGAGGCCCTTGGCGCGTGTCTACGCCTACAGGCGCGCTTTCTCTGGGAGGCGGCCGCTTCCGACGTGCCACTTTGGGTGCGCATCGGCATGCACTCCGGCCACCAGACCAAGCGCGGCGATGACCTGGTCGGGCACGACGTGAACGTCGCTTCCCGCGTCGTGGACGTCGCCGGACCGGGCGAGGTGCTGCTGTCGGAAGCGACGTTAGCGGAGATCGAAGAGCAGCTCGACGGCGTCACCTTCGACGAGCTGGGCCCCGTGATGATGAAGGGGCTCCCCGCACCCGTGCGTCTCTACCGGGCGCTCTGGGAGATCTGACCTACCGCAGCCTCAGCGCCGCCGCGTGCGCCAGCTCCTCGATGCGGTCGTCGATCGGGGCGAGCGGCGCGTCGCCGTAGCGACGCGACAGCGCGAGCGCAATGAGCCGGTCGGCGAAGCGCGGGTTCTTCGGCAGGAGCGAGCCGTGCAGGTAGGTGCCGAAGGCGTTGCGGTAGTAAGCGCCCTCGGTGCCGTCGCGGCCGTTGTTACCATGGCCCGAGCGCACCTTCGCGAGAGGCTGCGCGCCCTCGCCCAGGTAGGTTCGCCCGCCGTGGTTCTCGAACCCGACGAGCGTGATGCCTGGATCTTCGCTTAGGTCGGCGACGACGTTACCGATGAGGCGCGGCGCGTCCGGGCCGGGATGCTCGGTCCAGAGGTCGAAGACGCCGAGGCCGGGGAGTTCTGCGCCAGACGCCTCGCGGTAGAAGCGCCCGAAGAGCTGGTAGCCGCCGCACACCGCGAGCGCGACAACGCCCACCTCCACCGCCTCGCGCAGGGCGCCGCCTTTCAGCGAGAGTAGGTCGTCTGCGACCTGACGCTGCTCGCGGTCCTGCGCCCCGCCGATGAAGACGAGGTCGTGCGCCTGCGGGTCGAAGCGATCGCCCAGGCTGAGCTCCGTCACATCGACCTCGATGCCGCGCTCCCGGCAGCGACGGGTCAGGCAGAGGATGTTGCCGCGGTCGCCGTAGAGGTTCATGAGCCGCGGGTAGAGGTGGGCGATGCGGACGTTCATCGGCGCATTCCATCCGACGGAAGGTGGCGCGCCACCTCCTGCCGTTGTGTTCCAGGCGGACTCGGAGATGCACCCCATCGCTGCCGGGTCGCGAAAGATCCTTCGCTTCGCTCAGGATGACAAGGGTGCCTCGTGTTCAAGGCAGGCATCGCCTCTCTACGCCTCCTTCCAGTACGGGCGGCGCTGGCCGCGCTTGGCGAGCAGCTCGCGGACGATGAGCATCGCGGTGTAGGTGGGCACGACGTACAGCGTCTCGCCGGGCGGCGTCTGCGCGAGCGCTCCGTCGAGAGCGGCGCGCGCGTCGTGGACGATGGGCGGCTCGATGGCGAAGCCGGCGTACTTGAGGCGCAGCGCCAGCTCTTCCGCGCGCGCGCCGGAGACGATGGCGCTGGCGACGCGGCCGGCGAGACGCTCGTAGTCGGCGTCCCAGATCCAGGAGATGTCCCGCCCGTCCTGGATGTCATCGTTCAAGAAGAGCAGCAGGTGCAGGGCCGCGGGTCCGTTCGACGCGATTGTGCGCAGCACCTGGTTGAGGCCCGTCGGGTTCTTGGCGAGCAGCACCTCTACGTGGCGGCCGTCGACTTCGAAGCGCTCCTGTCGACCGAACGCGGCGCGGAACGAGCCGAGCGCGCGTTCGACGGCGTCGAGCGGCAGGCCGAGCGCGAGCGCGCCCGCCGTCGCCGCGAGCGCGTTCTCGACGTTGTAGAGCCCGGCGAGCGGAAGCTCGACACGCAGCTCGCCCTGCGGCGTGGCGACGACGAGACGCATGGCAGACGAGGACGGCTCGACGCAGGTGGCGCGAACGTCGGGCCGAGGACGCGCGTTGCCGCAGGCGGGGCAGCGCCAGTGGCCGAGGTGGCCGTAGAACGCAGCGGCGTACGACAGCTCCTCGCCGCACGAGAGGCAGAAGCGGTAGTCGGAGGCGTGCTCCAGCCGCTCCTCGGCGACACGGATGTCCTCGATGCCGTAGGTGAGCACCGGTCCCTTCGCATCGGTCCGAAGCGACGCCACGGCGGGGTCGTCGGCGCTGAGGACGAGCGCGGCGCCATCGGGCAGCGTCTCGAGCGCGCGACGCCAGAGCGCCGCGACCGTGTCGACCTCGCCGTAGCGGTCGAGCTGGTCGCGGAAGAGGTTCGTGAGCACGATCGCGCGCGGCCGGAGGGCGCGCGCGGCTTCCGGCACCGTCGCCTCGTCGACCTCGAAGACGCCCAGGCGCTGCGACGCGTCGTGGACGCGGCCCAGCAGCGCCGTCTCGTCGAGCAGCGCCGTGGCGACGCCACGCATCAGGTTCGAGCCGCTGGGGTTGGCGAGCGGGCGCAGGCCGGCCTCACCGGCGATGGCGGCGAGCATGCGCGACGTGGTGGTCTTGCCGTTCGTCCCGCTGACGACGACGGCGCCCTGCCCGAGCTGCGCGGCCAGCCGCTCGACGAGCGCCGGGTCGATGCGCTGGGCGACGAGCCCGGCGACGGCGGTGCCGCCGCCTCGGCCGAGCGCCCGGCTCGCGGCGCCCGCGACACGCCCAACGGCGACGGCGGCGGTGGTTCGGGGGTTCACGAACGCAGGATAGCGGGCGGGCATCAGGAGAGGGAACCGAAAGGTGTATAGTGGTGCCGTCGGTGGCGCCACTCGGGTGGCTGCCGGCTGACTGGTGAGGCAGATTGCTGGTGGAACGACGCTGGGCGCGCGGAGCTATCGCGGCAGGTGCCGCGGTTGTCGTGGCGTTGCTGGTGGTGACCGCCATGGTCG
Source organism: Dehalococcoidia bacterium (assembly GCA_040882355.1). GTDB lineage: Bacteria > Chloroflexota > Dehalococcoidia > DSTF01 > RBG-16-68-14 > JBBEBM01. The sequence goes on along the minus strand of JBBEBM010000029.1, from coordinate 24,072 downwards.
CGATACGCGGCGGGATTGGCGGTTCAGCGGACCGGACGCCTACGCCATCGCCCACGGCCTCGCGCACGCCGACGGCGACCGCGTCGCCAACCTCGACGGCCACTCCCACGTCAACGCCGACGCCGGTCGCGACCGCGACGCCCCTCCCGCCGCCGACATCTACGCCGGTCCCGCGTATCGAGCGCCTCGTCATCCCAAAGATCGGCGTCGATGCCAGCGTCATTGTGCTCGGGCTCGACAATCAAGGAGTGATGGTAAGCCCGACTGAACCCCACAATGTCGCATGGTACGACTTCACTGCGCGGCCAGGCACCGGCAGCAACGCCGTATTCTCAGGCCACGCTTTGTGGGACACCGGTTCGGGTGCTGCGCCAGCAGTGTTCTCGAGGCTGAACGAATTGGTGCGCGGAGATATCATCGCCGTGCACCTGAGCGATGGGTCAGTACTCGAGTACGGCGTGACAACGGCGCAACTCGTCTCTCCTGTCGAGGCGAATGTGAATGAGATCGTCGGGCCCACTGCACACGAGCAGACCACGTTGCTCACATGTGTTCGTGCGGGGGGACAACCCCGCCCGCACTGCACCACTCAGCTCGTCGTCAGAGCCGAGCGCCGCTAGCGGTGTCCGAGGGCAAGGAGACGAGCCGTCTGCTCGCTGCCGTCCACGTCGAGCGCCATCTGGCGGGAGAGCACCGGGACGACAGCAGCGACGCCGGTCATGCGCCCGATCTCGTCCAGCTCGCCGACCTCCAAGAGAGACGACGAGTGGAACGGGTCGGTCGTGCCCGGCTGGACGATCCAGAGATCGCCCGGCAGGCCCTGGAACGTCTCTCCCGTGTGGCTGAAGCCGCGGTAGAGCGCCAGGACGATGAGGATCAGCAGGACCGAGAAGGCTACGCCCGCGACCGAAATCGCGAAGCGGCCCTTTTCCGAGAAGAGGTTGCGACGGGCGACCGGTACCATCCTCGTCCTCGATGCTCAGGGTTCGAAGCGCTCGAAGATGGGCGGGAACATGAGCAGGTTGCCGGCGATCAGCAGGATGGCGGACACGGCTATGACCGCGGTGAACGGTACGTCCCGCTTCCACCACAGAACACTCAGCAGCGCCCAACTGACGAGCCATGCGATGCCCGCCATGGTGGTCTTGCCGGAGAGCGGCCCGACTCGTTCCTGAAACGCCAGCCATTCCTTGACGCCCTCGCCAGCCGCGGCGAGTGTCGTCAGGAGCCCGAGCGAGAAGACGCCGATCGCGCTGGCCAGGATCGCGGCCAAGCCCGGCCCATTGGGTCCCAGCGCGACAGGGACTTCAGCCTCGGCCCGTAGCGCGTCCGGCGCCTTATCGGTTGTGCGCATCGCTGCTTGCGCTGTCATTTTGGACACCTCCTACTGAAGCGGGGCGGCCTTCGTGATGAAGGCGCCGAATATGCCGGAACGCCGGCCGCGCACCTCCAGCATGACGGTGTCGGAGGGCGTGAGACCGAGGACGGCCAAGCCGCCGAGCAGGCGGTTCGTCCACTGGGTGAGCTTCGTGGGTCGTTGGTAAGACATGGCAGGCCTCCTTCGTTCAGGCGCCCGCGGTCTAGCTCAGATCGCTTCGGAGCTGCTCGAATTGCTCGCGCGTGATCTCGCCGTTCGCGTAGCGTCGCCGCGCGATGTCGAGCGGCGTTCCTTCATCGCTGCGACCACCACCTCCCGTGACGCGGCTCACACCCCAGACGATGAGCGCGACGATCGCGCCCCAGAAGATGACCATCCAGATCATGCCGAAGACCATCCACCAGCCCATGCCGTCGTATGAGTCCCACATCATGCTCTCCCTCCCTTCGCTTCTTTCCTTAGCTCGGTAGCCTTCGCTTCAGCCACGGCGTTACCGTCGGCATCAGGATGATCATCGAGAGCAGGAAGACCCATGTCGTCCCGCCCAGGCGCGCGACCCACGTGTAGTCGCCAGTCGCTACGGTTGCGAGGAGAAAGGCTCCACTCGCAAGCAGCGAGACACTCGTGTAGAGCATGGCGCTCAGCAGGCCGACGCGGTAGCGAGTCTCCGGCATCACACTTCCTACGACCCGGCGCCCGTCGCGGCGGCAGGCGCCCGCTCCGGCGCAGCCGTCGCTTCGGCCGGGAGGCCCGGCGCGTCCGGGCCACGACGGACCGGCGGCCGCCAGCCGCGCATAGCGATCGAGTTCAGGGTCACGGAGAGGGAGCTGAGCGCCATCAGCAGCGCCGCGAGCTCCGGGCTGACGATCTGATGGATGAGGGGGTAGACCACACCGGCGGCGATCGGGATCGTCAGCGTGTTGTAGCCGAAGGCCCACGTGAGGTTCTGGCGCACGCGACGCATCGTGAAGCGGGCCGTCTGCACGGCCGCGACGACGTCGAGCAGGTCGTCCTTGACCAGGATGACGTCTCCGGTCTCCTTCGCCACGTCCGTGCCGGCGCCCATCGCGATGCCGACGTCGGCCTGAGCGAGCGCGGGCGCGTCGTTGATGCCGTCGCCGACCATGGCGACGCGACGCCCGCCCGCCTGGAGGCGCTTCACTTCGAGCGCCTTGTCCTGCGGCAGCACCTCCGCCAGCACAGCTTCGATGCCCGCCTGGCGGGCGATCGCCTCGGCCGTGCGGCGGTTGTCGCCGGTGATCATGACAGCCCCGATGCCCAGGCGACGTAGCTCCTGCACAGCGCGCGCCGAGCCCGGCTTGATCGTATCGGCGACGGCGACGAGGCCCCTCACGCGCCCATCGGCGGCGGCGGCGAGGAACATCGCCGTCTTGCCCTCGTGCTCGAGGCGCTCGGCTTCAGCGAGGAGCGTCTCAATGTCGATGGCGCGTTCAGCCATCAGCTTGCGGTTGCCGAGGAGGAGCATACCGCCCTCGAACGACGCCTCGACACCGTGACCAGGGATCGCTTCGAAGGACGCCGCGTCCGGCAGGTCGAGGCCGCGCTCGCGCGCGCCGCGCACGATCGCTTCGCCCAGCGGGTGCTCGGAGTTTTTCTCGATCACGGCTGCGAGACGCAGCACCTCGTCGGGGGTGACGCCAGGCGCGGGAACGACGTCCGTCACCGACGGCTCCCCCTTCGTCAGCGTGCCGGTCTTGTCGAAGACGACGGTGTGGATGCGCGAGGCCGCTTCGATGGCGCCGGCGCCCTTGAACAAGATGCCGTGCTCGGCGGCGATGCCCGAGCCGGCCATGATGGCGGCGGGCGTCGCGAGGCCGACCGCGCACGGGCAGGAGATGATCAGCACCGCAACGCTCATGAGCAGGGCAAAGCCGAAGACGCCGACGTCCGTGAGCGTGTACGGGCTCATGATCATGCCGCTGCCCGACTCGAACCAGCGATCGTAGCCAACGAAGAACCAGAAGAGGAAGACACTAAGCGAGAGCGCGTGCACGCCCAGGATGAAATGTCCGGCGACAACGTCGGCCAGCTTCTGGATCGGCGCCTTCGTTGCCTGGGCGTCCTCGACGAAGCGGATGATCTGCGCGAGCGCCGTCTCGCGGCCCACCTGGCGCGCTGCGAACCGGAAGGCGCCGGTCTTGTTGATCGTGCCACCGATGACGGTGTCGCCGGCTTGCTTCTCCACGGGCAGGCTCTCGCCCGTGATCATCGACTCGTCGACCGCGGAGTAGCCTTCGAGCACGACGCCGTCGACCGGGACCGATTCGCCCGGGCGCACCAGGCAGACATCGCCGGCCTCGACCTCGTCGGCGGGGATCTCCAGCTCGACGCCGTCGCGCAGGATGCGAGCCGTCTTGGGCTGGAGCCGCATCAGCTTGCGGATCGCTTCGGACGTGCGGCCGCGCGTGAGCGCCTCCAGGTAGCGGCCGAGCACGATGAACCAGGTAAGCAGCGCGGCCGACTCGTAGAAGGTGGCGTCGCGTCCGCCGAAGCCGGCGTCGGGCCAGAAGGTGTTGATGACGGCGATGCTGTATGCAGCGCCGATGCCCGTTGCGTAGAGCAGATTCATGTCGGTGACGCCGCGCCGCAGCCCGTTCCAGGAGCTGACGAAGAACTGGCGCGCGGGTCCGAGGATGATCGGTGTCGTGAGCGCGAAGAGGAAGTACTTGTTGTTGAGGACGTCGGGCAGAATGTCCTTGAGGACCGCATAGCTCTGGAACGTGCCGACCATGATCAGCAGCGCAAGCGGCGTCGCCCAGGCGAGGTTCACGAGCTGCGAGCGGATCTCCCGCTGGCGCGCCTCGCGCTCGCGGTCAAGCGTGCTGTCACCCGTGCCCTTGTCCGACACCTGGTAGCCGAGCCCGCGGATCGTCCGCTTGATCTGCGCGGCGGAGGTGATCGAGCCGGCATACTCGACCGTGGCGCTGTCGGTGCCCAGGTTGACCTGCACTCGCACGACGCCCGGCAGCTCGCCCACCGCCTTTTCGATCGCATCCTGGCAGTGCGTGCCCATCATGCCGAGCACCAGCAGCTCGATGCGCTCCCAGGGAACCTCGTAGCCGACGCCGCGCACCGCCTTCTCGACCTCCGGCAGATCGACCCGGTCGATGTCGCAGACGAGTGCCGCGTTGCCGGCTGTCAGGTTCGCGTCCGCCCGCTCGACGCCGGGCACGTCGCCGAGCGCCGACTCCACCTTGCTCACGCAGGCGGCGCAATGCATGCCCGACACGGGGATGGTGATCCGCTCCTTCTGCGCCATCGTCATTACCCTTACGGCCTGTGTTCCTCGCGCGTTCTACTTGTTCGCCAGCTCGTAGAGCTGAAGCAACTCACCTACGACCTGCTCCTCGCGGCCTTCGCGCACGCCCTCGACCACGCAGGTGTGCAGGTGTCCGTCCAGCAGCAGCGCCTCCATCTTCTCAATGGCGCGGCGCACGGCGTACGTCTGCTTGAGCACGTCGACGCAATACTTGTCCTCTTCGATCATGCGCCGGATTCCCGCCAGGTGCCCATCGATGTAGTTGAGGCGTTTGAGCGCCTGGTCTCGGGTGGTGGTCTGCATGCTGCGCTCCTAACCCATACCCCCTGGGTAGGGGTATCTTCCTATCCAGGCTACCCTGCCCGCAGGCGGCCCGTCAAGCCTGGTGGGAAACCGTCCCAGCTAGGCCTGTCGTTATGACAATTGAAGGAATGTTCTGCTGTCTGTTACGTTTAGTAGGAGATGTGGTTCCGGCGTGACGGCCATCGAGAGGAGCCGACGCTCGTCCTGAGCGGCGGCGGGGCGATGGGCGCCCTTCAGGTAGGTGTGCTGCGCGTCCTGGTGCGCCGCGGCTTCCGGCCGGGGCGCATCATCGGGACGAGCGTGGGGGCGCTGAACGGCGCCTTTCTTGCCTTCTACCCCGACGTCGAGGGAGTGGAGCGGCTCGTCGAGATCTGGCGCGGCCTTGAGAACGACCGCTACATCAACTTCAGTCCGGTGCGCATCGCGTACCGGATCGCGCTGCGCCAGCCCTACATCTTCAGCAACGAGTTCCTCCAGCGGCTGATCACGGAGCACACGACCATCGACGACTTCTCCGCGACGGAGGTGCCGCTGTACATCACCGCAGCCAACATGGGCACAGGCCGCAAGCACGTCTTCAACAGCGGGCCGGTCTCGCAGGCGGTGCTGGCGTCCACGGCGATTCCGGCTGTCTTCGCGCCGGTGGAGATCGACGGCGAGACGTACATCGACGGCGGCGTCGTCGCGAACCTGGACCTGGAGACGGCGCTGGAGCTGGGCGCGCGCGACGTGCTCGGCATCGACCTTTCGCACTGCTTCGACAACAGCGCGCCGAGCACGGTGATCGGCATCCTGACGCGCACGGTGGACATCGTCATCCGCGACCGCGTCGAGCGCGACATCGAGCTGCTCAGCAAGCAAGCGCGCATCGCGGTGATCCAGCCGGATGTCGAAGAGGGGCCGGGCGTGGGCGACCTGCGCCAGGTCTCGCGGCTCATCGAACGGGGCGAGGCGTTCGGCGAGCAGATCTACGACCGTTGCTTCGATAGCAAGGGCCGCCTCCAGCCGGGCATCGTCGCCGCGGACGTTGTGATGCCAGACGACGCCGGTGACGACGACCCGGTGTCCGCGGGCGCGTACGTCCGTCAGGCCGGGGGCGTGCCGTCAGCCGAGCGGCTGACGCGCCGAAGGTTCGCTGGCATTGCCGCTCAGATCGGGCGGCGCAAGAGCCGCGCGCCGGGAGAGCCGTACGCCGCCTCGAATTCCGAGTGACGCCTCTCGTCCACGACAACGAAGCCTGCCTTCTCGTAGGCGCTCTGCGCGGCGTCGTTGCCGATGAGCACGCCGATCTGGGCGACTGACGCGCCCTTCCTTCGACCGATCTCCAGCATCTCGGACATCAGCCGGCCGACGAGGCCCCGGCGACGGAACTCGGACGCCGTGGCCACCCACTCGACGATCCAGGCGCCCGGCTCATGCGCGATCTCCACCTTCGCGAACGAGCCGGCGCGCTGCCAGCCGGCGGTGTTCTCTTCGGCGCTCCGGCCAAGCACGGCGTTCGCTTCCTCGATGCCTGCCGTGAGCGCAGGGCCGCCGCACTCTTCCTCGAAGTAGCCGGAGAGCGCGGCGGCGGGCCGGCCATCGACCTCCGCGACGATGAAGTTGCGCTCGTGAGCCCAGTGCCAGGCCTCGGTCGAGGCGAGCGCCTCGAGGAAGCGCAGCGTCTCGGCTTCGGCGCCGTTCATGTAGAGGTCCCAGGCGCCGCGAGGCAGGTGCGAGCGCGCCGCCGCCAGCTCAACCCAGGCGATGAACGGGACGTGCTCCGGCCGCGCTTCGACGACCTCGATGCGGGCTTCGACCGTGGCGTCGCTCATACGGCGACCGCCAGGTCGATCTCGTGCTTGCGCACCTCGGCCATGATCCGCTCGGCGGTTGCTTCGTCGGGCTCGCAGAGCGGCAGGCGCAGCCCGCCGACGGGGAAGCCGAGGCGGGCCATGGCGTACTTGACGGGAATCGGGTTCGTGACCAGGAAGAGCGCCTGGATCAGCGGCAGCAGGCGCCGGTGCGTCCGCGCGGCGTCGTCCGGCCGGCCAGCGAGGTGGTCGTCGATCATGCCGCGCACTCGCTGGCCGACGAGATGCGAGATGACGCTGATCACGCCGTAGCCGCCGATGGCCATGAGCGGCAGCGTGTCCTCGTCGTTGCCGCTCCAGACACGGAAACCCGAGCGGGCATGCTCGACGATCGTCGCGATCTGGCCGAGGTCGCCGCTGCCTTCCTTGATGCCGGCGATGTTGTCGACTTCTGAGAGGCGGACCGTGGTCTCCGCCGTCATGTTGAGGCTGGTGCGGCCGGGCAGGTTGTACATGACGAGCGGCAGACGCGTCGCCGAGGCGATCGCCTTGAAGTGGCGCAGCAGGCCCTCCTGCGTCGGTTTGTTGTAGTACGGCGTGACGGCGAGCACCGCATCGACGCCGGTGCGCTCCGCCTCGCGCGTGAGCTCAACGCTCTCAGCGGTGTTGAAGGTGCCGGTGCCGGCGATGACGGCGCCGCGATCACCGACCGCTTCCTTCACTTCCCTGAACAGCCGCAGCTTCTCGTCGTGGGTGAGCGTGGGCGCCTCGCCGGTGGTGCCGGCGACGACGAGGCCATCGCTGCCGGAGGCGAGCAGCGCGAGCGCGAGGCGGCGCGCTGCCTCGTAGTCCAGCGAGCCGTCGGGCGCGAAGGGCGTCACCATCGCTGTGAGCAATCGACCGAATTCAGGCATGTCAGTCACCAGGTTCCACGATTATAGCAGACGCCGCTTGCGGGTCGCGGGTCGTGGGTGGCGCCACCATGGTGCCGGCAAGAGCGATTGTGCGACGCTGGCGGCCCGAAGCGCCTATAATGTCACGCAACCGACCCCCGACCGATAGGTTGAGTCTGTCATGAGTCTACGGGAGGAGGCGCCAACGAAATGAGTACACACGTCGTTATCTGCGGGGCCGGCTTCGGTGGCCTGGAGCTGACTGCGCGGCTCTCCGCCACGTTCGGTAGCGAGGTCGAGATCACGCTGATCGACAAGAACGATGCGTTTGTCTTCGGCTTCTCGAAGTTCGAGCTGATGTTTGGGCGGCAGGGTCGCGACGATGTGAGCTCCCAATACCGGACGATTGCGAAGCCGGGCGTGGAGTTTCGTCAGGAGACGATCACGTCGATCGACCCGGTCGCGCGTCGGGTGGTGACCGACAGGGACACGTACAGCGCCGACGTGCTCGTGATTGCGCTGGGGGCGGACTACGACGCCGGCGCCACGCCCGGCTTCGCCGAGGGAGGCCACGAGTTCTACTCGATCGACGGCGCGATGCGACTGCGCGACGTGCTCCCTGCGGTCACGTCCGGCAACGTGGTCGTCTCCGTGCTGAGCGAGCCCTTCAAATGTCCACCGGCGCCCTGCGAGGCGGCGATGCTGCTCGACGAGTACTTCTCGCAACGGGGAGTGCGCGGCGACATCAGCCTGAGCGTCGTATCGCCGTGGGGGATCCCGATCCCCGCGTCCGGCCCGGCATCGGACGCGATACTGGAGCGCTTTCGCGAGCGCAACATTACGTGGGCCGCCAACCAGGTGGTGGCGTCGATCGACCCGGCAACCAAGACCGCCCGGCTGCGAGACGGAGACACGATGCCATACGACCTCTTTCTCGGCATACCCGTCCACCGGGTCCCTGCCGTCGTCGAAGCGTCGGGGCTGGCGGTTGACGGCTGGATACCGGTGGACAAGGCGAACCTCTCGACACGCTTCCCGGACGTGTACGCCGTCGGCGATGTCACGAGCGCGCCGGTACCCAAGGCGGGCATCTTCGCCGAAAGCGCCGCCCGGGCGGTGGCGGAGCACCTCACGGTGCGTCTGCGACAACAGGGCACGCCCAAGCCGTACGACGGTGCCGGATCGTGCTTCATCGAGTTTGGCGATCGCACGGTTGGCCGGGTCGATGTGGACTTCCTGACAGGCCCGTCGGTCGTGGCGCCCTTCACCGACGCTTCGTTGCAGGGGGCGGAGGAAAAGAAGGAGTTCGCCGCGTCGCGGCGTAGGTTCTGGTTCGGCGGCTGAGCCGCCCGGGCGTGATACCGCGGCGAGCTAGAGGACCTCGTAGTCGGCCGGGTCGGGCTGGCGGGTTTCGCGCCAGTAGTCGATTACGCCGAAGGGCCAGTTCTGCGAGACACGGCCGCTCTCGCTTTTGTACCAGCTATTCACGTCCGAGGCGCCCCACGCACGTTCTCGGTTCGCGCCGTCGATGCGCTCGTTGTACGCGGCGTGCACTGCCTCCTTGAGGTCGATCGCCTTGTGACCGCCCTCGAGCAGCATGCGCAGGCAGCCGAGCACGTACTGCACGCCGCACTCGGACATGTAGATGATGCTGCCGTTGACGACCAGGTTGGTGTTCGGTCCGTAGAGCAGAAAGAAGTTGGGGAAGTTCGGCACGGTGATGCCCAGGTATGCGCGCCCATCGCCGTCCCACTGCGCGTTCAGGTCCATACCATGCCTTCCGACAACCTTCATCGGCGTGAGGAAGCGTGACGCCTGGAAGCCGGTGCCGTACACGATGACGTCCACCTCGTGTTCGTGGCCATCGACCGTCAACACGCCTCTGGGCGTGATCTCCTGGATGCGATCGGTGACAAGGCGGACGTTATCGCGCTTCACCGTCTTCGCCCAGATGCCGTTGTCGAGCAGGACGCGCTTCGCGGCGACGGGGTAGGACGGCACCACGCTGTCGATCAGGTCGGGCCGGTCTGCGTATTGCGCCTGCAGATACATGGTGAGCACGACGCGCAGGCCGTCGTTCGCCTCGCTGACGGCGCGGCCCTGGGCCTCCCACTGATGGTCGACGACCGTTGCCGGCAGGAGGCCGTCCGTCGTGATCCAGAAGATCCAGAAGCGGAACCAGTGGAGGTAGTGCGGAATGTGGTGGAACAGCCACTGCAGCCCGGCGGGAGTCTCTTCGTGGTAGTTCGGGACCGGGAAGAACCAGTTAGGCGTGCGCTGAAAGACGGTGAGCTCGTCAGCCTCCTCAGCGACGACCGGTATGAACTGCGCAGCGCTCGCGCCGGTGCCGATCACCGCGACGCGCTTGCCCCGCAGGTCGACGCTGTGGTCCCAGCGCGCCGAGTGGAACGACGGCCCTTCGAAGGTTGTCATGCCGGGGATGTCCGGCATGTTGGGCCGGTTGAGCTGTCCGACGGCGCTGATCACCGCGTTCGCCTCGATCGTCTCCTCGCGCCCATCGGGGGTGCGCAGGCGGAGCGACCAGACACGCCGCTCGTCGTCGAACGTGACCGACTCCACTTCCGTGTTGAAGCGGATGTGTTCGCCAATGCCGTACTCGCCCGCGCAGTCGCGGAAGTAGTCGAGCAGGCAGTCCTGGGTGGAGAAGGAGTGGGGCCAGTCGATCTTCTGAGCAAAGGAGTAGCTGTAGAAGGCGCTGGGGACGTCCACGCGGGCGCCGGGATAGGTGTTCTCCCACCAGGTGCCACCGACGTCCTCGTTCTTTTCGATGATCGTAAACGGCACGCCGGCCTGCTTCAGGCGGATGCCCGACAGCACGCCCGACATGCCGGCGCCGATGATGGCGACTGTGAAGGGCGTGTTCGGGTCCGCCCGCCAGGTCGGGGCGCGCGGGTCCTGCCCTGCGGGGGCGAGCTCCTCCACGATCAGCGGGATGTAGTCTTCGGCGGCGGATGGCCCGAGCAGCCACTCGCTGATGCGGCGAACATCGTCCTCGACGGGCCGCTCCGAAGCGTCGGCGCCACGATCTCGCAGCATTTTGATCGCATCGAAGGCGAGGGCGCGAGCAGTCGACTGCTGGTCGGATGTCATGCCACCCTGGGGCACCGCCGGGGACATCGAGGTAGGGCGGAGGTCGTCCTGCAGGAGGGAGAAGTCGCCTGTCGCCTGGGCGAGCGCGGGCAGCAGGGCAGGGAGAAACGCGACTTCAAGCGCGCGCTGGATCGTGTCGTCGTCGGCGGTGATGGGTTCGGTGGCTCGGGCGATGGTCAAGCTGCAGGACTCCTGTCAGGAGATGGGGCGCCCCCACACTCTAAACGAAACGCCCGACGGCTGGAAGCTGGAGGCTGGGGGCTGGAGCAGCCCTCACCCCGGTCCGCCGGAGGCGGACCGGCCCGGCCCTCTCCCCGAGGGAGAGGGCGCGTCAAGCGAGAGGGCGGCGGTGGGCGGGTGCAAGGAGCGCTGATGGCCACTGGCGGGAAGCGCCACGGACCCACGACACACGTCGCGCTTAGACGAGACTCCGGTTGATTAGCTCTTCAGCGATCTGGATGGCGTTGAGGGCGGCGCCCTTGCGCAGGTTGTCGCAGACCAGCCAGAAGGCGAGGCCCTTAGGGTGGGAGCTGTCGTGGCGGATGCGCCCGACGAAGACTTCGTCGCGGCCGGCGGCGGTGAGCGGCTGCGGGTAGAGGCTGATCGACGGGTCGTCCTGGACGACGATGCCCGGCGCCTTGCGCAGGATGTCCGTCGCGGCCTCGGGGTCCATCGCGCGGCTCAGCTCGACCCAGACGGCTTCGCTGTGGGAGACGTAGACGGGCACCCGCACACAGGTCGCTGAGAGCGGCAGCTCGGGCTCGTGCATGATCTTGCGGGTCTCCGCCGTCACCTTCCACTCTTCGCTCGTGTAGCCATCGTCCTTGAACGAGCCGATCTCCGGCAGCAGGTTGAAGGCGATCTGGTGCGGATAGACGTGCGGCGGGGCCGGCTGGTTCTGCATGACTTTGTGCGTCTGGTCCGCGAGCTCATGCACGGCCGCCGACCCCGTGCCGGACACCGATTGGTAGGTGGCGACGATGACGCGCTGGACGGGGTTGACGCGGTGGAGCGGCCAGAGCGCCATTACGAGCGGCGTCGTCGAGCAGTTGGGGATGGCGAAGATACCTTCGTGCTGGAGGAGGTCGTCCGGGTTCACCTCGGGCACCACGAGCGGCACCGTCGGGTCCATGCGCCAGACACCGCTGTCGTCGATGGCGATGGCGCCGGCCTTGGCGGCGGCGGGGGCGAAGTGGCGCGAGGCGTCGTCCGTGGCTGAGATGAAGACGAAGTCGGCGCCGGCGAACGCGCGGGCCGTCGCCTCCTGCACCTCGATCACGCGCTCGCCGAAGGCGATCTTCTTGCCGACGGAGCGCTTGGTGGCGAACAGCTTCAGGTCGCGCAGGGGGAAGCGGCGCGCGCCGAGGGTGCGCAGGAACTCCTGCCCGACGGCGCCTGTCGCGCCGACGACGGCGACGTTGTAGAGCTTGTCCGGGGCCATCTCCAGCCTCTGCGACTCCTCTAAGAGATGTTTCGCCCCCCGAGCGCGGGGGGTTGACTCATCATAAGAGATCGGCCGAAGCGGCACAAACGTGGAGAGGAGGGTCAGGGTCAGGGGTCACGGGTCAAGGTGAGAGGAACGCCTGCGTCGCGAGTCGCGGACTACGAGGCTCAGCGGGAGTCGGTGGCGACGTGGTCGTGGATGAACTGGTAGCGCTCCGGCGAGAGGTTGCGAAGCTGATTGGCGTCGAGGAAGTACTGGGCGAAGGAGTTCGCGTAGTCCTCGACAGGGTCGTCGTTGGAGAGGCCATCCCAGACCGGCACGCCGCTGTAGGTGAAGCGCAGCTCGCGGACGCTGCGCGCGGCTGCGACCTCGGCGTCGCTGCTGAGGAGCTGCCAGCCGGTCGCTTCCATGAACTCGCGCATCTCCGTCTGGAAGAACACCCAGGCGTAACGGTCGGAGGGCGTCTCACGCATCTGGTAGGCGTGGCCGATCTCGTGCAGGATGGTGAACGTCCGCTGGTTGGGCACGAGCACCAGCTCGTTGCGGTCGTGGGCGTTGCTGTAGTAGTTGGCGCCGTTCTCGTAGGGCTGCCAGCCGTCTGACGAGATGCCGCCCGGGTTCTGGAGGATGCGCAGCCGCCCGTAGTAGCGATTGCCCAGGCGGTTGACGACGTGCCGGGGCAGGAGGTCGAGGGCCTGCTCCACGTTGCTCACGCCCGCCTCGTCCCAGGTCTGGTTCTCTACGACCAGGTCGACGGCGTACTTCTGGCGGAGCTGGTCGATGAAGCAGCCGGAGAGGGCGAGCGCGAGCAGGCTGACGGCGGCGGTGAGGGCGAGGGTGCGGCGGGTGATTCGCATCGTTTTGAAGACAAGAAACCGGCAACTGCCCTGTTGCCGGTTTCACCACTGGCTCCCTGAGGTTCGCTGGTGACCAGCGGTCCACCCATGGCGGACCCATGCCTCAGATCGTCGCCTCAACAGATGCGGAGCGTATTTTTCCTATCAACAACCTGAACGGGCGCGCCGCTCGCGCTGTTACAGCACTCCAAGGCTCGCAAGCAGCCGGGCGGCCTCCCGCTCGACGGCCCGATGGCGGCGCCGGAGCAGCGTCTTCGCCCGCTCGATGCGCGCCTGCCTGGCCTTCGAGAGCAGACCGCGCCGCGCAAAGTCCGCGACGTGGTCCTCGTCTTCGACGCGGACACGACCCGCCGGGTCGACAAGCACGTCGAGCAGCAGGTCGAGGTACGAGACCTCGCCGTCGCCCAGCCGGACGCCTTCGACGACGTCGAAGCGGTGGAGGATGAGGGCGCCGTCGGGGCCGAGGATGCGGTAGAGCACGTAGGAGCGGCGCGGCCAGAGGAAGGCGTAGGTGCGGCCGCCCGCGGGCAGCTCGAAGCCGCCCGCCGTTCGCCGTCGCTGGTGGTCGAAGCGGAGGACGGCGACGCGCCGCTCGCGCGCGACGAGCCGGCAGGCGAACCGCTCGACGCGGCCGTCCAGGTGTCGCTTGACTTCGATGACCTCCATTCGCCTCGCTCTGTTCGCGGCCACCTTTCGACAGGTACACTACACCCACCTTCGCCACGAAAGGAAGCACGCGCATGTCCGACTTCGAACGGATCCTCTACGAGAAGGACGGCCGCCTGGCGCTGATCACGATCAACAGGCCCGACCGCATGAACGCCATCGACGCGCTCACCAGCCACGAGCTGCTCACGGCGTTCAGCGACTTCCGCGACGACGACGACGTCTGGGTCGCGATCATCACCGGCGCCGGCGACCGCGCCTTCTCGACGGGCAACGACCTGGTCGCGATGTCGCAGGCGCAGGCGGGGCAGGGCGGCCGCGACGTGCCGCGCGCCCCGTTCGGCGGCATCACCCGAGAGTTCGAGTGCTTCAAGCCGATCATCGCGGCGATCAACGGCTACTGCCTCGCCGGCGGGCTGGAGATCGCCCTCTGCAGCGACATTCGGGTCGCCGCGGAGCACGCGCAGTTCGGCGTGCCGGAGGTGACGCGTGCGATCATCCCCGCCGCGGGCGGCACCCAGCGGCTGCCGCGCATGCTGCCTCGCGGCATCGCGCTGGAGCTGCTGATCAGCGGCGCCCGCTTCGATGCGCAGTGGGCGCTGCGCTACGGGCTGGTGAACTACGTCGTGCCGGCCGACCAGGTGATGCCAAAGGCGCGCGAGCTGGCCCTGGCGATCTGCGAGAACGGCCCGCTGGCCGTGCGGCTGGCGAAGGAGTCGGCGCTGCGGGGGATCGAGCTGTCGCTGGAAGACGGTCTGAAGCAGGAGAACGAGTGCGCGCGGAAGGTGCTCTCGTCTGAGGACGCGCGCGAGGGGCCGCTGGCCTTCGCGCAGAAGCGCAAGCCTGAGTACAAGGGGCGCTAGAGCGTCTGCGTCGTCTCATGAGTAACGTCGACGATGCGTCTAGGTCGACAGAGAGACCGTGGGAAGAAGAAGCCGACAACTGGATCACGTGGGCGCGCACGCCGGACCACGATGTCTTCCGCTACTACGCGCCGTCCTTCTTTGAGGAGATCGTTCCCGTTGCGAACGGCCTCACCCTTGAGATCGGATGCGGCGAGGGCCGGGTAGCACGGGAGTTGACCGCCCGGGCGCACGACGTCGTCGCGCTCGATTCGTCATCCACGCTGGTGGGCCACGCCCGCGCGGCCGATGCGCGGTCGGCATACGTGGTCGCCGACGCGACGGCGGTGCCGTTCGCAGGGGCGACGTTCCAGACCGTCGTTGCGTACAACTCGCTGCAGACGATGCACGCGATGGACGACATGGCACGAGCCGTTCGCGAGGCGGGCCGGGTCGTCAAGCCATCGGGGCACTTCTGCCTCTGCGTCGCCCATCCGATGACCGACGTGGGCCGAATGCGCAAGGGGCCGTCGGGGGAGGGCGAGTTGGTGATCTCAGGGTCTTACTATGAGCGTCAGCGCGTCAACGAGACGGTGACGAAGGACGGCCTGGAGATGACGTTCCACGGCTGGACCTACACGTTGGAGGACTACGTCCGCGCCCTGGAAGAGGCGGGCTTCCTGATCGAGCGAGTCCGCGAACCCGTCCCGAGCCCGGAACAGGTGAAGCAACGTCCCAGCCTGGAAGGCTGGCGGCGCCTGCCCTTCTTTCTCTTCATACGAGCCGTCAAGCGTGCGCGCTGAACGCGCCTCGCGCCGAAGGCCTGCGTGGGGGCGGTGGTGTTCCCGCCGAACATGAAGGCGGAGTACCGCAGCATGGTAGGACCCCTACGACGAGGGGTCGAGGTCGAAGTTGGCGAGGCGGACGTTGGTGGCCTGGTCGGTGTGGTACGTGTAGTGGGCGCCCTCCAGGTCGAGGACGATCTCGTAACCTGGCGTGACCACCTGCGCGCACGCTTCGCCTTCCTCCGGCACGCCGAGGCACGCGTCGGGCCAGCTCGCCGCCTCGATCGAGATGAGCGCGATCTCCTCCACAGTGCGGTCTTCGAAGATGTTGGTCACGATGTCTTGCTTCGCCGCCCGCACCGCGTCATCGGCGCCGGTTGGGATGGCCGCGTCGGTGGCGGAAGGCGTAACGGGCGCCCGCGTTGTGGCCGGCGGGGCCGTGGCGTCCGAGGCCGTCGCCGTCACGCCCGGCGTACCACTGTCAGTGGCCGTCGCCGCCTCGTCCGCGGAATCGTCGCCGCCGCCATCGCAGGCGATGAGCAGCGGCGCGAGCATCACGGCGAGTGCAAGAGCAGCCCAGCGTCCCAAGTTCATGTGTAGAGCGCCTCCCTGGAGCCTCCCCCGTATTCAGAACCAGCGCCGGACTTTGAAGAACGCCACCATCCCCAGCGCGACGACGACCATCGCTCCCAGGATAACAAAGTAGCCGTAGCGCCACTCAAGCTCCGGCATGTGGTCGAAGTTCATGCCGTAGATGCTGGCGATGAACGTGAGCGGCAGGATCACCGTCGCCACGACTGAGAGCGTACGCATCGCCTCGTTGAGGCGGTTGTTGACGGCGCTCAGATAGGTGTTGAGCACGCCATCCGCGAGGTCCCTCACGGACTCCACGAGCTGCTCGACCCGTACGACGTGGTCGTAGATGTCCCGGTAGTAGATGAAGGTCTCCGGGCGCACGAGGCGGGGGAACTCGCCGCGCGCGAAGCGGTTGACGACGTCCCGCTGCGGGATGATCGTGCGCCGCAGGCGCTGCACATTGCGCTTGAGGGCCAGGACCTCCTGGAGCACGGCCGGCTGGGGCCGCGCGAGCACCAACTCCTCGACTCGCGTAAGCGTGTCATCAAGTTGCTCCACCGCCGGCTGGTAATCGTCCACCAGCGCATCGAGCAGGGCGTGGGCCAGGAAATCGGCGCCGCGCGCCAGCTCCAGCCCGTTGCCATCGCAGCGACGGCGCACGTCCGAGACGAACGGAAGCGGCTGCGCGTGGAAGCTGACGACGTAGTTCGGGCCGAGGAACAGGTCGAGCTCGGTGGTCTCCAACTGTCCAGTCGCCTCCTGATAGATGACCGCCTGGGCGATGACGAAGATGTAGTCGCCGTAGTCGTCGATCTTCGCCGGGTCGATATGTTCGTTGAAGCAGTCGTCGATCGCCAGGTGGTGGAAGCGAAACAGCTCGCCCAGCAGGGCGCCGTCGTCGCGGCTGGCCGACTCCAGGTCGACCCAGAGCAGGCCGTCGGGCGCAGCGAGCGCCTCGCGAAGGGCGTCGTCGCCGAGGCCGGTGCTGATGGTACCGTCGGCCGCCCGGAAGTGTGTGGTGATCATGCGCGCTCTCCGCCCGCAGTATGCGACGCGACCCTGTGAGCGTCCAGCCCGAGCCTCCCCGTCCCGCTCCCTCCAGAACCTAGAACCGAGCAGGGTGCCGAAAGGCCAAAGGACCAATGTCATTCGTTCCCACCCACCCGCCCAGTGATGTTTAGGTGTATCTGGGGGACACTCCTTCGGCTTCGCTCAGGACAGGCCCCCAGACCCCCCGGCATGGGGCGCTGCCCCCTGCACCCCCGTTTTTCGGCAGCCTGCCCGAACCCAGGACCCAGGGCTGCCGAGCTGGCTGTTGGTCGAGCCCTGATGGATCTTGACATCACCCCCTGCGGTTCGTACAGTGGCAGCACAATCAGCAACGCGGGAGCTGGGAAAACGGCCCGGCTGAGAGGCCTCGGTCCACCGAGGCGACCGCTAGACCTGATCTGGGTAATGCCAGCGAAGGGATCGAATGAGTTCGACGCCGCCGGCAGCCCGGCGGCGTTCCCGCTTTCAGGAGCCGACGGGCCGAGCCGCAGCGTGCCCGTCGCGCTGACGATCGCGGGGTCGGACTCGGGCGGGGGCGCCGGCATCCAGGCGGACCTGAAGACGTTCTCCGCCATGGGCGTCTACGGCACGTCGGCGATCACCGCGATCACGGCCCAGAACACCCAGCGCGTCACCGCCGTCTTCGAGCTGCCGCCCGACCTCGTCGCCGCGCAGATCGATGCCGTCGTGAGCGACATCGGCGCAGACGCGGTGAAGACAGGCATGCTGAGCAGCGCCGCGATCATCGAGGCCGTCGCTGCGAAGGTGCGCGAGCACGAGCTGCGCCCGCTCGTCGTCGATCCGGTGATGGTGGCGAAGAGCGGCGACCGGCTGCTGCGGGAGGACGCCGTCGAGGCGCTGCGCACGCAGCTCCTCCCGCTCACGACGATCCTCACGCCCAACCTGCCCGAGGCGGAGGTGCTGCTAGGCCGCGCGCTCGTTTCGTGGGACGACGTGCGCGCGGGCGCGCAGGAGCTCGTGGCGATGGGCGCGCAGGCGGTGGTGATCAAGGGCGGGCATCGAGAGGGGCCGGCGACGGACATCTTCTACGACGGCCACGAGTTCCGCGAGTTCACGGCCGCCCGCGTCGAGACCACGAGCACGCACGGCACCGGCTGCACGTTCGCATCGGCGATCGCGGCGGCGCTGGCCAAGGGCAGCGACCTGCGGGGGGCCGTCGCACTAGGGAAGGCGTACGTGACCAAGGCGTTGCAATCGGCGTACCCGATCGGGCACGGGCACGGGCCGGTGCACCACTTCTATCGTTACTGGCAGCCCAGGTCGCGCGAGGGAGGACCACGAAGCGACCAAGATCAGGACCGCGAGGATTAGCCGTGGGGCTGCTGATTTTCGGGATAGTGGCCGTGGGCGCGATGCTCGCGATGTACGCGATGGAGGAGCGGTCGACCTGGTTCGTTCTCGGCTTTGCGGGGGCATGCGCCGCCGCGTCGCTGTACGGACTGCTCATTCAGGCGTGGCCATTCGCCGCCATCGAGGCCGTCTGGTCGGTGGTCGCCGCGCGACGCTGGTGGATGAGGCGGCTCCGAGCAGGGCTCGCGGGAACGCACCAGGTACAGGCAGGAGGAATCGAATGAGTCGCCAGCTTACCGTGCGCCTGCCCGAGGACTGGGGCATCCAGCCGGTGCCGCAGGACCGACGCCACCTGCGCCCGTTCGACTTAGGCGTGTTGTGGGGCGACCTCGCGGTGAGCCTGCTGGTGATGGTCGCAGGCGCGTTGCTCGTGCCAGGCCTGGGCACGAAGGAGGCGCTGCTGGCGATCGTCGTCGGCACGCTCCTGGGCACCGTGCTGCTCTCGCTCGTCGGCATGGCGGGCAGCGACACGGGCGTCCCGACGATGGTCTCGCTGCGGCCGGTGCTGGGCCTGCGCGGTTCCTACGCGGCGTCCGGGCTGAACATCCTGCAGCTCGTCGGCTGGGCCGCGCTGGAGATCATCATCATGGCGCAGGCGGCGCGTGCGTTGAGCGACCACTACCTCGGCTTCGACGGCTACTACCTCTGGCTCGTCTTCTTCGGGCTCGTCGGCATGGCGATGGCGGTCGGCGGGCCGATCGTCGTCGTCCGGCAGTGGATGCAGAAGTTCGGCGTCTGGGTGATCGTCGCGGCGGCCGCCTGGCTCACCTACTACCTCTTCGACGCCTACGATATGGGCGCGATCTGGCGTCGCGAGGGCGAAGGCGGCTTCCCGAACTTCTGGCAGGGCGTCGACCTGGTCGTAGCGCTGCCGATCTCGTGGCTGCCGCTCGTGGGCGACTACAGCCGCTTTTCGCGGCACTCGGTCTCCGGCGCGATAGGCACGTACGCCGGCTACGCGATCGCGAACATCTGGTTCTTCACGCTCGGCATGCTCTACGTGCAGGCGCTGCAGACCGACCCGGGCGGCTTCGTCGACGCGCTGGTGAAGATGATGCTACCGCTCACCGCGGGCTGGCTGGCGCTGATCGTGCTCCTCTTCGGCGAGACGGACGAGGCGTTCGCCAACATCTACTCGACGGCGGTCTCGGTCCAGAACCTGGCGCCGCGACTGACGCACGCGGTCCTCGCCGTCATCGTGGGCGTGCTGGCGATCGTCGTCGCGATCAGCCTCGACCTGGTCGCGTACGAGACGTTTCTGTTCCTGATCGGTGGCGTGTTCGTGCCGGTGTTCGGCGTGCTGATCGCCGACTACTTCCTCGTCCGCCGCCGCCGCTATGAGGTCGATGACCTGTATCGCGCGCACGGCAGTTACTGGTACGCGGGCGGGCTCAACCCCGTCGGACTCATCGTATGGGTGCTCGGCTTCCTCGTTTACGCCCACGCCGCCCAGCCGCCGTGGTTGATCGAGCACGCGGACTTCGTCTCGTGGGCGCCGACGTGGATGACGCAGGTCGGGGGCACGCTACCGGCGTTCGTCTTCAGCCTCGTTGCCTACTGGGCGGGCTTCCAGCTCTGGCTCGGCTTGCGCGGCGAGAAGGCGACGGCCGCCGTCGCGCCGGCGGGGGCGGATGGCGCCTGAGCTATGATTGAGAAGAGATGCTGATCGCATTCGGACGGCTGTGGTCGTGGTGGACGGAGAGCTGGCGCTCGGTTGGGCGCGCGAGGCTGCAGTACGCGGCGATGGCGCTTGCGTTCGGCGCGCTGGCCGTCATCGCGGCGCTGATGAGCGAGGCTGTCGTCGCAGCGGTGGCGGGGATCGCTGCGGCGATCTGCGTCGGGCTTGCGATGCTTGCGCCGCGGCTGGCGCGCGTGACGACCTCACAGGAGGGCCACGAGAGGTGAGCGATGGAAGATGACCTGATTATCGCCGGCAAGCGGTTCGGTTCGCGGCTGATCCTGGGGACGGGCAAGTACGCGAGCCCGGAGCTGTGCAACGCCGCGATCGAGGCGTCGGGCACGGAGATGGTGACCGTCGCGATCCGGCGGCTCGACCTCGACGACCCGGACAAGCAGACGGAGCTGGACTACATCGACTGGTCGCGCCGCGCGGTCCTGCCGAACACCGCCGGCTGCAAGACCGCGGAGGAGGCGATCTTCACGGCCCGCCTCGGGCGCGAGCTAACCGGCTCAGAGTGGGTGAAGCTGGAGGTGATCCCGGACGCGAAGTACCTTCTGCCCGACCCGATCGGCACGCTGGAAGCGGCGCGCATCCTGATCGACGAGGGGTTCGTCGTGCTGCCGTACATCCACGCGGACCCGGTGCTGGCACGGCGGCTGGAGGAGGTGGGCTGCGCGACGGTGATGCCGCTCGGCTCGGCGATCGGCTCCGGGCAGGGCATCCTCACCATCGACGAGATCAAGATCATCATCGAAGAGGCGCACCTGCCCGTCGTCGTCGACGCGGGGCTCGGCGCGCCCTCCGACGCCGCGCTCGCGATGGAGATCGGCGCAGACGCCGTGCTGATCAACAGCGCCGTCGCGCTGGCGCAGGACCCGGCGCTGATGGCGGAAGCGATGCGGCAGGGCGTGGAGGCTGGCCGGAAGGCTTACCTTGCGGGGCGCATCGCGAGGAAGGCGTTCGCCTCGGCCACCAGCCCGACCGAAGGCGTCGCCTCCGCCAGAGGCGGACGCCAGCCGGTCTCGTAGCGCCGTGTCCCCGCCCGACCGGATGAGGCGCTGGCCGGCGCCCTGCCTGATGCTCATCACGGACCGCCATCGCCTGCGCGGGCGCCCGCTGGAGGAGGTGGCGTCGCTCGCCGTAGAGGGCGGCGTGAACGTCGTGCAACTGCGCGAGAAAGACCTCCCCGGCGGCGAGCTGTACGACCTCGCCGTCACCGTGCACGCCGTGCTGCGCGGCCGGGCGCTGCTGCTGGTCAACGACCGGCTCGACGTCGCCGTCGCGGCGGGTACGGACGGCGTCCATCTACCCGAGCACAGCATCCCGCCGGCCAAGGCGCGCTCGCTCGCGGGTGAGGCGTGTATCGTCGGGCGCTCGGTGCACAGCATCGACGCGGCGGTACGCGCGGTCGACGAGGGCGCGGACTACGTGCTGTTCGGCAACGTGTACGAGACGGTATCGAAGCGAGGCGCTCCGGCGGCGGGCAACGGCTTCGTGCGCGCCGTCGCCGAGGCGGTGCAGGCGCCCTTGATCGCCGTCGGCGGCATCACGGCGGATAACCTCGGGCCCGTTATCGAGGCGGGCGCCGACGGCGTCGCCGTCATCGGTGCGATCATGGATGCGGACGACCCAAGGGCCGCGGCCGAACGCCTGCGCGCCGCGCTCGACACCGCGTACGGGCCGGCACGAACGAGATGATTGCGCTCACCGTCAACGGCAAGCCGCGCGAGCTGGAGGGCGAAACGCCCCTGCCCGACTTCCTGCGATCGCTGGGCGTCGATCAGCGCGCGATCGCCGTCGCCGTGAACGGCGAGGTCGTCCCGAAGAAGCAGTACCGCGACATCGTCTTGCGCGCAGGCGACGAAGTGGAGGTCGTGCGCATGGTCGGCGGGGGAGCGGTCGGGCGAGGGTCAAGGGTCGAGGGTCAAGGGTCAAGACGACGCAGGGGCGTCTCCGCGCCGGGCGGGGACGTGGTGGTCGTCGGGGCGGGGATCATCGGCTGCGCGATCGCGTACGAGCTGTCACGGCGGGGCGTCTCGTGCGTCGTGCTCGACAGCCGGCGGCTGGGCATGGCGGCGACGAACGCCGCGGCGGGCATCCTCGCGCCGCTCGCCGAGTTCCGCCGGCCGGGCGCGCTCGTGCGGGCGGGCCTCGAGAGCCTGCGCCTGTACCCGACGTGGGTTGAGCGCCTGCGCGAGGAGGCGCCGGACATCGACGTCGAGTTCGCGCTGAACGGCGTGCTGCGCGTCGCCTTCGCGGAGGACGAGCTGGCCGAGCTGCGCGGCGGGCTGCGGTATCGCAACGAGCTGGGCGTCGAGCTGATCGAGCTGGACGCGGCGCAGCTCCGCGAGGCCGAACCGCGTCTGAGCGACAAGCTCATCGGCGGCGTGCTCTGCCCGGAGGAGGGCCAGGTGAGCAACCAGCTCTTCACGCTCGCGCTGTCTCGGGCGGCGCGCAAGCGGGGCGCGCGCTTCGTCGAGTTCGCGCCGGTGCTCGGCTTTCGCCGGAGCGCCGGGCGGGTGACCGCGGTCCGCACGCCGAAGGGTGAGCTCGCCTGCGATCATCTGGTGCTCGCGGCCGGGGCGTGGACGCGGCCGATCGCCCGCAGGCTGGGCGTCGAGGTGCCGACGTATCCCGTGCGCGGCCAGATGCTGGCGCTTGGGCGGATGATGACCCCGATCCACCAGCCGGTCTGGGGCCCGCGCGGCTACGTGCTGCCGCGCGCGAACGGCCTCGTGTTCGCCGGCGCGACGGTGGAGGAGGTGGGCTTTCGCATTCGAACGACGGCTCGCGGCCTGGCGGGTGTGCGAAGCGCGGCGTTCGAGCTGGTGCCCCAGCTCCGCCACGCGCGCGAGCACTTCTCGTGGGCGGGGCTGCGTCCCGGCTCACCGGACGGCCTGCCGATGCTGGGGCCGCTGCCCGGCTGGGAGAACGTCACGCTCGCGACCGGTCACTTCCGCAACGGCATCCTCTTGGCGCCGTTCACAGGCGAGCTGATCGCGCGCGCGATCATCGAAGGGCGCCCGAGCGATGCGCTCGCTCCGTTCGACCCGGGCCGGTTCGGAGGGCCGCCGCATTAGGACAGAGCTTCCGCCAGAGGCGGACCCGCCTGCGGCGGGAAAGCTCTGTCCCTACAAGTACTCTTCGAATCGCCGCGCCAACGTCTGCGCTGCCGCGCGGGGGTCGGGGGCGGCGCAGACGGCGCTGATGACGGCGACGGCGTCGGCGCCCGCGGCGAGCACTTCATCGATGTTCGCGGCGTTGATGCCGCCGATAGCGACGCCGGGAAGGTCGACCGCCGCCTTGACCTCGCGGAGGCGCTGCGGACTGGCCGCGCGGGTGCGCTCCGGCTCCTTCGACGCCGTCGGGAAGATCGCGCCGACAGCGATGTACGACGCGCCGTTCGCCTGCGCGCGTCGCGCCTCGCCGACGTTGTTCGTCGAGACGCCGATGACGAAGTCAGACGAAACGAGCGGACGCACCGCCTCGACCGGCAGGTCGCGCTGGCCGAGGTGGACGCCGTCGGCGCCGACGACTAGCGCCAGGTCGACGTGGTCGTTCACGAGGAAGAGCGCTCCGTGCCGCGAGCACAGCTCGCGGAGCGCGCGCGCCTGCGCGAGCTGGTCGCCCTTCTCGCGCCGCTTGTCGCGCCACTGGAGCATCGATGCGCCGCCCTCCAACGCGAGGCGCGCTACTTCGACCGGGTCGCTCCCGGCGCAGGCGTCAGGATCGACGATGACGTAGAGGCCGCGGATTGCGGAGGGCATGGCATGGTCATTGTACGGGGAGCAACCTCCGAATTCACCCGCATCTACCAGGGCACCGAAGAAGGGATGATTGTCTTTCCCACCCACCCGCCCAGAAAGGAAATAGATTCTGGGGGACACTCCTTCGGCTTCGTTCAGGACAGGCCCTAGCAGGGTGCTGAAAAAGCCCAAGAACCACTGTCATTCGTTCCCACCCGCCCGCCCAGGGGAGTATTGGTGAATCTGGGGGGACACCCCCCAGACCCCCCGGCATGGGGCGCTGCCCCCTGCACCCC
>JBBEBM010000028.1:0-34074 GCA_040882355.1 Dehalococcoidia bacterium | reverse complement strand
CGCCGACCTGTTCGAGTCGATGTCGGCGGAGAACATCGGCGCGATGATCCTGGGCATCGCCATCTATACCGTCACCGGCCGCATCGAGTGGATCATGTTCCCGCTGGTGCTGCGCTCGTTCGGGATCCTTGCCACCATGGCCGGTTTGATCTCTGTCCCCTACTTCACCAGCGCCGACCCGAAGAGCAAGCAAGACCCGATGCAGCCCCTGAACTTCGGCTATTACATCGTCTCGGCCCTGTCTGTGGTCGGGCTGTTCATCGCCACCAAAGTCATGCTCGGAGACGAGTGGTACTGGTTCTTCTTCTGCGGCCTCGTCGGCATCGCGACGGGCATCGCGTTCGTCTACATCACCCAGTACTACACCGCCGGCACCTGGCGACCCGTGAAAGAGATCGCGGAGGCTTCGCGCACGGGCCCTGCGACGAACGTGATCATCGGCACGGCCGTCGGCTTCGAGACGACCGCGATGACGGCGATCACGATCGGCCTCGCGATCGTCTCAGCGTTTGCGCTCGGCTCGCAGGCGGAGATCGACGACGCGATCCCCTCGTTCACGACGGGCATCTTCGGCACTGCCGTTGCGACGATGGGCATGCTGATGTCGGCCGCCTACATTCTGGCGATGGACACCTTCGGGCCGATCACGGACAACGCCGGCGGCATTACGGAGATGTCCGGCGCGCCCGAGAGCGCCCGCGAGATCACCGACAAGCTGGACGCCGTGGGCAACACTACCAAGGCGCTCACCAAGGGCTACGCGGTGGCCTCAGCGGGCCTTGCCGCGTTCCTGCTCTTCAGCGCGTACCTGGACAAGGTCAAGGAACGGCTAGGGATCCCGCTCACGGACGAGTTGCCGATAGACCTCGCCAACGTCGACGTCTTCGTCGGCGGGCTGCTCGGCGTCATGCTCGTATTCCTCTTCAGCTCGCTCGCCATCCGCGCGGTCGGCAACGCCGCGGGCACCATCATCGAGGAGGTCAGGCGCCAGTTCCGCGAGGACCCGGGCATCATGGCCGGGACATCGCGGCCGGACTATGGTCGCGCGGTCGACATCACAGCGCGCGCAGCGCTGCGCGAGATGGTGGCGCCTGGCATCCTGGCAGTCGGCATGCCAGTGGCCGTCGGGCTGATCTTCCGATTCACGACCAACACGACCTACCTGGGCCTCGAGGACTCGGGCGGCTGGCTGGCCGTTGCCGGGCTGCTCATGGTGGGCACCATCGGCGGCATCCTGCTGGCCACGGTGCTCAATAACGGCGGCGGCGCTTGGGACAACGCCAAGAAGTACATCGAGTCCGGCGAGCTGAAGGACGAGCAGGGCAACGTGCTGGGCAAAGGGAGCGAGGCCCACAAAGCCGCCGTCGTGGGCGATACCATCGGCGACCCGTTCAAGGATACGGCCGGCCCATCGCTGCACGTGCTGATCAAGCTGCTCGCGACGATTACGCTGGTCCTGGCGCCCCTCTTCATCGCCTCATAGCGAGGTCAAACGCCGAGACGGCCCTGCCCTAGGTGCTGAGCGGCCCACTATTGCCGCTTCCCCCTACCCACGCAAGCTACACCGACGCCCCTTCGAGGCCGATACTCCCTTCGAGGGTTCATACGGCCTGCCAGGAGGGGAACATACGTGGCGTCCACCACAAGCTCACCGTCCGCATCCCGCGCTGCAGCGCCCGGCCGCCGGTCGGCGTCGCAGCCCCAGCTACTACCGGCGCCCACGCGCGCCGAGCTCGCTGTCGCCTTCTCCCAGGCGCTCGATCTCGCCGAGGGGCATCAGCCCGGGCATGCGGCCCGGATCTGCTATATCGCCCTCAGTCTGGGGCAAGCGCTGGACCTGCCGGTGGAGGAGCAACGCACGGTCTTCTATGCGGCGCTGCTGCACGACGCCGGCGCTTCGCCGGCCACCGCCGAGCTGTGCCGCCTGACGAACCTGGGTGAGGAGGCGATCTTCCGCACCGCCGCCGAGAAGTCGCCGCAGCAGCTCGGAATGGACGTGGCGCCGACGAACGCCACGGCAATCGTCGAGGCGCTCCGGGCGCACCCGCAACGCGGCGCGGACGTGGCGCGCTCTCTCGGCTTCGACGACGCTGTGCAAGAGGCGATCGCGACACACCACGAGCGCGGCGACGGGCGCGGCTATCCGAAGGCGCTGAAGGCGAAGGCGATCCCGATCGCCGGACGGATCGTCGGCGCCGCCGACCTGATCGAGGCGCTGATCGTCGGCGAAGGCAACGCGCTCGCAGCGCGTCGCAACCTGCTCGCCGCGCTCAGCGAGCAGGTCGGCAAGTCGCTCGACCCCGATCTCGTGCACCAGGGCCGCCAGCTAGCTCGCAGCGACGGCTTCTGGCTGGGCCTTTACCACGACGAACTCCTTCGCCATCTTGGCGCCGCCTGCCCGCCGGAGCGCCGCCAGCCGAGCCCGGCCGACCTAGAGACGTTCGCGTCCGTCTTCGCGGACCTGGCCGATGCAAAGGGAGAGCACACAGGAAGCCACGGCCGACGAACGGCGGAGCTAGCGGTGCAACTTGCCACGGGGCTGGGCTTCAGCGACGAGCGCCGCGAGCTGCTGCGCTTCGCGGCGTTGGTGCACGACGTGGGCCTGCTCGGCGTGCCTGCGCGGATCATCGCCAAGCCGGACATCCTCTCGCTGACCGAGATGCAGGCGATGCGCCAGCACCCGACATACTCGGAGATGGTGATCGAAGCGCTGCCGGGCCTGGAGGACGTCGCCCGCTGGGTAGGCGCCCACCACGAGCGGCCGGACGGCAAGGGCTACCCGGAGATGGAAGAGGACGACACGATCCCCCTTGAGGGACGGATCATCGCGCTCGCCGACACGTACGTCGCGCTGACGTCACCCCGCCCGTACCGGCGGGCGCTGTCCGCGGAAGATGCGCAGCAGGTCCTGCTGGGCGGCGCGGGCACGCAACTCGATACGGACTTCGTGCAGCTCTTCTGCTCGCTCTTCGCGACGCCTAAGTCTTCTCGAACCGCTCCACGTCAACGACAAAAACGATAGCGCCGCCAACGCGCACCTCGACGGGCTCCGCGACCGCGGCGCCTTCGCTGAAAAACGGCAGCGTCTGAACTGGAACGTACTCGGTGCGGGCGTGGCACTCTTCGCGCACCATCGTCAAGACCGGATCGACTTCGACCGCCTCAACGCCCGAGAGGATCGTGGCGCTGCCACGACGGAGGAAGCCACCCGTGCTGCTGATCTTCGTCGCCGGGTAGCCCTGTTCGACCAGCTTCTTCATCAACCGCTCGGCGTCAGAGTCCGAGGCGATGATGATCACCAGCTTGAGGGGCCCGTTCAGCACAGGAGGACGCGCGCTCCTACCCGGTGAGGCGGGTATCGCAGCTAACGATGGGCGCCCTGCTGTCGGATTCGCGCCTTGCCCCGCTCCCAGAGCCGCTGCCGCGTCACGATGCCCGGATGGGGCACCAGCGCCAGCCCGACTGACGCGCCGAGCATCATGCCGATGAGCAGACCAAGAATGAACCGGAGCTTCATCACTCACCTCCGTGCGTAGGAGTGCGCCAAATCAGACCCTCGCACCCCGCTCGGCCGGACGGGCGCCCGGCCTTCCCTATCGACCTGATGCTACTCACGACTGCCTAGCTTGTCAAGACGCAAGCTCCTTGCCAGCCAAAACTCGGGTTCCGTATACTTAAGGAGACTTGGTCGGGACGGAGGAGCGGCCTGCCAGAGGGCCGTTTTTCTTATGTTCGCAAGGAAAGGAACCTCACGTGAGTTTTGTTGACAAGCAGTTGACCTGCAGGGACTGCGGCAATCACTTCATCTTCACCGCCGGCGAGCAAGAGTTCTACGCCACCAAGGGCCTCCAGAACGAGCCCGTGCGTTGCCCACCCTGCCGCTCCACCCGCAAGACGACCCGGCTGAATGAGCCGGAGGAGGGCTACGTCCGCTACGGCGTCTTCGCCAGCTTCGGCGGCAGGACACCCCGTCAAATGCACCCGGCCGCCTGCGCCGAGTGCGGCATGATGACCGAGGTGCCCTTCCAGCCCCGCGGCGACCGGCCCGTCTACTGCAGCTCTTGCTACAACAAGATCAAGGGCAGCACGCCCAGCCCGATGCGGGAATCGTAACGGCGCACCAGCAAGCCATGCATCGCGAGGCCGCTCTCAACGAGCGGCCTCGTCGCATCTCGCGAGCGGCTCGTGTATCATCGGCCTGTAATGCCGCAGCGAGAGCACGTCCTCCAGATCGCCCGCCTGATCGGCATCGACGCCTTCACCGGGCGCTTCGGCCCGCCCCAGACCGCCGAGCCCGACGACGGCACTCTACGCGGGCTGATCGACGAGCGGCTCGACGACATCACGCGCGGCCTCATTGAGGAGGCCGCCGCCAGCGACGACGTGCTTGATCCGGAAAGCGCGCTGTCGTACCTGGACGACCGCCTGCGCACGCTGGACGCGTTGCTGTCGCCCGAGCAGGCGGCGCGCATCCGGGCGTCGTTCACTGAGCGGACGCAGGCGTGGTGACCCGCCAATGTGGGACAGGCTTTAGCCTGTCGGGCTTCCGCGAGGCGGATCCGCCTGCGCTGGAGAAGCCCGACCCGTGGGGATTGTGGGTGCATATTCTGCGCGTTGAAACGCGCAGCTTGGGCAGAAGCTGCGGCTTTCCCGCCACAGCGAGTCTCTGGTGGCGCCAAGACGCACGGTTGTCTTCCGAAGCGGCCGTGCCCTACACTGCACGAAAGGCTACGACGGAGACGAGTAGGCCGGTCCCGATCCGCTTAGCGAGCCCGACATGGTGAGAGCGGGCGCGGCATCGCCGGCCCGAAGATCCCTCTCGAGCCGCCGACCGAACGGTCCGCCGGAGGCGAACCCAGTAGGCTCGGCCGGAGGCCCCCGTTATCGAGGCGCGTCCGCCAAGGCGGACTGTGAGCGGTCCGGCGCGTCGCCGGGCAACGAGGGTGGTACCGCGGGTATGCAGGCCCGTCCCTATCGAGGGACGGGCCTTTGTCTTGGAGACGTTATCGTGAGCTCGGGCAGACAGCGTGTTGAGACAACGTACCGTCGCATTGGGCGGCGGTGGGTGTATAACGCGCTGTTGTTTTCGAGCTTCCAGGGCTGGGAGCCGATCATCCGCCGTCGCGCTGTCGCGCGGCTGGAGCTGCGTTCCGGCGACGCCGTGCTTGACGTCGGCTGCGGGCGCGGCGCGAACTTCGGGTACCTCGTTCGCGCCGTGGGGCCCGACGGGCGAATCGTCGGCGTGGACCTTTCGGAAACGATGCTCGAGGGCGCTGAGCGGATCGTACAACGAAAGGGCTGGAAGAACATCGAACTCGTCGAGATGGATGCCGCAAAGATGACATTCGAGAAGGAGTTCGACAGCGCCCTGGAAACGCTGGCACTCACGGTTATCCCCGATTGGCGGGGTGCGCTCGAACGGATGGTAGCCGCCACCCGCGCCGGAGGACGCGTCGTCACCTTCGACGGCCGCTACGGTACCGGCCTGCGGAGCATCTGGAACCCGTACTACCGCATGCTGAGCCGCATTGTGGCCGCCGACCTGAACCGCGACATCCCGGCTGAGTGCCGAACGCTGCTCACCGATGTGCGTGACGAAGCGATCTTCGTGAGTAACGCCTACATCGTGTCCGGCAAGGTGCCGAGCTAGGAGAGCCGTGTTCAAGCCAGTCGACCCGAAGCCCGACTTTCCTGCCCTAGAGCGCGAGACGCTGCGCTGGTGGCAGGAGCAAGGCATCGTCGAGCAGTACCTGCAGCGCAACCAGGCGTCGGAGCGGCAATGGTCGTTCGTCGATGGGCCGATCACGGCAAACAACCCGATGGGCGTCCACCACGCCTGGGGTCGCGCATACAAGGACGCCTTCCAGCGCCACAAGACCATGCAGGGCTTCCGGCAGCGCTACCAGAACGGCTACGACTGCCAGGGCCTCTGGATCGAGGTCGAGGTGGAGCGTGAGTTGGGCTTCACGTCGAAGCACGACATCGAGGCGTACGGCGTCGACCGCTTCGTCGAGGCGTGCAAGGAGCGCGTGCAGCGCTTCGCCGACCGCATCACCGAGCAGTCGGTCCGCCTTGGCTACTGGATGGACTGGGACGACTCCTACTACACGAACTCGGACGAGAACAACTACGCGATCTGGCACTTCCTCAAGGTCTGCCACGAGCGGGGCTGGCTCTACAAAGGCCACGACGTGATGCCCTGGTGCCCGCGCTGCGCTACCGGCCTCTCCAACATGGAGATCGTCACCGAGGGCTACCAGGAGCTGACACACGCCAGCGTCTACCTGAAACTGCCGCTGAACGAACGCCCCGGCGAGTCGCTGCTGGTCTGGACGACGACGCCCTGGACCCTCGCGGCGAACGTCGCGGCGGCGGTGCACCCCGACCTCACCTACGTGCGCGTCCGTCAGGACGGCGACATCTTCTATCTGGCGAAGGGCGCGTTGGGCGCCCTGCGCGGCGAGCACTCAGTCGAGGCGGAGCTACCGGGCCGGGAGCTCGTCGGGCTGACCTATCGCAGCCCCTTCGACGAGCTGCCCGCCCAGGAGGGCGTGGTCCACCCCGTCATCGAGTGGGACCAGGTGAGCGAGACCGAAGGCACCGGCATCGTCCACATCGCCCCGGGCTGCGGCCAGGAAGACTTCGCGCTCAGCAAGCAGTTCGACCTCGCTGTCATCGCGCCGATCGATGACTTCGGCGTCTACCAGGAGGGCTTCGGCTTCCTGGTAGGTCGCTTCGCCGGCGACGTGCCGCAGGCGGTGTTCGACTCGCTGCACGCGAAGGGGCTGCTCGTGCGCGTCGAGGACTACTCGCACCGCTACCCGGTCTGCTGGCGATGCGGCAGCGAGCTGGTCTTCCGCCTGGTGGACGAGTGGTTCATCAACATGGACGGCCACGACGAGGCCGGCAAGCCGCTGCGCGAGCAGATGATGGACGTCACGCGCAAGATCCGCTGGATCCCGGACTTCGGGCTGGAGCGCGAGCTGGACTGGCTGCGCAACATGTCGGACTGGATGATCTCGAAGAAGCGCTACTACGGCCTCGCCCTGCCGATCTACCCCTGCGCCTGCGGCCACGTCGAAGTGATCGGCGGCCGCGACGAGCTGCGCGAGAAGGCGGTCGAGGGCTGGGAGCAATACGACGGCCACTCGCCGCACCGGCCGTGGGTCGACGCGGTGAAGGTGCGCTGCCCCGAGTGCGGGGAGGCCGTCTCGCGGATCGCGGACGTCGGCAACCCCTGGCTCGACGCGGGCATCGTGCCATTCTCCACGCTGAAGTACGACAGCGACCGCTCCTACTGGGAGCAGTGGTTCCCCGCCGACTTCATCACCGAGAGCTTCCCGGGGCAGTTCCGCAACTGGTTCTACGCCCTGCTCGCCATGAGCACCGTCCTCGAGAGCCGCGAGCCGTTCCGCGCAGTGCTCGGCCACGCCCTAGTGCGCGACGAGGCCGGCGAGGAGATGCACAAGAGCAAGGGCAACGCGATCTGGTTCGACGACGCGGCCGAGAAGATGGGCGTCGATGTGATGCGCTGGCTCTTCCTGCGCCACAACCCGGCGAGCAACGTCAACTTCGGCTGGGGTTCGGGCGACGAGCTGCGGCGCAGCTTCGTGCTCACGCTCTGGAACACCTACGCCTTCTTCGTCACCTACGCGAACATCGACGGGTGGGCCCCCACGACCACACCCAACACCACAGGGGGCGCAGAGCACGAGCTAGACAGGTGGCTGCTCTCCGAGCTACACCAGCTCGTCGCGGACGTCACGGCGTCGCTGGACGACTACGACACGATGGCGCCGTGCCGCCGCGTCGAGTCGTTCGTCGAAGACCTCTCGAACTGGTACGTGCGGCGGAGCCGGCGGCGTTTCTGGAAGTCGGAGGACGACGACGACAAGCGCTCGGCCTACGAGACGCTGCACGAGACGCTCGTGACGCTGGCGAGGCTGCTCGCGCCGTTCATGCCCTTCCTCGCGGAGGAGCTGTACCAGAACCTGGTGCGTTCATCGGATAGCACCGAACCGCCATCCGTCCACCTCAGCGACTGGCCGCAGGCGGACGCGTCGCTGATCAACCGAGAGCTGAGCGACGAGGTACGCCTCGTGATGCGCCTCGCGTCGCTGGGTCGTTCTGCGCGGAGCAAGGCGCAGATCAAGGTGCGCCAGCCGCTCCCGCGCGTCTTCGTCAAGGTGCGCGCGAAGGTGGAAGAGGACGCGCTCGCGCGGCTCGGCCCGCAGCTCGTCGACGAGCTGAACGTGCGGGAGCTGGTACCGATCCACAACGAGTCGGACTTCCTCCGCTACGAAGTGCGCCCCAATCTGCCCGCCCTTGGGCCCAAGTACGGCCCCGCCGTCGCCGAGATCCGTCAGGCGCTCGCCGCGCACGACCCGATGGCCGTCGCGGCGGCAATCGCCGAGGGCCACGGCGTCGAGGTCGCCGGGCACCGGCTCGAGCCCGACGAGCTCCTGGTGACGACCGTCGAGCGCGAAGGCTTCGCATCTGCCCAAGAGGCGGGCTACATCGTCGTCGTCGACACCGAGGTGCCGCCGGAGCTGCTCGACGAGGGCCTGGCGCGCGAGCTGGTGCATCGCATTCAGAACCTGCGCCGCGACGCCGGCTTCGACATCTCGGACCGGATCACCACCTACTGGCAGGGCGACGACCCTTCGACGAGCTCAGGGCAGGCTCTCCGGCGCGTCCTCGCCACACACGCCGCCTACGTCCAGGGCGAAACGCTCTCCACCTCCCTCGTCGAAGGCGAGCCGCCGCCCGACGCGCACCGGGCAGAGCAGACGGTGGACGGGCACCGCGTCACGCTGGGCGTCGTCGTGGCCCTCAAGGAATGAGGCTGACCTTTGAAGCCGCATTCGGGGTCGGTTGCTTCAGTGGGCTAACTTGTATGCCACTAGGCGTCAGCGCAGTGGCGCTTGACCGGTGTTAAAGCCGCGCGCCTCGTGCACTTCGATTATCTTGAGGACGCCGTTACGTATGTCCTCTGGCGACCAGCTTCTTGTTTTCTGCGACAAGTACTCCGAGACTGCCCACTCCCACAGCATGCGCCGCATGCGCTCGATGGCGACCGGGTTCGGAGGGGCTTGCTCACCGCGCTCGCTGGCTGACACAAACCCGTCGAATTCGCGCGTCAGGTAGTCGCACCAGCTATTGATCGTGGACAACCGTGCCGCGAGGTCGCTCCCAGCCTGCTCGTCGATCATGTCCCTGGAGTCGTCAGCAGCACGCTGGGCAGCCAATTCCACATCCTCCACCATCTGAAAGAGGCCGCGGTCCTCCGCATTCTGCATCAACTCTGATACGAGTCGCTCTCGCTCAGGGTGCCAGCTCATGGCTGCATGCAGGCTTCCCTCCCAAGCCTGCCTCATAAACGACACCATGAATACCTCGCCCGGGTAATCGCCATCTGGTGGAAGCTCTTCGTTGATCTCGTCGGCCGTTTCCTGAACGACGCGAAGCAGCAGGACGGAGAGTTCGCCGGGATCGCTCGAGTTTGTCCTGGCCGCGTCGGAGAGCTTAGGCAGAGTCCGCTGAAGGGCTTTCCGCACTTCATCCGGCACGAGGGCGAGCTGGTTTAGCCTCCGCCGCAGCAGGGTCTCGAGTTCAAGACGAAGTTCTTCAGGATATTGGGAACGCGCGGGCGTACGTTCAACGTACGCGTCAACCAGTCCTGTTGCCAGACTGGCACCGTATCGGTACCAGACCCAGTCGAGAAGTGGATATAGAATGAGCGCCAGCTCTGCAGGCGCTGCGAACCCCGTTGGGGAGTCGTTCGCAGCTTCGACCTTGCTCAACCAAAGAGCCTCGATCTTCGTGTGGTCAATTGGTTCCATCAGCTCGCTCCTGACTTGGGGCACCGCCTGAGGCGAGTACGATTGCAGGCGCCCTGCTTCGCGCTGGCAATTCTATCACACGCTCCGCCTTCGTCGCCCCGGCCAAGGGAAGCGGCCCTGCTCGCGATCTGCTATCATCTCGCCATGTGCGCGGCCACAACCCGGGCGAGGCGTCTCAGACCATCTGCACCGCCCGACAATCAGACGCGCGGAGAGCACAGATAATGGGCATAGAGGCGCTTACGCACGACGACCTGGGCCGCGAGGTCGTTCCGACGAGCCCCGAGGACTGGAACGACTGGGTTAGCGCCTCGCGTACGCGGAACCACACTCTCAGCGATCCGATTTTGGACTGGCTGGAGCTGTACGGCGACAGCCACGGATTCGAGCGTGACACAACGCTCTCCACCTACGACCCTCGCACCGACTTCACCGCGTTCATCTTCGAGCAGGGTCGCCTCTTCGAAGATGCGGTCGTCGGGCACCTGCGCACGCTGGCCGAGGTGCGTGCGATCGCGTCTGGCCCCGAGGACGTGCGGGATCTGGCGAAGGGCGAGGAGACGTTCGCCGCCATGCGCGCAGGCGTGCCGGTGATCCACCAGGGCGTCCTTCGCGACCCCCAGCACCGGACGTTCGGCGCTCCCGACCTGCTCGTCCGCAGCGACGTGCTGCACATGCTGTTCCCCACCGCGATCGATGCCAGCGACTCGTGCATGGCGGCGCTCGGCCTCGGCGGGCCGTGGCACTATCGCGTCGTTGACATCAAGTTCAGCACCCTCAACCTGCTCGTGAACGGGACCCTCGACAACTCCGGCTCGGCGGCTGCGTACAAGATCCAGGTCTTTGTCTACAACCGGGCGCTGGGACGTCTACAGGGGTACGAGCCGCCCGAGTCGTTTCTCCTCGGCCGTGGCTGGACGCAGCGTGAAGATCGCGGTTCAAGCTGCATGGATTGCCTGGCTCCTGTGCCGCAGGCCGGCACGCTGGCCAAGAAGCGCCCGATTGCGGAGGCGGCGTCTGAAGCTATCGAGTGGATGCGCCGCGTTCGGGCTGAGGGGTCGACCTGGAGCGTGCTCCCCACGCCCTCCCTGCCCGAGCTCTATCCGAATATGAGTCATGACCAGGATAGCCCCTGGCACAGCGCCAAGAGGTCGATCGCAGAGCAGCTCGACGAGCCATCTCTGCTCTGGCAGGTGGCCGCGCCAGGCCGCCAGAAGGGCCACGAAGCCGGTGTCTACAGGTGGAAAGACCCGCGCCTGACCCCCGAAATCGTTGGCGTGACCGGCGAAACCCGCTCGCAAGTGCTCGACGCAATCCTAGCGGTCAACCGCAGCAGCGACGGGCCGGTCGTTCGCCCATCCAGGATCAGTACAGCCGAAGACGAGTGGCGAGAACCGCCCCCGCTGGAGTTCTACGTCGACTTCGAGACCGTGAGCGACCTTGCCGATGACTTCTCGCGCATTCCGGAGAAGGGCGGGCAGACGCTCATCTTCATGATCGGCTGCGGTCACGTCGAAGAGGGTCAGTGGCGCTTCGAATCCTTCCTGGTAGATGCGCTCACCGAGCCCGAGGAGGCGCAGATGATCGACGCCTGGGTCGAGCATATGGCGGCCACTCGATCACGTCTAGCCGCCGACGGGGACGAACCTCGCCTCATCCACTGGTCGCCTGCGGAGGTCACGAACTTCGAGACTGCATACAACGCCGCCAGGAAGCGACACCCGGAGAAGAACTGGCCAGTCCTGCGCTGGTTCGATTTCTTGAGGAAGGTGATGCGCGAAGAGCCGGTCGTGATCCGCGGGGCGCTGGCCTTCGGCCTGAAGGCCGTGGCGAAGGCGCTGCACAGCCACGGTCTCATCGAAACGACCTGGGGCGACGGCCCAACGGACGGCCTGGGCGCGATGATCGGCGCCTGGTGGTGCCAGGGCGAGGCGGCCCGCCGCGGCGTCCCGATGGCCAGACTGGACCTCATGCAGGAGATCGCGCGCTACAACGAGGTGGACTGTCGGGTGATGATGGAGACGGTGGCCTACCTCCGACAGCACCACTAGCGGGCGGTGCCAACGTTTACGCCACGCTCGACCGCCGCAGGCCGAGTACCCGGCCCACTACGACCAGCACCGCCATCGCGGCGCCGACGCCGACGCCCACCATCGCGCCTACGGCCACGTGGACGGCGAAAAAGACCGCCGCCGACCCGCCTGACTCCTCGTCGTTGATGTCGAAGCCGCCACCGCGCACGTAATGGAGAGCGACATACAGCCCGACCGAGATCGCGAACGTCAGCAGGCCAATCGCCCCGCCCATGAGGATGAGTGGGATCGGGCGAGACCGCTCGCTGAGCCGGGCGAGCGACAGCAGGCTGATCACAATCGCTGGCACGGCGACCGCCAGCAGCACGGGCGGGCCGAGATCGGCGAACTCCGACCAGACGCCAGTGGCCAGGCCGGCCATCGGCGCAACGAGTGCACCTGCGAGCAATCGCGGGTTCATGGCAATCTCAGTCTAGGCCCATCAGTCGTGCCTGTGTGGCGCGGTTGGCGCAGCGGCGGCATCCGCCACGCCCTCCAGCATGGCGTCCAGTTCGGCAGCGGCCAGCCAGCGCCCGCGCACCATCACACCCGACCGCCGGGCGACGTTTGTCACGTCGGCGAGCGGGTTGGCGTCGGTCAGGATCAGGTCCGCCCGGCGGCCAATGGCGATCGTGCCGAACTCGTCCGCGGCCCCGAGGAACTCGGCGGCGTCGCTTGTGCCGGCGCGAATCGCTTCGTAGGGCGTCAGGCCCGCTTCGACGAGCAACGGCAGCTCCTCGTGGATTGCGAAGCCGGGGATGACGAAGGGGTTGGGCGTATCCGTGCCCAGGAGGAGCCGGGCACCGGCGTCGCGAAGTGCCCGCACGAGCTGATTGCGCAGCCCGGCCGCCCTCTGGAACGCGTTCGCGGCCCGGTCGGGGTCGACCTGGTCCTGCTGGCGAAAGTCGTTCTTCGGGTCCCAGCGCGCGATGTACTCGGGCGACAGGAAACGCAGCTCGGGACGCAGCCGCTCCTCGTCAAAGGACAGCCGCGCGGCGGCCAGCTTGCGGCCCACGAGCAGCGTGACGCAATTCCAGGCGCCCGCGCGACACGTCCACTCGACGACGGTCGGGATTCTCGATTCGTCGGCGCGCTCCCCAGCGTGGATCATGCGCTCCGTGTACGTCGAAGCCGCCGGCGGTGGTGCGCCCCCAGGGACGAGCGCTGGCAGATAGCCCTGGAGGTGCTCGATCGATGCCTGGCCCGACTCGAGCGCGTGGCGCAGCCCGACGCGGTCCGAGACGTGGCCAACCACGCGCATGCCGTGCTTGCGCGCCGCGGCGGCGATCGCGTCATACGCATCGAGCGTAAGGTTGCTGTAGACCTTGAGGAAGTCGTAGCCCTGCTCCCTCTGCTCGGCGACCGAACGCTCCGCCTCCTCCGCCGTTTCGATGACCGTGCTGCCGGGCCAGATCGGAGGCGAGCCGTCCATGATCGGCCCGCACGTGTAGATCGCCGGGCCGAACCCTTCGCCGCGCCCGATCTGCCCGCGGGCCTGGAGATGGAGAGGGAACCCCCACATGTTGCGTACGGTCGTGACGCCGTTCGCGACGAAAAGCGCCGCGTAGCTCGGCTCGTTGTAGTGGACGTGCATGTCCACGAGGCCGGGCATCAGATAGCGGCCGCGCCCGTCGATACGCTCCGCTTCGTCCGCAACGGAGACCTCGGCAGCAGCTCCCATGGCGCTTATCCGGCCGTCCTGAATGAGCACGGTCTGGTGCGCCAGCAGGCGCTCCCTATCCATCGGGACGACGGTGACATCAACGAACGCCGCTCGCGCCATGAAGACCCTCCTTGCGCATTGTGGGCAGGCGCATGGTAGGACGCGGCAGCGCGCCTGTCAACGGATGCGAGAACGGATTAACGGATGGCTCAAGAGGGGTTCAGCTTCGGCCATCCGTTAGTCCGTACGTCGTCCGTTGACAGAACTGCGGGCCGCTCCTACTCCTCTTCCCTAATGTCAGCCACCTTGGGCTGCACAAGGCGGGCGAAGTCGGCGTACTTTAGGCTCATCGTATCGGTGTGGGTGCCCGCGTTGAAGACGATCGTCTCGTCCTCCGCCAGCGCCTGGTCGACGCAGATTGTCAGGCCGTAGAGGTTGCCGAAGGGCGGCATCGCGCCCAGATCGCCGTCCGGAAAAGCGGAGGCGAACTCGCGCTCTTCAGCCAGGCGCGCCACGTTCGCCCCGAGGGCCGCCGCCACTTTCCTGAGATCGACTCGAGACGGAGCGGGCAGCGCGACCATCGCCAGCTCACCGTCGGCCAGCACCATCACGACCTTCGCCAGCGTGTTGCCGGGCACGTGCTCCAGCGCCGCGATCTCCTGAGCGGTGTAGGCGATCGCATGATGCTGGACCTGAAAGGGCACCTTCTGCTCGCGCAGGTAGCCCTCCAGCGTTTCTTTGCATCCCATAGAAGCGCCTCCTTTCACAAGCAACACCAGCGTACCCGGGTGCCGGACGGCGGCCTAGAGCCGATGGTCACAGCGGAATCGGGCCGTGCGGCACTCGCAGCACGCGAGGGCCAGAGTGTGCCTTCCAGGTGCTGGAAGGAGGCACCCATGAAGGTTCGAGATGTCATGACGACGAAGGCCGTCGAAGTGGAGGCAAACGCGGACTGCCAGCATGCCGCGCAGCTCATGCGGGAACACAGCGTTGGCACTCTGGTCGTGGCAACCACCGATCATCTCGTCGAAGGCGTGATCACGGACCGCGACCTGGCTGTGCGCTGCATGGCGCTGGGCGGCGACCCTGCGAGGCAGCAGGTGGGCAACTACATGGACCGCCATCCTGCGACAGTTGACGCCGATCTGGACTTGGAGCGAGCGGTGGACGTGATGCGCAACAGCGGCCACCGCAGGTTGCCGGTCACCGAGCGCGGGACGCGGGTCATCGGTATGATCTCGCTCGACGACGTGGCGGTTGACGTG
The DNA here is from genome assembly GCA_040882355.1 of Dehalococcoidia bacterium. GTDB lineage: Bacteria > Chloroflexota > Dehalococcoidia > DSTF01 > RBG-16-68-14 > JBBEBM01. The sequence continues at coordinate 19,232 of JBBEBM010000028.1, read as the reverse complement.
AAACACTACCTGGACGCGTTCCTGGCAGTCGCCGGCAAGTACAGCCACAAGGTGCGTTAGACGCACGGGAGGGTACTTACATGCCGAAGGCATTTCTCCTCGAGGAAGGACTGGACTGGGAAACGCTGGCCGGGAGCTTCTGGGCCTGGCTGGCGCAGGCCGAGGCGACGCGCGAGGGCGCGCCCGCGGACGATCTGGTGAAGCGCCTCGTCGCGGGGCAGGAGCCGCGCATCGAGGCGTTCCTGCGAGAGCACGGCGGCGGCGAGCAGGAGCGGTTCGCGCTCTACATCGCCGTGGCCCTGCTCGGCGTAAACTTCGCGGCGATGGAAAAGCTAGTCGCCGCCCTGAGGGACCACGGCCTGCTCGAACCGCCGACCAAGCCCGCCTTCGACACGCTCCCATAGCGCAGGCCATCGACCCTAGGAGGAGGCGCGGCTATCCTGATGGGGCATGCCTCGCCTCCTCATCGCGACGAACAATCCGGGCAAGGTCGCCGAGTTCCGGCAGCTCCTCGATGGCTGCGGCTGGGAGCTTGTCACGCCGGCGGAGCTTGGGCTGAACCTAGAGGTCGAGGAGAGTGGACAGACCTACTCGGAGAATGCGAGAATAAAGGCCGAAGCGTATGCGCAGGCCAGCGGCTTGGTGACGCTGGCCGATGACTCCGGACTGGAGGTAGATGCCCTGGGCGGTCGCCCAGGTATCTTTTCCGCCCGATATGCCGGCCCGGACAGAACGGACGAGGAGCGAGTGCAAACGTTGCTGCAGGAGTTGAGCGACGTGCCGGACGAGCAGCGAAGCGCCCGCTTTCGCGCGGTGATCGCCATCGCGGAGCCGGGCGGACCAGTGGAGTTGACCGAGGGTACGGTGGAAGGTCGCATCGCGCGCGAGCCGCGCGGGGCGAACGGCTTCGGCTACGACCCGGTGTTCCTGCTACCTGAGCGCGGCCTGACCACCGCCGAGCTACCGCCCGGCGAGAAGCACGCGATCAGCCATCGAGGCGTCGCGGCGCGCAAGGCGCGGGTCGTGCTGGAGAGGATGCTCCGTGGGACGTGAGACGTTCCTTCAGGGCGACCACCTGATCCCGCTCATGCCGCGCGACCGGGAAGGGCCTGTCGAGCTCGAACCCGACACGCCGGACATGCCCGAGACCTGGGGCGACGGCCCGCTCACCGACGGCTTCGGTCGCGAGCTGAAGAACCTGCGCGTCTCGGTCACCGACCGCTGCAACTTCCGCTGCACCTACTGCATGCCCGAGGAGGGCCTGCAGTGGCTCGGCCGCGACGAGGTGCTCTCGTATGAGGAGATCGAGCGGCTCGTGCGCCTCTTCGTCCGCCTCGGCATCGAGGAGATCCGGCTCACCGGCGGTGAGCCCACCGTTCGCGCTGACCTACCCGTGCTGATCGAGAAGCTCGCGCCGATCGCGGGCCTGAAGAGCCTGAGCCTGACCACGAACGGCTTCCGGCTCAAGGAGATGTGCGCGTCGCTCGTCGAGGCGGGGCTGCAACGCATCAACGTTAGCCTCGATACGCCCGTGCGCGAGAAGTTCGCCCACATTACGCGTCGCGACGCGCTGCCGGAGGTGCTCGCCGGCCTCGAGGAGTGCGAGAAGTACCCGCAGCTCCGCCCGATCAAGGTGAACGCCGTCGCGATTCGCGGCTTCAGCGAGGATGACGTGCTCGCCTTCGCGGAGCTGGCGCGGCGCAAGCCCTACATCGTGCGCTGGATCGAGTTCATGCCGCTGGACGCGGACGGACGCTGGGACCGCACCGACGTGCTCACCGGCGCCGAGATCCGGTCGATCATCGAGACGCGCTACTCCCTCGTGCCGGTTACAGACGAGCGCATCGCGACGGCGCAACGCTATGCGTTCGCCGACGGCGCGGGCGAGGTGGGCTTCGTCAACCCCGTGAGCGAGCCGTTCTGCGCCACCTGCGACCGCGTCCGCCTCACCGCTGACGGCGAGTTCCGCACCTGCCTCTTCTCGACCTGGGAGACGAACCTGCGCGCGTCCCTGCGCTCCGGCGCCAGCGACGCGGACCTTGAGCAGGTAGTGCGCGCCGCCTGCTGGCGTAAGGAGATGAAGCACCACATCAACGACGCCGGCTTCCAGCGCGCCTCACGCAGCATGTCCCAGATCGGCGGCTAGACCAGGCCGTCCGACCCGCGCTCGCCTCGTGCTAGGATGGCCTCGTCATGACGACCATTGGCACCATCTGCTACCTGCGCCGCGACGGCCACGTGCTGCTCCAGCTCAAAGCCGAGGGGCGCTTCGGCGGCGGGCTCTGGAACGGGCCGGGCGGCAAGATCGAGGACGGCGAGTCGCCCGAACAGGCGACGGTGCGCGAGATGCGCGAGGAGACGGGCCTGGCCGTGCGCGACCTGCTCGAGCACGGCACGCTAACGTTCTACTTCGGCGAGGCGCCGGAGCCGGACTACACCGTTCATGTCTTCTCGACCCGCACCTTCGAGGGCGCCCTCCAGCCGAGCGATGAGGGCCAGCTCGGGTGGCACGCCGAGGACGCCCTGCCCTACGATCGCATGTGGCCCGACGACGCGATCTGGGTGCCCCATCTGCTCGCCGGGCGTCGATTCGAGGGCACGTTCCGCCTCAGCGCCGACCTCTCGCACGTCATCGAGCACGAGCTGCGGCTGATCGACTGAGCCGCCCGTGCCCGCGCTCGAGTCGTTCATGCGCCGCCGCCCGCCGCCGGAGGCGTTGCGCTGGGTCGAGCGCGCGGTGGGAGTCGGGGCCCACGTCACGTCAGTACAGCGGCTGCGCGGCGGCTCGTCCACGGCGATCCACGCCGTCAACGCCGTCGACCGACGGGGCGCGACGCACCGGCTGGTGCTGCGCCGCTTCGACCGGGACGGGTGGTTCGCCCGCGAGCCGGACACGCCCGAGCGCGAGGCTCGGGTACTCGAACTGCTCGCTGGCAGCGATGTGCCCGCGCCGGAGCTGGTCGCCGTCGACGCGGAAGGCAATGCGTGCGACGCGCCGGCCGTGCTCATGAGCCGCCTGCCCGGTCGCGTCGTCTTCGCCCCGGCCGACCTCGACCCGTGGCTGCGCCAGATGGCCGAGGCGCTTCCCGCGATTCATGCGGTCGACAGCAGGGCGGCGCGCTTGGTGCAGCCGTACGCGCCCTACTACGACATGACGAAGGTCGAGCCGCCTCCGTGGTCCACGCAGCCGAAAGCGTGGGCCCGAGCGCTCGACATCGTGAACGGCCCGCCGCCCGAGAAGGCGGACCGCTTCATCCACCGCGACTACCATCCGGGCAACGTCCTCTGGTCGCGCGGGCGGCTGACCGGCGTCGTCGACTGGATCAACGCTTCTTGGGGCCCGCCCGGCAACGATGTCGCGCACTGCCGGGCGAACCTGGTACGGCTCCATGGGGTCGAGGCGGCAGACCGTTTCCTCACGGCGTGCCGGTCCCTGCGCGTCGTGGACGACGGCCAGGCTTATTGGGACCTCGTTTCGGTGATGGACATGGGCTCGCTGGGCGAACGCGACATCTTTCCCGGTTGGCTCGACGCCGGCCTGCGCCACCTGACACCGTCGCTCATCCGGGCGCGCCTGGACGAGTACGTGGTCAGCCTGGTGGCGCGGCTGTAGGAAGGGCGCGATTATACGGCCATGAAGCTGCCAAACGCAGACCAAGCCGTCATAGCGCCTGAGAAGCTACGCGATTACCTGCTCTCTCCACGGCATCCAGTCGGTCGATTCAAGGCGGCCTTCTTTGCGCGGCTGGGCTATACTGAAGCAGACTGGGCACAGCTCGACGCGGATCTCCGGACGCAGCACCTTGCGTTGGACGCTGAAGAAGCTGAGCCGTCCAGATACGGGAGGAAGTTCACGATCATCGGCCCGCTCACCGGTCCGGAGAACTCAACAAGCGTCCTGGTTTCTATTTGGGTAATCCGGCACGCCGAGGATCACCCACGATTCGTGACTGCCTACCCAGGGAGAACAGCATGACGTTCGACATCCTGGAGTGCATCGTACTGACGCGAGACTTGGTCGAACTCGGGCTGCGTCAGGGTGATCTCGGCACGGTCGTGGAGGTTTACCCGCCGGACGGCCTGGAGGTTGAGTTCGTCGCGGCGTCAGGAGAGACGCAGGCGGTGGTCTCGCTTTCGACTCAGGACGTGCGGAAGGTTAGCGAGTCTGACATCCTGGCCGTGCGGTCGCTGACGGCCTAAGTCGCATGGCCAAGCGTCTCTCTCACCTCGACTCCGCCGGGCGCGCGCGAATGGTCGACGTCTCGCGCAAGGCGAACACCAGGCGCGAGGCGGTCGCGCGCGGCAGCGTCCGCATGGAGCCGGAGACGCTCGCGCTGGTCCAGTCGGGCGGCGTGGCGAAGGGCGACGTGCTCGCCGTGGCGCGGCTGGCGGGCATCATGGCCGCCAAGCGCACCCACGAGCTGATCCCGCTCTGCCACCCACTCCTGCTCACCGACATCGACGTCTCGATTACGCCGGACGAGCAAGAGAGCGCCCTGCAGATCGAGGCGACGGTGCGCACCACGGGCAAGACCGGCGTCGAGATGGAGGCGCTGACGGCAGTAAGCGTCGCCGCGCTCACCGTCTACGACATGTGCAAGGCCGTCGACCGCGGCATGCGCATCGAAGGCGTCCGGCTGGCGCGCAAACGCGGCGGCAAGAGCGGCGCCATCGTCCTCGAGTGAGCGCGTCGCGCGACGTCCCGCGCGTCTTCGCCGCGATCGAGCGCTACGGCGTCCTGGTCGAGCACGACGCGACGCTGCCCAGCCTATCGGGGATCGTCGCGGGTGAGCCGGTGCGCGGCTCGTGGTGGGCCCACCCGCGCAGCCACGACATCTACAACGTCACCCACCCGATGCGCGAGCACCCGAGCGTCGCCGTCGCGCGGCTCATCTCCGGCAAGCTGACCTACGTCCACCGCCGCCTCTGGCCCGCGCTCTACGGCATCGCTACCTCGCGCGAGCCGTGGCAGCTCGATGGCCTCGCACGCGCCGCGCTGGCATTGCTCGAACGCGTGACGGCAGAGGGCGCCCTCCGCACCGACGACGTGCCCTGGACCGGCGAGCGTCGCAAGGACTCGCCGGGCGAGACAGCGCGTGAGCTGGAACGACGCCTCCTCGCCCACGGCGAGGAGGTGCACACCGAACGGGGCGCCCACGCCAAGCAGCTCGAGACGTGGCAGCGCTGGGCGAAACGCACCGGCCTGCGCGGCCCAAAGATGCGCCCCGCAGCAGCAAGAGCCACGTTCGAGGAGGTCGTCGGCGCCCTCAACGCAGAGTTCGGCGCGAAGGGGCGCTTGCCGTGGATGTAGATTACGGATGTAGGGACAGAGCTTCAGCTCTGTCCTGGAGCGCCCTTCTGAGCACAACCTAAGCCTATGCGTCCGACACGCTCAGCATGACGAAGGGCACGCGACAGGCTGAAGGCTGTCCTTCGAATGAGGAGATCAGCCGCCCGCGGCCGTTGGCCCAGGCTGGGTCGGCGGTGCGGGCGGCGTCGAGGTGGGTGGAGGCGGCGGTTGCGTGGCGGTGGGAGCCTGAGCGGGCAGTTCGGTGGCCTGAGGCGCCTCGGTGGGCGGCGGCTCGTCCGGCGGCTCCGTGGCGACCGGGCCCTCGTCCTGCGCAGGCGGCGCTTCAGGCGCATCGTTGCCGTCAGCGGGCGCTGCGACGGGCAAGCCGGGCGTGGCCGCCGGATCGAGCGAACTGCTGCCGCTCTCGTTGACCACAATCGCGACGACCGCGGCGAAGAAGGCGAGCGCCAGGCCCGCGCCGACGCCGCCCAACACGATGCGCCGCCAGGAATCGGGGCCGCCCAGCAGCCGGCGCTGCCAGCCGCCCGGCGACGGATCGGGGCGGCTCACCGCTCGGCGCGCTCCATCAGGTGCTCGGTAAGGCGGGTGAGCGCCTCGTAGGCCAGAACCAGGTAGTCGCGGGGGTGGAGGTCGTCGAGCTTGCCGAGGGTCTCGTCCCGGGCAGAGACGGGGTCCGAAGCGTCGTCCGTGAAGCTGATGCTCATCTTGAGCTCGTAGAGCTCGCCGTCCTCGCAGACGACGACGCAGCCTCGCTCGGGGCTCTCCGCCGCCTCAGACTCCACCTCGATGGCGTTCGTGAAAAAGGCGCCGGGGAAGGGCGGGAACGGCCGAAGCTGAGCCGCCGCTTCCTCCAGAAGCTGCTTGAGCTGGAGAGCGGCCCGCTCCAGCAGCAGATCGGCCTGGGCCTTGCGGGCCATCGGGTCGTCTAGGTTCGCCATCAACCGCAGTATACGAGCGCCCGCCCAACCCGTACAGGGTCGCCCCACTTGACCTGACCAGAGTGGTAACGTACACTTTTATTCGACAACTGAATACGGTTTCACTCTTATCCAGAGTGGTGGAGGGAACGGCCCGAAGAAGCCCGGCAACCGGTCCGCCAAATGCGGACGCGGTGCCAACTCCGACCCCAGACCTGGGGACAGATGAGAGTGCGGTTTCGCGCACGACTTCTCACACCACTGAGAAGTCGTATTTTTGTCTAGAGAATGGAACAGATGTCCATAGAGCCGATTGTGTGGTCCGACGGGCAGCTCCGGCTGCTCGACCAGACGCTACTGCCCCGCGACGAGCTCTGGCTGTCGTTGACCGACCACCGCGAAGTCGCCGAGGCGATCCGCTCGATGCGGGTGCGCGGCGCCCCGGCGATCGGCGTCGCGGCAGCCTACGGGCTCGCGCTGGCAGCCCTCGCGAGCGAGGCCACGGACCACGATGCCCTGCTGGCCGAGCTACGCGCGGCCGCCCGTGAGCTCGCCTCGACGCGACCCACCGCGGTGAACCTCTCGTGGGCGCTGGAGCGCGTGCTGGCAACCGCCGAACGCGCATCGAGCGTCGACGAGCTTCGTGACGCGGTGCTGGACGAGGCCCAGCGCATTCGCAGGGAGGATATCGAGGCGAACCAACGTCTCGGCCGTCTGGGCGCGGAGCTCGTGCCCGAGAACGCGACCGTCCTCACCCACTGCAACGCCGGCGCTCTCGCCACCGCTGGCTACGGCACGGCGCTGGGCGTCGTGCGGGCCGCTATCGAGCAGGGCAAGCGCGTGCGCGTCGTCGCGACCGAGACCCGCCCGCTCCGCCAGGGCGCCCGCCTCACCGCTTGGGAGCTGGCGCGCGACGGCATCGAGTGCACGCTGATCGTCGATGGCGCGGCGGGCGCGTTGATGCGCCGGGGCGCGATCGACCTCGTCATCGTGGGAGCGGACCGCGTCGCCGCGAATGGCGACACGGCGAACAAGATCGGTACCTACCCACTGGCGCTCCTCGCCCGCGAGCACCGCCTGCCGTTCTACGTCGCCGCGCCGACGAGCAGCATCGATCGCTCGCTCGCGTCCGGCGACGACATCCCGATCGAGGAGCGCTCTCCGGACGAAGTGCTGGCGCTTGGCGCGCCGGAGGGTGTCAGCGCAGCTAACCCGGCCTTCGACGTGACGCCGCACCGTCTGATCGCAGCGATCTTGACCGAGCGAGGCGTTGTGAGGGGCCCCTACGACGAAACGCTGCACTCCCTGGGCCAGGCCGTCGAGGCGCGCGTATGAGCAGCGCCCAGGTTGCGGTCATCGGGGGTTCCGGCTTCTACGAGATCGAGGGCCTCAGCGAGATCGAAGAGCTGCGCGTCGATACGCCGTTCGGCCCGCCGAGCGACGCAATCGTCCTCGGCACGCTTGACGGCACACGCGTCGCCTTCCTGCCGCGACACGGCGTGGGGCATCGCCTCCTGCCGGGCGAGCTGCCGGCGCGCGCCAACATCTGGGCGCTAAAGGAGCTGGGCGTCGAGCGCATCATCGCCGTCAGCGCCGTCGGCAGCCTGCGCGAGGAGATCGCGCCGTTACACGTTGTCGTGCCGGACCAGCTTATCGACCGCACGAGAGGGCGAATGAGCACGTTCTTCGGCCAGGGCCTCGTCGCCCACATCGCCTTCGACGAGCCGTTCTGCCCAACGCTCCGAGCCGTCCTCGCCGGCGCCGCCGGCGCAGAAACCGCGGCGCACAGCGGGGGCGCCTACGTGGTCATCGAGGGCCCGGCTTTCTCGACGAAGGCAGAATCGTTCCTCTACCGCTCCTGGGACGCGCGCGTCATCGGCATGACGGCGTTGCCCGAGGCGAAGCTCGCCCGCGAGGCGGAGATCTGCTATGCGACCCTCGCTCTCGTCACCGACTACGATACCTGGCACGACGATCACGACCCGGTCTCGGCCGACCTGATCATCCAGAACCTGGGCCGCAACGTCGAGACGGCCAGGCGCGTCGTAGCGCAGGCCGTGCGCGCCCTGCCGGCAGCGCGCGACTGCCAGTGCGCCTCGGCGCTGGCGACGGCGCTCGTCACCGCGCCGGAGCTGGTGCCCGAGGAGACGAAGCGCCGGCTGGGCCCCATCGTCTCGCGTTACATGCCCGTAGGAGCCGCGCGCTGATGGCAGACCGGCCCCTCTCCCGGCAGATCGCGACGCGAAGGCACACGACCTACCTTGTACGGGCGCTGCGCGACCGAAACGAGCTGCGACGCCTGCTGGTGCCGCACCGGGCGTACGCGGCCTACGCGCTCGGTCAGCTCCAGCCCGACCTCTTCGCCAAGAGCGAATGGCGCGTGGCGCGTGGGGCGAGCGGCCAGGCCCTCCTGCTTCACTCGCGCGGCGGACTGGGTAACGCCCTCTTCGCGCTCGGCTCGATGGATGGCCTCGACGCGCTGTTCCGCCTCCATCCAGGGCCGCGCCACACGTTCCTCACGTGCCAGCTTCAGCACCTGGAAACGGTGCTTCGCCACTACCAGCTCCCGGAGCGGCACAGCATGTCGCGCATGCTCGTGGACCGCGACACCTTCAAGCCGGTGATGGGCAACGTCCGCCGGCTGACGGGCGCGCACGTCCGCCAGATCAACCGTCTCTACCGCACGGATGGCACGCCCGCGTTCTACACATCGGAGAACATCGACGAGGCCGTTTACTACGGCGCGAGCGAGGGCGGACGGCTCGTGGCTGTCGCGGGCACGCACGTGATCGCCGAAGCGGACGGCATCGCGGTGCTGGGGAACGTGTTCACCCACCCGGGCCATCGCGGGCGGGGCCTGGGGCGCCTCGTGACGAGCACCGTGACGCAGCAACTGCTCCGAACGTGTGAGGAGGTCGTGCTCAGCGTCGACGCGCGCAACATCGCGGCGGTGCGCGCGTACCAGGCGGTCGGCTTCCGCGAAGTCGGGCGCCTGATCGAGGGCGCGGCAACGCGTCGCACGCCGAGCGTCGTCTCGTTCACGCGACGGCAGCTCGCTACCTTGCGCGGAAGGCGCTACGGCGGTGAGCTCGTGAGCGTTTCGACATGAGGAGGGAACCGTGACAAGAACGTTCGGAATCGTGATCTTCCCGGATGTCGAGGAGCTGGACTTCGTGGGCCCGATCGAAGTGTTCGGCTCGTTCGCCAAGTACTTCGATAAGGACTGGCGGGTCGTCACCGTCGCCCAAACGTCCGAGCCCGTGCACGCGGCGAAGGGCCTCACAGTGGTCCCCGACCACACGTTCGACGACTGCCCTCCGCTCGAGGTCGTGCTGGTGCCCGGCGGCTTTGGCACGCGCCAGGAGATGAGCAATCCCGCAATGCTCGACTTCGTCCAGCGCACCGGCGGGGCCGCACAGTGGGTCACGTCAGTGTGTACCGGAGCGCTGGTCCTCTCGCGCGCCGGCTTCCTGAAGGGGCGCGAAGCGACAACGCACTGGGCGGCGCTGAACGAGCTCCGCGCGGAGCCGGACGTGCGCGTCGTCGAGCGGCGCTTCGCTGTCGATGGGAACGTGATCACGGCCGCGGGCGTCTCGGCGGGCATCGATATGGCACTCTACCTGGTCGGCCAACTGGCCAGCCCGGAGACAGCGCGCAACGTCCAGAAAGCGATCGAGTACTACCCGGAACCGCCATTCGCGGAAGAAGCCGTAGCCGCAAGCAGTAGGAAGGAAGCCTAGATGACCCAACAGACGATCAGCTCGGACGTCCGCGACCTGCGCCTCGCCGATGAAGGCGTGCGCCGGATCGAGTGGGCGGCGCGCGAGATGCCCGTGATCCGCAGCATTCGGGAGCGATTCGCGAAGGAGCAGCCGCTGAAAGGCCTTCGCCTCTCGGCGTGCCTCCACGTCACGACCGAGACAGCGAACCTCATGCTCGCCCTGCGCGACGGCGGCGCCCAGCTCTCTCTCTGCGCGAGCAATCCGCTGAGCACGCAGGACGACGTCGCGGCCGCGCTCGTCGCGGAGTACGGCGTACCGACCTACGCGATCAAGGGCGAGGACGACGACACGTACTACCGCCACATCCATCAAGCGCTCGATCAGCGCCCCCAGATCTCGATGGACGACGGGGCGGACCTGGTCGCGACCATTCACCGCGAGAAGCGCGACCTGATCGACAGCATGATCGGCGGGACGGAGGAGACGACGACCGGCGTCATCCGCCTCCGCGCGATGGCGGCCGACGGCGCCCTCGCCTACCCGATCGTCGCGGTGAACGAGGCGAACACGAAGCACTACTTCGACAACCGCTACGGCACCGGCCAGAGCACCATCGACGGTATCACACGCGCCACGAACATCCTCTGGGCGGCCAAGCAGGTCGTCGTCATCGGCTACGGCTGGTGCGGAAAAGGCGTGGCGCTGCGGGCGGACGGCCTGGGCGCTCAGGTGATCGTCGTCGAGGTCGACCCGCTGCGGGCGCTGGAGGCCGCGATGGACGGCTATCGCGTCATGCCGATGATGGACGCCTCCGCAATCGGCGACATCTTCATCAGCCTGACCGGCGACAAGCACGTCATCGACCGCCACCACATGGAGGTGATGAAAGACGGCGCGATCATGGCCAACTCGGGCCATTTCGACGTGGAGCTGAATCTGGACGCCCTCGCTGACATGGCGGAGAGCCGCCGCGACATACGCCCCTACGTCGAGGAGTTTCGCCTGGGCGACGGACGCCGCCTCTTCGTGCTGGGGGAAGGGCGCCTCATCAACCTCGCCGCCGCCGAAGGCCACCCTGCCAGCGTGATGGACATGAGCTTCGCGAACCAGGCGATGAGCGCGGAGTACCTGGCGACGCGCGAGAAGCGCCTGGAGCCGAAGGTCTACCCGGTGCCCGAGGAGATCGACAACGAGATCGCTCGTCTAAAGCTGGCCTCGATGGGCATCCACATCGATGAGCTGACGGACGAACAGCGCACCTACCTGTCGAGCTGGGAAGAAGGCACGTAGTTGGAAGCGGGAGGCGGGATGCACCACGATAGCGCCTAACGAACCGAGTAGCCAAGAAACAAGGGGGAAACCAATGAGCGACACAACCTTTATGACCTCGCCGTCTCTGTTTCTGACGTCCGAGTCGGTCACCGAGGGGCACCCGGACAAACTGTGCGACCAGATCTCGGACGCGATCCTGGACGAGATCATCGGGCAGGACCCGATGGCGCGCGTCGCCTGCGAGACCGCCGTCACGACGGGCCTCGTCGTCGTCATGGGCGAGATCACCACGAACTGCTACGTCGACATCCCCAAGATCGTGCGCGACACGGTCAGGGACGTCGGTTACACCCGCGCCAAGTACGGCTTCGACTTCGAGACGTGCGGCGTGACGGTCTCGATCAAGGAGCAGTCAGGCGACATCGCGCAGGGCGTCAACAAATCGCTGGAGGCGCGCGAGGGCGCCGCCGGCGCTGATGAGATCGACCTGGAGCAGGGCGCCGGCGACCAGGGCATGATGATCGGGTTCGCCTGCAGGGAGACGCCGGAGCTGATGCCGCTCACCATTTCGCTCGCGCACAAGCTCTGCCGGCGGCTCACCCACGTCCGGAAGGAAGGCATCCTGGACTACCTCCGTCCGGACGGCAAGTCGCAGGTGACGGTTGAGTACGAGTACGGCCGCCCGAAGCGCATCGACGCCGTCGTGATCTCCTCGCAGCACGACCCGGTGGTGCCCCACGACCAGCTCCAGCGGGAACTGATCGACGTGGTGGTGCACGAGGTGATCCCGCCGGAGCTGCTGGACGACCGCACTCGCTACTACGTCAACCCAACCGGCCGCTTCGTCATCGGCGGGCCGATGGGCGACGCCGGGGTCACCGGCCGCAAGATCATCGTGGATACCTACGGAGGGATCGCCCGGCACGGCGGCGGCGCGTTCTCCGGCAAGGACCCGACGAAGGTCGACCGCTCCGCCGCCTACGCCGCGCGCTACGTGGCGAAGAACGTCGTCGCCGCAGGGCTCGCCGAGCGCGCCGAGTTCCAGCTCTCGTACGCCATCGGCGTCTCCCACCCGACCTCGATCGCCGTCGAGACGTTCGGCACGGGCCAGGTCGACGACCAGACGATCCTCGACCTCGTCCGCAAGCACTTCGACCTGCGCCCGGCAGCGATCATCCGCGACCTGGACCTGCGACGCCCGATCTACCGGGCGACGGCGGCCTACGGCCACTTCGGCCGTACCGACATCGACGCGCCCTGGGAGCGCACGGACAAGGCGGACGTGCTCCGTCGCGAGGCCGGCCTGAGCGAAGAGCGCGCCCCGGCGGTCGAGGCGAGCTAGGCGAGCAGGCCGAGACGCGCAAGGATGCCATCCGCCTCAGCGACCCGCGAACGGCGTTCGGTCCGCCTTCCCGAGCGTGACCGCGCCCAACCCGGCACGTATTTCGTGGCGATCTGTGCGGCGAAGGGCCAGGAGGTCCGCCCCTGATGTTCGCGATCGTGCTGGCCGGAGGGAAGGGCGAGCGGTTGCGGCCGCTGACGAGCAACCGGCCGAAATCGATGGTTCCGCTGCTCGGCAAACCGATCCTCGAGTACCAGGTCGAGTGGCTGCGCGGCAGCGGCGTGACGGACATCGTTGTCGCATGCGGCTACCTGCACGAGAAGATCGAGCGCTACTTCAAGGACGGGCGGCGTTGGGGCGTGCGCATGCGCTACTCGGTTGAGCGCGAGCCGTTGGGCCGCGGGGGCGCCCTCAAGCTGGCGTACCGAGAGGTGCCCAAGAGCGAGACGCTGCTCATCGCGACGAACGGCGACAACGTGAACACGCAGCCGCTCGCGCCGATGATCCGTCAGCACGAGCGCACGGGCGCCGTCGGCACGCTCCTGCTCACGCAGCTCCGCAGCCCGTACGGCATCGTTCGCCAGCAGGGCAAGCGCATCGTGGGCTTCGAGGAGAAGCCGCTGCTCCCCCACTGGCTCAGCGCCGGCGTCTACGTGCTCAACCGCGAGTTCTTCCGCGGCCTACCGGGCAAGGGCGACCACGAGGACAAGCTGTTCCCCCGCCTCGCAGCGCAGGGCAAGCTCTACGCCTACCGCTCGCGCTCGTACTGGAAGGCGATCGATACCGTCAAGGACCTAAACGAGGCGGCCGCGCAATTGGAGGGTCGAAGCTAGATGCTGGAGGCTGGAGGCTCAGCGCTCGATGACCGGGCTCTGGTGGAACGGATCGACTCGCAGGGACTGCTCAGGCACATCGAAGGCCTGCCGGAGCAGTGCGCGGAGGCGTGGGAGCAGGCAACCGCCATCGGGCTGCCGGAGCGCTATCGCGATGCGCGCGAGATCGTCGTGCTCGGCATGGGAGGCTCCGCCATTGCGGGCGACATCGTCGGTTCGCTCGCGGCGATCTCGGGCCGCAAGCCGGTGAGCGTCGTGCGCGGGTACGACCTGCCGCCCTACATCGGCGACTCGACGCTGGTCGTCGCCTGCAGCCACAGCGGCAACACCGAAGAGACGCTCTCCGCGGTCGACAAAGCGCTGGAAGCCGGAGCGCGGCTCGCCGTGGTCACGACGGGCGGCCGGCTGCGCGAGCTCGCGCAGGAGCGCGCGCTGCCCGCGTTCGTCTACCTTTTTGATGGCGGGCCGCGCTCGGCGATCGGCCACCAGCTCATGCGCCTGCTGGCTGTCGCCCAGCAAGCCGGCGCGCTCGATGACCAGGGAGCGGCCCTGACCGAGACGGTGGCGCTGATGCGCGACCAGCGCGATCAGCTCGGCTTCGCCTCCGCGGCGGAACGCAACCCGGCGAAGCAGCTCGCGGCGCGGCTGCACGGGCGGCTCCCCGTCATCATCGGCGCCGGGGTGCTCGCCGAGGCGGCGCATCGATGGCGGACGCAGCTCAACGAGAACAGCAAGAGCTGGGCGCTCAACGACGCGCTGCCCGAGCTCGGGCACAACAGCATCGTCGGCTTCGGCCTGCCGCGCGAGGCGCTCGACCTCCTGCACGTCGTCTTCCTCGCCCACCCCGCGCTTCACCCGCGAGTGCTCATCCAGTACGACGTGATCGCGGACGAGCTGACGCGCGCGGGCGTCTCGCATGAGCGCCTCGAAGCCAGGGGGAGCAGCCCGTTGGCGCAGGCGCTCACCGCCATCTACTTCGGCGACCTGGTCAGCTACTACCTGGCGCTGCTCTACGGCGTGGACCCATCGCCCGTCGACGCCATCGGACGGCTCAAGGCGCGTCTGGCGGCGAGCTAGGCCCCAACTTGGGCCAGTTCATCGTCGTCCTCCTCCGCCTGACCGTACCGCTCTCCATCTTCCGCTGGCCGCTGGCCGGCGGCCTCGCTTCGATGCTGCTCGACGCGCTGGACGTCGTGCTGATCGAGATGGTCGGCCTCGGCGGTTTCGACAACTACGCAGCCCTCGACAAGGGCCTCGACATCTACTACCTCTCGTTCGAGCTGATTGTGTCGCTGCGCTGGGAGCCGCTCGCGAAGTGGACGAGCGTCGCGCTGTTCGCCTACCGGGCGGTGGGCGTCATCGTGTTCGAGGTGACGCAGACGCGCGCCTTCCTGCTCGTCTTCCCCAACCTGTTCGAGAACTTCTACCTGGCCTACCTGCTGCTACTGCGGTTCGCGCCAACATGGACCCTGACGCCGCCCCGGCTTGGGGCGCTCCTCTTCCTCCTCCTGATCCCGAAGCTGGCGCAGGAGTACATGCTGCACTACGCAGAGGCGCAGCCGTGGGACTGGGTGAAGACCCACGTTCTGCGCGATGCCTGGCGGTTCTAGGGACGCGACGCGAGCGAGTCCGCAGAAGGCCAGCCTAAAGGCTGGCCTTCTGGTCTTGGCGAGGTTGGTTCGTTAGCGCTTGGTGTACTGCGGAGCCTTGCGGGCGCGCTTCAGGCCGTACTTCTTGCGCTCCTTGACCCGCGCGTCGCGGGTGAGTAGCCCGTGATGTCGGAGCAGCTTGCGCGCCGATTCGTCCGAGACGACCAGCGCGCGCGCGATGCCGTGCGCGATGGCGTCGGCCCAGCCGGTGATGCCGCCTCCGGCCACCTTCACCTGAACGCGGAATTTGTCCTGCGTCTCCGTGACCTCCAGCGGCCGGACGATCGTCTTCTGGTGGCTGACGAGCGTGAAGACCTGCTCGAAAGGCTTTTCATTGATCGTGATCGGCCCGGTGCCAGGGTAGAGTCGCACGCGAGCGACGGCGCTCTTGCGCCGGCCCGTCGCGTAGTAGTGCTGCTCGTTCGTCATGCCTGCTCCTCGTCCGTCCCGTCGCCTGAGGTCTCCTCGGGCGTTTCGGCCGCTTCCCCGGTCGGAGTCTCCTCAATCTCGCCTGCCGGCTCCTCCGTCGGAGTCTCGTCGATCTCCGCGACCGGCGCCTCGGCGACAGCCGCGACGGCGCTCGCCTCGGTCACCGCGCCAGGAACGCGACGGCGCCCGGCGTTCACCTGCGCCTCGTGCGGGTGCTCGGGGCCGCCGTAGACCTTCAGGTGGCCGAGTATCTTCCGCCCCAGGCGGTTGTGGGGCAGCATGCCCTTCACGGCGGCCTGGATCACGCGCTCGGGCCGCGTCTCCAGCATGCGCCAGAGCGGCGTCTCCTTCAGCCCGCCCGGATAGCCGGTGTGGCGATAGTAGATCTTCTGCTGGGTCTTGGAGCCGGTCACCTTCACTTTCGCCGCGTTGACAACGATCACGAAGTCGCCGTTGTCCATGTGCGGGCTGAACGTGGGGCGGTGCTTACCGCGCAGAAGCTGCGCCGCCTCCGAAGCCAGGCGCCCCAACGGACGCCCCTCGGCATCGAGGACATGCCAGCGCTCCTGCACCTCTTTCAGCTTGAGTGTGTACGTCTTCATCTCGTCTCGTATCCATCGAGGGGCCGGGCGATCTCGCCCGGCCTCGGAACCCTAATCATAGCTCGCCTGGCCAGTAAGGTCGAGTCCAGGATAGGCGACCCGCACCAGGCAGAGCCCGTGCGCGGGCGCGACCGGGCCCGCCGTGGCAGGCTCCGCCTGACTCAGGAGCCGGCGAAAAGCGGCCGCGCTCACCTTGCCGGCCCCAATCTGCACGAGAGCGCCTACCGTCCGCCGCATCTGCTGGCGGAGAAAGGCGTTCGCATCGACCTCGACGGAAACCAGGGCGCCCTTCCGCGTGACTTCGCACCTCCGGATGCAGCGCACCGTGGTCACGCCTTCGCGGCGGCTGAAGGCGGCAAAGTCGTGCTCGCCCACCAGCGTCTGCGCCGCGCGTTGCATCATCGTTATGTCGAGCGCCTGGACGACGTGCCACGCGTGCCCGCGCCAGAGAGGCGACCGCACCGGCCCGTTGTAGATCCCGTAGCGATACGTCCGGCCGGAGGCGTGCCTCCTCGGATCGAAGTCCGGCGGCGCCTCGATCGCCCGCCGCACCGCGATGTCCTCCGGTAGCCACGCGTTCAACCCCCTGACGAAGACCTCCGTGGCAAGCGAGGATGCCGTGGTGAACGCAGCAACCTGGCCCAGCGCATGTACGCCCGCGTCCGTGCGGCCCGCAAGCGCGGCGCGCGATCGCTCGCCGGTGAGCTTCTCGATCGCGGTCTCGAGCTCACCCTGGATGCTGGGGGTGCGTTTCTGGAGCTGGGAGCCGCCATACCGGCTGCCGTCATATTCGAGCACGAGCGCCAGACGGCGCCCGTGAGGCTGAGGGCTCACTCCTGGGGAAGCAGCTCGATCTGGGCGACGGGCGCGCCGTCACCGCCGCGGTGGCCGATCTTGGTGATGCGCGTGTAGCCGCCCTTGCGTCCGACGTAGCGCGGCGCGATCTCGTCGAAGACCTTGCTGACAACGGCCTTATCGATCAGGAAGGCGAGCGCCTGGCGGCGAGCGTGCAGGCTGCCGTCCTTGCCCAGCGTGATCATCTTCTCGGCGGGCGCGCGCGCCTCCTTGGCCTTCGCCTCTGTGGTCCGGATCGACTCGTTCAGGAGCAGGTCCCTGACCAGCCCGCGCAGCAGCGCCTTGCGCTGCGCTGTCGGCCGGTTGAACCTGCGCCCTGCTACACGGTGTCTCATGGCGCTTCCTGCTCGTCCTCCAGCTCGGAGGGGTCCTCGCCCGCCTCCTTGAGCGCCCTGATGAGCGCGGCGCCCAGCGGACTGAGCGACTCGCCGCCTTCACCGGTCTCCCCATCCTGGTCGCCGGAGTCCGGCTTGAGGTAGTCGAGCTCGATCAGGCGCGCCTTGAGCTCGTCGTAGGACTTGCGGCCGAAGTTGCGCAACGCCAGCAGCTCGTCCTCGCTCTTTTCGAGCACCGCTCCGACGGTCATCAGGCCGCTGCGCTTCAGGCAGTTGTAGGCGCGAACGGAGAGCCCCAGGTCTTCAATCGGCGTGCCTGCCTGATCCGCGTCCAACGAGAGGCCGCGGCCCACGCCGTGCTCGACGACGGGCGGCTCGGGCTTGCCAAGCTGCGAAAAGATCCCGAGCTCCTCGCGGAGGACATCGGCGCTCTGACTCACCGCTTCCACGCCCGTGATCGTGCCGTCGGTCCAGACTTCCAGGATGAGCTTGTCGTAGTTCGTCACCTGGCCGACGCGCGTGTGCTCGACGCGATAGTTAACCTTCTGCACCGGGCTGAAGATGGCGTCGACGGGGATCACGCCGATGGGCAGCCCATCGGACTGACCGGCGGGCAGGAATCCGCGACCGCGCTCCACCGTGAACTCGATCGTGATGTGCGCCTTGTCGTTGTCGAGTGTGGCCAGATAGAGGTCCGGGTTCACGATCTCATAGTCGGCCGCGACCTGGATGTCGCTGCCGCGCACCTCGCCCGGGCCGCGCCCTTCCAGGTACATCTTCGCGGGGCGGTCGGAGAGCGGGCGAAGGCGGAGCTCCTTGATGTTGAGGAGGAGCTCGATCGTGTCCTCCTTCATCCCCTTGATCGTGGAGAACTCGTGCTCGACCTCGTCGATGCGAACGGACGTGACAGCGGCGCCCGGCAGCGAGTTGAGCAGTACGCGACGCAGGGCGTTCCCCACCGTGATGCCGAAGCCCGCTGCGAGCGGCTCCGCGATCATGCGGACGTAGTTGTCCGCTTCCTCCTCGACGGTGATGCGGGGCGGCTCCAGCTCGGTGAGCTGGAAGCTGGTCAAGTTGGGTTCATAGGTGGCGACGTCCATCGACTGCCTTTCCTAACGTGAGTAGTATTCCACGATGACCGCGGGGTCGAACTTGGCGCCGACCTGCGCGACATCGGGTACTGAGACGACTCGGCCGGTCATGCTCGCAGCGTCAACACTTAGCCAGTCGGGCACCTCCTTGCTCGGGATGGCTTCCTGCATGATCCGGAACAGCTCGGTCTGTTTGCCCCCGGGCGACCAGACGATCTCATCGCCTATCTTCGTGGCGCAGGACGGAATGTCCGTCTTGCGCCCGTTGAGCGAGATGTGGCCGTGGCGCACCGTCTGGCGGGCCTGAGAACGAGAGTCAGCGAAGCCCAGCCGGAAGACCACGTTGTCCAGCCGTTGCTCCAGGAGACGGACGAGCGTCTCGCCGGTGATGCCGGCGCGGCGGGTCGCGTCCTTGTAGTAGCGGCGGAACTGCCCTTCCATGATCCCGTACGTGAAGCGGGCGCGCTGCTTCTCTCGGAGCTGCAGCGCCCGGTCCGAGACGCGCCGCCGGCGGCCGCCGAAGCGCTGTACCTGACCGGGCGGCGTGGGCCGGCGCTCGAACGCGCACTTGGGTGAAGCGCAGCGGTCGCCCTTCAAGTAGAGTTTGTCGCCGTATCGCCGGCAGAGCCGGCAGACCGGGCCTGTGTATCGGGCCATTCTCTTCTCCTACACCCGCCGCCGCTTCGGCGGGCGGCAGCCGTTGTGGGGCATGGGTGTCACGTCTCGGATGCTCTGGATCGCGAGGCCGGCGCCCTCCAGCGAGCGGATCGCCGCCTCGCGGCCCGAGCCGGGCCCCTTGACGAACACGTCCACCTGGCGCAGGCCATGCTCCATCGCCTGCTTGGCCGCGCGTTCCGCGGCGAGGCCGGCGGCG
>JBBEBM010000027.1:0-34287 GCA_040882355.1 Dehalococcoidia bacterium | reverse complement strand
TGCACCAGGCCCTCGCCCTGCACGTGCAGGATCGACGACATCTCGGTGAAGTCCTTCGAGTCCATCACGATGCGCAGACCGGCGTTGCCGCTGCTGATCAGCAGCCCGCCGCCGTTCGCCAACGCGCGCTTCCGGAAGACGTCCAGGTGGCGCGCCTCGTCCATTACCTGCGACGCGAGGAAGAGCTTCGTTTCATAGTGCTCGTTGCTGATCTTGCTCAGCCACTGCGCGGGCACGTCCCCGGCGATGAACTCGACTTCGGTGAGGAACGTGCAGAACTGGCACATCGCCCGTTCGACGCGGTCCGGGAGCGGCCGCAGCTCGTCCCAGGGGATGTCCGTCGCGGACGACCACTGGCGCTGCACCGCCTCCTCGTACAGCATCGAGGCGTTGTCCGACCAGGTGTCCGCCTTGCTATGAACGTAGTAGCCCACACGCGGCACCGCGTCGCGGGTGGCCGCGCCACGAGGACGCATGTCCCATGTCGCGCTCTCGGCGGGCACCTGGCCGTACGAGCCGATGTTGATCTCGTCGAGAGTGAGGCCGCGGCGGCCCGGCGTAGCGCGAACGCCCCACTCGGTGCCCGGCTCCAGCCAGCTCAGGTCGAGCTCGGGCGCGTCGGGCTCCGAACGGAGCATCTGGAGAGTATCTTGGTCGACTGCCATGGTGCGCTCCTCCTGGAGGATGACTCTTCTACCTCTACTATCGACGCTATCTTAGTGGACGCTCAGGAAGGTTGTCAATGGACGGCGAAGCTAGCTGTTGACAGGGCCCGCGAGAGGAGTACAATAGCCGCGTAGTCGGAGGTGGCCGTGATGAGCAAGCACTTCCTGTTTCGCGCGTTTCTCGTTTCGATAGGCGTCCTCGCCTTGTTCGCCCTGCTGGGTGGCGCAGCGAACGCGCCCGCTGAAGCAGTCGGGCCGACGGCTGACTGCCCGGACTTCAACGCTGACCAAGCGGTCGACACGGGCGACATTGCGCTCGTCGTACAACACTTCGGGACGGGCATCCGGCAGGACGCGTGGTACCCGGCATACGACCTGAACATCGACGGGGCTGCGAGTATCGCGGACATCGCGCTAACCGTCACCAGGTTCGGCGCTGCCTGCCCGGGTGGAGCTGAAGAGCAGCCCTTCGAAGTCATAGACCAGGATCACTGCCAGGGCATCAAGGCCCACGCGCCCACTTTGCGCGTGGCGCGCACGGCCGACGAATTCGAGTCGCTCTGGACCGAGTGCGGCTTCGGGCTGGTCCCGCTCCCATCGGTGGACTTCGCCACTGAGATGGTGGTCGGCGTCGTGGTCACGCGAGAAAGCAAAGGCTATGCTCTGCGAATCGAGCAGATCGCCGTCGACGCGAGCGAGGCGAGCGTCCGGGCCACGTTCGCTTGGCCCGGCCCGGCCTGTATTGCGCTGCCGGTCTTCAACAGCACCAGCCAGATCGTGGAGGTGCAGCGCACCGACCTGCCCGTCAGCCTCGCGGTGAAGAAAGCGGCTGCCTACTGCTCGGTGGAGACGATCGCGCGGGGCACCGCGAGCGGCATCGGCACGCACCCGCCGGAGGTGCGCGTCGCCCGCACGCAGCAGGAGTGGCAGGCGCTCTGGGCAGAGCACGCCGGCGATGTCGATATCGCACCGCCCGATGTCGTAATCGACTTCGAACGCGAGATGGTGGTAGGCGTCTTCGACGAATATCCGACGACCGGCCACAGACTCCTTGTCGGCGCAGGCTGGACGGTGACGGGAAAGGCAATGGTTGTGCGGGTCATTCACAACCTGCCCTCGTCCGGGTGTCCGGGGGAGGAGAGGATGACGCGGCCTCACCATATTGTGATCATGCCGCGGCTGGACTTGCCGGTCGAGATCGCGGTGTTAGACTTCCCGGGCTGTCCTGTCGACTAGCGGTTTCGGCCGTCCGTGACTTCGTCGGCCGAATTGCGAGCTATTACGGTGACCGCGGACCCCTGATCGAGGCGCAAGCGCGGCCGAGGCGGCCAGTGCCGATGCATTGTTCGCGTAATCGTGCCATAATGGCGCCGCGCCGTGACGTTGGGCGCGAATCTGAGGAGGTCCGCCTATGAAGCTCCACTTCTTCCATCTCATGCCCTATCGGTTCCTGCCGGACGACTTCACCGAGCAGCACCGCAGCGTCTGGGTGGACGTGCCGAGCTCGCTGTTCGACCCGGCGAAGGGCCATCAGCTCTACAACGAGTACCTGGACGAGCTGGAGCACGCGGCCACGCTCGGCTTCGATGGCATCTGCGTCAACGAGCACCACCAGAACGCCTACGGCATGATGCCGTCGCCCAACCTGATGGCGTCGGCGCTCGCCCGTCGCACGAACGACGCGGCGATCGTCGTCCTCGGCAACAGCATCGCCCTCTACAACCCGCCCACGCGCGTCGCCGAAGAGTTCGCGATGCTCGACTGCCTCTCGGGCGGGCGGCTCGTGGCCGGCTTCCCCGTCGGGACATCGATGGACACGAACTACTGCTATGGCACGACTCCCGCCGACCTGCGCGAGAAGTACCAGGAGGCGCACGACCTGATTATCCAGGCCTGGACCCGCCCCGACGTCTTCTCGTTCAACGGCAAGTACACGCAGCTCCGCTACGTCAACACGTGGCCTCGCCCCGTGCAGAAGCCGCACCCGCCGATCTGGATCCCGGGCGGCGGTAGCGTCGAGACGTGGGAGTGGGTCACGAGTCGGGATTATGTCTACTGCTATCTCAGCTACTTCGGGCACCAGCGCGGTCAGAAGGTGATGGACGGGTTCTGGGAGGAGGTCGACCGTCAGGGCAAAGAGGCCAACCCCTATCGCGCGGGCTTCCTGCAGTTCGTCGCCGTCTCCGAAACCGATGCACAGGCGGAGCGAGATTACGCCGAGCACGCCGAGTACTTCTACAACCGCTGCCTGCACATCTGGCCGGGCTTCGCCGACGCGCCCGGCTACCGGACGATGCGCACGGTGCGCGCCGGTCTGCAATCGCAGCTTGGCCAGCAGGTGAGGACGATGATGGCCTCGGGTCAGCTTAAGTGGAAGGACTTCGTCGAGCAGGGCTTCATCCTCGCCGGCTCGCCGGAGACGGTCCGTCAGAAGCTGGAGGAGGCGGCGAAGGCGCTGCGCATCGGCCAGATGATGGTGCTGCTCCAGTTCGGCAGCATGCCGCCGGAGCTCGTGCGCAAGAACACCGAGCTCTTCGCCCGCGAGGTGATGCCGCACGTCCGCAACCTCTGGAGCGAGTACGACGACCACTGGTGGATCGATCCGCTGGAGGGCGCGGCCCGCGTCTCGCCTCAGCCAGCGGAGGTCGGCGCGCCGGCTGGAGGCTCCTGATGGAGGCGCGCGCGATCTCAGTCCGCGAGGGCATGTTCAGCGCCGACCTGCGACAGGCCGGCTCCGGCGAGCCGCTGCTCTTCCTCCACGGCGCCGGCGGCCTGCACGAAGGCGCCTACCTGGACGCGCTCGCCGAGCGCTTCACGGTCTATGCGCCGTCACACCCGGGCTTCGGCGCGTCCGAGGGCATCGAGCACATCGAGGACGTGATCGACCTGGCCCTGTACTACCACGACGTCATGGACGCGCTCGAAATCGAGTCGGCGCACGTGGTCGGCCACTCGATGGGCGGCATGCTCGCGGCCGAGATGGCGGCGCTCTGCCCGCATCGCGTCCGGCGCCTTGTGCTCGCGAACCCTGTCGGCCTCTGGCGCGACGACGCCCCGGTGCTCGATTTCTTCACGCTCAGCCCGGAACAGTCGCTGCCCTACACCTGGCACGACCCGCAGTCGCCGCTGATCGGGGAGTCGTTTCCAGTGCCGGATGCGATGGAGGACCGTATCGAGATGCTCTTCCAGCGCATGCAGTCGCTGGCGACCGCGAGCAAGTTCCTCTGGCCGATCCCGGACAAGGGCCTGAAGCGCCGCATCCATCGCATCCAGTCGTCGACGCTGATCATCTGGGGCGAATCGGACGGGCTTGTGCCGGCCAGCTATGCGGAGGACTTTCAGTCGGGGATCAAGGACTCGCGCGTGGCGATCTTGCCGGAGTGCGGCCACTTCCCGATGTTCGAGAAGCGGGACGAGTTCGTCCATCTCGTGACGGAGTTCCTCACGCAGTAGCCTGCCGTCGCGCCGCTGACGAGAAGAGCCGCCGGACGTCCGGCGGCTCCCTTCGTTAGCGAACGAATCGCGTGTGCTACAGGCGGCCGCGCAGCCGCGGGTCGAGCAGGTCGCGCAGCGTGTCGCCGAGGAGGTTGAAAGCGAGCACGGTCAGCGTGATCGCCAGACCGGGGAAGAACACCCACGGCAGGTGGAACGGCAGCGCGTTGCGCGCGCGGTTAATGTCGGTTCCCCAGGAGGGGTTCGGCACCGGGATGCCCAGCCCCAGGAACGAAAGCGAGGCCTCGGCCAGGATGGCTAGGCCGAGCAGTGTCGTGGCAATAATAATGGCCAACGCCACGACATTGGGCGCGATATGTATGAACAGGATCCGCGGCGTCGTCGCGCCCAGCGCGCGCGCGGCCTCCACGTACTGGTTATTCCGTTCGGAGAGCACAGCTCCCCTAATGATCCGCGTCACCGGCGCAACGATGCCGATGGCGATCGCGAACACCACCGTCTGGAACGAGGGTCCGAGAATCGTCGCGAGGATCAGCAGAAACAGCAGTTGCGGGAAGGCGAGGACAGTATCCACTGTCCGTTGCATGAAGTTATCGAGTGCCCCGCCGACGTAGCCCGACGTGATGCCCAGGACCAGCGCGATCGCCGTGCCGGCGAGGACGGAGAGGAAAGCGACCCCCATCGAGATGCGGGCGCCAAAGACGACGCGGCTAAACATGTCGCGGCCGATGTCGTCCGTGCCAAAGGGGTGCGCCCACGACATGTCTTCCCTTGGCTGGCCCGCCGTGTATTCGCCCACGTCGTACGGAGCGATCACCGGTGCGAAGACCGCGACGACAGCGAGAAAGATGATGATCGCGAGACCGAACGTGCCGAGAGGGTTCTGCCGAGCCATCCGCAAGGCCGACCTGGTCCAGTGACGCCGCGGCCGGAGGGCCTCCTCCGCCGGGATTCCGAGAACGCCTATCGCTTCAGACGATGTCGCCATACCTCACCTCACGAGTAGCGAATGCGGGGGTCGAGCCAGGCATAGCTGATATCGACCAACAGGTTCATGAGGATGACCGCCGCCCCGATGTAGAGTGTCATGCTCTGCACCACCTGGTAGTCGCGGCGGAGGAGCGACTCGTAGAGGAGCAGGCCGATTCCGGGCAGGCCAAAGATGAACTCGATGATGACACTGCCACCCAGCAGGCCGGCAACCTGCAGGCCGAGCACCGTAATAACGGGAATCATCGAGTTCTTCAGGGCGTGCCTCGAGATCACGGTGCGGTCCTGCAGCCCTTTCGACCGCGCGGTGCGGATGTAATCGGTACGCATCACTTCCAGCAACGACGAGCGGGTGAGCCGCATGATGCCCGCCGCCGAAGCCAGCGCAAGCACAGCCGCTGGCGGGACGAACTGGCGCAGGTTGCCCCAGGGATCGTCGACAAAGCTAATCATGCCTCCAAACGGTGGCGAGTAGCTCCACCACTGGCTGGGGAAGTAGATGACGAGCGTGGCGACCCAGAACGAGGGCAGGGCGAGGCCCAGCACCGCCGTCACGCGGACGATGTAGTCCGAGAAGGAGTTTCGATAGAGCGCGGAGATCACGCCGAACGGGACGCCGACGGCCACCGTGAAGATCACGGTGATGATCAGCAACTCAACCGTGACAGGTAAGCGCTGTTGCATCGTATCGATCAGCGGCTTCTGGTTGATCGCGGCAGACCCCAGGTTGCCCGTCAGCAGATCTTTGATCCACGTCGTGTACTGGTTGTCCCTGCTGAATTCGACGAAGGGCGGCTCACCCGTCAGGGAGATCGGGAAGTACGGGTCGTTGAGACCCAGTTTTTCGCGGAACTGCTCGATTCCCTCTTCATCGCAGGCCAGCCCGCACAGGAGGTCGGCCGAGTCGCCTGCTACGACCCTCAGCAGGAGGAAGGTGACGATCGAGAGGATAAAGAGGATCACCACTCCGCTGATCAGCCGTCTGATGATGTACGCTCGCACGCAGCGCTCCTACAAGTCGAGCCACACGTTCTTGACGAGGAACAGGCCCGTGCTTCCAAGGCCAATCGGCACGTCCTTCACGTAATTCCAGTAGATCGTGCGGCTGAGCGGGCTGACAAACGGCAAGAACGCCGGGCCCGCCTCGTAGATCTGGCGCTGCACGGCCTTGACCGCCTCGACGCGCTCGTCGAAGTTCGTGATCGACTTCGTCGCGTCGATTGCGGCGTCAATCTCCGGGTCCTGCAGGCCGCCTGCGTAGATCTCGCTGCCGGCCGGGCCCTTGGAGTGCTGGAAGTCGAGCGGGATTTCGGCCGTCTCGTAGATCTGGTTCAAGGACAGGCTGGCGTCGTAGTCCTTCGCCCGATACGCGGTGAGCCAGCCGCCCAGGTCCAATGGCACCTGGTTCACGTTGAAGCCCGCCTGTGTCATCTGGTCGATGAAGATCGGTAGGTGCAGCTCGTGCTCCTGGATGGGGCTGGTGGGGAACATCACGGTGATGTCGATTGAGTCCTGGCCGGTGACTTCCCGAATCAGGTCCTTGGACATCTGCGGATTGTACCCCTGGAGCTCCTCCAGCTCGGCTGGGTCGAGCGCACCGGTTACCGGCCAGTGGACGATGCCGTTCGCCTGGGCGGCGCCGCCGTAGACGCGGTCAATGTAGTCCTGGCGGTTGATCGCGTGCATTGCGGCCTTGCGGATGCGCGGGTCGTCCCATGGCGGACGCAGCACGTTCATGGCGAAGCCGATGAAGGTGTAGGAGGGCTCGTCCGATGCCTTGTAGACATCGTGGTCACCGATCAGCTCGGCGACCTCCGCCTCGCTCGCCGCGCCGTACTGATAGCTCTGCTCTGAAATGAAGGAGGCTCGCAGGCCGGGCCGGTCGGGAATGATAATCACATCGTACCCGTCCATGTAAGGCTTGCCCGTGTCCCAGTACACGGGATTCTTCTCGAGAGCGACCCGCTCTCCATCGACGAATGCGCCATCGGCGATGGAGTATGGCCCACCGCCTACGCTTGCACTCGTCAGCTTGGCCGACTCCAGGAACTCCCTGGGCGGGATGGTGCTGATAGCGCGGCCGATGTTGAACTCGAACCAGGCGTACGGCTTCGTCGTCGTCACGGTGTAGAGCGATGGCGAGGTCGCGGCATGGCTGGCGAAGTACTGGCACACGAACTGGCAGGCGTTCGCCAGCGGCTGCGCCTTGATCCGCTCGAACGTGGCGACGGCGTCCTCGGCGTCCATATCTCGCTCCGGGACATCCAGGTTGTTCGGAGGGATCTTCACCCCGGGACGGATCGTAAAGTTATACGTTTGTGGTGAGGTTTCGTCCTCACTGATAACCTCGTACGACTCAGCCAGGTCGTATACGATCGTTGTGTCGTCCACCGCGGACCGGTTGATCAGGACGTTGTACGTGCGGGCGAAGTATTCGAGGCCAGCAGCGATGGCGAGGTGCGGGTCAAGACCGAACGTGGCGTCGGAGATGACCGAGGTGGACCACTTGTACCGCCCGCCGGGTTGGGGAGTGCCGCTGGGGACGGATGTGCCGTCGGACGGCTCCCCGTCGCCACCTTCGTCATCGTCGCAAGCGGCGGCGATGAGCAGGCCTGCAGCGCCAACCCCTGTGGCGGCGAGCATCCGGCGTCGCGTGATGCGTTGGCGGCGAAAGCGGTCCCAGTAGCTTGTCTTGTCCATGTTGGTGGTTCCCTCCCTTTCTCTACCCGAGGCCCCGCGTCGGAAGGCGCTGGCGATGGCGTTCGCTGCCTTCCAGGTTGTCCCTATTATACGTACGAACGCCGTACGGTAAACGGTTCGAGGAAGGTAGGTAGGTGAATACCGCTCACGCCAGCCCAGGCCTCCCCGACCCTGCTTTGTACCGTATCTCTACACCTTCGGCGCACTCCTGTCAAGAGAGATCCGCAGCTTGACCAGCTACCTTTTGTGATGCTACGCTCGCCGATACCCTGGCCCGCTCTACCATGCCATTCGCGTCCGTCAACGAGATCGACCTCTACTACGAGTCCCATGGCGAAGGGCCCGCGCTCGCCTTCGCCCACGGCGCCGGCGGGAACCACCTGAGCTGGTGGCAGCAGGTACCCGCGTTCGCGGACCGCTACCGTTGCGTCACGTTCGACCATCGCGCCTTCGGCCGCTCCCAGGACCCGCACGGTGGCCCTGGCCGGCGCGCGTTCGCCGACGACCTGCGGGCGCTGCTCGATCACCTGGACATCGAGTCGCTCGCGCTGGTCGCCCAGTCCATGGGCGGGCGCACTGCTGTGGGGTTCTCGCTGCGCAATCCGGGGCGCGTGGGGGCGCTCGTGCTCGCCGGCACAACCGGTGGCGCGGTCAGCGACGAGGTCCGTGAGGCGCAGGACGAGCATCGGAACGGGCCGCACGGCCAGCGGTCGCTCGCGCAGCGCGCCATCTCGCTCCGCCTCAAGCGAGAGCGACCGGACCTGGCCTACCTCTACCGGCTGATCGGCCGGCTGAACCCGCCGCGCCCTCGCGACTTTCTGGCCCCGATTCCGGGCTATCGAGGCAGCTCGGCAGACAGGCTTTCGGTATTGGGCATCCCGATCCTGTTCCTGGTTGGCGCGGATGATACCGTCACGCCGCCGCATGTCGTGCAGCTCGCGCACCAGCAGGTGCCCGGCTCACAGTTCGACGTGATCGACGGCGCTGGCCACTCCTCCTATTTCGAGCGGCCCGCAGCGTTCAACCATCGAATCGCGCGGTTCCTCCGAGAGGCGGGCTGGGTCTGAGCTAGCGGATGCTGGCGCCGCCGTCGACGATCATCGTCTGGCCCGTGACGAAATCCGCTCCTTCGATGAAGCCCAGCACGACCTGGGCGATGTCTTCCGGCGTTGAGACCCGCCCTAGCGGCGTCTGCTGCGCCGTCGCCTCCTTGGCCGGCTCGAAGATCGGGCCGAGCCCCTCCCGCAACCAGCGCGTGTCGATGAAGCCCGGCGCGACACAGTTCACCCGCACCTCCGGCGCCAGCACGCGGGCGAGGGCGATGGTGAGGTTGATCAGACCCGCCTTCGAGGCGGCGTAGGCGATGGAGCTGCCGATCGCCTTGATGCCGGCGATCGACGCGATGTTAACGATCGCGCCCTGACCGGCCTTCTTCATCGGCCCGGCCACCGCGCGCGCGCAGAAGAATGGCCCTTTCAGGTTCACCGCCAGGATCCGGTCCCAGTACTCCTCCTTCATGCCCTCCAGGTCCGCGAAGTTGACGAACGCGGTCGTCGCCGCGTTGTTCACGAGCACATCGACCGAGCCGAAGGCGCCGAGCGCGCGCTGCACCATGCCCCGCACCTCGTCGTCCCGTGAGACGTCCGCTTGCGCAAGCAGCGCTTTCGCGCCCAGCCGCTCGACCTCGGCCGCGGTCTCCTTCGCCTCGGTCTCTGATCGCGAGTAGTTGACGACCACGTTGGCGCCTCGCTTCGCAAGCTCCAGCGCCACCGACCGCCCGACGCCGACCGCGGAACCCGTAACGATGGCGCCCTTCCCTGCAAGCTCCATGCCGTTCTCCTCCTCTCGCTGGGCCGTCACCACTATGCGAACAGGAGGCGCGCGCGGTCAAGAGCGGATCACAGCCTCTTTACAACCCTCGCCGCGTCGGATATACTACGGGTCACGCGGCAACTGATTACCACGGCTGAGGGTCGTTTCCCTCAGTCTCTCTTTTTGAAAGGGGGCCTACTCATGCCTGAGCAGCAGGTTCTCCTCACCCAGGAAGGGCTGGCGAAGCTGGAGCACGAGCTCGAGCACCTGAAAACCGTCCGCCGGCCCCAGGTGGCGGAGCGCATCCGCGAATCGAAGGAGCTGGCCAGTACCCAGAACAACGCGGAGTACGACGACGCCAAGAACGAACAGGCGTTCGTCGAAGGTCGCATCCTCACGCTTGAGAAGCTGATCCAGAGCGCCACGATCATCGACGAAGAATTGGCGCACCACGCCAATCGCGTGCAGATCGGCTCCGATGTCTCGGTCGTCGGCGGTGAGGGCAAGACGCAGAAGTTCACAATCGTGGGCGCGCCTGAGGCGGACCCCAAGGCGGGCAAGATCAGCAACGAGTCGCCGGTCGGACGGGCGTTGCTCGGCAAGCGCGTCGGCGACGAGGTGCAGGTGAGCGCCCCCAAGGGCATCATGCGCTTCACCATCTCGAAGATCAGCTAGCCACCCGAACCGTGCGGCGTCTCGCGCCAGATCATCCCCTTCACGATGTCTGATCTCGCTTCCTCCTTCGAGGACGCCTGGACGCGCTTTCAGGCGCGCGCCTCGCTGCGGCTCGTCGGCGATACGCTGGAGTGGGAGTGGTCGCGCGGGCGCGCCCAGTTCCTCGCCTTCCTCGTGCGCATCGAGGACGCAGCCGTGCGCGACCACCTCTCGCGCATCGCCGCCCGCCTCGCGACGGTCGCCGGTGTCGAGCCCTACCCGGACTGGTACTGGCACATCACGGTGAAGGGCATCGGGTTCCAGGTGATCAAGCGCACCCAGCCCGATGACGTGCTTCGCCAGGACGTGCCGCGTATCGCAAGCGAGGCGCGGGCGCTGCTCACGCGACACGAGGCGTTCGAGGCGCAGGTCGGCCTGGCGAACGCCTTCGCCGAGGTCGTCTTCGTCGAAGTGCTGGATCGCGGTCGCTGCGGCGCACTGAACGTCGCGGTGCGCGAGGCGGCGGACGTTCCGCGCCTGCCGGTCGATGACGCGCCCTTCCTGCCCCACGTCAGCATCGCGCGATTCACGTCCAGCGAGGGCCTGACACAGCTCAAGGAGACGCTCGCGTCGCTGCGAGCCGAAGGGCCCGGGCCGGCCTTCACCGTCGGACGCCTCGAGTTCATCAAGGCCTGGCTCTCCGAAGAGACGCCGGAGTTCGACACGCTGGCGACCTACCCGCTGCGGAGCGCGCGATGAGTGGATATCGCGCGGTCGTCTTCGACATGGACGGCGTGCTCGTCGATACCGAGCCCGCGTTCTTCGACGCCGCCAACGCTGTCCTGGCCGAGGAAGGCACGCGGATCGAGTGGGAGCGCTACCAGGTGCTGCTTGGTACCAGCGTCGAGGTCACCTGGCAGAGCCTGATCGACATGCTCGGACTGGCTGGTGAGCCAAAGACCTACCTGCGGCGCTACGGCGTCGTGCTCCGCGCCGAGCTGGCGAAGCCGCGCCCGCCTCTGCCGGGCGTCGTTTGGCTGCTCGATGAGCTTTCGCGGCGCGAGGTGCCCGTCGCGCTTGCAACGTCTTCCTGGCGTCCGTGGGCGGAGATCGTGCTAACAAGCTGCGGGCTCGCTGGACGGTTCCACAACTCGGCGACCGGTGATGAAGTCGCGCACGAGAAGCCGGCGCCCGACATCTACATGAAGGCCGCCGGGCTGCTGGGTGTCGAGCCTGAGCGCTGCGTCGCGATCGAGGACACCGCGCCCGGCATAGCGTCAGCGCAGGCGGCCGGTATGCACGCCATCCAGGTGCGGGCGTCGAGCACCGCCCTGCCTCCCCTCGATGCAGCGGACCTGGTGCTCGATAGCCTGGAGCAGTTCCCCCTGACACTCTTGGCACAGTCGTAGGGGTCGTCTCGACAGGCCGGCGGGCGGTCTGTTACGATGAGACAGCTTATCCGTCGGGGTGTAGCTCAGCCAGGCTAGAGCGCACGGTTCGGGACCGTGAGGCCGGCAGTTCAAATCTGCCCACCCCGACCAGTCATACCCTCGGTTTGCTACAGAAGGCGGGTCTCTTCGAGAGCTTTTCAAACACTCAATTCCGCCCGGCGCGCGCCGACAAGTTGTAGAGGCAAGGTTTCACAGATATTTAGAACTCTGCGCCTTGCATGCCCCAAATGCTGGCGCTACAATCCGTCGAACGAGCTAGGGAAGGCATTCAGGTGAGGGCGATGTACCAGGAAGAAGAGAGCACTCAAGTCAGGCGAAGGCAGGCCGCCAAAGCGATCCAGCTCGCGCTGTCCAGCCGGTGGGAGGAGGCGGCCGAAGTCAACAAATCGATCATCAGCCTCTTCCCAGACGACGTCGATTCCTACAACCGGCTGGGCAAGGCGTTCATGGAGCTCGGCCGCTACAACGAAGCGAAGAAGGCCTACAAGAAGGCCCTGGACCTGGACACGACGAACCAGATCGCGCGAAAAAATCTGGACCGCATCGCCGTCTTGGCCAAGGCGGGCGGCGCCCAGAGTGAGACCAGCCAGGTTGACCCCACGCTGTTCATCGAGGAGATGGGCAAGAGCGCCGTCACCGTGCTGCTGGGCACGCCGGCCGGGGCGTTCGCCCGGCTCACCGCCGGCGATAAGCTGGAGATGCGCCCCGATGGCAAGGCGCTCAGTATCCAGACACCAGGCGGCGAGTTCGTCGGGACGGTAGAGCCGAAGCTGGGGCTGCGCCTGGTCAAGCTGATGGACGGCGGAAACGAGTACACGGCCGCCGTCACGAGCCTGAGCGCCGACCAGTGCCGGATCATCATCAAGGAGACGCATCAGGATCCCAGCCAGATCGGGCGCCCCTCCTTCCCCGCCGCGACCACGGGCGAAGGAACGCGCCCGTACACCAAAGGCAGCCTGCTGCGATATGGAACCTCATCCGATGATGGCGAGGAGACTGATGAGGGTGACGAAGCGGAAGTGCTGAGCAACGGTCGCGGCAAGGACGCGTGGGAGAACGAGACAGAGGTCCAGGAAGGCGATGTTCGCCTCTACGACGCCGCCGCGGCGGAGGAAGCGGCCGAAGATGACATGGAGGAGTAGCGGACGCACCGCGCTCCAGCCGCCATATCTTGACCGCGCGGCAGCGCGACGGTAGCATGGAGCGCGGTCGTGCTAGGCGGGGAGCTAGCGGTGCCCTGTACCCGCAAGCCGCTCTAGCGGGGCTGAATTCCCGCTCGAGGTCTTGTGCCGTGAGGACTGCCCGCGTCTGGCAGCGATGAACGTCTGGTCCTGCGCGGCGACGCGCTGTGAACCCCGTCAGGTCCGGAAGGAAGCAGCGGTAAGCAGTAGCTGTCGGGTGCCGCAGGGTCACCGGACGGGAGCTCGCCTAGCGTCGGGAAAGCTCGCGACCGAGATCGACAGTGGGTGCACGGCCGCTTAGAAGCACCGGTAACCGGTTCCCGCCGGGATGCGGGAACGCCAGGCATCAGGAGGAAGCCTATTGCCGCGACGCGACAAGGTCAGTGAGGGCGTACGCCCTGAGGAGACTCACCGACCGGCCGCGGACCATCCACCCCATCCCCAGCGCGTGAGGGCGCGCGGCCCGCTCTCCACCGGGGACGGAGCGGCGCGGCTCTTGCACACGCTGGCCGGCCGCCGCTTCCGCCTCCAGGCCGCAGGCACCCTCGCGATTCTGCTCATCGCCTTCCTCACCCTCATCCTCCTCCGCCCGCGCACCGTACCGATCATCGTCGATGGCGAGGTTACGACGGTGAACAGCCGCGCCTCCGACGAGAACGTGCTCGTCGAACAGGCGGGCATCGATCTCGAACCGGGCGACGAAGTGGAGGCGGCCGGAGACGGCGCGCTCGCCGTCAAACGAGCGACCGAGGCCGTGCTGGAGGTCGATGGCCGCGCGTATGCGTTGCGCTCGCAGGACGAATCGATCGAGACGCTGCTTGCTCAGGCGCAGGTGCAGCTTGCGCCGCAGGACAGCGTCCTTCGCAACGACCGCCTCGTCTCCCCCAACGAGCCCGTCGCGCCAGCCCCGTCGCTGGCGAGCGTACTGCGCCCGGGCTCGGTGCCCGTGGTTGGGGGAACGGCCTCGAGCGAGCCGGTGGCGCTCGAGGTGCGGCGGGCGGTGCCCTTCACGGTCTTCGAAGACGGCCAGCAGCTTGAGCTGCAGTCCAGCCGGGAGACGGTCGCCACGGCCCTGCGCGATGTGGGGGTGCGCTTGGGCCCGGGCGATGACGTCCTGCCGTCGCTCGACACGGAGCTGAGCGCCGGCGTCACGGTCCAGGTGCAACACGCGACGCAGATCGTCGTCACCATGCCCGCCGGCAAGACGATCCTCTACACGCTCGCATCGACTATCGACGAAGCGCTCGCAGGGGGCGCCGTCGATCTGCCTGCGCAGTACCGCCTCGATCCGCCGGCCGTGACGCCGATAAGCGCCGGCCTTACCATCCACGTAATCGGCGTCTCCAACGAGCAGCAGATCGAGGAGGAACGCATCGAGAGCCGCACGCTGTACCAGCCCGACTCCAGCTTGCCTTACGGCCAGCGTCGCGTCGTCCAGGGACACGACGGCATCCACCACCGCCAGTTCCGCGCGGTCTATGAGGACGGACAGCTCATCTCGCGGGAGCTCGTTACTGAGTGGTCCGACCCGCAGCCGGCCGACACCGTCATCTACTACTCGACGGCCAGCGCGCCGCCGGTCGCGCCGTCCGTCCCGCTGGAGGTGCCCGACGGCCTGCACGTTGTGCGCGTCGTGCGCGTGTACGCCACCTGGTACAACGCCGCGAGCTCCGGCCGCTCGCCCTCCGACCCGGCGTACGGCATCACCGCGACGGGCGTGCGCGTCGACCGGGGCGTCGTCGCCGTCGACCCGAGCGTGATCCCGCTCGGCACGCACATGTACGTGCCGGGGTACGGCAACGGCACGGCAGCGGACACCGGCGGCGCGATCCGGGGCAACGTGATAGACTTGGGTTATCCGGACGGCGTTATACCCAACTGGACCTCGCGCTGGGTTGACATCTACATCCTCGGACCCTAGCTCCAAGCCAAGCCCCTTCACTCAAGGGTCGCGACCCCGCGCGTCGAGCGCCCGACGGAGACCCCACCGCCCATCGCCACCACCCGAGCTGCGCGAGGCGGGCCTCTCGGCGCGGAAGGCGCTCGGCCAGCACTTCGTGACGTCGTCGCGAGTCTTGCGCCGCATCGCTGAGGCGTGCGAGCTGGCGCCGGACGCGACCGTGATCGAGGTCGGCGCCGGCCTGGGCGGGCTGACGGCGGCGCTGAGCGCCCATGCGGGCCGCGTCATCGCGGTAGAGCTGGACGAGACCCTCGTCGAATACTTGCGACGGCGGTTCGCAAACACGAACGTCGCCGTGATCCAGGGCGACGCGCTCGCGCTCGATCCTGCGGAGGCGTTGTCGCAGGCGGGCGCGGAGCCGCCGTATGTGGTTGCCGGCAACCTGCCGTACTACGTCGCCCAGCCGCTGCTGCGTCACTTCCTGGAGGCGACGCCTGCGCCGGAACGCCTCGTCGTGATGGTGCAGGCGGAGGTGGCGGAGAGCATTGTCGCCCAGCCCGGCGACATGAGCTTGCTCAGCGTGTCGGTGCAGCTCTACGGCGACCCGCGCCTGCTCTTTCGCGTCCCGCCGTCCGCGTTCTACCCGCCCCCCAAGGTGCGATCAGCCGTCGTGCGCATCGATGTCGCGCCGCGCCTGCGTGCACCGGTCGACGACATCGACGCGTTCTTCCGTGTCGTGCGGGCGGGCTTCGGGACGAAGCGCAAGCAGCTCCGCAACGCCCTCGCGCACGGCCTGGCTGTCGGCCCGTCGATCGCGACCGATCTCCTCGCGACCGCGGATATCGACGCTACGCTCCGTGCGCAGGCGCTCTCACTGGAGCAGTGGGCATCGCTGACGCGCGCATGGGTCGCGGCGGGCCGCCCGGAAGGCGAACGATGAAGCGCCTCACGCTCACTGCGCCGGCGAAGATCAACTGGACGCTGGAGGTGCTGGGCAAGCGCCCGGACGGCTATCACGAGGTGCGCACAATCCTGCAGGCGATCAACGTGTACGACACTATCACGCTGACAACCGCAGATGAGATCTCTCTATCGGTTCGCGGCGCGACGCCAGGCTTCCGCAAGCATGCGCAGGAATCGCCCGACCGAAACCTCGCGTACCGCGCCGCCGCGTTACTTCGCGAGCGAGCCGCGTACGACCGCGGCGCCGAGGTCCGGCTGCACAAGAATATTCCGATCGCGACAGGACTGGGCGGCGGCAGCAGCGACGCGGCGAGCGTCCTCAGGGGCCTGCGCGACCTGTGGGCGCTGTCCCTGTCCGCCGAGGAGCTGTCGTCGATCGCGGCGGAGCTCGGATCCGACGTGCCGTTTTTCCTGCGTGGGGGCACGGCGCTGGCGACCGGCCGCGGCGAACTTGTCGAGCCTCTGCCGGACGCGCCGCAGCGCCACCTCGTGCTCGCCTGGCCGAAGGGGCGTGCCCCGGCGCCCGACAAGACCGCGCGCATGTACGCCGCGCTGCGCCCGGAGCACTACAGCGATGGCGCCGCGACAGATCGGCTGGCCGGGCGCTTGCGGACGGCCGAGCCGGTGCGGGACGAAGATCTGTACAACATCTTCGAAGGCGTGCTGACGAAGGTCGATCCGAAATCTGCCGAACTGTTCCGCAGGGCGTGTGAACTCGGTGTAGGCCGGCCGCATCTGTGCGGCAGTGGACCAGCCGTCTTCGTCCTCGTGGATGTGAATGACGCCGAGAAGACCCGTGAGGTCTGGCACGCGGTCGCGAGCGTCTACGGCTCTGCGTCGCTCGCGACGACGTTGCGGGCCGGCGAGATCGCAGTCCGAAACGCGTGACACATGGCTGAGGCCTTCGCAGGGTTCGTCTGCGGGTTTGCGCTGGCGATCGTCGCTACACCGATCGCCGCGATCGCCCTCGTGCGAGCGCGCGTGAGCAGCCCGACGTTGCGCCAGGTCGTGCCCGAAGGCACGTCGCTCGCTGCCGTGTCGATGGTCCTGCACGGCTTCGCGTTCCTCGGCTTGACCGCCATTGGCTTGGTGCTCGGCATGATCCTGCTCGGTATCGAGGGCCGCAGTCCGGCCGGCGGGCTGGGCAGCCCGAATCGCGTGTTCACCGCCTTCATCCTCGCGCTCGCGGCGATCGCCGTTGGCCCGCTCGCGGTCGCGGCGCCGCGCCTGCGAGCGCCGCTGCTGGCGGGCGGGCTCGTGTTCGTCGTGACGTTCGGCTGGATCATGCCCTGGCTGTCGCTGCTGGGCCCGAACGGGGAGTAAGCAGGACGGCTGGTATACTGCCTTGATGGGCACGATCATCGATATGCACCTCCACACGACGCGAGGTGCTTCAGACAGCGGCCTCAGCCCCGACGACCTGGCAGTAGAAGCGCGGCGGCGCGGCCTGACCGCCGTCCACATCAGCGAGCACGACCGCCTCTGGGAGCGGTTCACGCTTGAGGCGTATCGCAAGGAAAACAGCGATCTGCTGGTGGCGAATGGCATGGAGGTCTCGACCGATATGGGGCACATCCTCGCGCTCGGCCTGCGAGAGTACGTTGGGGGCATCCGACATCTGCAGACGCTGCGAAAGGTCGCCGACGAGCACGGAGCCTTCCTCATCGTCGCGCATCCGTTCCGCCACTACTTCGACCCGGTCTACTTCCGGCGCCAGGGCAAGGAGCCCTTCACGATGACGCCCGAGCAGGCGGCGAAGCTCCCCGTCTTCCAGTTCGTGAACGCGATCGAGGTGGCCAACGGCGCGAACACCGTCCGCGAGAACGTCTTCGCGCTGCGGGTCGCGCAGACGCTGGGCAAGCCCGGCACCGGCGGCAGCGACGCCCACTCGACGCAGGGCATCGGCTTCTACTGCACCGTCTTCGAGCACGACTGCCAGTCGCAGGACGAGCTGCTGGCAGAGCTACATGCGGGCCGCTTCCACGCCCACCACGGCCTGCTGGAGCGCAACCTCACCTACTTCACCGAGACCAGCATGGACCAGCCGGCGGAGGCGCCTGGGTAGCCCTGTTCGCCCATTTGTTCTGCCCGCAAGACCCGTGCTAGAATAGCGTCGACGCGCGAAGGAGCCGCATGCCCCGCACCTACGTTGCCCTCGACCTAGAGACCACCGGCCTCGATCCCGAACGTGACGCCATCATGGAGGTGGGCGCCATCCGCTTCGGTACGGACGGCGACAGCGAGACCTTTCAGACCTTCGTCGACCCCAAGCAGACCATCCCCTATCGCATCGAGCGCCTCACCGGCATCAGCAACGCCGACGTGAAAGGCGCGCCCCTCTTTGCGGAAGTCGCGGCCGACCTCGAGGCGTTCATCGGCAACGACCCTGTCGTCGGCCAGAACGTCGCGTTCGACCTCAGCTTCCTGGAGCGATCGCGCCTGCGGCCGCCCGGGCCCGTCTTCGACACCCAGGAGATGGCGAGCCTCCTACTGCCTGGCCTGGTCGAGCACAACCTGCGCGCCATCGCCTGTCACCTGGGCATCGAGTTCACGCCGCACCGCGCCCTCGCCGACGCCGACGCCGCGCGACTCGTCTTCCTCGCGATGCGCGCCCGGCTCGCCGCGATGCCGCCGGCGCTCCTCGCGGAAGCGAAGCGCGTCGCCGCCATCACCGACTGGCCGCTGCGCCATCTGCTGCAGGAGGTCGCCGACGAAGTGGCGTCGGGCCTGATCGCCGAAACGCCGGGCCTCGTCCACGGCGCGGTGCGGCCGCCGTCGGAGTACGGCCCGTCGCTGCGGCCCGACGACGACGCCGTCGAGCTCGTCGACCCGGACGACGTGGAGGCGCTGCTCACCACGAAGGCGCGCGAGGCGATCGAGGGCTTTGAAGAGCGGCCGGAGCAGGTGGCGATGGCGCGCGCGGTCACAGCCGCCCTCAACCAGAGCGAGCATCTGCTCGTCGAAGCCGGCACGGGCATCGGCAAGTCGCTGGCGTACCTCGTGCCCGCCGCGCGCTACGCGCTCCAAAACGATTCGCGCGTCGTCGTCTCGACGAACACGATCAACCTGCAGGAGCAGATCATGGGGCAGGACATCCCTATCGTGCAGCGGCTGTTGGGCGAAGGGGCCGAGCTGCGGGCGGCGCAGCTCAAGGGGCGCCGCAACTACCTCTGCCTGCTGCGCTGGGCGAACCTGCGCCGCTCGCCGTCGCTCACGAACGACGAGGCGCGCCTGCTCGTGCGGCTCCTCCTCTGGCTGCCCAACACCGACACCGGCGACAAGGCCGAGCTGCGCCTTTCGCAGAGCGAGGAGTTCGTCTGGGCGAGGCTGAGCGCCCAGAACGAGGCCTGTCTCGCCACGCCCTGCGCGTACGTGAAAGACGGCTCATGCTTCCTGCTCCGCGCTCGCAAGCGGGCTGAGGCAGCCCACGTGCTGATCGTGAACCACGCTCTCCTGCTCTCCGACGTTGCTGTCGGCGGCGGCGTGATCCCCGACTACGACCACCTCGTGATCGACGAGGCGCAGCACTTGGAGTCGGAGGCGACGGACCAGTTCGGCTTCCACGCCCAGGAAGGCGACGTCGCGACGTTCCTCGATCGCGTATCGAGCCGCGGCGGTGGGCTGGTGCAGAGTCTGCGCAACGCCGCTCGTGGCCGGGCGGCGCAGCTCGCGGCGACGCACGACGTGCTCGAGGCGGCGTCGAAGACTGAGGAGGCGGTCGGGCGCGCCCGCGAGCGCCTGCCCGACTTCTTCCTGCGACTGGGCGGGTTCCTGCGCCAGCAGGGCCCCGGCGGCGACAACTACGACGACCGGCTGCTCCTCAGCCGCGCGATGCGCGTCCAGCCCGACTGGGCCGACGTCGAGCTGGCGTGGGAGAACCTGAGCGCGACGTTCGGCGAGGTGCTGCTGGCGCTGGAGGAGGTCTACGACAAGCTCCAGGCGCCCGACGTGCGCGCCATGCTCGACTACGAGTCGCAGCTCGGCGAGGCAGCGGAGCTGATCGTGATGGGCGAGCTGCTGCGGCGCGGCGTCGCTGACGTCGTGTTGCGCGACGACGCCGGCACGGTCTGCTGGCTTTCGCAGGGCCGCTCGTCCGAGGGCATCGG
Source organism: Dehalococcoidia bacterium (assembly GCA_040882355.1). GTDB lineage: Bacteria > Chloroflexota > Dehalococcoidia > DSTF01 > RBG-16-68-14 > JBBEBM01. The sequence goes on along the minus strand of JBBEBM010000027.1, from coordinate 14,412 downwards.
CCTATCGAGCGCGCCCCTTCAGGTCGCTGACATCCTGGAGAAGCGGCTGTTCTCGCAGAAGGAGACGGCGGTGCTCACCAGCGCCACACTCACCGCGGAAGGCAAGTTCGACTACATGCGACGCAGCCTCGGCCTGGAAGAAGCCAACGAGTTGCAGCTCGGCTCGCCTTTCGATTACGCCCGGTCGACGCTGGTGCTGGTACCGCAGGACATGCCGGAGCCGAACCAGGCCGGCTACATGGCCGCGCTCCAACGCGCGTTGATCGACCTCGTCCGCGCGAGTCAGGGCCGGGCGCTGGCGCTCTTCACCTCGCACGCCAGCCTGCGGGCGGCCCATGCCGGGATCAAGAAGGAGCTGCAGGAGGACCAGATCCTCGTCCTCGGGCACAACATCGACGGCTCGCCGCGCCACCTGACGCAATCGCTCCGCGAGCACTCGCACACCGTCGTGCTCGGCACCGCCAGCTTCTGGGAGGGCGTCGACGTCGTCGGCGAAGCGCTGTCGCTGCTGGTGATCACGCGCCTGCCCTTCTCCGTCCCGAGCGACCCGATCTTCCAGGCGCGCTCCGAGCTGTACGAGGACGCCTTCAACGAGTACGCGGTTCCGCAGGCCGCCCTGCGTTTCAAGCAGGGCTTCGGCCGGCTGATCCGGCGCAAGAGCGACCGCGGAGTGATGGTCGTGCTCGATGGGCGGGTGCAGAGCAAGTCGTATGGCCAGGCGTTCCTGCGCTCGCTGCCCGCCTGCACCGTAAAGCGCGTCCCGCTGCGCGAGATGCCCGACCTGCTCGAGCAGTGGCTCGCTCAGGAGCGCTAGTGGAGCTGCGGCCGCTGCGCAAGGGCGACGTCGAATCGCTCTCTGCGTGGCTCCCGGACGCGGCGAAATCGATCGACTGCGAGCGCTTCGCTGACCCGGGTGCGCTACGTGCCGCCGGCGCGGCCGACATCCTCGTCGCGATCGAAGAAGATCCCGCCGGAGTCCTGCAGTGCGAAATTGGCTCGCCGCTGCCCGACGCCGCGAACGTGCGGGCGCTGTTCGTCGCGCCCCAGCGACGACGCCTCGGCATCGGCGGGCGGGCGGCGCTGGCGCTGGAGCAGCGTCTCGCCAAGAAGGCGGAGCGCATCTACGTCGCTGTGCCCGCCGAGTTGGGTCTCGTGCTCTACTTCTGGCTCCGCCTCGGCTATCGACCGCTCACCCAGGCCGAGTGGCCTGCGCCGCCCGAACGCTCGCCGTCCACCTGGATCGTGCGCGAGCTCGGCTAGCCAGCTTTACCCAGCTTTCGGGTAGGGCGTCCGCAGGCAGGACTCGTCTACACTACCCACGAGATGGCGACACACCCCGACCTCGACCAGCTCCTGACGCCTCGCGAACGCGAGGTGCTCGACCTGCTGCGCCTGGGGCTCACCAACGCGGAGATCGGCGAGCGTCTCGACATCAGCGCGGACGGCGCGAAGTACCACGTCTCGGAGATCATCGGCAAGCTGGGCGTGCGCAACCGAAGGGAGGCCGCCTACTGGCCGGAGCGCCCGCCCTGGTGGGCGGCGGCCGTTTCGCCGCTGGCCTCGTTCTGGCGCGGCGTCCGCCGCATGCTGCCCGGCAAGGCGGCGCCCGTCGCGCTCGCGGCGTCGATCACGCTGGTCGTGGCGCTGCTCGCCGGGCTGGGGGTGATAGCGTTTCTGTTGCTGCGAGCGGATAGCGAGGCCGATGGCCTTCCCGCCGTTGCGGCGTCCTGCCCAACGCGTGAGCAGCCGCGATTCGATCCGAACGAGCGCGACCTGACTCTCCAGGAGATACAGGCCAGGGTGTCGCAGGCTCGAACCTGCACAGGTTATGCGTTACACGTCCGAATGGCTGGCGACACCGACTCGGGCCCATACAGCCAGCACAACGAGACCGAGCTTTGGACAGATGAGATAGGGGGACGCAGTCGCGCGGAAACCACCGGCAGGTTCATCTCCGAGGAGGTCTTGGACGAGGCCAGCGAGTCAGGTGAAATCGTCCCCGAGTATCGCATTGTGGCATTAACCGTCGGCGACGCTCTCTACACGCGGCAGGAGACTGACCCACCGGACACGGACAGCGACCCCATTCGAGTGAATAAGCAGCGGGCGTTATGCCCTGATCTGGCTGCAGCCGCGATTTCCACCGTGTGCAACAATCCCCTGGCCGAGCTCGAAAGCTACGTCGAATGGGACCAGACCTATCGCGGCAACGCAGCGCTGGCGATGACGCAGTCAGGAACCTCGCGCGGCTCAGACGAGACGTATGAAACGACGACTCGGTCCTACTTCGACCCGGAGACGTACCTGCCGTTGGGGACCACGCAGGAGGGCACGCTGGACGTGGGCACGATCCACCCGGTGAGCTCTGATATTCCTGTGGCGTACGACTTCGTCCGCCTTGACACGCTGCCGGAGGACTTCTTCGACCCGATCGCGCTTGGCTACGTCGAGGAAGACCCGGAGGAGCCTCTGCTAGCGGGCGACGTAGGAGGGCCCGTCTACTGGTTGGGCCGGCAGTTCGGGGCCACGGCCGATTTCCCAACTCTGGCGCTTGATCGGGTGGCGCCAGTACCGGACCGAGTGCCCGAGCCCTTCACGGCGCAGATCTACTACCGCTCCGCCGCCGACGAGTTCGGCCCTCCCCTCGTCACGATCACGCTGTACACGCCCGAGGACTGGCAGGCATTCGTCGCACAGTCGCGTGGTGGCAACTGGTGGGATGGTGAGTGCGTCGAGCGGGCGGAGGTCACGATAGGGGGTAGGGCCGCCACGGTCTTCGCTCGTCCGGATGACTCAGCCCCACCGTCAACACCGGGCACGTGCCCACCAGCCACCCACCACGCCGCCCGCATCGACCTTGGTGACGCCATCGTTGACGTCGACGCGCCTAGCGCCTGCGGCCGAACCTGCACGGCGAGCCCGTATGACTCTCGAGAGGGCATGGAACTTCTCATCCGCAGCCTCAGGCGCCGGGAGTAGCTAGCCCCGCTCCCTCAGCCACCAGCGCGCGAAGCGCACGGTGACGTGGAGCAGGCAGAAGGCGACGGCCGCCAGGAAAACCAGGAAGAGCACCTGGTAGTAGAGCGGCGCTTCGCCCGTGTCTGGATCTTCCGGCGCTACGAAGAGCAGCATCAGGAACGCGCCCAGGACGAAGGCGAAGAAGACCGGGAAGGTGAGCCACTGCCAGTCGCTGAAGGGGCGCGTGGCATCAGGCCGACGCGGCGCGCTCTCCGGCGATGCGGTCGTCGGAGCCAGCGCGTCATTCCGTGGGCCGCTGCCGCGGCGCCTGCGACGGCGGCGCTTACGGCTGACCTGTTCCTCGACCATCGCTACGTCTTCTTCCGGTAGCGCCGCCGCCCGACCTGCGGCCGCAGGATGCGCGGTCGAGGCGCCAGCGCTGGCTCAGGCTGGCTGTTGGCATCGAGGCAGCGCTGGCAGGCGAACTCCAGCGCGAGGTGGTTGTCGTTGATCCAGACGGTGCCGCAGTCCTTACCGGGCACGTCGTTGCGCGGGTTGAGGTGGAAGCGCTCGCCGCAGTTGCTGCAGATCGACGACGCGCGTTCGTCGGTCGCTTCGCCGCAGACGGCGCACGTCAGCGATTCAGCCACGTCGCGCTCCCACGAGCCGTTCGTCCTTCGGGAGCGCCGTGCGTACCAGCTCGATCTCATCCTCGCGATTCTGCGTGCGCCCGTCCAGACGCGCCTCGTGCAATAGCGCCAGCGCCTCGCCGATCTTCGGGCCGTGTGGCACGCCGAGTGCCTCGATGTCGCGACCGTTCAGGCGCGGCCGGATGTGACGCCACTCGGAGACGTAACGCCGCGCACGGTCGCCTGCGAGCGGCTGCCCTGCGACAAGCGCGAACGCCTCGATTGCCGCGAGCGGTGTCGCAGAGAGCAGCGCGACCGCTTCGCTCGGGCGGAGGTCCGGCCGCGCGAGCGCCGGCTCATGGTCGCGCAGCGCGAGCAACGCGCGCACGGCCTCTGCCTGACGGCCGGTCAGGTGCAGCCGTTCGATGGCACCTTCAGCGTCTTTCGCGGTCGCCCGGGCGAGCACCACACAGAAGAGCGCGGCGTCTCGATGCGATCGCGCGAGGCCGGGCAGGCGCTCGAGCGTGCGCAGCTCGCGCTCGCCTGCGCGCAACGCCGCGTGAACGGCGGTAACCACACCAAGCTCATCCGCGCGACCAACGATTGTCGACGCCCGCTCCTCCTCGGCGATCAGCTCGAACTCGTGACGGAGGCGGGCGCCGCTGATCGTGTCGAGGTAGGCGGTGTCGCGCCGGAGCAGCGCCTCGGTGTGGCGCTCAATGTCGAAACCCAGGCGGCCCGCGTAGCGCAGCGCCCGCAGGATGCGCGTCGCGTCGTCGCGGAAGCTCTCGTCGTGGAGGACGCGCACGACGCGTCCATCGACGTCCGCCCGTCCGCCGTGCGGGTCGATGAGCTCGCCGCGCTGGGCGCCGGTGAGCCGGAGCGCCAGCGCGTTGACCGTGAAGTCCCGACGCGCGAGGTCGTCGTCGAGGCGGGCCGGCCGCACGACAGGCAGCGCGCCCGGTCGCTCGTAGGCCTCGCTCCGTGCCTGCGCCAGGTCGAGGCGGAAGCCCTCGCCCTTGACGACCGCCGTGCCGAATCGCGGATGCGCGACAACACGCGCGCCCAACGCCCCGCCGAGCGCTGACGCCAGCCCGATGGCGTCACCCTCCACCACGAGGTCGACATCGACGTGCGCGGCGCCCAGGAGGAGGTCGCGCGCGCCGCCGCCGACCAGGTAGAGGTCCAGGCCGCGGCCCGCCGCGACCGAGACTGCAGCGTCCAGCGCCTCTCTCATCGGTGCGGAGAGGTGGGTTGCTAGCTGTGAGAGGAGCTTCGGGAGCCGTTCGGGCATCTCGGCTCAGTGTAGCAGGGGGGCGTTTCTGGGCCGCTTGATTATGTCCTGCCCCCATTGACGGGCTTCGCGCCCATTCGCTATAGTTCCCCCTGATAGGTATGTCGGCAAAGCGGTCCGAGACGAGGGTGCGAGGATAGTTCGCGAGCTCCGCACGAACGAGCGCATCCGCGCGCGCGAGGTTCTTGTGATCGCGGACAGCGGTGAACGCCTGGGGGTGCTCTCGCTGCCTGACGCCCTGACCGCGGCCCGGGAGCGAGACCTCGACTTGGTCGAAGTCTCGCCGACGTCGGTGCCGCCCGTCTGCCGCATCCTGGACTACGGCAAGTACAAGTACGAGCAGGCGAAGAAGGACCGGGGCGCGCCCAAGCAGCACCATCATGGTGAGCTGCGCGAGGTGCGCTTCAAAGTCAAGATCAGCCCGCACGACCTGGAGATGAAGGTCCGGCGGGCCGACAAGTTCCTGCGCGAAGGCGACAAGGTGAAGGTCTCGGTGATGTTCCGGGGCCGCGAGATCGTTCATCCGGAGTTGGGGCGCGGCCTGCTAGAGCGCGTGGCCGAGCAGGTCGGCGACGCCGGCACGGTCGACAAGCCGCCGACGATGGAGGGGCGCTTCTTCAACATGATCCTGGCGCCGGGCAAGCTGAAGGAGCCGAAGCCCAAGCCAGCGAAGCAAGCGCGCGCGGCCGAACCGACTCAAGAGGCGCCTCCGGTTGACGAAGCGCCCGCGATAGTCGAGTCGCCGTCAGTTGACCTAGCGCCCGCAACGGAAGAGACGCCGCCGGCGGAAGTGCCGGTCGCGTCAGAGGGATAACATGCCGAAGCTGAAGACACACAAGGGCGCGAAGGCCCGCCTGGGGATCAGCGGCACGGGCAAGATCATGCGCCGCAAGATCGCCGTCAACAACTACCGCCGCAAGAAGTCGCACCGCGCGAAGGGCCAGTTCGACGAGATGATGCCGGTCCACAAGAGCGTCAGCAAGCGCCTTCGCAAGCTTCTGCCGTACGGCTAGGAGAGCCAGATGAGTCGAGTCAAGCGAGGCGTCACCGCCCGCCGCCGCCACAAGAAGATCCTGGACCTGGCCAAGGGCCATCGCGGGCAGCGCCACAAGAACTTCCGCCGCGCCAACGAATCGGTCTTGCACGCGCTGGACTACGCCTACCGCGACCGGCGCGATCGCAAGGGTCAGTTCCGCCGCCTCTGGATCCAGCGCATCAACGCCGCGGCCCGCCTCCAGGGCCTCAGCTACAGCCGCCTCATCGACGGGCTCACGAAGGCCGGCATCGGCATCGACCGCAAGGTGCTCGCCGACATCGCGGTACGCGACGAGCCCACCTTCGCCGCGATCGCCGCCCAGGCGAAGGGCGCGCTCGGTACCGCGTAAGACCCTCCGACGCAGTACAGACGCCGTAGGGGCGGGTCTCAGACCCGCCCTCCTGCTACGTTCGCAGCTCGGCGCCGGCCTCGCGCTTGAGTCGTTCGAGGATCGATTGGCGGGCCTTCGCGACCTCTTCGTCAGTGAGGGTACGGTCGGGCGCCTGATAGGTGACCGAGAAGGCGAGCGATTTCTTGCCTGCCGGGATGCGGTCGCCTTCGTAGACGTCGAACACGCGCGCGCGCCGCACGAGCTTGTGCTCCTCGATCAGCGCGCGCACGCGGTCGGCCTGCAGATCGGGATCGACGAGGAGCGCCAGGTCCTCCTCAGCCGGCGGGAAGCGCGACGCGGGCTCGTACGGGCGAATGGTGGGCACCGACGCCAGCAGCTCGTCGACGACCAGCTCGAACAGATAGACCTCCTGGTCGATATCGAACGCCGCCGCCACAGACGGGTGCACCTGACCGATCGTCCCTGCTCGCCGGCCATCGACGATGACCTCGGCCGTGCGCCCGGGAACGAACGCGAACTCCGTGGCGTCGTTAAACGCTGCCTCGATGCCGATCTGGCGCAAGGCCGCTTCCACGTAACCCTTCGCATCGTAGAAGTCGGCGGGCTCGTCGCCCGTGTGCCCCCACCTGTCCTCGCGCCGGCCCGCGACAACGCCCACGACGTGCTCCTGCTCCTGCGGCAGTTCGTTGCCGTTGGGCAGATAGACGCGCGCCACTTCGAAGAGGGCGACCTCCCCCTCACGCAGGCGGATGTTCGCGCCGAGCACGTTGAGGACGCTCGCCTTCAGCGTAGGACGCAGGTACTCGCGGTCGGCGTTGAGCGGGTTCACTACCTTGAGCGGCGGATACGTGGCAAGATCCTCGGGCGGCATGACGTGCTTCAGCAGATCGAGCGTCGTCAGCGAGTACGTGATCACCTCTTGCATGCCTGCCGCGGCGAAGGCGTCGCGCAGCCGTTCCCGCAGCTCGCGGCGCGGCTGGGGCACCGCGGACGGCACCTCCCCGCTCAGCCCCTTCGTCGGGATCTGGTCGTAGCCGATGATCCGCCCGACCTCTTCCGTCAGGTCGTCCTGCATGCGCGCGTCGGTGCGCCAGTAGGGCACGCGCACGTTGTAGCGGTCGGGGGGTTGCCAGCGACACCCAAAGCCGAGCGACGTGAGCGCGCTGCGCACCTGCGAGGTCGGCAGGTCGATGCCAAGCACCTGCTCCAGGCGCTTGCGCGTCAGTTCGATATGCAGCTCCGGCGCTGGGTTCGGATAAACGTCGATCAGACCGTGCAGCGCCGTTCCGCCAGCGACCTCGACGAGCAGCTTGGCGGCGCGCATCGCGCCGACCAGCGCCAGCTCGGGACTCAGTCCCTTCTCGAACCGCGACGACGCCTCGCTGCGGGCCTTCAGCCGCTGCGAGGTGCGCCGGACGTTCGGCGCGAGGAACGTCGCCGACTCGAGCAGGATGTTCGTCGTCGCGTCCGTCACCTCGGACTCCAGACCACCCATGACGCCCGCCACGGCTACCGGCGCCTCCGCATCGCAGATCATCAGCGTGTCCGCCGTCAGCGCCCGTTCGACGCCGTCGAGCGTCGTCATCTTCTCCCCCGCCCGCGCGCGCCGGACGATGACCGTGTGGCCGCGCAGCTTGTCGAAGTCGAAGGCGTGGAGCGGCTGGCCGATCTCCAGCATCACGTAGTTCGTTATGTCGACTATGTTGTTGATCGGGCGCATCCCCGCCGCCAGCAGCCGCTCCTGCATCCACTGCGGCGACGGGCCGAGCTTCACGCCCTCGATCACCGCCGCGACGTAGCGGAAACAGAGATCAGCGTCAGCGATCTCCACCGCAGCCTTCGACAATGCTGGCTCGTCAGACTCTTCGTAGGTGTGCTCCAGCTCGTGGACGCTATGACCGGTGAGCGCCGCGACCTCGCGCGCGATGCCGAGCACCGAAAGGCAATCGGGCCGGTTCGGCGTGACATCAATGTCCAGGACAGCGTCACCCAGGTAGCGCGCGAGCGGTTCGCCGACCGGTGCGCTGTCCGGCAGCACCAGGATGCCCTCGTGCTCCTCCGAGAGGCCCAGCTCGCGCTCGGAGCAGACCATGCCCGTCGACTCGACGCCGCGGATCTTGGCGGGCTTGAGCACCGCGGGCTCTCCGCTGTGGCCGTCGATCAGCTCCGCGCCCGCGCGGGCGAAGGCGATCTTCTGCCCGGGCGCGACGTTCGGCGCGCCGCAAACCACCGTGAGCGGTTCGGCGTCGCCATAGCGCACGGTCGCGAGGCGCAGGCGGTCGGCGTTCGGATGCGGTTCGACGGCGAGCACCTCGCCCACGGTGATCAGCGCTTCGTCCCACCCGCCGCCAATCTGGTGGATGTGCTCGACCTCGAGCCCGGCCATGGTGAGCCGGTGGGCGAGCTCCTTCGGTGGGAGCGTCACCGGCACATAGTCAGCGAGCCATTTGAGAGGGACGCGCACGGCTCAGAACTGCTCCAGGAAGCGCAGGTCGTTGGCGTAGAAGTTGCGGATGTCTTCGATGCCGTGGCGCAGCAGACAGATGCGCTCCACGCCCATCCCCGCCGCGAAGCCCGTGTAGCGGTCGGCGTCGTAGCCCATGTCCGAGAGGATCTTCGGGTGCACCATGCCGGCGCCCATGATCTCGATCCAGCCCTCCTGATGGCAGGTGCGGCATCCGCTGCCGCCGCAGATGAAGCAGTCGATTGCCATATCGACGCCGGGCTCGACGTACGGGAAGTAATCGCAGCGGAAGCGCGTGCGGCGCTCCTGCCCGAACATCCGCTTTGCGAACTCGAAGAGCGTGCCCTTCAGGTCGGCCATGCTGATCCCGTCGTCGACGGCGAGCAGCTCGACCTGGGTGAGCATCCATTCGTGCGTCGGGTCGGTCGCTTCGTTGCGATAACACTTGCCGGGCACGGCGACGCGGATCGGCGGCTGGTGCTGCTCCATGAAGCGCACCTGGTTCGGCGATGTGTGGGTGCGCATCAACATCGGGTACTCGCCGTCCTTCTGGATATCGACGTACAGCGTGTCCTGCATGTCACGCGCCGAGTGGTCCTTCGACAAGAGGAGCGCCTCGAAGTTGTAGTAGTCGGTCTCCACCTCCGGCCCTTCGGCGACGGAGAACCCCATCGAGACGAAGATGCCGAGTATCTCGCGCATCGTCTGGGTGACCGGGTGGAGCCTGCCGATGCGCTTCGGGCGGCCGGGCAGCGTCACGTCCAGGCGGCCCGTCTCGACCGTCGCCGCCAGACGCTGCTCCGACAGCTCGGCTCGCCGCTCCTCCAGGGCGGCCTCCAGGCCCTCCTTGAGCTGGTTCGCCTCCCCGCCGAGCCGCCGCCTCTCTTCAACGGGCAGCTCGCTCAGGCCGCGCAGCACGAGCGTGAGCCGTCCCTTTCGCCCCAGGTAGGCGACGCGCCACGCCTCCAGCGCCGCTTCGTCCGCGATGGCAGCGAGCTCCTCGCGCGCATCCGACGCGAGCGCGCCCAGATCGATGGCTTCGGTGGCCATAGTACAGGCATTATGGTCGGACGCTGGATACGTGGTCAAACCTGACTGAGGGTCAAGCGTCAAGGGTGGATGTTCAAGGGCGCCCGGAATGGCCGGGCACTCGCCCAGGCCGCCGACTTCCAGTCGGCGGTCGAATACCAGACACTCTGCCGCCGCCTGCAGTCGGCGGTCGAAATGGGGGCCTTGAGCATCACCCTTCCACAGCGATACGATGGCCTCAGAAACGAGTCGCTCAGCAGTGAGGAGGGTATGGCTATGTCGGTGCGCGGCTACGTCCTGATCGAAGCGGAGGTGGGGAAGGCGAAGAGCGTCGGTGAAGCCGTCCAGGCGCTCTCGCACTCCGACGCCAGCGTCGTCTCCGTCGATACCGTTACCGGCCCCTACGACGTCATCGTCCAGCTCCAGGCGGACGACCTGGACCGGCTGGGCAACTGCATCACCGACGGCATCCAGCGCGTCGAAGGCGTCCAGCGCACGACGACCTGCCTGGCGGTGAAGCTCGGCTGACGTCGCCCCCTTACGAATCGATCGCCCACTCACTTGCGAGTTCTGGCGTCCGACGGCGTCTCGATCGACTACATAGTGGAAGGCGCGGGCCCCACCGCGGTGCTCATCCATGGCTTCGCGGGAGACGTCGAATACGACTGGCGGGCCACCGGACTACTGAGCGCACTGATCAGAGATCACCGCAGAGTCGTGGCACTCGACTGCCGTGGTCACGGCGAAAGTGGCAAGCCGAAGGACCCCAAGTCCTACCGTGGGTCCCGTATAGCGAAAGACGTGGGAGCGGTCATTGACCACACCGGCTCGCAGGCGGTCGATCTGATCGGCTACTCCATGGGTTCCGCCATCGCCGCAAGGCTGCTTGTCGAGCGCTCGAACCGCTTTCGTTGCGCCATCTTGGGCGGTGCCGGATGGCCGCTCGATCACCGCGAGCCTGACGCCGAACGAAGACGGGCGATCGTGAGCGCCCTCGAAGGGGGCGCTACCAGCGCCACTCCCGCCTTCGCGCGCGCGTTCCGAACGTTCGCGGAGAAGAACGGATGCGACCTCCAAGCCCTTGCCGCGTTTCAACGATCGCAGGGCCCGCCCGTAGACGCAACGGCACTCGAGCGCGTCAACGTCCCGGTCCTGGTGCTGCGCGGCGAACGAGACGGCGTGGCGCGGAATCCCGAGACGCTGGCCGGACAGCTCCCACAGGCCACGCTGGCGAAGGTGCCCGGAGATCACATCACTGCACCAGCTTCATCCGCATTCCGAGATGCGGTCCTTGACTTCCTGGCAAGGTACTCGCCGTCGTAGGCGGCCAAAGCACGACCTGCAGCGACCCGTCGGGAGCGCCGCGGCTATGCCGGGGCTATAATGACGGCGGGACAGCGTGGACAGCCCACAGATGATCAGCGTCGAGGAGGCGCTAGAGCGCATCCTCTCCTACGTGTACCGGCTGGAGCCGGTCGAGCAGGCGATCCTCGACTCGCTCGGGCAGGTGCTCGCCGAGGACGTGCGGGCAGAGTTCGACATCCCGCCGCTCGCCAACACCGCGATGGACGGCTACGCCGTTCGCGCCGCCGACACCGCCGGCGCGAACGAGTCGAGCGCCATACGCCTGCGCGTGACCGGCGAGCTGGCGGCGGGCTACGTCTTCGACGGGCATGTGACGCCTGGCACGGCTGTGCGGATCATGACCGGCGCGCCCATCCCGCGCGGCGCGGACGCCGTCGTGCCGTTCGAGGAGACGGACGAGACGTCGTCCGGCGCGGCGCATCGCCACGGCGCGTTCGACAAGGCACCGACCGAAGTGGCGGTGCTCAAGGCGGCGCTTCCCGGCGCAAACGTCCGCCACGCCGGCGAGGACGTGTCGAAGGGCGCCGTTGTGCTGCGCGAGGGGGCGACGCTCGGCCCGGCGCAGGTCGGGGTGCTCGCATCGCTCGGTCGCGCGACTGTGTGCGTCTACCGCCGGCCGGTCGTCGCGGTCCTCTCGACGGGTGACGAGCTGCTCGACGTGGGCGAGCCGATTGCGCCGGGCAAGATCTACGACAGCAACGCCTACAGCGTCGCGGCGATGGTGCGCGAGGCGGGCGGCGCCCCGAAGCGCCTCGGCATCGCCTCCGACACGGTCGAGGCGCTCACGGCCAAGCTGCGCCAGGGCCTCGACGCGGACCTCCTGATCACGTCCGCGGGCGTCTCGCGCGGTGATTACGACGTGGTCAAGGACGTGCTAGCGAAGGAGGGCGAGATCGACTTCTGGACGGTGCGCATGCGGCCGGGCAAGCCGCTCGCCTTCGGAGCGTTCCCGTCAGGCGACCGGCGCGTCCCGCACATCGGCCTGCCGGGCAACCCGGTGAGCTCCATGATCACCTTCGAGCTGTTCGGCCGGGCGGCGCTCGCCAAGATGTTGGGCAAGAGCGAGTGGGAGCGCCCGCGCGTCCGCGCAATCGCCGAGGAACGCATCGAGAACCCGGACGCGCGTCGCGTCTACGCCCGCGCGATCCTCACCCAGCGCGATGGTCAGTACTACGCGTCGCTCACAGGCCCGCAGGGGTCGGGCATCCTCACCTCGATGGCGCTGGCGAACGCGCTCGCCGTCGTGCCGGAGGACGTGCCGGCGATCGAGCCGGGCGAAGAGGTCGAGTGCCTGGTGCTGTCCCCGCCCGAACCGCCACCTCAGGGTCAAGGGTGAAGGCTCACGGATCAATAATCGCGGACGCGTGTCCTCAAGCAATGACCCTCGACCCGTGCCCTTTGACCCTGGTCACGCGCAGCTATGCCCGAACTGCGCGACCACGAGCGCGATGTCCTGCGCGGTGACCGAGCCGTTCGGGCCCTGAGGGTGGCCGTTGGGCGCTTCGCCCGGCGAGGTGCGGTCGAACGCCGTGTGGTAGGCGGGCGCGGGCGGCGGCGTCGAAAGCGGATCGAGCGCCTTGCTTCCGCTACTGCCAAACCGCGCCACTACGCGGCCCAGGTCGCCGACGGTGATCGCTCTGTCGCGAACGTTGGCGTCATCCGGCGTGTCGAAGAAGTCCCAGACGTTGCCGGGGTCACGGCCGCCGCCAAACGACGGGTTCGGGCCGAGCTCGCGGGCGTCGTCGCAGCCGTCACCGTCGCTGTCCACGCCGGGTTCGACCGTATCGGTGGGCGTCGGCGTGTCCACCGGCGTCGGAGAACGTGTGGGTGTTGAGCTGCCGGGCGTACTCGTGGGCGTCCGCGTGGACGTCGGCGTGGGCGTGTGGGTCTGCGTCGGCGATGGCGTCTCCGTGGGCGAGCTGGTAGCCGTCGGCGTCGGATCCTTGGGCCAGCCCCCAAGCGTCATAACCGGGGTTGTGCTGCCTTTCGTAGTCCCGCTGCCTAGCTGGCCCGAGGCGTTCGCGCCCCAACAGGCCACGCTCGCCGCTGCCAGCGCGCAGGTGTGGGCGCCCCCCGCGGCAATGTCCGTTGCCCCGCTGCCCAAGCCGCTGACACCAACGGGCAGCGGCCGGTCCGTTGTCGTGCCGTCACCGAGCCGGCCGTCGCCGTTCCCGCCCCAGCACTTGGCGGCGCCGGTATTCGTCAGGGCGCACGAGTGAACCTCGCCAGCGTCTAGCGCCGCCAGGTCTTTGAGGTCAACCGTGATCGGCAGCGAGTGGTTGGAAAGTGTGCCATCGCCCAACTGCCCGAAGTTGTTCAGTCCCCAGCACTGCACCAGACCGCCCGTGTTGAGCGCGCAGGTATGGCCGTCACCGCCACTTACGCTCGTCGCCGTGCCGCCGAACAGGACGACGGACGTGGGATTCACGCTGAACTGATCGAGCGTCTCCGGGTTGCTGTCACCCGCCGTGCCGTCGCCGATCTGGCCGTACTCGTTCAGGCCCCAGCACTTCAGGCCGCCGGTGCTCAGCACGGCGCACGTGTGGAAGTCACCGGCACCGATGGCGACGACTCCTGTGAGCTGGTTGCAGCCGGCGCCCGAGCCGCTGGCGCAGACCGGCATGGGATCGAGCGATATGTTGCCGTTCGTACCGGTACCCAGCTCGCCCGCGGTGTTGTCACCCCAGCATCGGACGCCACCCGTATCGAGCAGCGCGCAGGCGTGGTTCAACCCGGCCGTGATTGCTGTGACGCCGCCGCTCAGGCCCGTAACGTCCGCGGGCATGTGACGCTCTACGCCTGTGTCGTCGCCCACTTGTCCGACGGTGTTGTTGCCCCAACACTTCACGCCGCCAGCCGTTGTTAAGGCGCAGGTGTGGCCAGAGCCGAGTGCGACATCGGTGATGCCGCTCGCGAGCCCGAAGACGGCCTCCGGCGCCTGACGGTCGTCCACCGAGCCGTCGCCCACCTGACCCGATGCGTTGGCTCCCCAGCAGCGCACCGCGCCCGCCGACGTGATCGCGCAGCTATGGGCGAAGCCCGCGTCAACCGCGGTAGGCCCCGCGGCCCGGGCTGGCTGGGAGCGCGTCGATACAACGATGGCGCCTACCAACGCCACCGCGGCGATCAGGGCACAGCAGAGTACGACCGTTCGAGGTCTCATCGGCGCTCCTGGCGGAACGGGCTTCCTGCCACCAGATGGGCGCCATTATAGCACCGAGCGGTGGCGATGCGACTGAGCGTTCGAACGCACGCCACGACCCGTGACCCTCGACCCCTGACCCC
>JBBEBM010000026.1:0-34404 GCA_040882355.1 Dehalococcoidia bacterium | reverse complement strand
GATCGATCGGTCGGGCGTCCGCGGACTCGGGCGCGGGCACAGGCGCGGGTGGGGGTGGGGGTGGGGGTGGGGGTGTTGCGGCGGCGGGCGCGATGGGCGCGCGGCTCACCGGCACGCCCGCTGGCGCGACCTGTGTGCGGCGCATGCGACGACGACGGGTTGGCTTGGGCAAGCTAACTCCTCCTGACTGGATTATCGCCCGCTCCCTATGATAGCGCGTAGTGGGCTGTCCACAAGCGCGCTCCGTTCCGAATCTAGGTCGAACCTAGGGCGCCGGTCGTCACCAAGCGGCCGTGATCGCTGGTGCTAGCGGATTATGGGCCGTTCGTTTGCAATCGCGTTTGCAGTTGTACTCTACCCGCATTCGGGCGTTTGCGGGCTTAGTCCCTCCCGTGGGCGGGGGCGGGTCGCGGGGTTTCGTTCTCTTGAGGAGGTAACCGGCCATGCCACTCCCAGCTGCAGGTCCCTTCCTTACGACGGCCGTCCTCTGTGAGAAGGTTCTTGAGGACAAGGATGGTGTTCTCAGCGCGATTCGAATCGTTGATCGGATCATCCAAACGGCAGTCGGCACGGAGGCACCAGATGAGATGCCGCCGGTGCCAGTCAACCTGACCGCACTGATTAGCTTCAAGTCGGGGGCAGCCCGAGGCCGACACACCATCAAGCTGAGGCCCGAGACGCCGGCAGGCTTCAGCCTGCCGGAAACGGCTCTGCAAATCCACTTCGAAGGCGAGGACCGGGGCGCGAACTTAGTCCTGCAATTGGGCCTGCAGGCCAATCAAGAAGGGCTCTACTGGTTCGACGTTCTCTTGGATGACCAACTGGTGACGAGGATGCCCCTGCGGATCATGTACCAGCGCCTGCAAACGGCCGGAGCGCAACCACCGACGTAGAGACGCTGTTGGTAGACGTGCTGCCAGTCACTGCGTTGAGACGAACAGTGTAATTCTCTGCGATGCTTTGCAGGCGGCGGCGAACCTCATCTTCGCTTCGATGACGGGAGGAGAACTCTGCCAGGAGTAGCTCGATCTGGCCCACAAGGTCCAGTGCGGCTCGGTCGCCTTCACGGTCGGCGCCCCAAGCACGCGGGGCGAACCAGTGCTCGAACTCCGCGAGTGAAATCTCGCGGCAGTGATAGCGCGCGATCTGCTCACGAATTTCCGATTCAAGCATGGTAGGCACGCCTCGGTACCCTCCTCCCTACCGTCTGAAGCACCGGCATCTGCGCCGCCTGTTCAACTCCCTCCAGCTTTGGGAGAGGGTTCAGGCGGGCGAGCTGCGGCAAGCCGTTCGTAGGAGCGGACATCCCTCGCCCTCTCGCGCCTATGAGCCACCTTGCACCAGAAGTATGGTAGTTGCCTATGTCGATGTCAACAATGACCAAGTGGCCCTCATCCATCAGTATATTCGACCCGACGGGACGATTGGTGCATCGGGGCGACCCGATCCGAAGCGTGTCTTCCATCAGGGTCGCATCTTCTACGTGCCGTAAGCCCGATCTCGGGCGTCCTCACGGTGCGTCGAGGCGGCACCCTCCCTTCGCTCCTGCCGGGCGCGTCTCCCCAACGAGCTCCCGGATCGCTCGTTGGCCGTCAAGGATGCGACCGCACGGCCAGCCGCGCGACGGGCAGCGATGCGCCTCCCGCTGATAGCGTTCGACATGGTAGGCGGGGCGTCTCGCGGAGATCGTCGCCGTCGGCGCCCCGCTCACTTGCGTCTCCGGGCGGCGGGAGCTGCTCCTGTACGCGGGGATCGGCTAGCTGAGCTCGCCGGTCGAGACGTGCCCGTGCTATACTGTCCCACCTGGTCGATAGGAACATTCGATGGAGAGGGATCGAGTGGACGTAGGGCAACTCGAAGCGTTCGTGCAGGTGGCGGGGCATCGCAGCTTTAGCCGGGCGGCGGAGTCGCTCGGGCTCACGCAACCCTCGGTGACGGCGCGCATTCAGGCGCTGGAGCGCGACCTCCACGAAACGCTGTTCGAGCGCAACGGGCGCGGTGTTTCGCTGACGGAGGTGGGTGTCTCGTTCCTGCCGCACGCGAAACGGGTGCTGAAGGCGCTCCAGGACGGCCGCGACGCCGTTCAGTCGCTCCAGGCGATGGAGGTCGGGACGCTGCGGCTAGGGGCGGCGCCTACCGTCAGCACCTACGTCCTGCCGGAGCTGCTCAAGGAGTTCCGCTCGCGCCACCCGGGCATCGACGTCTCGCTGCGTACCGAGTACTCGGACCAGATCGTGCAGATGGTACTCAACGACGAGGTGCAGGTGGGCATCGAGCGCACGATCACGCATCCCGAGGTCGTCGTCGTGCCGCTCTACCAGGACGAGGTGGTGCTGGTCACGGGGCCCGACCATCGTTTCGCGGAGAAGGGCGTCGCCAGCATCGAAGAGGTGAGCGGCGAGCCGCTGATCATGTTCAACCGCGGCTCTGGCTACTACACACTCGTGAACAACGCGCTGCGTCAGGCGGGTGTGCTCGCGTCGCCGGCGATGGAGCTGGACAACATGGAGGCCACCAAGAAGATGGTGGAGCAGGGGCTGGGCATCGCCTTGCTGCCGAAGGTCGCCGTCGAGCGCGAAGTGCGCCGCGGCGAGCTGCGCCTGGTGGGCGTCGAGGGGCTGGCGATGCCGCAGCGCGAGATCTCGCTCATCTACCGCAAGGGGCGCCCGTTGAGCCGGGCGGCGGAGGCGTTCGTTGGGCTGCTGGAGGAGCGCTACGGCGTGCGCCCGCTGGCGGGAACGGCTTCGTAACCTGCTGCCGAGCCTGGAAAGGCTCGGCTACTAACTTCTCAAGGGCACCGTCATTCGGCCGCCATCTTCGCGCGGATCTCCTTGAGGATGTCGACGTTGGGCTTGTCGGGGCCTTCCTTGTCGAAGCCGGGCACCTCGAGCAGGAAGGGGACGTCGCGGAAGGCTGGGTGGGCCATGATCACCTCGAACCCCGCGCGGCCGATGTGGCCCTCGCCGATGTTGTCGTGGCGGTCGACGCCGCCGCCCAGCGGGATCTTCGAGTCGTTGGCGTGGACGGCGACGAGCTTGTCGAGGCCGATCTCGCTCTCGAACTCGGACATCGCTGCTTCGATGCCCCCGGCGTCCGCGAGGTCGTAGCCCGCCGCGTAGGCGTGCTCGGTGTCGAGGCAGACCTTGAGGCGCGGGCTGTCGACGCCGCGCATGATCGCGCCAAGCTCCGTGAACCTGGAGCCGACGCCGCCGCCCTGGCCGGCGTTGTTCTCGAGGATGATCCAGGTGTCGTCGGGCGTTTCGTCGAGCACCTTCTTGAGGGCGTCGACGATCTGCGACAGCACGTTGTCGAAGCCGGCGCCTTTGTGCGAGCCGACGTGGAAGATGACGCCCTTCGCGCCGATGGCCGACGCGAGTTTGACGTCGCCGCCCAGCGCCTCGGTCGACTTGTCGAGCTGGTCGGGCTTCTCGGTCGCGAGGTTGATCAGGTAGGTGCCGTGGAGGAAGACCGGCTCGATGCCGGTCTCGGCCATGCCCGCGCGAAAGGCCTCGCACTCCTCCGGGCGGATGATGCGGCGGCGCCAGGTCTGAGGCGGCGCCCCGAAGATCTGGATCGTCTCGGCGCCGATGGCCTGCGCCCGCTCGAACGCGGTGATCAGGCCGCCCGAAGCGCCCACGTGCGCGCCGATCCTCATGGAGGTCCTTTCCTTCCTTGTCCTTGGTCTTCACCCACAGATGAACACAGATCCACACAGATGGCGCCTGCACCAGCAGTCGATCTGTGTGGATCGGCGGCCACGTATCGGAGCCTGCGCGCAGTATAGCGGGCCTCTCTATTCCGCGGATCGAGGGGTGGTTTATGCTACAGTTGCTTCTGAAATCGGGGAGGCTGGAAGGGAGCCGGCGTATGGGGCAGGGGACAGTCGTATCGATCAACATCGCGCGTGAAGCGAGCGGCCCGATGGAGGCGCTCGACCAGGTGAGCGCGGTGGCGGGGCAGGGGCTGGAGGGCGACCGCTACTTCGCGAAGCAAGGCTCCTTCTCGAAGACCGAGGGCGCCGGCCGCGAGCTGACGCTGATCGAGTCCGAGGCGATCGACGCGCTGGGGCGCGACTACGACGTGAAGCTGCCCTACGGCGACGCGCGGCGCAACATCGTGACGCGCGGAGTGGCGCTGAACCACCTTGTCGGCAAGGAGTTCTCGGTCGGCGAGGTGAGGCTGCGGGGCGTGCGTCTGAGCGAGCCGTGCAACCACCTGGCCGGCCTGACGAAGGAGAAGGTGCGGCCGGGCCTGGTGCATCGCGGCGGCCTGCGCGCCGACATTCTGAACGACGGGGTGATCCGCGTCGGCGACACCGTGCAGGACGCGTAGCGCTCGAACCGCCGGTCGCATGCCCTCGATCATTCGCGTCAACCTCAGTGACCTCTCGGTCTCGCGCCAGGACGCACCGGACGAGTACGCGCCGCTCGGTGGGCGCGCGCTCACGTCGCGCATCGTCCTGGGCGAGGTCGATCCGGCCGGCGATGCGCTGGGCGCGGCGAGCAAGCTCGCCTTCGCGCCCGGGCTGCTCGGCGGCACCGCGGCCACGACCTCCGGTCGCACGTCGTTCGGTGGGAAGAGCCCGCTGATGGGCGGCTGCAAGGAGGCGAACGTCGGCGGCACGCTCGGCCACCGGCTCTCGAAACTCGACGTGAAGGCGGTCGTGATCGAAGGCGCGCCGCCGGACGACGCCTGGCGCGTGCTGCGCATCGACGCCTCGGGCGCGCGGCTGGAGGCGGCGCCCGAGGGCCTCGCCGGCCTCGGCACGTACGAGACCGTGTCGCGGCTCCTCGAGGGCAACTTGCGCACCACGAACGTCGCCTGTATCGGCCCGGCGGGCGAGCAACAGCTCGGCGCGGCGTCGATCGCCGTGAACGACCCGGAGGGCCGGCCGACGCGCCACGCCGCGCGGGGCGGGCTGGGCGCGCTGATGGGCGCGAAACGGCTGAAGGCGATCGTCGTGAGCGATGAGGGCACGCGACCGGTCGAGGCGGCGGACAAGGACACCTACCGCCGGCTCATGCTCGGCTTCTCGAAGACGACGCTGGAGGACCCGCGCACGAAGAACATGTCGACGTTCGGCACGGCGGGCGTGCTCAAGTTCGTCAACCGGGAGCAGGTCGCCAGCCTGCCGACGCGCAACCACCGGCTGGGCGTCTTCGCCGGTGCCGAGAAGATCAGCGGCCAGCGCATCGCGGAGCTGGCGCCGGAGCGCGGCGGCAAGATGCTGCCGTGCATGGCGGGCTGCATCATCAAGTGCGCGATCCTGTTCAACGACGCCCACGGCGAGCACATCACGACGGCGCTGGAGTTCGAGACGATCACGCTGCTCGGCTCGAACCTGGAGATCGACGACCTGGAGGCGGTGGCGCAGATGGACCGTCTCTGCGACGACCTGGGCCTCGACACGATCGAGACGGGCAACGCGTTCGGCGTGGCGATGGAGGCGGGCGTCGCTCGTTTCGGCGACTGGCAGGCGGCGCTTGGCCTGTTCGACGAGGTCCGGCGGGGCACGGAGCTGGGCCGGCTGCTGGGCAGCGGGACGGTGGCCGTCGCGCGGCACTACGGGCTCGACCGGGTGCCGGCGGTGAAGGGCATGGGCCTGCCGGCCTGGGAGCCGCGCACGCTCAAGGCGATGGGCATCACCTATGCGACGAGCCCGCAGGGCGCCGACCACACGGCGGGCCTGGTGACGGCGCGCGGCGTGACGCCGGAGACGTACCTGAAGGCGTCGCGGCACGAGCAGGTCCTTCAGGCGGCGGTCGACTCGGTGGGGCTGTGCCAGTTCTCGAACCCGACGGCGGAGGACATGGCGGCGTTCGTGAGCGCGCAGCACGGCGTCTCGTGGTCGGCGGACGACGTGATGGCGCTCGGGCGGCGCTGCCTGCTGGACGAGCGCGAGTTCAACGTTCAGGCCGGCATCGCGCCAGACGTGGAGCAGCTCCCGTCGTTCCTGCGCACGGAGCCGCTGAAGACAACCGACGGCAACGCGGTCTTCGACCTGCCGGACGAGCTGATCGCAAGCTTCTGGGACGAGCTGTAGGGCTAGGTCGACCCGTCTCGCTCTGGGCCGGACAGAGCTGAAGCTCTGTCCCTACGAAGTCCTCTAACTCCTAGGTCTTCGGCCGGCGCCCGCGCAGGGTCGAGAAGGCGAAGGCGGCGACCGCGCCGATGGCGGCGCTGGCGAGCAGCGCCCAGATCACGGGGATGTTCCACTCAAACCAGAGGAAGTTGATCTCGGCGTCCTGCAGGTTCTGGAGCAGGAACAAAAGCAGCAGGCCGAGCGCGGCCCCTCCTCCGATGAGCCTCAGCCGTGCGCCGCTCAACCCGCTTTCGGTGACGTCGTCCTTCATCAGTTTCCTCCTCTCGCCGAAGTCGCTAGCCCATTGTCCACTATGTGCGCATGACATATCGTGCGGCAAGCGGCCGAGCGCGCGCGGCCTTGCCCCTGGACGCGCGCGCTGGAGATAATGCAGCGTCTGATTCGTGATTCGCGTAGCTCAGGAGGAGGAGCATGGCTGACTTCATTACGGTGGCGAAGGCGTCCGAGGTGCCGCCGGGCGAGCTCAAGCACATCGAGCTCGAGAGCGGCGCCCAGGTCTGCCTGGCCAACGTCGACGGGACGTTCTACGCCATCGGTGGCGAGTGCACGCACATGGGCGGCCCGCTGGGCGAGGGCGAGCTGGACGGCGCGACGCTCACCTGCCCGTGGCACAGCGGTGAGTTCGACGTGACGACGGGCAAGGCGGTCTCGGCGCCCGCTGACGAGGACGAGCCCGTGTACGAGGTGCGCGTCGAGGGCGACGACGTGCAGGTCGCGATCGAGTAGCGCTATGGCGCAGATCACGGTCTACGGGGCGCCCTGGTGCCCGGACTGCCGCCGGTCCAAGCAGTTCCTGGGCGAGCAACGCGTCGCTTACCAGTGGGTTGACCTCGAGCAGGACGCGTCGGCGGAAGCGTTCGTGCGCGAGAAGAACAACGGCCGGCGGATCATACCGACGATCGTCTTCGAGGACGGCTCGCTGCTCGCCGAGCCGAGCAACGACGAGCTGGCGCGCAAGCTGGGCCTGTCGCTACAGGCGAAGCGCAGCTTCTACGACGTCGTGATCGTTGGCGGCGGGCCGGCGGGGCTGACGGCGTCGATCTACGCCGCGCGCGAAGGGCTGAGCTGCCTGGTGATCGAGCGAAGCGCGCTCGGCGGGCAGGCGGGCGTCACGGAGCGCATTGACAACTACCCGGGCTTTCCGGAGGGCATTCGCGGCGGCGAGCTGGCCGACCGCATCATCCAGCAGGCGCAGCGCTACGGCGTCGAGCTGCTGTCGGCGGTGGAGGTGCGCGCCATCGACGCGGAGGAGAGCGCCCTCTGCATCACGACGACGAGCGGCGATGAATACGGCGCCCGCGCGGCGATCGTCGCGACCGGCTCGACATACCGGCGGCTCGGCGCGCCGGGCGAGGACGAGCTGATCGGCGCCGGCATCCACTTCTGTGCGACGTGCGACGGGCCGTTCTACCGCGGCTCGAAAGAGCTGCTGGTGATCGGCGGCGGCAACTCTGGCGTCGAGGAGGGGCTCTTCCTGACGCAGTTCACGGACAAGGTCGTGCTGCTGGAGTACAATCCGGAGCTGAAGGCGAGCGCGCTGCTCCAGGAGAAGGCGCGCTCGCACCCGAAGTTCGACATCCGGACGAACGTGCAGGTGACGGCGTTCGAGGGCAACGGCAAGCTGAAGGCGGTGCGGGCGAAGGAGCGCGACACCGGCGAAGAGCTGGAGTTCCACCCGGAGGGTGTGTTCGTCTTTGTCGGGCTGACGCCGAACAGCGATTTCCTCAAGGGCGCCGTCGAGACCGACCAGTGGGGCTTCATCACAACCGACGCGACGTTCCAGACGTCGCTGTCCGGCGTGTTCGCGGCAGGCGACGTGCGGGCGGGCAGCACGAAGCAGCTCGCGAGCGCGATCGGCGAGGGGGTAACGGCGCTGATCATGGTGCGGTCGTACCTGCAGAAGCTGGGTGAAGTGGCGGCGCATTCGATGGCGTCGTAGCGGTTTCCTGTCCTGTCCAGTCCTCTGCTTGCGGATTGGGCGATGTCGTGCGCCCGTTCGTGACGAGGGGTGGGAGGCGCTGTGAAAGATGCTTCGCTGCGCTCAGCATGACAACGGCCGCCCTCTGTCATCCTGAGCGAGGCGAAGGATCTTTCAGTACACGCCATCGATGCTCTTCATCTGCTGAGTGCCTTTCCTGCGACCGGCTGCGCCGGCCACGGCGCGTAACTGCGCGCCCCCACGATGTCGGCCGTTGGCCTTCGCGGTATGTCCTCCCTGGCATCGCGTTCTAGAATGAGGCATGACGGACAGGGTAGACGTAGCAATCATCGGCGCGGGTGTGGTGGGGCTTGCCGTCGCGCTGGAGCTGTCGCGCGCGCGACAGGTCGTCGTGCTGGAGCGGCACGAGAGCTACGGGCTGGAGAACAGCTCGCACAACAGCGGCGTCATCCACGCCGGCATCTACTTCCCTCCCGACTGGCTGAAGACGCGGCTCTGCATCGAGGGGAACCGGCTGCTCTACGAGTGGGCAGCGGAGGCGAACGTCCGCGCGCGCCGCTGCGGCAAGCTCGTCATCGCGATGAACGATGGCGAGCTGCCCGCGCTCGAAACGCTCTACCGCTCGGCGCGCGAGAACGGCGTTTCGGAGCTGGAGCTGCTCACAGGCGAGCGCGCGCGGGAGCTGGAGCCGTCGGTGCGGGCGGTGGGGGCGCTGTACTCCGGTTCGTCGGGCGTGATCGACCAGATGGAGCTGATGCGCTCGTACGCGAAGACGGCGGAGGCGAACGGCGCGATCCTCGCCTACAAGCACGACGTGACGTCGATCGAGCGCGCGAACGACGGCTTTCTCGTGAGTGGCGCCGATCCTGAGGGCAGCGAGTTCGCCATCGAGGCGTCGACGCTGGTGAACAGCGCAGGGATGGCGGCCGACCGCATCGCCGCGCTCCTTGGCTATCCGTTGGACGGCGATGAGACGACGCCGCGCCTGCGACAGCGGCTGAACAAGGGCCGCTACTACGACATTGTCGACGCGCAGAAGGCAGCGCAGCTCAAGCACCTCGTCTACCCGCTGCCGCACGGCGATCGCTCCGGCCTCGGCGTCCACGTCACGCTCGACATCGACGGCGGGGCGCACCTGGGGCCGGATACCGAGTGGCTCGATGAGGACGCCCCGGTCGACTATCGCTCGGACGACACGCGCCGCGAGGCGTTCCTGGAATCGGCGCGGCGCTACCTGCCGTGGCTGGAGGCGGACGACCTGGCGCCGGGCCAGGTGGGCTATCGCGCGAAGCTGTGCGACCCGGGCGAACCGACGCAAGACTTCCTGCTCTGGCACGACCGCGGCTACGTGCACCTCGGCGGCATCGAGTCGCCCGGCATGACATCGAGCCTGGCGATCGCGCGCGAGGTGGCCGCGCGCCTCGTAGCTGCATGGCGTTAGCCCTGCCTGGCGGCCGGCCTATTGGCCACAGATGGACACAGATAGTGCCCATGTAAGGCCGTAAGATCTGTGTTCATCGGTGTGAATCTGTGGCTAAAGCCTAGGGCGGTCCGGTGATCCGCGAGAGGCGGCCGCCGTCAGGGTCGTCCGGGTCGAGGTCGAGGAAGTAGAGGAGGCCGTCGGGGCCCTGCGCGATGCCCGTCGCGCAACCGGTGGCGATGACGGTGTCGGAGTCGATGCGCTGGAAGTCCTCCGAGAAACGCAGGCGGTGGAGCGCTGCGCCCAGGAACTGGCAAAAGAAGACGTCTCCCGTGAACTCGGAGAGCACATCGTCTGTGTAGACCTCCATCCCGGCGGGCGCGATCGAGCGCAGGTAGGTCCAGACGGGGTCTTCGTAGGCGGCGTTGTCGCTGAAGGCGAGGACGTGCGGCCAGCCGTAGCGCCCGCCCGGCCGCACGACGTTGATCTCGTCGAAGCCGGTGATGCCGTTGTCGGTGGCGATGAGCCGGCCCGGCAGGTCGGGGTGGAAGGCGAAGCCGACGAGGTTGCGAAAGCCGTAGGCGAAGACGCGGTCGTCGGCGTCAGGCTGGTTCACCAGCGGGTTGTCGGGCGGCGTGGAGCCGTCGCGGTTCATACGCAGAATCTTGCCGGTCGCCTCCGACGGGTCGTCCGCCTGCTCGGCGCGGTCGGTGTCGCCGATGGAGAGGTAGAGCTTGCCGTCCGGCCCGAACTTGAGGCCGCCTCCGTTGTGCTTGTCGGTCGCCGTGGCCGGGAGCACGGCGATCTCCTCGGGCTCGACGCCCAAACCGTCGCGCTCGGTGAGGCGTAGAAGCACGGCGCGCTGTGGCCGGTCGCGGTTGTCGACCTCGACGTAGAAGGCGTAGACCCAGTGGTTCTCGGCGAACTGCGGATCGACGGCGATGCCGATCAGGCCCAGCTCGAGCGGGCGCGGCGCGACGTTCTCGATGGTGGCGAACGGCTCGTCCAGCAGGGCCCCGTCTTCGATGACGCGGATGCGGCCTGCGTGCTGCTCCCCGACGAGGACCCGGCCGTCCGGCAGGAAGGCGAGGCCGACCGGGTCGCTCAGGCCCGTCACCACGGTCTCGACGCTGTAGCCGCGAGGCAGCGGCTCGTCGACGACCGGCTGCGGTTCGCTGACGCCGTCCCACGCGAGGGCGTAGGCGCCGGCGGGCGCCTCGGGTACGTCTGTGGCGAACGGCGCCGGCACTTCAGGCGACAGCCCGCCGCCCTCATCGTCGTTGCAGGCGGAGGCGCCCACGAGCGCTAGACAGAACAGCGCGACGGCCGGTGCGCGGAGGGCGCGGCAAGAGGCAGTCCTCATTGAAGGAGAGTGTACACGTACAAGACCGCCGACTGAAGTCGGCGGCATAATCTCACTTTGGGTCGCTGTCCAGAAGGCGGCTCACTTCGCTCGGCGGAGTGACGGTCGCTTGTGCTCCGCCGTGCGCGAGACGCTGATCACGCCTCGGATGATCTCGAGCTTGCTGAGCAGGCGGCTGAGCTGGCCGACGCCGCGCGTCTCCAGCGTGAGGTAGATGGCGGTGGTGCGGTCGCCGAACTCCTGCGTGCGCACCGCGACCATGTTCACCTTCTCCTCTGCGATGACGGTGCTGACGTCACGCAGGAGACCGACACGGTCCCACGCCTCGATCTGGACGGCGACGGGAAAGAACTCGCCGGTGCTCCCCCACTCCACGTCGACCAGGCGCTCGCGTTCGTCCTCGTGGAGCACGTTGAAGCAGTCGCGTCGGTGGACGGTCACGCCGCGACTCCGCGTGATGTAACCGATGATGTCGTCGCCAGGCACAGGGTTGCAGCAGCGCCCGAGCTGGGTGAGCAGGTCGCCCGTGCCGAGCACCTGGATGGCGGAGGTCGAGACGGGCAGGCGGGACGGCTCGGCCGTCGGGAGCTTCGGCTCCTCGGGGGTGAGGAGCCGCGTGAGGCGGACGGCGACCTGATGGAGGCTGGCGCCGCCGAAGCCGAGCGCGGCGTGGAGGTCGTCCAGCGACTCGTAGGGGAACTGGCGCAGGAGGTCGCTCTTCGCCTGGGCGATCGTGACGCCCAGGCGACGCAGCTCCTTCTCGAGCATCTCGCGGCCCTTCTCGATGTTCTCGGCGCGCTCCTGTTTGCGGAACCACTGGCGGATCTTCTCGCGGGCGTGGCTCGTGTTCACGTAACCCAGGTTCGGGTTCAGCCAGTCGCGCGAAGGGCCGCGCGAGCTGCGCCCGACGAGCACCTCGACGACGTCGCCGTTCTCGAGCGGGTAGTTGAGCGCGACGAGGCGCCCGTTCACCTTCGCGCCGATGCAGTGATAGCCCAGCTCCGTGTGGATGCGGAACGCGAAGTCGATGGGGGTAGCGCTGGCGGGGAGGTCCTTGATCTCGCCCTTGGGCGTGTAGACGAAGACCTGGTCCTGGAAGATGTCCGTCTTCACCGTTTCGACGAAGTCTTCGGCGTGGGCCATCTCGCGCTGCCACTCCAGGAGCTGGCGGAGCCACGAGACCTGCTCCTCGAAGCGCAGGTCCTGGCGGCCGCCCTCCTTGTATCGCCAGTGCGCGGCGACGCCGTACTCGGCGAGGCGGTGCATCTCGTTCGTGCGAATCTGGATCTCGAGGGGCCGCGCGTCCAGGCACATCACTGTCGTGTGGAGCGACTGGTAGACGCCGCCCCTTGGGTTCGCGACGTAGTCGTCGAACTGGCCCGGGATCGGTCGCCAGAGGCCGTGGATGATGCCGAGCGCCGTGTAGCAGTCGGCCACGCTGTCGACGAGCACGCGCAGGGCCAGCAGATCGTAGATCTCGTTGAAGCTCTTGCCTTCGCCGGCGTACTTCTGCATCTTCTCGTAGACGCTGTAGATGTGCTTCGCGCGGCCCTGCACCGACGCCTCGATCTCCTGCTTCGCCAGCTCCTCGAGCAGGATCTTCTCGATCTGGGCGATGTAGCGCTCGCGAGTGGCCCGCTTGGAGGCGATGAGCTGCGAGATCTCGCGGTACTTCTCGGGCTCCAGGTGCCGGAAGGAGAGGTCCTCCAGCTCCCACTTGATCTGCCAGATGCCGAGCCGTGAGGCGAGCGGCGCGTAGATCTCCATGGTCTCCTGGGCGACGCGCAGCCGCTTCTCCGGCTGCAGGTACTCCAGGGTGCGCATGTTGTGCAGGCGGTCGGCGAGCTTGATGATGACGACCCGCACGTCCTCCGCCATGGCGAGGAACATCTTGCGCAGGTTCTCCGCCTGTGCCGCGCCGTCCGAAACGCGCTCTTCGGGCGATTGCCAGGTGATGCGCTTCAGCTTCGTGGCGCCGTCGACCAGCTTCGCCACCTCCGGCCCGAAGCGGCGCTCCAGCTCGTCGTTGGGTATGCCGCAGTCCTCCTGCACGTCGTGAAGCAGCGCCGCTGCCACAGCAACGGCGTCGAGCTGCAGGCCGGCGACTGTGATGGCGGCGTCCAGCGGGTGGATGATGTAGGGCTCGCCGGAGAGGCGCTTTTGATCGGCGTGGCAGGTCTGCGCGAACTCGTACGCCTCTTCGACGAGGCGCACGCCCTCGTCGGGCAGGTAGGCGCGCGCCTTCTCCAGCAGCTCCGGCAGGCCGCGTTGCTCTTGCGCTTTCGTTCGCGCCAGCACCATCTCAGCTCAACTTTACCATAGTCAGCGGATTCGAATCGGATGAGCGGATAGCATCAGCGGATGCGAAACAGATAGGCGGACGGCGGAACCGGGTCATCAAGTACATTGTCGGCCGTGTGGGAGGCGGATCATGGGCCCGGTGCGTGGCCCGGCCCCGCTTGGGGAATCGACACAGCTTGGGGGAGTGCCGCAGGGGCGGGGTCTACTCCGGTATGGGTTGCAGATTCTCCGCCACGACCTGGATGAGCAGATCCTTGTCGATGAGGGGATTACCATCTGTGCCCGGCACGCCCGTGCTGCCTGCCTTTGCCCAGACAACAACGGTTGCTTCATCAACGCTCACCAAAAGGAGCAACGTGTTCACGGGTCGTCTGCCGCCAGGCAGAACGACCAGCGTGCCCTGGTGATTTCCTACGCGGACCGCCTCCGACGTTGCGCCGGGCTCGGCGAGAGCCTGATTCATTCGTTCTCGAAAGGAGCTGCCCCGAGTGGCATAGCTGTCCAGACCAAGGCCCACAAAGCCGTTACCGACGTCCCCGCTGTACTGCATGTTGAGGCGGGCATCCTCCTCATCCCCATAAACGCGGGCTACGCCGCTCGCTTTGAACTGGATTCCGCCAGCCTCGATTTCCTGACCAAGCCAGTAGGGTTCGATACCCAACGCCCGGGCGTCCTCAACGGGAGCGAGGAATGTCTCGCTCTCCAGCGCGCTGGCGGGCGGCTCCGGGGAGTCGCCCCCGCCCAGGGTGCCGTTGCACGCGACTGCGGCCAGCGCAAGGCCGCACGTCGCCAACGCCAGCACGATTCCTGCGTTCGTCGCACCACGCCGTCGTCTCACCGTCATCATCTGATCTTCGGCGCGGCCACCCGGGTCCTGCATCGGGGCTGACTCCCGTAGCTGCGGGGCGAAAGCCCTGCCGTTGGTGCCGGCCTGGGCAGACGGGTCGAGCAGACCTGAAGGTCTGCAGCTACAGCGCTCGTGCCACGAGCCTCTTCGCGCTAGCGCCCGGCGGGCGTATCCTCTCGCCCGACAACACATCGCGGGCAAGGCGCTTCGGGCGCGCCTGCGATAGATACGCGCTGGGCACGTGCTCCGGGGCGTTTTGGTGGAGAAAGGCGATTCTGCAAATCGTAATGACGCGAAAAGCCTGCCCGTCGACAGGGTCGCCGTGCCGCGACGCGTCGGGCTAAAGCCCGACCCGCGGAGATGGGGGCAGGGGGCGCCGCTCGGCGGTCGGGGTCGGGGCGAGCTTCGAGCCTCGAACATCGAGCATCGAGCGTGGCCCTCGACCCCTGACCCTGCCGTTAGCTATGCTGGCGGCACGATGAGCGAGGACGAGCGACGCATTCGATTCCAGGCGCCTCGCGGGACGAAGGACGTACTTCCCGAGGACGAGGCGCACTGGCGCTTCGTGCGCCGGACGGGCGAGCGCGTCGCCGGGCTGTTCGGCTACCGCTACATCGAGACGCCGATGTTCGAGGACGCGCGTGTCTGGCTCCGCACGTCCGGCGAGGGCACGGAGGTCGTCGACAAGGAGATGTACCTCTTCGAGGACCGCGGCGGCGAGAAGCTCGCCCTCCGCCCCGAGACGACGGCGAGCGTCTGTCGCGCGTACATCGAGCACGGCATGGCGAGCCGTCCCCAACCGGTGCGCCTCTTCTACTTCGCGCAGAAGTTCCGCTACGACCGCCCGCAGGCCGGGCGTTTTCGCCAGCACAGCGAGTTCGGCGTCGAGGCGATCGGCGATGGCAGCGCCGCGGTGGACGCGGAGGTGATCGACCTGTTGGCGACGTTCTACGACGGGCTCGGCCTGGCGGGCCTTGAGCTGCACCTGAACAGCATCGGCGACGGGCAGTGCCGCCCGGCCTACATCGAGGCGCTGCGCGAGTACTACGCCGATCAGATCGATCGCGTCTGCCCCGACTGCCGCATGCGCTACGAGAAGAACCCGATGCGGCTGCTGGACTGTAAGGAGGAGCGTTGTCAGGAGGTGATCGCGGGCGCGCCGACGATCGCCGAGCGCCTCTGCGAGCCGTGCGCGACGCACTTCGCCGCGCTGCGCACGTATCTCGACGAGCTGGCGATCGCGTACACGCTCGACTCCCGACTGGTGCGCGGGCTCGACTACTACACGCGCACGGTCTTCGAGTTCATGCCGCAAGAGGAAGGTGGGCAGTCGACGGTCGGGGCGGGCGGTCGCTACGACGGCCTGATCGAGCTGCTCGGCGGCCAGCCGACGCCCGGCATCGGCTTCGGCAGCGGCATCGAGCGGATCGTCCTCAACCTGAAGCGCCAGGAAGCGCCCGTGCCAGAGATCGAGCCGCCGCGCGTCTACATCGCGCACGCGTCGGAGGGTGGCCTGGCAGCGGCGCTGCGAGTCGCGCACCGCCTGCGAGGCGCCGGCGTGAGCGCCGTGGTGGGCGGCGGGCGCAGCCTGAAGTCGCAGTTCCGCCACGCCGACGCCGTTGGCGCGCGCTACGTCGCGGTCCTGGGCGAGCGCGAGCTGGCCAGCGGCGAGGTGACGCTGCGCGACATGCGCGACGGCCAGCAGCGCGCCGTGGCCGAGGCGGCGCTGGCGGAGAGCGTCGCCCATGACTAGCGCGGCCGAGCACTACGCGGCGCTCGTGGACGCGATGACGAGTCAAGCGGAGCGGATTCGCGGCGGCGCGCCCCAGGGCGACCGCTACGGAGGCGCGAGTGCCGCGGCGAAGCGCTTTCGCTACGACCCGCGTCGCGAGTTGGACGCCAACCTCGAGGCGATCTGCTCGTACGTGCGCGCGGGCGACGTGGTCGTCGACGTGGGAGGGGGCGCGGGGCGGATCGGCCTGCCGCTGGCGCTCCGTTGCGGCGAAGTGGTCAACGCCGAACCCTCGCCGGCGATGATTGCGGAGTTCGAGTCATCGGCTGCCGAGGCCGACATCACGAACGCTCGCGCCGTTCCGGGTGGGTGGACGGAGATAGGCGAACCGCTCGCCGGCGACGTGGCGATCGCGGCGCACGTCACCTACTTCGTGCGCGACATCGTGCCGTTCATCGAGAAGCTAGCTGCCGGGGCTCGACGGCGGGTGATCATCGCGGTCTTCAGCACGCCGCCGCCGAACATGCGAAACGACATCTTCCGGGCCGTCTATGATGAGGAGCTCGCGCCGCTCCCCGGCCACCGCGAGCTGCTGCCCGTGCTCTGGGACATGGGTGTCCTGCCCGACGTGCGCGTGCTGCCGGTGCCCTTCGGAGCGGGCATCGGCGCGTCCGTGGCGGCGCCGGGGACGCAGGCGGAGACCGTCGGCCGGCAGCTCGATGACCTGTGGCTGCCGAACGCCGAGGACCGCGCCCGCGCGCAACGGCTCCTGGATGAGCACTTCGACGCCCTGTTCATGAGCGTCGGGAACGCATTCGCGCGGCGCTCAGGCCACGATGCGCGCGAGGTGCTGATCACGTGGGAGACGGCCTGACCGGGCGGGGGATCGATGCTGTTCATCCGGCTCGCCGCGCTGCTCTGCGGTCTGCTGTTCGTTGCGTGCGGTTCAGGCGGGGACGAGGCCGATCGTACCGATGACGAAACGCTTCCGTTCGCGGTCTGCCAGCAGTCCGACACCTGGACGCGCCCCCCGCTTGACCAGCAACGCGCGAGCATCTGGAGCCTGGCCCGTTACGCCGGCCGGGACGAGGCGTCCCTTCGCGCCACGTTCGACGAGCCGGCCTTTACGTGGGAAGGCGGCAACTCGGAGCTGTTCGATTCGTGGCCGTTGCATGGGCTGTGGTCGACGCAGGACCAACGTGGCGTCGAGCCGTGCGCTGCCGACGGCGAGGTCGCGGAGGGACGGTACGTGGACCTGTATCTGCTGACCTATCGAGCCCGCGCGGTCGCGCTGCGCGGCTCCACGTACGAGGTCACCGTGGAAGCGAGCGAGCGCGGCTTCCAGCACATCGAGTTCTCCAACGAGCTGTACCCCTCGGGCGGGCCGCCCATCGCCTACTCGATACGGATCGTAACCGACTCAGGTGAGCATCTGGGGTCCTTCAAACGGTGCGCGACCGAGGACAAGACCAACGGCTGTGAGGATGCGGCACCTGGCTCATAGGGGCGGGTTTCAAACCCGCCCGCGTCGAGATCGTGGCCTACCGGGAGGGCGTCCTCTTCGTCAACCCCGGCAGCCCGAACCTGCCCGGCGGCGCCCGAGAGGGCAAGCCGGGCACGATCGCCGTCCTCGAAGTCGACAAGGGCACGGCGCACGTCGAGATCGTCGACCTCGCGCGCCGCTAGCGGCTACTAGCGCTGCTCGAAGCTGGCGTGGCCCTCGAAGTCGTCCGACCACGTCGCATCGACGGCGCTCACTTGGGCGTGGGGCGGGCCGCGGCGCAAGGCGGCTTCGAGCTCGCGTAAGCTGGCTTCGTCGCCCTCAGCAACCACCTCAACTGTCTGGCCGTCGTCGCCGTTGCGCACCCAGCCGGTGAGGCCGAGCGAGCGCGCCTGCTCCGTGACGAAGTAGCGGAAGCCGACCATCTGCACCCGCCCGCGGATGATGGCGTGGAAGTGCTTGTTCACCGCATTAGCCACAGATGAACACAGATTTGCACAGATGGACCGACAGAGACGAGTCCTGCTCAGCCAGGACAGAGTGAAAGCTCTGGCCCTACGGGTGCCCTAACCACCGCTTCGTCAGCAGGTCAGCCGCCGAGGCAGCGGCGAGCGACCTGGCTGCACGTCTCGCCGGTCTTGACGGTGATCGGGCCGGCCATGAGGAAGGGCAGCGCGAAGTTGGTCACTTTCTCAGGACTGTCGGCCTCGAGCACGAGGAGGGTGGTGTGCTCGACTTCCCGGACGAAGTCGGCGAGGATCTTCACGCCGTATTTCTCTGCGTTGGCGTCGCTGACGTGGCTCTCCAACTGGCGCACCATGTTCGGGTCCTTGGCGGGGCAGGTCTCCGCGGGATGCGTGTGCTCGACGAGGTACATGGGCATGGGGTCACCTCCATAGGTCGTTTCGTGTGGCGAGAGTTAGGCTACCAGCGTTTGTGCGGCTGGGCAATCATGTGTGGCTAAGCAAGGACCGATTCAACGACCTGGCGTACGAGCGCCTCGGGCACGTCCGCGCGGAGGACGGCGCGGCCGATGTCTTCGAGCAGCACCCAGCGGATCGCGCCGCCGGAGACCTTCTTGTCGAGCGACATGGCGTCGACGACGCGCTGTGGCTCGAGCTTCGGGCCGCGGCCGGACGGCCGCCCGTCTGGGCGGAGCGCGAGGCCGAAGCGCTCCAGTACCGCGCGCTGCCTCTCGACGACGCGCGGCGGCGTGACGCCCAGGCGCCGGCCGATCTCCGCCGCTGCCATCATTCCGACGGCGTCCGCCTCGCCGTGATAGACGTTCGTATAGCCCGCGGTGGCTTCGATGGCATGGGCGACGGTGTGCCCGTAGTTGAGGATCGCGCGCCGGCCCGTGTCGCGCTCGTCTTCGCCGACGATCGACGCCTTGATCGCGACGTTGCGCCGGATTGTCTCGACAGTGACGGCGGGCTCGATGTGGAGGAGGTCGTCTGCGTGCGCTTCGAGGTCGTTGAGGAGCTGCGGGTCGAGGATGAGGGCGTGCTTAATCGCCTCGGCCCAGCCCTGCACGAACGAGCGGCGCGGCATCGTCTTCAGCACCGACACGTCTTCGACGACGAGGCGCGGCTGGTAGAACGCGCCGATCAGGTTCTTGCCCTGCTGGTGGTCGACGGCGACCTTGCCGCCGATTGCCGCATCGACCATCGCCAGCAGCGAGGTCGGCGCCTGGACGAAGGGCATGCCGCGCATGTACGTCGCCGCGACGAAGCCCGCCAAGTCGCCGACGACACCGCCGCCGAGGGCTACGATGGCGTGGCCGCGCTCGGCGCGCTGCTCGACCAGCCAGTCGTAGACGATGGCGGCGGTGTCGAGCCGCTTGCTCGCCTCGCCTGCCGGAATGGCGAACGCCTCCGCCCGGAAGCCGGCGTTTCGCAGCGAGAGGAGGGCGCGGTCGCCGTGGCGAGGCAGGACATCGGTGTCGCTGACGACGTACGCGGCGCCCTCGAGGCCGGCCTCCGCCAGCAGCTCGCCCAGCCGGTCGAGCGCGCCCCAGCCGACGACGACCGGGTAGCGCCGCGACGCCGCCTCGACCCAAACGGGCTCGGCGCTCGGCGGCGTATCGCGTTCTTCGGGCAGGAGCAGGCGGTCCGGATGTGAGGCGAACCATTCGTCGTTCGCGCGCGCGGCTTCGACGACAGCGTCGGCGACCTGCGCCGGCGTGCGGCCGTCGGTCTCGATGACGTGGTCGGCGAGGGCGTAGTAGCGCTGCCGGTGCGCCTTCAGCTCCGTGATGCGCGCAAGCGGGTCGTCGCCGGCGAGGAGCGGTCGTTCGGACACCAGCGAGCCTTCGGCCTGCAGGCGCTCGAGGATGGTGGTTGCGCGCGCCTCCAGGCAGACGACGAGGCCACCGGTCATGGCGCGCCGGTTCTCCTCCGCGACGACGGCGCCCCCGCCGGTCGCGACGACGACGTTCTCCTGCCCGGCGGCGCGTCGCAGCGCCTCGTGCTCCAGCTCCCGGAAGCGCTCCTCGCCGTCGCGCGCGAAGATCTCCGCGACCGATGCGCCGGCCTGCTCCTCGATCAGCGTGTCGGTGTCGAGCGCACGCCAGCCGAGCTTCTCGGCGACGAGCGCGGCGACGGACGACTTGCCGGCGCCGGAGAAGCCGGTGAGGAAGAGACGGAAAGTCGCGGCGGAGCTATCGGTCATGCGGAAGGAGGCCTCCCGCGAGATGGGCGCGCACTGGTATAAGCTGGCGGTTGACCGGGTCCACGCCGAGGCCAAAGCCCTCCAGCGTGAAGACACCTAGCAGCGGCTCGGTGCCGAGCTCGCCGAAGACGCAGAGGGACGGCTCGGTCTTGCCATTGATGCGAATTCGTATCCACGCAACGCCGTACTCAACTTCTCGGCCGTCAGCAAGGACGAACTGCCGCTGCTCCTCAGGAACGACCTCCAGCCGATCGAGCACATCGCGGGGCAACCAGGTGTATGTCGTACCTGTGTCGACCAAAGCATCGAGAGGCTCGTAGCGCGAGCCCGCGAAATCGCCGACTTCGATGTGCTGTCGGAATGTCCCCATTGCTACGCCCTACACCTCCGTCGTCTCTTCTTCGACGGGCGGGACGGCCTCGCCGCCGCGGGGGCCGGTTGTCTTCAGGTAGGCGTGGTGGTTGCGCAGCGTCTCGCTCAGGTGGTCGCCGCCGAACTTCTCGAGCACGGCTTCGGCCAGCACGATCGCCATCAGCGCCTCTCCGATGACGCCGGCCGCGGGCACGACGCAGACGTCGCTGCGCTCGTAGTGGGCCGGGATCTCCTCGCCGGTGCGTAGGTCGGCGGATGGGAGCGAGCGCGGCAGCGTGGCGATCGGCTTGAGCGCGACCCGAACGACGATCTCCTCGCCGTTCGTCATGCCGCCTTCGGTGCCGCCGAGGCGGTTCGTCGCGCGACGCCAGGTGCGCCCGTTCCACCGGTCGTTGGGCAGGATCACGTCGTGGACTTGCGAGCCGCGCAGGCGCGCGCCCGCGAAGCCGATGCCGACCTCGACGCCCTTGACGGCGTTCAGGCTCATCATCGCCTGGGCGAGTCGGCCGTCGATCTTGCGGTCCCAGTGGACGTGGCTGCCGAGGCCGATCGGCACGCCCGAGGCGCGCACCTCGACGATGCCGCCGAGGCTGTCGCCGGCGTTGCGCGCGTCGTCGATGGCGGCGACCATGCGCTGCTCGGCTTCGGCGTCGGCGCAGCGCACCGGCGAGGCCTCGACCGTCTCCCAGTCAGGTTCGCCCTCCACGTGGGCCTCGACTCCGTCGATGGCGATGGTGTGGCTGTGCAGGCCGACGCCGAACTCCTCAAGGAAGCGCCGGCAGACGGCGCCGACGGCCGTACGCGCCGCCGTCTCGCGGGCGCTGGCGCGTTCCAGGATCGGGCGCACGTCGTCGAAGCCGTATTTGACGATCCCCGGCAGGTCGGCGTGGCCGGGGCGGAGGCGCGTGACCTTGTCGATGGGCGTCTCCGGCTCTTCGAGCGCCATCGCTTCGAGCCAGTTAACGTGGTCCTTGTTCTCGATGAACAGCGCGATCGGGCTGCCGAGGGTGAGGCCGTGACGCACGCCGGAGCGGATCTCCGCCCGGTCCTGCTCGATCTTCTGGCGCCGGCCACGGCCGTAACCGCCCTGGCGGCGGCGCAGGTCCCGGGCGATGTAGTCCTCGCTCAGGGCAAGGCCGGCGGGCAGGCCCTCGATGATGATGGTGAGGCCCTTACCGTGGGATTCGCCTGCGGTGAGATAGCGTAGCGTTGACATGGCTGATTGGCACCATTGTACCGCACCGTCAGAGGAGGGGCGGTCGGCTCAACGGCGCGAGACGCTACCTCAGCAGAGGCGAAAGATTCTTCGCTTCGCTCAGAATGACAAGGAGTGCCCTATTGCGTCCCTTCGGCGTGGGTGCCGTTGACGCTGATGCGGACCGCCTCCTCGTCCGGCTCGATCGGCTGGGCGTGGCCCAGGATGTCGAGCTCGTAGCGCGCGCCGAGCCGCTCCGCGATGCTCTCGGGCGGGTCGTCGTCCCAGTCGATGCCCGCGGCGGCGTCGCGCTGAGCGACGGTGGTGAGGATGCAGCGCTGGACGGCGTCGCCGTTCGGTTCGTGGAAGGTGGTGTAGACGTCGATCTGCACGCGCTCCGCGCGGACGTGCGGGATGTCATAGAAGAAGCGCTCGACCAGCTTGGCGGTGACGCGCTTCGCTTCGTCCAGGGCGCTGCTGACCTGACGTCGCGCGGTGGCGACGAGGGCGAACTGCGGCTCGGCGGTGCTGGAGGCGCGGATGTAGTCGCGGCCAATCTCGATGAGCTCGACGGCCTGGATGCCCTGCCAGACGGTGGCGGGCATGCCCTTGGGCGGACGCTCGATGCGCCAGGCGTCGACCTCCATCTCGACGAGCTGGCGGATCATCTCCATGTCGCCCTCTTCGACGCGCCTGCGCCAGAAGCGGTGCGTGCGCGCCTCTTTGAAGATGATGATGCCAAGGAACGCGAACATGAACGCCACGACTACGAGTCCCAGGCCGATGCCAAATCCCATGGTTGACCTCTACCCTGTTCAGGATAGCCTGCGCGGCGAACCGCCGTTGTTACCGACCGCCATCACCGCGAAGCCATCGCTCTCGAGAACCAGGCCCGCACCGTCGAGTGCTTCCAGGCGAACCTCCATCGCGATGGTGGACAGGTTGCGTTCGTCATCTGGGCGTGGCAGCAGATAGTCCGTCGTGTTGGCCCGCAACTCCTGAGAGAAAGTGCGTCTATCAAGGAGGGCCTCAGAAGGGCCGCCATCATTTGCTACATAGGCCACGTGACCCGAAATCCGATAGCCAGACTCGCCGTCATGGTCTTGCCCGTTCACAACCAATTGGTCGCCGGCTATCGAAGAGGTCTCAATACCAAGCACGCTCGTCTTGAGCGGGGACTCATCTCCCTCGATTCGCTGCGCTCCCATGGCTACAAACGCGGACAGAAGGAGCGCCACAATGGCGATGGTCAATGGCGCGGTCATTTCGTCGCCTCAGCTCCCAGAGCGCTCCGGCCCGCCGCCAGCATGGCGTCAACAGGCGCGTCTTGGCCCGTCCACAGGCGGAGCGCTTCGGCGGCCTGGTAGACGAGCATGCCAAGCCCGGACACCGGCTTTGCTCCGCGCGCCTTCGCCGCCCTGAGCAGCGGCGTTTCGGGCGGGTTGTAGACGAGGTCGAAGACGACGCCGTTCGCCGGGATGTACTGCTCGTCGATGGGGCTCTGGCCCTCGGTGTCGCTGCCCGCGGTGCCGACGGGCGTCGTGTTGACGAGTAGGTCGGCGCGCGGGAACTCGATCATGAAGGTGCCGTCGCCCCAGTGCGCCCAGGTGACGGTGATGCCGGTGCTCGTCAGCTTGCGCATGTCGACGACGACGCGGTCGGCTCGCCGTGGCGTGCGCGCGGCGAGTACGACCACTGACGCCGCGCCCTCGATCAGCGCGAGCGTGACCGCGCGCGCCGCGCCGCCGGCGCCGATGACGGCGACGCGCTTGCGCATCGGATCGAAGCCGGCGTCGTCGCGCAGGCCGCGCGCGAAGCCGGGCACGTCCGTGTTGTAGCCGACGAGCTGCCCGCCTTCGTTCGCGACGGTGTTGACCGCGCCCACGCGTTCCGCGCGCTCGTCGAGCCTGTCGAGGAAGGGGACGATCGCTTCCTTGTGGGGGATGGTGACGTTGGCGCCCAGGACGTCGTCGCTCCGCAGGCTCGCGACGCGCGCCTCAAGCTCGTCATGTGGGGTCGGCCAGGCCTCGTAGCGCGCTTCGACGCCCATGGCGTCGAATGCGGCCTGGAAAATCGCCGGGCTGAGCGAATGGCCCAGCGGATAGCCGATGACGCCGGCGCGCTTCATGGATGGCTCCTCTCAGCATTCGGGCCGGTCCGGGTCGATCGCGCAGACGTTTTGCCGGTGTTCCTCCAGCGTCTGGGCGAAGACGTGACTCCCATCCGGCCGGGCGACGAAGAACAGGTAGTCCGTGTCGTCCGGCTGGAGCACTGCCAGGATCGAGTCCAGACCCGGGTTCGCGATGGGGCCCGGTGGCAACCCGATGTTCTCGTACGTATTATACGGCGAGTCGACGGCCAGGTCAGCCAGCGTCAGGCCGGCCTTCCAGTAGCCGAACTCGGCGACGCTGGCCGGGTCGCTGCCGAGCGCGTACTGGACGGTGGGGTCAGCCTGGAGGGGCAGTCCCTGTTCGAGGCGGTTGAGGAAGACGCTCGCGATGACCGGCCGCTCCTCTGGCACGCGCGCCTCCCGCTCAACGATCGATGCGAGTGTGACGGTCTCGTGGAGCGAGAGGCGGTCCGGCTGGGGCAGGAGCGGAAGGATGCTCTCGCGGTAGCGCTGGTCGAAGGCGGTGACGAACTGCTGGACGGCGTCGTGGCCCGCCGTCTCCCGCGAAAAGCCGTACGTGGCCGGAAAGAGGAACCCCTCAAGGCCCGACCCGGCGGGCAGCTCGCCCAGGAACGAAGACGTGTAGGCGTCGCCCAGGGCGCGCTGGAACTCGTCGGCGGCCAGGACAGCGCGCTGTTCGAGCAGCGCCGCGATCTCCTCCATGCGCAGGCCCTCGCGCACGGTCACGACGAGCGGCGAGGTTACGCCCTGACTGATGCGCTCGACGACGGTGAGGGTGGACTCGCCGCGCTCGAACTCGTATTCGCCGGCGGCGAGCTCGTTCCCCAGGCCCATGAGGGCGGTGAGCACCTGGAAGCGGCGGGCGCTCTCGATCACCCCTTCGTCTTCCAGCTTCCGACCGATCTCCTCGGCCCCGTCGCCGTCTTCAACGATGACGACGACGGTGTCGCTGCCTGACGAGGGTGTCGGCCCGATGCGTGGCGGCCCCTCATTCACGAGGCTGCCCGGCGTCCCGGAGAGGAGCCAGACGCCGATGCCAACCAGCGCCGCGAGCGAGAGCAGCGCCAGGGCCGGTACCGCCCAGGCGGCCCTCATGATGTGGACGGCGGGGTGCGGCCTGCTCCGAGGCGGTCCAGGTAGCTCTGGAGGACGAGCGCGGCCGCCACATCGTCGATCGGTTCCCGGCGCCCGCCACGGCGCTTCTGGCCCCGACGCGATGCCGGGGCGAAGCGGCGGGCCTCGGCGGAGCTGAGCCGTTCGTCCCAGAGCACCAGCGGGAGGCTGGCGGTCTGGGCCAGCCGGTGGCCGAACGAACGCACCCGTTGCGACTGAGGGCCTTCCTGGCCGGTCATGGATAGTGGGTTACCCACAAGCAGCGTATCGACTCCCTCGGCGCGCGCTATTTCGGCGATGGCTCTCATGTCCGCGCCGTCGTTATTGGTTCGCTCCAGAATACGCAATGGTATGGCAAGGCGCCCGTCCGGATCGGACACGGCCAGTCCAATGCGCCGCTCGCCCATGTCGAGAGCTAAGACACGCCCCATGTCAGCGACCCCCTGCTGGCAAGGTAAGCACCAAGGACCGCCATCAGCGAGGCGAGTCGGTTACGGGCTCCTTGCGATTATGGCCCGAGACGCCGCAACTCCCTGCGTTCCCGGCCTCAGGCGGTTGGTACGGACAGTATAGTTGGCTGGGTGTGCGGGGTCGAGGCGCGCGGCGGCGACTAACGAGAGCGCCGCGCGAAGACCGTCGCGCCGGGGCCGTCGTACACCACGCGAGCCGACGGCCGCTCCGTCGCGGAGGGGGCGGGGGCGCCGCGGGGCGGGCCCTACGATGGGTCAGCCACTGGTTCGATCACGTAGAGCCGCTGCTGCTGGCGTTCGGTCGCGCGGACGACCTCTCGCAAGGAGAACTCGTCGCGCAGCGCGCGAAAGTAGGCGTCATAGCCGGCTTCGTACTTCTGAAACTCCTCCTCGAGGTCTTCGAACTCGGTGTAGTGATAGTACACCGTTCTCCCTGAGGCCTGCTGGTCCCGCACATATGAGAGTAGTTGCTGGTTGGAGTCGGCATTGATCCCATACGTCTCTGAGTGGCGGATCAAGTCGTAGGTCGCCATAGCCGAGTTGGAGCGATCGAGCGCAAGGACTTGGGTAGAGAGGAGCGTGGTGCGCGATCCGTCGAGGTCGCGCAGGACGTCACGGATCTGGTCGTACGCAGCTTCCTTACTCTGGGTCACGTCGGTCCGGTTGCCGTCACCCGGTGGCCACGCTTGTAGGAGGCTGGTCGTCAGCCCGATCTGGAGGCCGATGACCACCGTGGCTGTGATCGTCACCAGGCTCAGGGCTAGAGCTCTGTGCGCCGTCCCGCCCAGGCCTCTCGCCCATTCAAAACCGGTGGAAACACCGTAGCCGGCCAGGACCAGCACGAAGAAGAACGCCGGCATGGCGTACCGGCTCGCGAAGACGTTGTAGAGGGCGTGCACCGGCGCCCAGGTCAGGAGGAGCAGGGCCAGGGGGGCCATCACAGCGCGGTTTGTGCGCCATAGCCTGTGGGCGCCCAGCGCGGCGAACGCCGCCAGCGCGACCGACTCCACGATTCCAAGGCCGCGGAAGAGCTCGCCGTAACCGATGAGACTGGCCTGAAGATACCGTCCCAAGCGCGGCACGAAGTAGTGAAGATCGATGACGCTCCCTGCCTTTGGATTGAAGAAGCGCGTAAAGGAATCGAGCGTTGTCGCGATGTAGACGGCGTACAGCGCAACGATGATTAGCCCCACCGTCACCACCTGGCGCGAGCGCAGGTGCTGCACGGCGCTTCGAAGGTTAAGAGGTCGGGAGCCGACCTCGAATGAGGCGAGGAAAAGCACCGGGAGGAGCACGGCGTTGGTGTAGCGGACCGTAACGGTGGCGAACACAAGCAGGCCGTAGGGCAGGAGCGCGGTCGCTCCTCGCCGCGTCACGTAGGGAGCAAGTAGGATCGTTGCCACGACGAGGAGCAGATTGACCGAATCGAACCAGACGACCCGCGAATAGAAGACGAACGTCCCGCTGACGGCGACAGCCAATGCCGTGAAGAGAGCGGCCAGGCGGTCGCGAGTGACCAGCCAGCTTGTGAGTAAGGCGACCAGTATCAGCGCCATGCCGGCCATCTCGATGGTCACCTGCAGCGTCGTGAGGGAGAGCGGCACGAACACAAAGAGCGGCGCGAGGGCAATGGCGATTCCCGGCGGGTAGAGGTAGGAAATGGGAAAGTGTGCCGAGAGGAGGTTCTCTATTGCCCGCATCTGGGCATAGGTGTCGGGATAGATCGTCACAGGATCGCCGTCTAACTGGTACACGCGCAGGAACAGGCCGATACTGAGGATCGGTGCAAGCGCCAGCCAGGGGATAATGCGAGACGCAGCCGAGGCGAGATCGGTCAAGCCCCGGACCGGTGTTGTTCCGGCCAGGGCAGGCGCGTCGGCGATCGCCTTTCTCATGAGAGGCCAGTTTCCCCCTTCCGCACGTCAGTAGAGGTATCGGCAAGATCGCGCGGCGCCTAGAATGGGGTGGTGGCGCGGCGGGCGCGTCCTCCAGCCGGCGCCCCTGCGCTCGGGTACCCGTATTAGCATTCCCCGGCCAGTGCTCGACGCCTTTCGAGCAGCGGACCCCCGATTCAGCCTTCGTTCCCGCGCGTCGATACTGAAGCGAAGTGGAGCGCTCTCTGTCTCTCCAACAGCGCCGTCCGGTCTGGCTTGTCGCGCTTCTGCTCTCGGCCGCCCTCGTAGGGCTGCTGACGGTCGTGCTGACGGCGAGCACGGTGGCGCTTGTCGCCCGAGGCGAGTCCGCCACGCTCGACCTCTCGTCCTTCTATACGGCCGGCTGGCTCGTGCGCGAGGGCCACGAGGAGCAGCTCTACGACCTGGACGCGCAGGAGGCGGCCCAGCGCGAGCTGTCGGGCGAGAACT
Organism: Dehalococcoidia bacterium; assembly: GCA_040882355.1. Classification (GTDB taxonomy): domain Bacteria; phylum Chloroflexota; class Dehalococcoidia; order DSTF01; family RBG-16-68-14; genus JBBEBM01. The sequence continues at coordinate 6,884 of JBBEBM010000026.1, read as the reverse complement.
ACGACCGACCGCTGGTCTTCGCCATGCCCGCCTTCGTTGCGTATGCGTTCGCGCCGGTGGCGGCGCTGCCGTTGGGCGCTGCTTACGGCGTCATGTGGGGGATGAACCTGGCGCTGCTGGCGGGCTGCCTGGCGATGCTGCGGGAGGTCCTGCCGCCGCTCTCCGGGGTCGCGCGACGGGCCTTCCTCGCCGCGGCGGCGCTCAGCATTCCGGTGGCGTCGGTGCTCGCGGCGGGCCAGGTCGATCTTTTGATCCTGGCGGCGCTCCTGGGAGGGTATCTGCTCGCGCAACGGGGCCGCCCCCTGGAGGCCGGTCTGGTGCTGTCGATCGTGTTGATGAAGCCGCAGCTCGCGCTCGGCGTGCTGTTGCTGCTCCTGGTCACGGGTCAGTGGCGCGTGCTGGCGCCGTTCGTAGGGATGGGTGCGGTGCTGGCGGCGGCGCCGGTGCTGGGCATGGGCTTCGAGGCGGTCCGCGGCAACATCGAGGCGCTGGGCAGCGTGGGCATGGTAGAGATGATGGCGAACTGGCGCGGCTTCCTGGTGAGCCTCGGCCTCGACGACAGCTTCGCGGTGTGGGGGCCGGGCTGGGCGCTGATTGCGCTGATCGCGCTCGTCCTCGCGGTGCGCTGCTGGCGCCGCGACGGCGTCTCGACGGAGCAGAAATGGGCGGTCGCGCTGCTCCTGCCTGTGATCGTGTCGCCGCACCTGCACGGACAGAGCCTCGTGCTCCTCTGGCCCGTCGGGGCGCTGATGCTGCGCGAGCTGTGGCGCGCAGGGCGGATCGATGAGGTCCAGGCGCTGTCAATCACCCTGCTGCTGTTCGACGCGCTGTTCCTGCGCTGGGCGGTGACGCTGAGCGGCGTGTCGCCGGGGGTGTTCCTGCTCGTACCGCTGTACGCGGCGGTGGCGCTGCTCCCGACCGCGCAGTCGCGCGCTCCTGTAGCAGCGCTCCCGCCGGCTAAAGCGAAGCGGCAGGCGGCATGAAGGCGACCGGCCCGCTCTCGGTGCGTCTGCCAACAGCCGATAGTCCCGTATAGGATGAAGGCCATACTCACCTTGACAGGCCTGGACAGTCCCCGTTACGATAGCGTGGAGTCGATAAGATAAGGCGCTTCGGTGGAACGAACAGACGACGACCCTCCTCACGATAGCAACTCATCCGCAGCTTCCCCCGGCTGGACTCGGTGTGCCGCGCTCATTTCGAGCGCTTCCTTCCTGATGGCTTGTGAGTAACCCAACGACCGTCGCGACGGCTCTCCCACGAGCCGCGCCTGCGCGTACCTCTTGATGAGCAGCCCTCTCTCTAGTTGGAGCGTGATCGTGCTGGCCGCGGGCCAGGGCAAGCGGATGCGCTCGTCGCTTCCCAAGGTGCTCCACCCGCTCGCCGGGCGCGCGATGGTGCGCCACGTCGTCCAGGCGGCGCGGGAGGCGGGCTTCGAGCGCTGCTTCGTCGTGGTCGCGCCGGCCAGCGCCGGCGCGGTGCGCGCTGCGCTGGGCGATGGCGTGGCGTATGTCACGCAGACGGAGCCGCTGGGCACGGGCGACGCGGTCCAGCGCGCGCGCGAAGCGACCGGTGACTGCGAGCAGGTGCTCGTGCTCAACGGCGACGTGCCTCTGATCACAGGCGAGACGCTGGCCGGGCTCGCGCGATCGCACGAGGAGCAGTCCGCCGATCTCACGTTCCTCACGGCGCAGGCGGAGGACGCAGGCGAGTACGGCCGCGTTCAGCGCGACGCCGACGATCGTGTGCTTGGTGTCGTCGAAGCGCCGGAGCGAGCGGAAGCAGCCGGGGGCCCGGCGGAGATCAACGCCGGCCAGTACTGCTTCCGCGCGGCCTGGCTCTGGTCGCGCCTCGAGGAGCTGCCACGGGCGGCGAACGGAGAGCGCTACCTGACCTCGCTCATAGCGATCGCGGTCGACGAGGGCGCGGCGGTGCAAGCGGAGCTGGCCGATACGGACGAGGTGCGCGGCATCAACGACCGCGAGCAGCTCACCCACGTCGAGGCGCTGCTGCGACGGCGGATCAACCGGCGCCACCTGCTCGCGGGCGTGACGCTGATCGACCCCGCGACGACGTACATCGACGCGGACGTGACGATCGGTCAGGACACGACGATCGAACCGAACACCTACCTGCGCGGCGCGACTGTCATCGGCCGGGACTGTCGCATCGGGCCGAACAGCATGCTGCGCGACGCGACGGCAGGCGATCGTTGCCGGATCGTCGCATCGACTGTGGAGGAGGCGACGCTCGAGGAAGACGTCGCTGTTGGGCCGTACAGCCGTCTCCGGCCCGGGGCCTACCTGGGCAGCGGTGTGGAGATGGGCAACTTCGCCGAGGTGAAGAACGCGCGGCTCGGTCGAGGCGTCAAGATGCACCACTTCAGCTACATCGGCGACGCCGAGGTGGGTGACGAGACGAACATCGGCGCCGGCACGATCACCTGCAACTACGACGGCCTCGTCAAGAGCCGTACGGTAATCGGCAGGGGCGTCTTCATCGGCAGCGATACGATGCTGGTGGCGCCGGTGACGGTCGGCGACGGAGCCCGCACGGGCGCGGGCTCCGTGGTAACGAAGGACGTGCCGCCGGGCGCGCTGGCGGTCGGCGCGCCGGCGCGCATCGCGCGTGGGGCAGGGGAGCGGGCAGCGGAGACGTGAGCGCCGACACCTGGTTGGGGATCTTCCTGCTCGCGGCGTCGCTGGTCGTGCTCGTGATCGCCACGGCGGCGGAGGCCGGCGTGGTCTTCATCAGCCGGGCCCGCGTTCGCGCGATCGCCGCCAAGGGGCAGCCGCACGCCGCCGCGCTCGAAACGTACATCCGCGAGCGCCACGCGCTGCTCGGCGCCGTCACGGTCGCGCGCGACGTTGCGATCGTCGTGGGCATTGCGACCGGCACCTTCCTGGTGCTGCGCGAGACCGGCCACACGTGGGCTGCCCTGGCCGCAACGATGGCGGGCGCGCTCCTGGCCCTGGCCCTGCTGGAGGCGATACCCAGACTGATCGTCGCCCACAGTCCGGAACGCTGGGGCCTGCGCCTGGTGCCGGCGATGGGCGTGCTCCGGCTCGTCTTTGGCCTCCCTGCGCGCCTGCTCGACCGCGTCGCTCGCGCCCTCGTGCCGGCGCGCGATCGCGGCGAGCGCCCGTTCGAGGCGGCTGAGGACGACGACGATCTGCTGCGCCTCGTCGAGCTGCAGGAAGGGAACGGCGGCGCTCAGAACGGCGAGCTATCGATGATCAAGCGCATCGCGGGCATGGTCGACCGGCCCGCGCGCGAGATCATGGTGCCACGCATCGACATGGTGGCGGTGGAGTCCGACGCGACGGTGGACGACGTCCTGCGCCTGGTGATGGAGCGCGGCTACAGCCGCATCCCGCTCTTCGAGGAGACAACGGACAATATCACTGGCATCGTCTATGCGAAGGACCTCCTCGGCTGCCTCGCAGAGGGCAAGAAGCCACCGCTTCAGGAGATCGCGCGGCCGCCTTACTTCGTGCCGGAAGGCAAGCACATCGACGAGCTGCTGGCGGAGCTGCGCGAGCACAAGGTGCACATGGCGATCGTCGTCGACGAGTACGGCGGCACGGCGGGCCTCGTGACGATCGAGGATGTGCTGGAGGAGATCGTCGGCGAGATTCAGGACGAGTACGACCGCGAGGAGGCGAGCATCGAGCGGGTGACGGATACGGAGGCGATCGTGGACGCCCGCGTCAGTATCGACGCCCTGAACGAACTGTTCGGACTTCAGATTGAAGGCGAGGACTTCGATAGCGTGGGCGGCTTCGTCTACCACCAACTCGGCCGCATGCCCGCCCCGGGCGACGAGGTGCGTGCGGACGGCCTCAGCCTGCGGGTGCTCTCCACGCTGGGCCATCGGATCAAAAAGGTGCGGGTGGCCCGGGAGGCCGTATCCGCCGAGGGCGGCGGATCGAAGCTACAGGAGACATAACGAATACTAACTATGCTGGCGGATACTCCCTACTGGACATCAAGGCCCGAATGCGGTTACCCTCGATCCGAGGTACTAGAACGCTTGTGTGCTAGCATGATCGGAACCGATGGATAGAAGCGAGCTGCAATACTGGGTAGCCTTCGGGCGCGTGCCGCAGATCGGGCGGGCGCGCTTTTCGCTATTGGAGGCAGGCTTCGGCTCCATGGAGGAGGCCTGGAAGGCGAGTCCGGCCGCGCTTCAGGCGGCGGGGCTGACCGGTTCGGCGCTTTCGGCGCTGCTCGCCGCCCGGGACGCCATCGCTCCCGAGGCGGAGCTTGACAGGCTCGATACCCTGGGAGTGAGGGCGCTCACCTGGCACGACGACCAGTACCCATCGCGGCTGAAAGAGATCTTCGACCGTCCGCCGCTCATCTACGTGCGCGGCCAGCTCACCGCCGCCGATGAATGGTCGGTCGCGCTGGTGGGCACTCGCCGGGCGACGGTGTACGGGCGACAGGCCGCCGAGGAGCTCGCGGACGGCCTCGCGCGGAATGGCGTGACGGTCGTGAGCGGGCTCGCGCGCGGTATCGACGCCATCGGGCACAAGACGGCGCTGACGGCGGGCGGGCGCACGATCGCCGTGCTCGCTTGCGGGCTGGACCTGATCTACCCGCCGGAGCACCTACGCCTGGCGCACGAGATCATGGAAGCTGGCGCCCTCGTGAGCGACTACGCGGTCGGCACACAGCCGCGCAGCGAGTTCTTCCCTCGCCGTAACCGGATCATGGTCGGCATCGGCCTGGGAGTGCTCGTCGTCGAAGGCGACATAAAGAGCGGGGCGCTGATCACGGCCCGACAGGCGCTCGACGAGAATCGAGAGGTCTTCGCGGTGCCCGGCAGCATCTACGCTCCGACGTTCCGAGGCACGAACTGGCTGATCCAGGCGGGCCAGGCGAAGCTGGTGACCCGCGTGGAGGACATTCTGGAGGAGCTGAACCTCTCGATGGCCGTCCACCAGGTCGAAGCGAAGGAGCTGCTGCCGGCCGATGATACGGAGGCCCTCCTATTGCGGCACCTCACCATCGAGCCGATACATATTGACGATGTGCGTCGCGAGTGCGGCCTGCCCATCGAGACGGTGAGCAGCGTCCTCGCGATGCTGGAGCTGAAGGGCATGGTGCGCCCCGTCGGGAACATGAACTACGTGAAGGCACGAGACGTCCGGGTTGCATACGAGGCATAACTTGGCAAAGAAAACCAAGGGCACAACGACAAACGGCAAGAAGAGCCTGGTCATCGTCGAGTCGCCGGCGAAGGCGCGGACGCTGGCCGGCATCCTCGGCTCGGGTTACGACATCCGCGCCTCGGTCGGGCACGTCCGCGACCTGCCGAAGAGCCGCCTCGGCGTCGACGTCGAGAACGGCTTCGAGCCGTACTACCTGATCCCGAAAGAGAAGAAGCAGGTAGTAAAGGACATTGAAAAGGCGGCGGAAGGCGTGGACCAGATCTACCTGGCCACTGACCCCGACCGCGAGGGCGAGGCGATCTCCTGGCACCTGCTCAAGGCTGCGAAGCTGGAGGACCGCCCGCACCAGCGCGTCGTCTTCCACGAGATCACGCCCGAGGCCGTGCGCGAGGCGTTCGAGCACCCGCGGCCCATCGACTACCGGCTCGTCGACGCGCAGCAGGCGCGTCGCGTGCTGGACCGCTTGGTCGGCTACACGATCAGCCCTGTGCTCTGGCAGAAGATCCGGCGCGGCCTCTCGGCCGGGCGTGTGCAGTCGGTGGCGCTGCGCATGGTCGTGGAACGCGAGCGCGAGATACAGGCCTTCGTGCCCAGGGAATACTGGACGATCGACGCCGACCTCGCGAAGGTCGGCAACGACACGCCCTTCACCGCCCACTACGTGGCGCCGGTTGGCAAGAAGAAGGCCGAGATCCCGGACCAGACGGAAGCGGACCGCATCGTCGGGCTGCTGCGCTCGGCCGGGCACCAGGTCGCAGACCTCAAGAAGCGGCCGCAGACGCGCCGCCCCGCGCCGCCCTTCACGACGAGCACGCTCCAGCAGGACGCCTCGCGGCGCTTCGGCTACTCGGCGAAGCGAACGATGGCACTGGCCCAGCAGCTCTACGAGGGTCTGGAGCTGCCCGGGCAGGGCCAGGCCGGCCTCATCACCTACATGCGTACCGACTCGACGAACATCGCCGAGTCCGCGAAGGACGAGGCGCGCGCCTACATCACCCAACGCTTCGGCGGCGACTTCGTGCCGCCGGCGCCGCGCACGTACCGCACCAAGAGCAAGGGCGCCCAGGAGGCGCACGAGGCGATCCGGCCCACGTCGGCGATGCGCGAGCCTGATTCCCTGAACAACGCGCTGAACCGCGACCAGCTTCGCCTCTACACGCTGATCTGGCAGCGCTTCGTCGCCTGCCAGATGGCCGACGCGATCTTCGACCTGACGACGATCGAGGTGCACGCCCAGCCCACCGACGGCTCGGACGCGCTGCTGCTGCGCGCCAGCGAGAGCGTGGTGCGCTTCCCCGGCTACCGCCAGCTCTACGAAGTGATGCGCGACGAGTCGGACGAGGAAGAGGATGGGCCGCGTGGCCTGCCGGAGGTGAACGTCGGCGAGTCGCTGCGCGCGCTCGCAATCAAGCCGGACCAGCACTTCACGGAGCCGCCGCCTCGCTTCACGGAGGCGACGCTGGTGAAGGCGCTGGAGGAGAACGGCATCGGCCGGCCGAGCACGTACGCGCCCACGCTCTCGACGATCCAGGACCGCGGCTACGTCCACAAGGAGGGCCGCGCGCTGGTGCCGCAGGAGTTGGGCCTCATCGTCAACGACATGCTGGTCGAGCACTTCCCGGACGTCTTCGACGTGAGCTTCACGGCGGAGATGGAGGAGGAGCTGGACGAGATCGCCCGGGGCGAGCGGCCCTGGGAGCCCGTCGT
>JBBEBM010000025.1:0-5695 GCA_040882355.1 Dehalococcoidia bacterium | reverse complement strand
GAGCGGCGTTGGGCCAACGGCCTCTTTGCCGCGGTCGCGTCGATCATGATCCTCCTGACCTTGGTCGGTACGTTCTTTCGCGGGCCCAACTGGGCATGGGTCTGGCCTTGGACCCAGTAGGAGGCAACGGGAGCTATCAGGGTATGACTGGTGAACGGGCCACGGACCACGTCGGGAGGAAGGGCTGATGCGGGCACCGCAGGTTGCTCCCACGCGGATGCACGCCGTGTTCGCCGCGCTGGGTGTCGCCTTCCTGGCGATCTTCGCCTGGGTGTTCTTCCAGGAATATCTGGCCGAGTGGCGCACCACGCAGGCGCAGTTCAGGCGGTTCGAGCGCGAGGTAAAGGACCCACACGCGCTCAGCCTGGCGCCGCCAGTCGGCGGCATCCGACAGATCTGGCTGACCGATCTCGACAGGGTCGATCGGTGTACCACGTGCCATCTGGGTGTGGACGATCCATCCTTCGCGGACGCACCGCAGCCGTTTGCCACGCACCCGGGCGCGTGGATGCGGACGCATCCCCCCGATCGCTATGGCTGCACGATCTGTCACGGCGGACAGGGAGAAGCCACCACGTACCGCGACGCGGCGCATGGTGAGATCCCGTACTGGCCCGAGCCGGTGCGAGCGGGCCAGCTCATCGAGGCCAACTGTGGGAGCTGTCACCGCCAGCGTGTGGTGCCGCAGGCGTTCTGGCTGACATCCGGGCGCGAGCACATCGCCCGCGCCGGGTGCGCCGCGTGCCATGACATTCCGGGTTTCTCCCGCGAGGAGGTACGCGCGCCCCGTTTGGAAAGCGTGGGCTACAAGCTGCAGCCGGGATGGATCGACGGCTGGCTGGCGAATCCACGCGACTACCTTGCGCAGGCCCGCATGCCGAACTTCCGGCTTCCGCCGGACGAGATCGCGGGCCTGAGCGCCTTTCTGGCCGCCCAGCGCGCAGTCGCGCCGCTCGACTCCTCCGCTGTCAATTGGGAAACGGCGGACGGGTCGCGTGGTCGGATCCTGTTTGGCGAGGCGCGCTGCGTGACCTGCCACATGATCGACGGCCGCGGCGGCACCCTGGGCCCCGACCTGTCCGCTGTTGGCAACAAAGTCCGCCGGGAATGGCTCTTCAGCTTCCTGAAGGATCCGACACGCGACCAGCCCGACACCCTGATGCTCCGCTATCGCTTCACCGACGACGAGATCCGCGACCTCGTGGCGTACTTGACCGAAGAACTGGTCGGCGTCGACACCGGGCGATCGGGGGCCGCCCCCGACGTCAGATACCAGAATCCGGCGCTCCTCGAGCAGGGTCGCGAAGCATTCATTCGACACGGGTGCTACGGCTGTCACCGCTTCGCGGGAATGGAAGATCTGCCGAAGATCGGGCCGAGCCTGGTCGGCAGCGGTGACCGGGCGGTCGAGCCGGAGGAATTCCAAGGCGAGGCGGTCAATCCGACACTGCCCAGCTATCTGTTCCTGAAGGTGCGCGAGCCGGACAAGCTCACCGAGCAGTCGCGCATGCCGACCTACGCGTTCACCGAGCTGGACGCCGCCTCGATCGTCCTCGGACTCCTGAGCATCCGGAAGGGAGACTTGGCCGCCTCGCGCGTGACCAACGCGCCGCGGCCAGAGCCGTACGAACCGCAGGGTGCCTTCGGGGCCCTTGTCAACCGTTACCGGTGTCTCTCGTGCCACCAGGTACGCGGCTTTGGCGGCACGCTGTCGACCGTGCCGCTCGACAGGATCGGATCGCAGCTCCAGCATGCATACCTCGTGAGCTATCTGCAGAACCCTGGCGCGGTCCGTGTGGACATCGAGGAGCGGATGCCGAATTTCAAGATGACCGCCGAGGAGGCGCGCACGCTCGCGGAGTACTTCTCGACCGTGTTCATCGACGATGCGCTCGAAGGTCCGTTTCAGGTGGACGCTGACGCGGCGCGGCGGGGCGAGCGGCTGTTCGCCTCGCTCGGCTGCCGGAGCTGTCACATCGTCGGCACCAGCGGTGGTTACATCGGTCCAGACCTGAGCGACACGGGACGCCGGCTCAAGCCCGGGTGGATCGACGCGTGGCTGTCGGCGCCGGACACGTGGAAGCCTGGCACGCTTCAACCGGATTACGGCCTCAAGACGGAAGAAGTACGCGATCTGGTGACGTACCTGATGACGCTCACCACCGCCAGCGCCGGGAGGAATCCGTGACGGCAGCCATTCGGGCGACGAGCGCGCTCGTAATCCTTGCGGGCGTCCTGATCGGAGGGACGGCCTGCCGCCGCGCGCGCGGGGAGCCCCCTGCTGATCCGGTGACGGAGGTGTTTCAGCGGCACGATCAGGAAGAAGGCCTGACGCGCGTACAGACCGACGGCAAGCGGCTGTTCGCTCACTACTGCGCAACGTGCCACGGTGAGGCCGGCGAAGGTGACGGCCAGAACGCGTACAATCTCGATCCGCAGCCCCCCAACTTCCGCGAATCGCTCAAGGAGCATGAACCGTCGTACTGGAGGCAGATCATCGAGGGCGGGAGCGCCGCCGTCGGTCGATCGCCGCAGTGCCCGCCTCGGGGCCGGACGGTCGCCGCTGGCGACATCGATGCGCTGGTGGCCTATTTGGAAGTGCTGGGGACCCCCCGTCCGCCAACGCCGCCGGCTCCGAGCGCTCCGCCGGCGCGATGAGACGGACCGCTCTTCGTGCAATCGCGCTCGCGGCTACGACCCTGCCGACTTTCGGCTGCGGCGCGCCTGGCCCGGCGGTCTCTGGGGACCTGTCTGGTGTGTCGGCGGTCGCCGGGGCAAGTTGGCTGAAACGCCATGGGCTGGCCGTCGACGCCACGGCGCTGGGACGGATGGGAGGCCGAGCACCAGCGCCCCCCTCGGAACGGCGCGAGCCGAACCTGGCCACTCGACCGAAGCAGCCGTTTACGCTGGCCGGCGCCGATCTGTACCGGCTGAGCTGCCAAGCGTGTCACGGACCGGAAGGCGCCGGTTCGCCACCGGAGATCAATTCGCTCCTCGGCCCGGTCCAAGGTACTTCCGCGGCCTGGCTAGTGCAGCAGTTCCGCGAGAAGGGCAGGCCCGTTGACGAAGCCTTCTTGGAGGAGATCGCGGCCAGCGCCAAAGGGGACCTCCGCGCGCGTCTCAGGAACGGCGGAGAGAAGATGCCACCCTTTGACCACCTGCACGCCGATGAGGTCGGCGCGCTGGTCGGCCACCTCGAGAAGCTTTCGCGTGTGCCGGACGCCAGCCTAACGGACCAGCTGTTGACCGTGCCGGCGGCGCGCGTCGGCGAGCTCCTGGTCAAGGGGACCTGCCGCACTTGTCACGACGCGACGGGCCCCGGCGTCGGCCGGATGATGGGGCGCCGGATGATGGGCCAGATGATGCTGCGCGAGAACATTCCTTCGCTGGCCAGCCTGGGAGCCGAGGCGACGGTCGGCGAGGTCATCGCCAAGGTCCGCGACGGGTCGTCACGCATGATGATGCCGATGATGGGGCCGCCGAAAATGCCAGTCTTTCCCTACCTGACCCCAGCGGAGATCAGCGCAGCCCTCGTGTATCTGGCCGCCTACCCGCCGAAACCGTAGGCGGGAACAGAATCGAGAAAATCACGCAGCGTACCACTTGGCCCATATGATCTGCCCTCAACGGGATACCGAGCTTGTCGAACGCAACGGATCCAGCACCTGTCGTCCGCCTTTGAACATCAGCATGTCGTTGGCCCGCTCGTCCGACAGCTCACCCGATGCGTTGGGAGGACTGCGATGCTCGAGCTCGTCGATGTCGGACTGCGTTCGCTGAGCGCGTACCGAGGCGTCGCGCCGGACGCCGTGCTCGATGATCTCGTGCGACACGCGGAAGATCTTCGAGGCGCCCGGGTGCTCCATGTCAGTGCCACCCCGTACGGCGGCGGCGTGTCGGAGCTGCTGCGCTCGGGGGTGCCGATCCTCAACCTGCCGGGAGCACTTCCTGCGCGATCCGGTCCACTACGTGACGCGAAGGCACACCGTCTGAACGGCCAGAGGTCGATCGCTCGTGCAAAGGAGATGACATGTGGACAGGATACGGCGCTCACATGGGTTGGATGTGGCTGTGGTGGATTGTCGGGCTCGGCCTGCTGGTGCTCCTCGTTTGGGCCATTGCTCGGGCAGCCGGATCGCCGTCGCCACCACGCGGAGAGGACTCACCGGAAACGATCCTCAAGCGACGCTACGCGCGCGGCGAGGTCGACCGGGAGGAATACGAGCGCAGGCTGACGGACCTTCGCAAATAGAAGCCAGGGATTCGAGGACGGGGTGATGAAAATGGATTCGCAGAAGCAAACGTGAGGAAAGGGGGACGGCTATGGAGGGTTTGGGCACGTTCCTGCTCTTTGCGGCGTTGTTCTATTTCATGATGCGCTTCGGTTGCGGAGCTCACATGGTGCACGGCCATGGCGGCCGTGGCCAGGGCGAGCACGCCGGGCACGAGCAAGGCACGTCTGCCAGGGATCCCGTGTGCGGCATGGACGTGGCGCCGGGGCAGGGCTACACGAAGATGTACGAAGGCCGCGGCTATCGTCTCTGCTCCCGGGCTTGTCTGGATAAGTTCGAAGCAAATCCGGACCAGTACGCTTCGGTCGCGGGAGGTGTCCGATGAAGCACAGTCTTTCGTTGGTGGCGTTTGGCCATGCCACGAGTCTGTTTCTGGCCATCACGTTTGTGTTGTGCGTGGCATTCGACCTTGTATTTCCGCAAATGGCCATGTACCGGAGCTGGCAGGCGCTGCTCCCAGGCTTCACCTGGATTAGTTGGTCGAGCTTCTTGCTCGGTCTCGTGGAGAGTTACGGCTACGGGTGGTATGTCGCGCTGATCTGGGTGCCGCTGTACAACGTCTTTAGTGCACCGGGGGCCCGGTAGGAAGAAAACCACCCAGGGAGAACGCCATGACGCCAGGAAAGATCATCGTCGAATGAGCGGCTGACGACACAATTTGGCGACACGAATGGAAGGCGGGAAGGAGAACGATGACTACACGAACGAGCGTGACCAAGCGTCGAGCCGGAGCCGGCCAGTCAGTACCGGCGGATGATGAACCCCTGCGGCAGGAGATCACGTTGCGCGCCTATTACCGCTACTGCGACCGCGGCCGCATCTTCGGATTCGAGATCGAGGATTGGTTGGCGGCGGAGCGGGAAGTGCTCGCGGCACGCGCAAAGACACCCCTAGATCAATCGGAAGGTGCGCCGTCTGGTCGCCGCGCCGGTCCGCGCTCCAAACGGCAGCCGGCCCGGTGATGGGTCACTGGACGGCCGCTGAGGGCACGCCGCTTCCACTCGGGGTGACCTGGGTCGAGGATGAGCAGGCATATAACTTCGCCCTCTACTTACGCGGCGCCTCTCAGGGCAGGGGGTACTACTACGGTTGTTGGTGGACGCCGCTGATGTATCCCTTCGCGCGAGCGCACGCGGCGCGCCTCCAGGCCAGTGCGACAGCCCACGAGTGTCGCGAGGGTTGCGACTGTGCGTATTGCCGATGCGTGCGTGAGGCAGCAGGCCAAGGCGTTGTCGAACTAATGACAGGAGACCCGCAGTGAAGGGACATGATCACGCAACACAGGACAAGCCAAAAACTGAGCCGGCCCACGACGATCTCGCCAAGAAGGAGACCGAAACGAAAGCACCGCACGCGGGACCCGCCCACCATGCGCACATGGCGGCGGATTTCCGGAAACGGTT
>JBBEBM010000024.1:23779-35151 GCA_040882355.1 Dehalococcoidia bacterium | reverse complement strand
TCGCGAACGAATCGACGGCCCAGTAGACGCCGGTGCGGTCGTCGTAGAGGCCGCGCGTGATCGGCGAGTCGAACAGCGGGGGCGTGATCGCCGTCAGGGTGCGGTCGCCCGCTCGCCAGGAGTCTCCGTCGTTCACCCAGCGCATGCGCTCGAACGGGAGGTTCATAGCGCAGGCGTGGCGCTCGGTGAAGAACCACGTCGCGATCAGCGTGGCGTTCGGGCACGCCTCCATTACCTCGGCCAGGTTACCCGCGTGGTCGATGTCGTCGTGGGAGAGAAAGACCCAGCGCACGTCGCCGGGATCGACGATCGAGAAGACGTCCTTCATCCACTGCTCTCGGTTCGCGGGCGTGCCCGTGTCCACGATGATCGATTCCGGGCCCTTGATCACGAGCGAGTTGAGGTAGACGAAAAGCGGGCCGATGGCCGCCACCTGGATCTGCTGGATCAACCAGGTGTCGTCGCCGACTTTGAGCGGCGGGCGATGGATTTCAGGAGCGAGCGGTTCGTAGGGCATGGCGATACCTCCGGGATTCAGGCCGGCGAGGTGCCGGCCGGCTATCGGGACGGGATGCAGTGTAGGCAGGGCTGCGGCTTCGGTCAAAGCCGCGGCCTCCGTGAGGGCGCCCGCGCCGAGGCTGGAAAGCCTCGGCTACGGCGAAGGGGCAAGCGCTACTGGCGCGATGGCAACCGCAACGTCGCGCGGCCGGGCGTGGTCGTCTCGCCTTCATCGTTCTCCACCCAGACGTCGAGGTCGACGAGGTGGCGGCTGTCCCGCTCGTACTTCTTCGTCACCTTGGCCTTCGCCGTGAGGGTGTGGTTGACGAAGTCCATCTTGCGGTACTCGATGAAGAGCTTCTCGATCCAGCCCTCGTCGCCGGCCCAGTCCGTAACCGCGTTGGCGATGTAGGCGAGCTTGAGGTTCCCCATCACGATGACGTCCGGCAGTTTGGCGACGTTCTTGGCGTAGTCGGCGTCCATGTGGATCGGGACAAGCTCGTCGTTCGCGCCGGCGAAGCGGTTGAGCTCCATGTAGCCGACCATCTGGCTGTAGGGCGGCACGTCCTGCCCTTCTTGCACGTCTTCCCAGTAGAGCTGCTGAGCCATCGTCTTACTCCTGCGTGAAGTTCTCGGGGCCGTAGATGCGGAGCAGCGTCTGTCGCGCCGTCAGCACCTTCTCCCCGCGCTGGTTGGTGAACTGCGCCTCCAGGTTGATCACGAGCATGACGCCGCCGTCGTCGCGCGGCTTCTCGTCGAGGCCGGCGAGCTTCGGGACGCCGGTGAGTACGTCGCCGATGCGCACCGGCTCGTACAGCTCGTACTCGTTACCTCCGTTCAGCCCGACGCGGTACTTGCCCATCGACGGGTTGATCTTGTCGAGCAGCGGGCCTAGCCACGGGAAGCCGGTGCAGAGCGTCGGCGGGGCGATGACGCCGCCCCACGTCGTGCCGGCGGCGTAGCTTTCGTCCGTGTAGAGCGGGTTGGGCGGCTGCGGCGACTTCACCGCGAGCGCGTACCGGCGCACCCACGTCTTGTCGATCTCGGCCTTGACCGGATCGAGCTCGACGCCGATGAGCGCTCGTGCGGCGTCTGTGATCACTTTGGACATGCGCTCCTCCTACTAGCCCTCACCCTGCGCTGACGCGCATCCCGCTCCAGCCTGGCACATCGCCTTACACCGGCGTGAACACCGGCATCGAGACGCCGTCCTCCTGGTCCTCCCAGGTGAGGCGCACGCGCTGGCCGATCGTAACGGTCGATGGGTCGTCGACGCCGACGACGTTCGAGAGCATGCGGAACCCCTCGTCGAGGTCGATCCAGGCGACGACATAGGGCGCGCGGCCGCGGAAGAACGGGTGGCCGATCTGGCGGATGACGGTGCAGGTGTAGACGGTGCCCTCGCCCTTCGACGTCTGCCAGCTCAGGTCGAAGCCCATGCAGGACGGGCAGTGCCTGCGCGGGAAGAAGACGACGGCGCTGCACGAGTCGCACGTTTGGTAGCGCAGCTCGTGCTGCTTCGTCGCGTCCCAGAAGGGCTGCGTGTCCGGCTCCGGGAACGAGGGCTGCGGGCGGCGCGGCTCTGCCATCGGCTAGTCCTTACCCAGCACCACGGTGCCGGCGGCGTGCCTGCCGCCGAGTCGCCCGCCGAGGCCGCTGGCGACGGCGAGGCGCGCGTCCTGCACCTGCGACGTCGACTGGCCGCGGAGCTGCCGGGTCGCCTCGATGAGGAGGAAGATGCCGCGCATGCCCGGATGGTTCGACGAGAGGCCGCCGCCGTCGGTGTTGAGCGCGGGCTTGTCGGCCGTGTCGAAGCGGAGACGGCCGCCCTGCACGAACTCGCCGCCTTCGCCCTTCTTGCAGAAGCCGAGGTCTTCGAGCACCGTCAGCACCGTGATCGTGAACGAGTCGTAGAGCATGCAGATGTCGATCTCGTCCGGGCGGACGCCGGCTTCGGCGAAGGCGGGCGGGCCGGAGCGCGAGGCGGCGCTCGTCGTGATGTCGCCGTTGTTCTGCGGGTACTGGACCGCCTCGCCGCCGCCCAGCACCCAGACCGGCGTCTGCTTGCAGCCGCGCGCAACGTCCGCCGACGCGATGACGACGGCGCCGCCGCCGTCCGAGATCATGCAGCACTCGAGCAGGTGCAGCGGGTCGGCGATCATGCGCGAGTTGACGACGTCTTCGACCGTGATCTCACCGATGCCCTGAAACGCCATGTCGGTCATCGCCTGCACGGCTTGCGGGTTGCGCACGGCGTGGCTGCGCGTGGCGACGCTGATCGCGGCGCGCTGCTCGAGTGTCGTGCCGTACTCGTGGGCGTGGCGCGCCGCGACCATCGCGTAGTCACCAACGAGCGTCAGGCCCTGTAGCTCCTCAAGGTTCGCGACCGGGTGCGCCGGGCCGGCGAGGTAGCTGCGGCCGCCCGCGCCGATCGCGAGCTGGTCGCGGCGGTTGGTCGAGCCGTAGGTGAGCAGGGCGACGTTCGCCTTGCCCGCGGCGATGGCTCGCTTGGCGTGCGCCGCCTGGAACTCGTACGAGGAGCCGCCGGTCATCGTGGTGTCGCACACGTTCGCGGTGACGCCGAAGTACTCGGGCGTCGACGCGATGCCGGAGAGCACCCCGCCGCCCTCGCCCGCCTCATAGATCGCGTCGACGTCCTTCCACGTCAGACCGGCGTCTTCCAGTGCGCGGATGGCGCACTCGGCCTTGATCTGCAGCGGCGAGAGCTCCTCGACCTTGCGGAGGGGGTACTCGAACGCGCCAACGATGGCGGCGTCACGCGTCTGGGTCGGCATGTGGCGAGATCGTTCCTTTCGATGCGGCGGTGCGGTCGCAACCAGCGCGGGAGATATAGCGCAGGCGGAGGGTTATGGTCAAGACGAGGGGCGGTTTTGGGGGATGTCGCCTGAGGCGACTTGCCATGGGAGAACGCGTCTGCGGGTTGAAACCCGCAGCTTCGAGTGTGGGACGCCGTAGGGGCGCACGGCCGTGCGCCCTACAACTTGACGCCCCTCGATGCGTCTCACTACAATCCCAACGCCGCCCAAGTGATTCGCGAGATGAGGTGTCGAGCTGGACCTGGACCTATCGCCGAGTGAGGAGGCGTTCCGGCAGGAGCTGGTCGCGTGGCTGCGCGAGAACCTGACCGAAGAGGGCAAGGCGAGCCGGCCGCGCGGACTGCCCGAGGCCGAAGGCAACGCGGCGCGGCGTGCGTGGGAGCAGCGCCTCGGCGAGGGCGGCTGGCTCGGCGTCTCGTGGCCGAAGGAGTTCGGTGGGCGCGGCGCGACGGCGATGGAGCAGGTGATCTACCACGAGGAGCTGCTGCGCGCCGGCGCGCCGGAGGCGCTCGACGTGCTCGGGCTGAGCCTCGTGGGGCCGACGCTGATCGACGCCGGCTCCGACGAACAGAAGCATCGCTTCCTGCCGCCGATCATGCGCGGCGAGGTGGTCTGGTGCCAGGGGTTCTCGGAGCCGAACGCGGGCTCGGACCTCGCAGGCCTGCAGACGCGCGCGCAGCTCGACGGCGACGACTACGTCGTCAACGGGCAGAAGATCTGGAGCTCACAGGCGCACTTCGCGGACTGGTGCGCGCTGCTCGCCCGCACGGACCCGGACGCGCCGAAGCACCGCGGCATCTCGTTCTTTCTGGTCGACATGAAAACGCCGGGGATCACGGTGCGGCCGATCAAGCAGATCTCGGGCGAGTCGGAGTTCAACGAGGTCTTCTTCGACAGCGTCCGCGTGCCCAAGGCGAACCTGCTCGGCGAAGAGAACGGCGGCTGGCTCGTCGCGAACCGGCTCCTGGCGTACGAGCGCGGCGTGATCACGATGTCGATGCTGGCCGGCTACCAGCGCTCGTGGGACGAGCTGCGCGACTACGCGCGGACGACGGCTCGCAACGGCCGCCTGCTCGTCGACGACGAGCGCGTGCGCGAGCGGCTCGCGGGCGTGTACACCGACATCCAGCTCATGAGACTGGCGAACCTGCGCCTGATCACGCGCTACATGCGCGGGGCGGCGCCCGGCGCGGAGACGTCGATCATGAAGCTCTACTGGGCGAACACGGAGCAGGGCCTCTACGAGCTGGCCCTCTCGCTCGCCGGGCCGGACGGCCTGGCGATGCCTGGCTCGCCGCGGGCGCCGGGCGGCGGCGACTGGATCGGGCGCTACTTCCTCTCGCGGGCGGCGACGGTCTACGGCGGCACGCAGGACATCCAGCGGAACATCATCGCGGAGCGGGTCTACGGCCTACCGCGGGGTTAGACGTCGATGGACTTCGAGCTGAGCGACGAGCAAGAGCTGTTACGCGGCGGCCTACGCGAGCTTCTCGACCGCGAGTGCGAAGCCCGCCGCGTGCGCGCCGTCGCGTACGACGGTGACGGGCGCGACGCGGAGCTGTGGCAGGCGCTCGCCGGCGCCGGCTGGACGGCGGTGACGGTGCCCGAAGCCGACGGCGGCGCGGGCATGCGCTTCGAGGACGTGATCGTCGTGTTGGAGGAGGCGGGACGGGCGCTGCTGCCGGTCCCGCTGACGACGACGCTGCTCGCAGCGCGCGCCATCGCGACCGCGCCCGAGAGCGCCGCGCGGAGCGACCTGCTGTCGCGCATCGTGAGCGGCGCCACGAACGTGACGCTGGCGCTGCGCGGCTCGCACGAGGACTTCAACGGCGAGCGGCCCGGTTGCGCCGCCGAGCGCTCGGATGGTGGCTGGCGCATCAGCGGCGCGCGCGAGTTCGTGCCGCACGGCCCGCTGGCCGGCGTCGTGCTGGTCGACGCGCTGCACGAGCATGATGGGCACGGCCTGTTCGCGGTCCCGACGGACGCGCCGGGTGTCTCGTGGACGGAGATCGACGTGATGGACCGGACGACGCGCCAGTACGAGCTTGCGCTCGACGGCGCGCTCGCCGAGACGTCGCTGTTCGGCGACGAGGACGCGAGCGACGCGATCGACCGGCTGCTCGACGAGTGGCGGGCGGCGCTCTCGACAGAGACGCTGGGCGCGGCTCAGTGGCTGCTGGAGCTAACGGTGTCGTACGCGCAGGAGCGGGTGCAGTTCGGGCAGCCGATCGGCTCGTTCCAGGCGGTGAAGGCTCGTGTCGCCGAGATGGGCGGCGCGGTCGAGCGCATGCGCGCGGCCGTCTACCACGCCGCCGTGAAGGTCGACTCCGACGCGCCGGACCGCGCGCTCGCTATCGCAATGGCGAAAGCCGCGACGGCGGAGCCGGGCGCGTGGGTGGCCAGCCAGGCGATCCACGTCCACGGCGGCGTCGGCTATACCTGGGAGCACGACGTGCAGATGTACTTCAAGCGCGTCAAGAGCAACGAGCTCCTCCTGGGCGACACCTCAGCTAGCCTGGCGCGCGTCGCGGATGCCGTACTATAGGGAGGACAATGGCCGACATGCCTGACAAGCAGCAGCTTCGAGACGATCTGGAGAAGACGCGCGCCGCCTACCACGAGCTGCTCGGCTCGCTCTCGGCGGACGACTGGGACCGCAAGAGCGGCAACCCCGACCTGACGGTCAGGGAGGCGATGTGGCACATGGCGTGGTCAGTGGGATGGCTCGGCGGGTCGATAGATAGAGTAAGCAAGGGAAAGGATTTCAATCCGCCGGCGTTCCTCATGGAGCCGGCGCGCCGGTTCGCCATCTGGTGGCTCGCGCTGCGGGCGACGCCGGAGCGAGCCGCCGGGCAGTACGACAAAGGCCACGACGCCCTCGTCGCGAGGCTGGACGCCGTACAGGACGCCGAGTGGGCGCTGAACATACGCCTGCTGGGAGAGTCAAGGAACATCGAGTGGTTCGTCCGCCAGCCGCCGGAGCACTTCGAAGAACACGCGCGGGACGTGCGCGCGGCGCTTACGCGCGCCTGAGCTGAACGATGCCCGACGAACGTCCCGCCGCCCTGAGCCCTTACCGCGTGCTCGACCTGACGACGGAGATCGGGCAGTACGCCGGCCGCGCCTTCGCGGAGATGGGCGCTGCGGTGACCAAGGTCGAGCCGCCGGACGGCGATCCGGTGCGCCGCACCGGCCCGTTCCTGCGCGACGAAGCGGGTCCCGACCGGAGCCTGCTCTGGTTCGCGCTCAACGCGAGCAAGCAGGGCGTCACCTGCAACCTGGAGCACCCCGACGGCCAAGCGATCTTCCGTCGGATGCTCGCTAACACGGATGTCGTTATCGAATCGTTCCCGCCGGGCTACCTGGATGGCCTCGGCATCGGCTACGATCAACTCCGCGCGGAGCACCCGAAGCTCGTCTGGGTGTCGGTGACAGGATTCGGGCAAGACGGGCCGTACCGCGACTACAAGTGGTCTGACCTGATCGGCCTCGCGCTGGGCGGGCTGCTCTATCTGCTCGGCGAGCCCGATCGCCCGCCGGTGCGCGCCCGGGCATCGCAGGCGTTCTACCACGCGTCGCTGGGAGCGGCGCTCGGCGGCATGCTCGCGCTCTACCACGCTCGCCGCACGGGCGCCGGCCAGCGCGTCGACGTGTCGATGCAGGAGGTGGTGACGTTCACGCTCGCCGGGCCTGGCGGAGTGACGGGCTACTGGTCGCTGATGCACCAGAACATCACGCGCGCCGGCCTCGCCATCAACCTGGGGTTCATGGTCTCACGCGTGATCTACGGCTGCAAGGACGGCCACGTCGCAGTGAGCACGCTCTTCGGCCCGCACTTCCCGCGCCTCATCGACCTGATGAAGGCGGACGGCGCGGCCGACTTCCTCGCCGACAACCGGTGGAAGACGGCGACGCGCTTCTCGCCCATGCCCGGCCAGTGGCAGTGTAGCCAGGAGGAGGCCGACGCCTGCGAGGGCGTGATGGAGCGCTGGCTACTGCGATACACGAAGGCCGAAGTGATGCAGCTCGCGCGGGACCACGAGCTGATGATCTTCCCGGTGAACACAGTGCCCGAGAACCTCGCGAGCGAGCAGCTCAAGTCGCGCGACTACTTCCAGCAGGTCGCGCACCCGGAGCTGCCGCCGAAAGCGGGTCGCCGCGACCTCGTGACGAACGTGACCTACCCCGGACCGCCGGTCGCGCTGTCCGGGACGCCGTGGCGGATCAAAGGCCGCGCGCCGCTGCTCGGCGAGCACAACGCGCAGGTCTACGGCGACCTCGGCGTCAGCGAACACGAGCTGCAGGCGCTGCGGGACAAGGGAGCGGTGTGATCGGGGCGGTGAAGAAGCGGGGGTGCAGGGGGCGCAGCGCCCCTGCCGGGGGTTTGGGGGTGTCCCCCAGATTCCAATTCTTCCCTGGGCGGGTGGATGGGGAAGACAAACATGTCTTCTTCAGGCGTTCGACTGATCAAGCGTGTCTTGGCCTTAACTGGCCGGATGGCATGCGCAGCGAGACTCTGGCTTTGAAGGGTTACCACCTATGACCCCCGCTGACCAGCCCACCGGCGTCCTTGATCACATCAACGTCGTCGACCTGAGCTGGGTGGCGGCGGGACCGCTTTGCGGCGCGCTCTTCGCCTACTACGGCGCAACGGTGGTGAAGGTGGAGTCAGCCGTGCGGCTGGACGTGGCGCGCAGCTCGCCCCCCGTCTCTGGACCGGGCATCGACAAGAGCGGCTACTTCGCCGCGATGAACCTCGGCAAGTACGACCTCGCGCTCGACCTGAACAAGCCGGGCGGCCAGGAGGTGATCGAGAAGCTCGTCGACTGGGCGGACGTGGTAATCGAGGGCTTCACGCCCGGCACCATGGCGCGCTGGGGCCTCGACTACGCAAGCCTGCGCGCCCGCAAGCCGGAGATCATCATGCTGAGCATGACGCTGCAGGGGCAGACGGGCCCCCAGGCCGAGCTGCCCGGGTACGGGCTACAGGTGCTCGGGATGAGCGGCATGTCGAGCCTGATCGGCTGGCCGGACGGCCCGCCGACTGGCGTGACGCTCGCCTACCCGGACTACGTGGTGCCGATGGTCGCGGTCTTCGCCGCCGTCGCGGCGCTCGACTACCGCGACCGCACCGGCCAGGGCCAGCACCTCGACCTGGCCCAGATGGAGGCGATGCTCAACTTCACGGGCACCGCGCTGCTCGATTACTCGGCGAACAGCCGCACGCAGATGCGCGCAGGCAATCGACTGATGGCAGGCGACGCGCCCGCGACGGCGCCGCACGGCGTCTACCCGACGCAGGGCGACGACCGCTGGATCGCGGTCGCGACGTTCACGCAGGAGGAGTGGGAATCGCTCTGCCGCGTGCTCGAGCGCGACGACTGGATCAGCGACCCGGACTTCGCCACACTGAGCGCGCGCTGCCACAATGACGGCGCGCTGAACGCGGCGATCTCCGAGGAGACGCGCCGCCACGACGGCCGCGAGCTGATGGAGCGCCTGCAGGCCTCGGGCGTCGCGGCGGGCGTCGCGCTCGACCAGGAGGGCTTGTACGCCGACCCGCAGCTCGCCCACCGCGGCCACTTCGTTTCGATGCCGCACCCGGTGCTCGGCGACTTCCCGGCGGAGCTGTTCGGCGCGCGGCTGGAGGCGACGCCGCTGCGCGTGCAACGCCCGGCCCCCTGCCTGGGCGAGCACAACGAGCTCGTCCTACGGGAGCTGCTCGGCTACTCGTCGGAGGACTTCGACCGGCTGGTGGCGGAGGGCGCCGTCGAGTTCTACGGCGGAGACTAGGTTCCGCTCCTGTCCTGCCCTGTCCTTTCCAGTCCTCCCCCACAACCAGGTTGATGCGGCAAGAGGTCGGTCCGTAGCTGCAGACTTTGGGTCTGCCAGACCGGCAGATCGTTCTCCACCGAGCAGGGCTGAAGCCCTGCAGCTACGGTCGAGCAGGCAGGTCGTCGGTCGGGCTGAAGCCCGACTCGCTAAGAACGCGGGCAACGCCGATCGACCGGGCGGACAGACCTGAAGGCCTGTCCCTACAAGGCCATCCTTCAGGGTACGGTTAGCCTACGGCACAGACTCGTCGAAGTCCATCGAAATATGCCCTGCCACTTCCAGGGCCGCGTACTCGTCGTTGGTGACGCCGATGACCTGCTTGTAGACGTACTCGTTGTGCTCGCCCATAGCGACGGGCGGCTGGTGCACGGTGGCGGGCGTCTCCGGCAGGCGGTAGAACGGCGCGCTGAAGCGGAACGTGCCGACATCATCGAAGAGGCGCTGCGGCTGGTAGAGGCCGCGCGCCTGCACATGCGGGTCGTCCATCACGCGGGAGGCCTCGAGCACGGGCGCGGCGGCGATACCGGCGGCCTGGAGGCGATGGAACAGCTCGTAGTCGTCGAAGTCGCGCGTCCAGGCGGAGAGCCTCTCGTCGATGAAGTCGTGGTTGGCGCGTCGGCCCTCGTGCGTCTCGAAGTCCGCCGACCGAGCCCACTCCGGGCCGCCCATCAGCTCCCGGAGCGCGCGCCACTCGTCGTCCGAGGCGACGGTGATCGCGATCCAGCGGTCGCCGGCGTCCGCGGGCGTGCCGGGCGAGCGGCAGGGGTAGACGCCGGAGGGCGCCGCGCCGTACACGGACCGATTGCCGAGGCGCTCCGGCACGGTGCCGTTGAGCGAGTGGCCCATGAACGCCTGGAAGAGCAGCGCCGTCGCGGTCTCGGCCTGGGGCACCTCGACGAGCTGGCCGCGGCCGGTCTTTCGGCGATGCCAGAGCGCCATCATCGTCGCGAGGGCGGCCTGCGCGCCGGCGATGTAGTCGCCGGAGTAGATCGCGCTGTTCGTCGAAGGGTCGCCGTCCGCGTAGCCGCGCAGGAGCGAGTGGCCGGCGACACTCTCGAGCTGGACGCCGGTGGCGCGGGCGTTCGCGTACGGCCCGGTCGAGCCGAAGGCGGGCATGCGCACCATGATGATGTCGGCCTTGATGGCGCGCAGGCGCTCGTAGCCGAGACCGAGCTTCTCCATCGTCTCCGTCGCGTTGTTCTCGACGACAATGTCGGACTTCGCGACGAGACGCTCGATGATGTCGAGGCCTTCGGGTCGCCGCCAGTCAACAGTGACGCTCTTCTTGTTGCGGAAGAGCTGGACGAACGAAGGCGGGTAGTTCCAGGGTCGCGGGCCCGGGTCGTTGTTCGGATAGCCGCCGACGCTGGCCGCGACGTGCGGGAGCATCTCCTTCGGCACGCGGACGCGCGTCCCGCGAGTCATCGGCTGCATCACGAACGGGTTCTCGACCTTGATCACCTCGGCGCCCAGGTCGCCGAGCAGCATTGTGCAGAAGGGGCCGGCCCAGACGACACAGAAGTCGATGACGCGCACGCCCTCCAGCGGCAGGTGGGCCATCAGTGCACCGCCACGACGCCGGTGGCGACCAGCGACTCGATCTCGCCGTCCGCGTAGCCGGCCTCACGGAGCACTTCGACGGTGTGCTCACCGAGGAGCGGCGCGGGGCGGCGCAGCGCCCAGGGCGACTCGTTCATGATGAAGGGACGGCCCGGCATCTCGACGGCACCGAGTTCCGGATGCGTCGCTTCCTGCCAGTAGCCGCGCTCGCGGAAGTGCGGGTCGTCGACAATCTCCTCGATAGTGAGGAGCGGGCCGCAGAGCACCTTCGCTCGCCGCGCGTCCGCCCAGACCTCGCGCTTTGTGCGCTCCATCAGCCAGCCGTAGAAGTTGGCGTTGAACTCCTCGAGGAGCGCCAGGTCCGCCCCTGCCGATGCGTCGCGCCACTTGGGACCGGCGAGCCACTCCGGGCTGCCCAGCATGTCGGCGAGACGGTCCATGCGCAGGCCGGCGGCGGTGAACTCGACGTAGCCGTCCGCGCAGGGGTAGACGCCGTTGGCGAGACCGATCGAACCGGCGGCGGTGCGCATCTGATGGCGCCCGGAGAACTCGTAAGCGATGACGGTTGAGTGGCGGCGGTCGTTGCCGCCGAAGTGGCTGTCGACAATAGCGAAGTCGACGTGCTGCCCGACGCCCTCGCGG
>JBBEBM010000024.1:4693-23769 GCA_040882355.1 Dehalococcoidia bacterium | reverse complement strand
CGCCCTGTTCGCGCCCGACCATGAGCGCTGCCATGATCGCTGTCGCGGCAGCAGCGCCCGCCTGCACAAGCGCGGCGGTGCCGTATTGCTTCACCGGCTCGCGGTCAGCCACGCCCATCGTGTACATCTCGCCCGCGAAGCCGTAGAGCACGACCTCGGAACCCTTGTAGTCGCGATAGGGGCTGTCCTGCCCGAAGTTGGTGATCGAGACGAGCGGCACGTCGGGCCGGCGGGCGTGGATGAACTGCCACCCGAGTCCCAGTCGATCGAGCACGCCCGGGCGGAAGCTCTCGATGACTATGTCGGCTCGATCGAGCAGGCGCGCAACGACGTCGCTTGCGCGTTCGTGGTGGAGGTCGAGCACGAGCGAGCGCTTGTTGCTGTTCAGGTAGACGAACGTGCCGCTGCGCTCGGAGTGCCGCTCGCTTTCCTGGAACGGGCCGAGCCGCCGGGCCGGATCGCCGCCCGGCCGTTCGATCTTGATCACGTCGGCGCCGTAATCGGCGAGCAGCTTGGTGGCGTAAGGGCCGGTGATGTAGTGGGTGAGGTCGAGGACGGTGACGTCGTCGAGGGGGCCGGGCATGGTCTGCATATGCGGATGAGTAGGCGCACGATACCACAGTCATGGTCGGGGAGGCAGGGCGCGGCATCGGGTTCGGCGTTCCACAGGGCGCGCCGCGCATGCTACAACACCAGGGTCATGGCTTCGGAAGGGCTGTTCGACGACCTGCGCATCGTGGAGCTGAGCCGGGGCGCCGGCGCCGCTTACTGCGCGAAGCTGTTCGCCGACCTGGGCGCGGACGTGATCGCCGTCGAACCGCCGGGCGGCAGCGCGCTGCGGCGGCGCGGCCCGTTCGCTGAGGATACGCCCGGGCTGGAGCGCTCGGGCCTGTTCGCGTATCTGAACACGAGCAAGCTGGGCGTGACGCTGGATGTGGCGACACGTCGAGGGCGCTTGATGCTCGACCAGCTCCTCGAAGGCGCGGACATCCTCGTCGAGGACAACGCGCCATCGTGGATGGACGGCGCCCAGCTCGACTACGCGCATCTGTCGAAGGCGCATCCCGAGCTGATCGTGACGTCGATCACGCCGTTTGGGCAGGACGGCCCGTGGCGCGACTATCAGGGCAACGACTTCATCGCGCAGCACACGAGCGGCGTCGCCTACCACAACGGCGCGCGGGCCGAGGACCTGGTGGCCGAGCCGCCGATCGTGCTGCCGGGCTACCTGGGCGAGTTCGCCGGGGCGCTCGCCGCCGCTGCGGGCACGATGTGCGCGCTCTTCGAACGTGAGACGACGGGCCTTGGCACGCACGTGGACGTGGCATTGCAGGATGTCCTGGCGATGAACCAGCAGGTCGACATCGCATGGGTGACGTACGGCGGCCGCGTGCCCAGCCGCAGCGCCACCGCGAAGCCGCCGATCCCGTACGTCGGGCAGCAGCCCACGGCAGACGGATTCATCGACGTGATCACGCGCACCGAAGGCCAGTGGCGCACGTTCTTACAGGTGCTGGGCGACCCGGAGTGGGCGGAGAACGAGCTGTTCAAGGACATGAACTCGCGGTCGCAGTACTGGGACGCGCTGGAGCCGCTGGTCCAGCAGGAGACGCGTCGCTTCGGCAAGCAGGACCTGTTCCGCAGAGGGCAGGCCGCCGGCGTCTCGACCGCGGCCGTCAACACGGTCGCCGACGCGGCGGAGGCGGAGCACTTCGCGGAGCGCGGCTCGTTCGTGGAGATGGAGCACTCCGTGCTAGGGCAAACGCGCTGCCCCGGGCCGCCAGCCCGCTTCGCTGGCGACGTGTGGGGCATACGGCGGCCGGCGCCGCTCTTAGGCGAGCACAATCGAGAGGTGTTCTGCGGGCGGTCGGGGTATTCGGAGCGAGAGCTGGTGACGCTGTACCAGGCGGGGGTGGTGTAGGGAGATGTCTCCGCTCCCTCTAGACGGCGTGCGCGTGGCGGACCTGTCGTGGATCATCGCCGGGCCGTACGGGACGTACCTGCTGGCGCGAATGGGCGCCGAGGTGATCAAGGTCGAGGGCATCGCGGCGTTCGATCACATTCGCGACAACCCTCCGTTCGCGGACGGCGTGCGCGGGCTGAACCGGAGCGGCTTCTTCAACTCGATCAACCCGGCGAAGAAGAGCGTGACGCTGCAGCTCGACGACGCCGAGCAGCTCCAGATGGCGCGCGAGATCATCCTGGCGAGCGACATCGTCGTCGAGGCGTTCAGCTACGGCACGATGGATCGTATCGGCCTCGGCTACGAGGGGCTGCGCAAGGAGAAGCCGGAGCTGATCATGCTCTCTTGCACCGGCTTCGGCCAGACGGGCCGCGACCGCTCGCTGCGCGCGTTCATGGGCACGGTGCACGCGTACACGGGCCTGAACTCGGTGAACGGCCATGCGGGCGGCCATGCGGGCGGCCACGAGGGCGGCCCGCCGAAGGCCGCCGGCGGCACGTGGGCCGACTACGCGACGGGCCTGACGCTCGTCTTCGCAGTGCTGGCGGCGCTGCGTCATCAGCGGCGCACTGGCTGTGGGCAGCGCATCGACTTAGCGATGTCGGACGTCGTGCTGGCAATGATGGGCGCGCCCTTCATGGACTACTTCCTGAACGGCCGCGTCGGCGTGCCGCGCGGCAACGCGGGCAGCGCCGTGCCACAGGACGCATACCCGTGCACCGGAGATGGATTCGACAAGCTCACCACAGGTGATGCATGGGTGGCGATCAGCATCGAGACGGACGAGCAGTGGGACGCCCTCTGCGGGGTCATCGGCGACGCGGAGCTATCGCGGCCGGAGTATCGAGACGTGATCGGGCGGCGCAGGCACGCGCAGGCGATCGACGAGCGCATCGCGGCGTGGACGCGAGCGCGGACAGCACTGGACGCGACCGCCGCGCTCCAGAGCGCGGGCGTGCCGGCCGGGCCGTCGAGCAGCTCGGCGGACTCGCTTGCGCAGCCGCAGTTCCAGGCGCGCGGCTTCTTCATGGAGCCGGAGCACCCCGAAGTGGGGCGTTGCCGGGTGCCGAACATGCCCTGGCGCCTGAGAGCGAACCCCGACCCGCCGTGCGCGCCGCCGCCGCTGCTCGGCGAGCACAACGAAGAGCTGCTCGGCGGGCTGTTGGGCCGGCCGCGTGAGGTGGTCGACGCGATCAACGCCGCCCGAGACGAGGTGTTGAGGTCGCATGAATAACAGGCGTCCGAGGGACGGGCCGGACGGACCTGAAGGTCCGTCCCTACTAGGCTGACACACGGTGGATTTCGAGACGCGGTACACGGACGAGGAGGAGCGAGAGCGCGAGGCGCTCCGCGCAGAGGTGCGCGCCTGGCTGCGCGACCACGTCGCGGGCGTCGGCGCGCCCGTCGATGCCGCCGACCTCTCGTACGAGCAGTTCCAGCGCAACCGCGCCTTCCTGCGCGCGCTCGGGGAGCGCGGCTGGTACGCGCCGACGTGGCCGAAAGAGTTCGGCGGTGGCGGGCTGGCGCAGCACGTCGCGGCCGTCATTCGCGAGGAGATGGAGGCGAGCATCCCGCACCTGGACAACGTGCACCCGCCAGGCGACATCGGCGGGTCCGCTGCAGGCTCGCTCTGGCAGGTGGGCACCGACGAACAGAAGCAGCGCTTCCTGCCGCCGATCCTGCGCGGCGAGGTGATCACGTGGGAGCTGTACACGGAGCCGGAGGCGGGCTCCGACCTGCCCGCGCTGAAGACACGCGCCGAACGCCAGGGCGACGCCTACGTGCTCAACGGCACGAAGACGCTCGTGGGCGGGCACTTCGAGGCGGACTACCTGGAGACGCTCGCGATCACCGACCCGAACGCACCGCGCCGCGACAACCTGAGCGCGTTCCTCGTGCCGTCCGGGCTACCGGGCATCGTGATGACGGACATGGAGATGATTGCGGGCAGCAAAAAGCGCACGATCATCTTCGAGGACGCGCGCGTACCCGCCGACCACATGATCGGTCGCGAGGGCGAAGGATGGACCGCGTTCACGACAGGACTGATGGGCGCGCTCACCGTCGGCATCGGGCCGGGCATGGACCGCGACGAGCGGGTCGTCGCGCAACTGCTCGACTACTGCCGTCGCGAGCTGGGCGGACGGCCCGAGGCGCAGGATGCCGTCGCGCGCGTCTACGTCGACTTCCAGGTACAGCGCCTGTTCCGGCTGCGCAACGAGTGGATGGCCTCGACGGGCCAGCGGACGACGTACGAAGGCAGCCAGGTGTCGCTTGGTCGAAAGCTGTTCGACCTGAAGCTGGGCGAGGCGATCCACCAGGCGCTCGGGCCGCTGGCGTTGATCAGCGATCCGGCGTGGGCGCCGTTCGAGGGCGACCTGGAGTACTTTCATCGTTACGCGATCCTGATGGCGCACCCCGGCGGGACGGTCGAGATACAGAAGCTGCGCATGTTCCGCGGGATGACGGGCGGAGAGGCCGGGTGATGGGCGCATTCGTCACCCTGAGCGAAGCGAAGGGTCTCGTTTCGTGATGCGATGCGCTCATGTTGCGCGCTCAACGCCCCTTCCCTTCGGACCTGCTGCTCGGTGTGTGGGCTGCGAGATTCTTCGCTGCGCTCAGAATGACAAGAAGAGGCGCCCAGAATGACGAAGGGCCATGGCTGACCTCTCCCTCAGCGACGAGCAGCAACTGCTGCAGCGCAGCGCTCGCGACTTCGTCGAGCGGGAGTGCCCGCTGGCGGACGTGCGGCGCATCAACGAAGACGAAGGCGGGTTTTCGTGGGAGCTCTGGGAGAAGATGGCGGGCCTTGGCTGGCTCGGTATCTTGATCCCGACGGAGCACGGCGGCGCGGGCGGCTCCCTGACGGACGCGGCGGCGCTCTACGAAGAGCTCGGGCGCGGCCTGCTGCCAGGGCCGTACCACTCGTCGGCGGTGGTGGGCGCGACGCTGCTGTTGCAGAGCGGCAGCGTCGAGCAGAAGACGCTGCTGCTGCCTGAGATCGCGCGGGGCGAGCGTATCGTCGCACTGGCGCTGACCGAGCCGGACTACGGCTGGGCAGCGGAACACGTGCAGATGACGGCTCGCGCGTCGGGCGGCGGCTTCGTGCTGGACGGGACGAAGCGATTCGTTCCCGACGCGGGCGCCGCCGGCACGCTGATCGTCGCGGCGCGGACGACCGCGGGCGAGTGGGAGGAAGGCGTGACGCTCTTCCTGGTCGAGCGCGACGCGCCGGGCGTGTCGCTGCGGCCGATGCGCGGATTCTCAGGCGAGCCGCTCTTCGACGTGACGTTCAACGGCGTCGATGTCACGCGCGAGAACGTCGTCGGCGAGGTCGACGACGGCTGGCGCGCGCTCGAACCGTCGCTTGACGTGGCGACGGCGCTGCTTTGCGCGTACATCGCCGGCGCGACGCGTCGCGTCTACGAGATGACGCTCGACTACGCGCAGCGCCGCGTGCAGTTCGGGCAGGCGATAGCGCGCTTCCAGCGGGTGCAGGACCACCTCGTCGACATGCTCAACCACGCCGACGCGGCGCGCTGGACGGCGTATGAGGCGGTCTGGAAGCTAGAGACGGGCCGCCCGGACGCGCGGGAGGCGGTCTCGGTGGCGAAGGCCGTCGCGAGCGAAGGCTTCTACCAGTCGTGCGAGTCGGCGCACCACGTGCACGCCGGCGTCGGGTCGGACAAGGCGTACGGCCTCTACCTCTACACGCAGCGCTCGCGCGCCCTCTACCACTACCTGGGCGACCCGGCGCACCACCGTCGCCGCATCGCGCGCCTGCTGTTCGCGTGAGGTAGGCCGGCCTTCAGCCCGGCCACGCTCGCCGAGGCTGTAGAGCCTCGCGTACGGGAGAAGGCTACCGCCCTCGGTCACCGTAGGCCGGGCCTTCAGCCCGGCCGTCGCACTTCGCCCAGGCTGAAGGCCTGGGCTACCAAAGATAGAGCGATCCCGGCGGCGACCTTCGGTCGCCAGGACAAAGCTAAAGCTATGTCCCTACGACGCTGAACAATGTGCGCCCTTACTCCCGCAGGACGTACTCGCCGACGCTGTAAGAGCGCGGCTTGATGAGGAAGCTGGCGGTGTCCGCCTGCATGATCGCCTCGCTCTCCGGCGTGGCGAATCGCCGCTTCTCCAGATAGCTCACCTCCACGATGCCGTCGAACTCCGGCGAGCCGGGGATGAGCGGCGCCCGCACGACGTTGGTGACGTAGCGGCCGATGCCGAGGACGTGCTCGAGTGCGAGGCGCGCATGCGTGCCGCGCCAGTGCTCCACGAACTGCTCCTTGGTGAGGCCATCGAGGCGGCGCAGCGGGCCGAGCAGCTTCGTGCCCGGCGAGCGCTCGCCGAGCGGCCACGTGCGCTCGTAGTCCCGCTGGACGGTGCCGTCGACGTGGTACGCGCTCACGCCGCCGAAGACGCTCGCGCTCTGCTCGATCACCTTCGCGGCGCCCTCCGGCGAGTCGTAGAGCCGTTCGGCGTCAGTGAAGTCTTCGAGGCTGTCGAACCACATCTCGGAAATGCCGTCGGCGGGCACGAGCGGGTCCGTCTCGGGGTCGCGCTCGACGATGTTCACGACATAGCGGCGCAGGGCGCGGAAGTGGCGCATCGCGAGGGGCGCGTGCTCTTCGAGGTAGCGGCGCGCGAACTCATCGCGGTCGAGGTTCGCAGCGCGCTGGACGAAGAAGAAGACCTTCTCGGGCATGTGCAATTCCTTTGCCGCGACCTATCGGTCGCGAGGGCGACCAGATGGTCGCCCCTACAATCGGCCGACCGGTCCTTTGCCGCGGCCCTTGGTCGCGAGGGCGACCATCTGGTCGCCCCTACAATCGGTCGACCGGCGCCCCTACGAGCCGTCTGGCGGCGCAGTGATCACGCCCTCTTCGATGAGCTGGGCGAGGCGCGTCTCGTCGTAGCCGAGCAGCTCTTTGTAAAGGCGGGCGTTGTCTTCGCCGAGGAACGGGCCGGGCCGGACGGGCGCCGGCTGCCCGCCGAACACGATGGGCGGACGCGGCAGGCGCAGCTTGCCGATGCCCGGCTGGTCGATCTCCTGGAAGACACCGCGCGCGTTCAGGTCCTCGTCGTTGAGCACCTCTTCGATGTCCATGACGATGCCGCACGGCACGTCGTGGGCGATCATCCGCTCGAAGACGTCCTGCTTCGTCCGCTGGCCGGTCCACTCTCCGACGATGCGGTCGATCTCGTCGTGGTTCGACCAGCGCTCCGCGCGCGTCGCGAAGTTCGGCGCGCCGATCAGGTCCTCGCGGCCGATGGCGGTGAAGGCGCCGTTCGCCTGCTTGTCGAGGTTGCACGCGATGTACACGTAGCCGTCATTCGTCGCGTAGAGGTTGCCCGGCGAGTAGCCGACGAGCAGGTTGCCCGATCGAACGGGCACGCGGCCCGTGTTGAAGTAGATGTTGTAAAGGTTGAACGGAATGCAGGCGGCGACGTCGCGCATGGCGATCTCGAGGCGCTGGCCGCGGCCGGTGCGCTGGCGCTGGTAGAGCGCGGCGATGATGCCGGCGGCGACGTGCGGCGAGACGAGCGTATCGATGAAGAGGACGCCCGCGAGCGTGGGCGGCCAATCGGGGAAGCCGTTGGCGGCCATCATCCCGGTCATCGCCTGGAGCACCATGTCGAGCGCCGGCGCGTTGCGGTACTTGCTGTCGTGGCCGAAGCCCGAGACGGAGGCGTAGATCAGGCGCTGGTTGAGCGCCGAGAGCGCGTCGTAGTCGAAGCCCCAGTCGTCCATCGTGCCCGGCACGAAGTTCTCGAGCAGGACGTCGACTTTGGGGATGAGGTCGCGGAAGATGGCGCGGCCCTGCTCGGTCTTGAGGTTGAGGCTGATCGCCTCCTTGCCGCCGTTATAGAGGCAGAAGAGCGGGCTGATGCCGGCGGTGCTGCGCGTGCTGACACGCGACTGGTCGCCCTGGGGCCCTTCGAGCTTGATCACGCGCGCCCCCATGCCGGCGAGCAGCCAGCCCGTGTACGGCCCGGTGACCGCCTGCGACATGTCGAGGACGGTGGCGCCAGCGAGCGGGCTGTCGTTCACGTCGAACGCCTCGCGCTGGCTAGCGATAGCCCTCTGGGTAGCGCTCTGTCCGCTTCTGGGCGGCTTCGCGGCTGCCGAAGTCGCGGCGCTCCTTCGGGAAACTCGTCTCATCGGGCGCCCACTTCATGCCCATGATCAGCGGGTGGATGGCGGAGTATTGCAGGAACGGCGACAGCATATTGAGCGAGTCGTACGTGACGTTGGTGAACGCTTTGCCGATCGCGAGGCCGTCGCGGGGCAGGAGGCAGATCGCCTGCGTCAGGGTGTCGACCTCCTCCTGGAGCTTCTCGGCGGGCACGACGCGGTTGATCAGGTTGAGGCGCTCGGCTTCTTCCGCGTTGAAGTCGCGGCCGCTAAGGAGCAGCTCGCGCGCCTTCTTCGGGCCGCAGTGCATGATCACGAGCGGCAGCGTCCACATCGTGCCCGACGCGCCCAGGCGCTGCTCGTTGTGGGCGAAGATCGCATCGTCCGACGCGATGACGAAGTCGCAGACCAGGGCGAGCATCCAGGCGGCGCCGTAGCAGTAGCCGTGCACCTGGCAGACCGTCGTCTTCATCGACATCAGGATGGCGGCGAACTTCTCGGAGCGACGGCGGTCGAGGATGAGGCCGTTGCGCTGGGGCGGGCGCTTCACGCGCTCGCCCGACTTCACGTCGGCGATACCGTACATGCGGCCGATCTCCTCCAGGTCCCAGCCGGAGCTGAAGGCGCGTCCGTTCGCGCGGATCACGACGCACTTGATGTCGTCGTCCTCCTCGGCGCCACGGATGCCCGCGAGGATCGAGTCGAGCATCTCGTCGGTCATGGCGTTGAGGACATCGGGCCGGTTGAGGGTGATGTAGGCCACGTGGCCTTGCTTCTCGTGAAGGACTACGTCGTCGTCCGGCATGGGGGTGCGCTCCTCTTTGTTATGTCGATACGATCCTGCCAGCGACAGGCTCGGTCGCACGGGGCGAACGTATACTACACGATTCGAACGAGGCTGGCGAACGCCCGTTTGGGGGTGATTGACAGAACCCAGAATCGAGAACTGGTCAGGCGCGGTTGGCGAAGCGGGGAAGGACCTTGGTGGCGAAGAGGTCCAGGGAGCGCATGATCTTGTCGTGGGGGACTAGGCCGTTGTAGGTCCAGGCAAAGAGCCACTTGATCGGCGTGCCCTTGAGCATCGCCTCCATCTGGCGGCTGACGGAGTCTGGCGTGCCCACGAGGATCAGTCCGCGCTCCATCAGCTCTTCGGTCGAGAGCATGCCCTCGCGGCCCGGCTCCGTGTAGCCGCGCCAGAAGCCGAACGGGGCGAACCAGGCAGCGCCGCAGAACGCGCCGCCGTTCTGCCAGAGCTCCAGCGCCTCGCTGTCGGAGTCGGCGACCACGACGTCGCGAAGCACACCCAGGCCTTCGCCGGAGGTGAGCGTGCGGCCGTTCGCCGCGGCCTCCTCCTGGTAAACGTCGTAGAGGTGGTTCTGCACATCGACGTACATGGGCGGCAGGATGGCGGTGACGTGCTCGCGGGCGCACCAGCGGATGGTGCTCTCGCTGGAGGCGAAGGGTTGGAAGAGCGGCGGAAACGGCTTCTGCAGCGGCTTGGGCACGACGCCGATGCTGCGTACGATGCCGTTCTCGTCCACACCGGCGCCCCACTGCTTCGTCGCCTCGATCTCCCAGGGCGTGCCTTCGGGCGGGATCTGCCAGAACTTGCCTTTGAAGTCGAGCATGTCCTCCGTCCAGGCGCGCTTGATGATCTCAAAGTGCTCCTCGAAGGCGTCGCGGTTTGTCTGGTCGATCTCGTCGTGCATGCCGGGCGTCACGCCGTGGATGCCGTGGAGCTGCTGCGCCATCACGTCCACCCAGCGACGCTGGTAACCGCGCGCGAAGCCGGCGTTCGCGCGCCCGCCGCTCATGTGGTCGAGCATCGCGATGTCTTCGGCGACGCGCAGCGGGTTCTGCGACGGCAGCACGAGGCCGAGCTGGCCGACCCGGATGCGCTTGGTGTTCAGCGCGATGAACAGATCGAGCATGATGGGGTTGTTCGAGATCTCGAACCCCTCGACGTGGAAGTGATGCTCGGTGAACGAGATGGAGTCGTAGCCGAGCTCGTCCGCGAGCTGCGCCTGCTCTTTCAGCTCGTGGAGCATCTGCTGATAGAGGTCGGTGCGGATGCCGGCCATTCCCTTCTCGATCTCCGGGCGCGA
Organism: Dehalococcoidia bacterium; assembly: GCA_040882355.1. Classification (GTDB taxonomy): domain Bacteria; phylum Chloroflexota; class Dehalococcoidia; order DSTF01; family RBG-16-68-14; genus JBBEBM01. The sequence continues at coordinate 13,565 of JBBEBM010000024.1, read as the reverse complement.
GCCGATGGATGGCAGGTAGAAGACGCTGACTTGCATGGTGCGCTCTCGTGGGTGGCGTCTCGCGCCAGGACGAAGTGCGCCCAGCACGAGCGCTGCCAGCCTATCGGCTGACTATGGGCAGGTCAATAGCTGAATGGGGGTAGTCTTCGACACCGTTATTTTTCCCACCCGCCGCCCGAGAGAGGTTACTTGGTCTGGGGGACACCCCCAGGCCCCCGCGAGTGGGGCAAGCCCCCTTCGACTCCCCCTTCACGAAAGCCGCGGATCACCCACGCCGCCCAGGTTCGGAAGATCGATCCCGTACTTCACGGCCCTACACCAACTCGCTGATCGCCCGAACGACGCGGTGTGGCCGAGTGGTCGCGTTCGCCGGTACGCCGCCGCCCTCCACATCGACCCAGACGGCGTGCATGCCGAGCGAGAGCGCCGGGGCGATGTCGGCCTCGAGGCTGTCGCCGATCATCCACGTCGCCTCGGGCTCGCACGAGAGCGATTGGAAGGCGTGGCGGAAGACGCGCTCGTCCGGCTTGCCCGCGCCGAACTCGCCTTCGATGACGATGCACTCGAAATACGCTTCGAGCCCGTGCTGCTCGACGCTGCGCCGCTGGTTGCGCGCCTCGCCGTTCGTCAGCAGCGCCATCCGGATCCCGCGCTCGCGCATCGCGTCGAGCGTCTCGATGGCGCCCGGGTACGGCGCGATGTGCGCGGCGCGGCGGGCGCGATAGTCGTCGGCGATACGATGCGCGAGGTCGACGGCGCTCAGGCGGTTGTCGGCGAACGCGTGCCGCACGATCTCGCGGCTGGCGGCGTCGAGGTCCATGCGGCCGGCGAGCGCTCGCTGCGGGTCGTCCCAGAACCAGGTCCGGCGCGTCTGGATCGCGGCGTGCATCTCCGCTGGCACGAACGAGCCATCGCAGTGCGCCTCGCACGCCGCCAGCCACGACTCCTCCATCCCCGTCTGCCAATCGAGGATCGTCCCGTCCATGTCGAAGAAGACGGCGGTAGGCATGTCCGACATGACGATTAGCTGGGCGGCTCTCGAGCCGCCCCTACAGCCGCAAAGACCGCCGGATTCTCAGGATCATCGCACCACCGCGAAGGGTTGTCACGGATGTACTGACGGATTCGCTCGAACTCATTGTCGTTGCGAATCACGTGTTCGTAGTAGTTCCGCTGCCAGAGCCGGACACCCGCTGTGTCGCGAAACGCATTGATTCGCCTGGTAGACACCGTCTTGAACGCCCCGATCAACTCGCCCAACGGCTTCCGGTGCGTACGCCATGTAGGGGCGGCTCGGGAGCCGCCCTGAGAGTTCTCCCTCAAGACAACAATCCCATGGAAGTGATTCGGCATCACCACGTACTCATCGAGGTCTACCCGCTCGTACCGTGTAGCCAGCCATCGCCAAGCGTCATCGACAAAGTCCGCCGCCTCAGGGGTCTCCAGTAAGACATCCCGATCCTTGCACACCAGCGTCACAAAATACGCCGCGTTCTGCGAATAGTCGAAGTCCTTCAACCTGATCGACCGTCGATGGTGTCGGTTCGGATCGTACGGCATGAGGGTGCTGCTCTTGGGCGGCTCACGAGCCGCCCCTACAATCTCGTCTGCCTACTACCGCGCCTTCGCTTTTGCAGCCGCCTTCTTCGGCGTGCCGTTCGTCTTCGGCTTGCCGTTCGCTTTCGCGCGGGGCGCTTTCGCGGGGGCCTGGGGGGCGGCGACGGCCGCGGCGCGGCCGTCTCGGCGGCCGTTGCGGCCGCCGAGAGCGCGGCGGAGATACTGACCTGTGAAGCTCTGCTCGACTTGGGCGATCTGCTCCGGTGTGCCCTCAGCGACGATCCGCCCGCCGCGCTCGCCGCCCAGCGGCCCGAGGTCGATCAGGTGGTCGCAGTTCTTGATCACGTCCATGTGGTGCTCGATGATCACGACGGTATTCCCACCGTCCACGAGCCGCTGGAGCACGCGGAGGAGCGCATACGTGTCCTCGAACGCGAGGCCGGTGGTGGGCTCGTCCAGGATGTAGAGCGTCCGCCCCGTCGACCGACGCGACAGCTCTGTCGAGAGCTTGACGCGCTGCGCCTCGCCGCCGGAGAGCGTCGTCGCCGGCTGGCCGAGGCGGACGTAGCCGAGACCGACGTCCTTCACCGTCTGCAGCTTGGTCCGGATCTTCGGGAACGCCGTGAAGAACTCGAGCGCCTCGTCCACCGTCATGTCGAGCACCTCGGCGATGCTCTTGCCGCGGAAGAGGATCTCCAGCGCCTCGCGGTTGTAACGCTGGCCCTTGCAGACCTCGCAGGGCACCGTCACGTCCGGCAGAAAGTGCATCTCGATCTCGATGTAGCCGTCGCCCGAACAGGCCTCGCAGCGGCCGCCCTTCACGTTGAACGAGAACCGCCCCGGCGCGTAGCCGCGCAGCCGCGCCTCGGGCACCGACGCGAACAGCTCGCGGATCGAAGTGAACGTGCCGGTGTAGGTCGCCGGGTTCGAGCGGGGTGTGCGGCCGATCGGCGACTGATCGATGTTCACGACCTTGTCGACGAACTCGATGCCGGAGATGCCGTCGCAGGCGCCGGGCCGCTCGCGCGCGCCGTAGAGGAGCTGCGCCAACCTCTTGTGGAGGATCTCCGAGATGAGCGTGCTCTTCCCGGAGCCGGAGACGCCGGTAATGCCGACCAGCTTGCCCAGCGGGATGCGCGCGTCGATGTTCTTCAGGTTGTTCTCGCGCGCGCCTCGAATGACGAGCTGCTGGCCGTTGCCCGGCCGGCGCGACTCGGGCATCGGGATCTTGCGCCGCCCGCTCAGGTACATGCCCGTGATCGAGTCTTCGCTGGCGAGGATCTGCTTGAGCGTGCCCGCCTCGACGACGCGGCCCCCGTGCTCGCCCGCGCCGGGGCCCATATCGATGATCCAGTCGGCCGCGCGCATCATCGCCTCGTCGTGCTCGACGATCAGCACTGTGTTGCCAAGGTCGCGCAAGCGCTGCAGCGTGCGGATCAGGCGATCGTCGTCCGCGGGGTGGAGGCCGATCGTCGGCTCGTCGCAGACGTAGAGCACGCCCATGAGGCCGGAGCCGATCTGCGTTGCGAGGCGGATGCGCTGCGCCTCGCCGCCTGAGAGCGTGCCAGTCGCGCGGTCGAGCGAGAGATAGTCGAGGCCGACCTCCACCAAGAAGTCGAGACGCGCCCGTATCTCCTTGAGAATCTGGTGCGAGATCGCCTGTTCGCGCGCGGTCAGCGGCGTCTTCGGTCCGCCGACACGCGCTGCCCACTGCTGCGCGTCGACGACGCTCATACGCGTGATATCGACGATACGCTTGTCGTCGACCGTGACGGCGAGTGTCTCCGGCTTCAGGCGCGCGCCCTTGCAGATCGGGCAGGGGTTGGCGGCCATGTAGCGCTCGATCTCGCCGCGAACGTAGTCGGAGTCGGTCTCCTTGTAGCGACGCTGGAGGTTTGGGATCACGCCTTCGAAGGTGTGGTCCCACTTGTTGCTATGGCCGCCCGTCGCTGTGTAGGTGAGCGTCACCGGGGACGAGTCGCCGTAGAGCACGACCTCCAGATGCGCCTTCTTCAGCTCGGAGATTGGCGTGTCGAGCGAGAAGCCGTGCTTCTTCGCCAGGCCTTCCAGGATGCGCTGGTGCCACGTGCTCGTCGCGCTCGCCTTCGTCCACGGCACAACGGCGCCCTCGCTCAGGCTCAGGTTGCGGTTCGGGATGACGAGCTCCTCGTCGAGCTCCATCCGCACACCGAGGCCCGTGCACTCGGGGCAGGCGCCGTGGGGGCTGTTGAAGCTGAAGTTGCGCGGCGCGATCTCGCCCAGGCTGATCCCGCAATGGACGCACGCGAAGTGCTCCGAGTACAGGCGCTCGTCTTCGCCTTCGACCGCGACCAGCGTGACGCCGCCGCCCAGCTTGAGCGCCGTCTCGACCGAGTCGGAGAGGCGGCTGGCGTCGCTCGCCGAGCCCTCCTCGTCCGGGGCGGCCGTGACCAGGCGATCGATGACGATCTCGATCGTGTGACGCTTGTTCTTGTCGAGCGAGAACTCCTCTTCGAGGTCGCGCACCCGGCCGTCGACGCGGACGCGGACGAAACCCGCCTTGCGCGCGTCGTCGAAGACGTGAGAAGACTCGCCCTTGCGGTCGCGAATGATCGGCGCCAGGATCAGCAACCGCTTGCCGGGCGGCATCGCCAGTATGGCATCGACGATCTGCTGCACGGTCTGGCGCTCGATGACGCGGCCGCACTTGGGGCAGTGCGGCGTGCCGGCGCGCGCGAAGAGCAGGCGGAGGTAGTCGTAGATCTCGGTCTGCGTGCCGACGGTGGAGCGCGGGTTGCGACTTGCGCCCTTCTGGTCGATTGCGATCGCGGGCGAGAGCCCCTCGATGTGATCGACGTCGGGCTTCTCCATCTGGCCCAGGAACTGACGCGCGTACGCCGACAGCGACTCCACGTAGCGCCGGCGGCCCTCCGCGTAGATGGTGTCGAAGGCGAGGGAGCTCTTGCCGGAGCCCGAGAGTCCCGTGATCACGACGAGCCTGTCGCGGGGGATCTCGACGTCGATGTCCTTCAGATTGTGCTCTCGGGCACCTTTGACGACGATGGCATCCAGGGGCACGGATCGATACCTCCAGGGGAAGTTTCCGTATGGGGGACCGGGCAGCAGGAGCAGTGTAGCGCACCCGTCAAGGTTGAACAAGAGTGCTAAAGGCGGACGTTGGCGATTCTGGCGCAACCTTGACACTGGCCGCAGCCGCCAAGTATGATAACTGCAACCAATTGCAGGAGCAGACAGTTGAGTTGTGAGACCGAGACCGTCCAGGTCCTCCGCGAAGCCGGGCACAAGCTAACGCCGCAGCGGCTGATGATCCTGTCGGCGCTGCGCCACGCCGACGGCCACCTGACGGCGAGCGAGATCTACGACCAGGTGCGGCTGGACTACCCGTACGTCGACATCTCGACGGTGTACCGGACGTTGGGCGTGCTCAAGGAGATGCGCCTCGTCTCGGAGACGGACATGGGCACCGGCGAAACGATCTACGAGTGGGTGCGACAGCAGCGCCGGCATCACCACCTGATCTGTCGCGGGTGCGGCGCCGTGACATCGCTCGACGACCAGTATCTCGAGAACCTGGGCGCGGAGATCCTGGCGGAGTCCGGCTTCAAACCGGACATCGACCACTTCGCGATCTTCGGGCTCTGCACCAACTGTCAGCAGCCCGCGCCCTAGTCACCAAACCAAAGGAGGATACACGTGAAGGGGCTCCGATTCCTGGTACTGTTTGCGCTGCTCGCCGTCCTGCTCGTTGGGGCATGCGATGACGACGACAGCGGCAACAGCGGCGATGGCGCCACTCCCACCGCGGAGGAGGGTACGCCGTCCGCCGGGGGCAACCTGAGGATCGTGACCACGGTCTCGCCTATTACCAGCATCGCCGAGAACATCGGCGGCACCATGATCGATGTCGAAGGCATCATCCCGGAGGGCGTCAACTCGCACACGTACGAGCCCGCGCCGTCGGTCGCGGCGCTGCTGTCCGACGCCGACCTGATCGTCGTGAACGGCCTCGACCTGGAAGATCCAACTGTGGCGCTGGCCGAGTCCAGCAAGCAGGCTGACACCGCGATCCTCATGCTCGGCAACGAGACGATCACCGAAGGCGAGTATCAATACGACTTCTCGTTCCCGGAGGCGGACGGCCACCCGAACCCCCACCTGTGGCCGAACCCGCTCTACGGCTTGAAGTATGCGGAGCTGATCCGCGACAAGCTCGTCGAGCTCGATCCGGACAACGCCGACTACTACGACGCGAACCTGGAGGCGTTCCGAACGCAGATCGAGGACATCGATCAGCGGATGATGGACGCGGTGCAAACGGTACCGGAGGCAAACCGAAAGCTGCTCACCTACCACGACTCCTGGGCGTACTGGGCGCCGCGGTACGGGTTTGTCGTGATTGGCGCGGTGCAGCCGTCGGACTTTTCCGAGCCGTCCGCCCAGGAGGTCGCTGACCTGATCGATCAGGTCCAGGAGGAGCAGGTACCGGCCGTCTTCGGTTCTGAGGTCTTCCCCAGCGACGTCCTGGAGACGATCGCTGAAGAGGGAGGGGCGGAGTTTATCGACGACCTGCGCGACGACGACCTGCCAGGCGCTCCCGGCGACGCCAACCACACCTACGTCGGACTGCTGCTGCAGAACATGGAGATCATGATGCCCGCGCTGGGCGGCAACGCGGACGCGTTCGAGGGATACGACCCGACGGTGGTGTTCGAAGGTGAGAGCAGCGCGGTCTACCCGCAATAACGTCGTCATGCTACACCCACAGCCGCACGAACGCGGGCCGGAAGGGCCCATCGTCGAAGTGGAGAGCGTGACGTGCGGCTACCAGGGTGAGGTCGTCCTGCGAGACGTCACGCTCCGGGTGCAGGCGGGCGACTTCGTCGGGCTGCTCGGGCCGAGCGGGTCCGGAAAGACCACGATGCTGCGCACGTTGCTGGGCGCGACAGTGATTCACGAAGGATCCGTGCGCGTCGACGGGAGGTCAGTAGCCGGCAGGCGCCGCCCGAAGGTGGGCTACGTGCCGCAGCTCGAGACCGTGGACTGGAACTTCCCGGTCACGGTCGAGGAAGTGGTACTGCTGGGGAGGGCGATGCAGAGCGGCCCGTTCCCTTGGAGCCGCCGGCAGGACCGCGACCTGGCGCACGCGATGATGGAGCGCCTGGGCATCGACGATCTCGCGCGACGTCACATCCGGGAGCTCTCCGGCGGCCAGCAGCAGCGCGTCTTCCTGGCGCGCGCATTGGTGAGCAACCCGCGGCTGCTGCTCCTCGACGAGCCGACGAGCGGGGTCGACATCAAGACGCGCGACGACATCCTGCACCTGCTGGACGAGCTGAACCATCAAGGCGTGACTGTCCTGATGACCACACACGAGCTCAACTCGGTCGCGGCGCACCTGCCGTGGGTGGTCTGCATGAACCGGCGCATCATTGCGGAGGGCCCCCCGGGCGACGTGTTCACGCCGAAGATCCTGGAGCAGACGTACGGGGTCGAGATGCCCGTGGTGCGATACCAGGGGCTGACGCTGGTGGCGGAGCGACCGCACCTCATTGGCCGGCGCGACGGACGACAGAGCCACGGCGAAGAGGAGACTGGCACCGGTGCTGGAGCCGCTGCAGTATGAGTTCTTCGTAAGGGGGATCATCGCCGCGACGATGGTGGGCGGGCTATGCGGCCTGATCGGCGTCTACATCGTGCTGCGCCGGATGAGCTACATCGGCCACGGGCTCTCCCATGCCATCTTCGGCGGCGCGGTGGTGAGCTACGTGATGTCGTTCAGCTTCTACATCGGCGCGCCGATCTGGGGCTTCTTCTCCGCTCTCCTGATCAACGCCACCGTCCGTCGTCGCCCGACCATCGGCGCGGACGCGGCGATCGGCATCATCACGACGGCGAGCTTCGCGCTCGGCATCGCCCTGATCAGCCGCTACAAGACGTTCACGCGCAGCTTTGACGCGGCGCTCTTCGGCAACATCCTCGGCGTAACGGAGCAAGACCTTGTGGCGATCGCCGTGGTCGCGGCAGCCACGGGATTCCTGGTCTTCGTCGCCTACAAGCAGCTCCTGTTCACCACGTTCGATCCCGAAGTCGCACGCTATTATGGCGTGCCGACCGAGTGGATCGATACCTTATTCGCGCTCGTACTCGCTGCGGTGATTGTCGTCTCGATGCAGGTGATGGGCGTCACGCTCATCGCAGCGGCGATTGTGATCCCCCCCATCATCGCTCGGCTGCTCACGAACAGCTTCCACCGCATGGTGCTGATCTCCGTCTTCGTAGGAGCCTTCTGCGGCTTGGGCGGGATATACGCCAGCTATTACGTCGATGTCTCGTCGGGCGCCAGCATCGTGCTGCTTTCGGCCGCGCTCTTCATTGCGGCGATGGCCTATGCCTCGATACGTGACCGAATCGCCCTCGCGCGTGCGACCGGCCCGCGGCAAGTGCCTGTCCCCGCCGACGACCACCTGTGCTAGAGCCCTGAACCACGGGCCGCTGCGGGTCGTAGCTCCGCGCTCAAGTCTGTTCGCTCGTTTCGTGTCATTCCGTTTGGCAAAATCGCCTTTTCGGGCGGACCACGGCGTAATCGCGACCGGCCCGTGAACCTGCCGCCGGGAGTCTGCGCGCCGCATGCCTGCGCCGAGTTGTCGAGGACGAGGGTAAGGGCAGGCGGGAAGAGCGCGAAGGCGTTGGTGGCGCACCGTTCGCGGAGGGTTGTAACAACACCGCCGACTGGCAGTCGGCGGTATGCGGCCGGAGGGGCGAGCGAGGCGATCGGAGTGGAGGGCGGCGAGGCTGGAAAGCCTCGCCTACGGAGGGCTGAGGCCGCCGGCATCGCTCCGACCGGTTCGCCGGATTGCGCGTGCTTGTTTAGTGCGCCCGGTTAGGAAGACGCCCAGTCGAAGAGGTCGCGGAGCTTTGTGGTGAGCCACTCAAGCCGGTCGCGGTCGACGACCAGCAGTGCCCCGATGACGAAGATGACGAATCCTAGCTCAGCCATCGCCTTAGCATACCACCTCGACCCTCACCCCGCCTGCCGGCTGCCTCCTTCGGCTGGCTCAGGACAGGCCTCTCCCGCCACGCGGTAGAGGGGCGCGAACGGGGATCGCCGAAGAACACATTTCTGGTCCCATCGTCTCTGGTGTCGCGAAGGCGGCTGAGGCGCTATCGAGCCACCTGCGCCAGCTCGGGCCGCCCCGACCAGCGCCACGCCAGGTTCGTCCGGCTCACGCCCATCAGCATCCCGCAGAGCGACGTCGGGTGCGACCCTCACCCCGCCTGCCGGCTGCCTCCTTCGGCTGGCTCAGGACAGGCCTCT
>JBBEBM010000024.1:0-4593 GCA_040882355.1 Dehalococcoidia bacterium | reverse complement strand
ACGCCAGGTTCGTCCGGCTCACGCCCATCAGCATCCCGCAGAGCGACGTCGGGTGGATGAACAGACCGTCCTGGTTGTCGGAGCGGCCGGCGTAACGCGCGTTGCGCCGTTCGAGCCGCTCGGCGATCGCCGCGACACCGTCGGTCTCGACGTAACACATGTAGACCGACTGGCCGTGCTTCGATGCGAAGCGGCCCATCGCCTTCTCGGGCTCGGTGATCTGCGACAGCTCGATGCGGTCGAGGCGCGCCGGCGGGTCGAAGAGCGTGAGCTGGCCTTTGTAGCCGTACTGCTCGCTCTTGAGCGGCGAGAACTTGCTCGCGTCCAGGCCGAAGCTCTCCGCATAGAAGGTCGCCGCCGCCTTGTGGTCGTCGATCACGTTCGTCACCTCGTAGAGCCAGGTGATCAAGCCAACAGGCGTGCGCTCGGCCTGCGGGCCGATCACCATGCGCATGCCCGGCGTCTGGTCCGGCTCGATGTGCGCCTGGCCGGCCTCGTCGCGCCACGCGACGCCGCGCGAGGTGAGGCGGTCGCACAGGGCCGAGAGGTCTTTCGTCGCGAAGCCTCCCGCGAAGATGCCCTCGCCCCAGCGCTCGAGGTACGCCTGGACGGGGCCATCGCCTGCCGGCTCCAGCAGCTCGAACTCGCTGACGCCCGCCTGCATCACCGAGCGCTTCGCCTTGTAGAGCTCGCTGGTGTCGTCGCGCACTTTCTCGGCGCCGAGCACCTCGCGAAACGTCTCTTCGGCGGCGGCGCGGTCGCGCACCGCGAGCAGCATCCGGTCGACACGAGTAAGCATGGCGGATCCCTGTCCTTTCCTGTCCTTGTCTTCCTCAGACCGCGGCAGGGTGAGGTGAGGGCAGCGTAGTGCTCGGTGGCGGGAGCCGTCAAGTGGCGCGCTCGCCGAGCGCGAGGCAGGTCGTCCGAAGCGGAGTCGGCGGCACACTTGATTCCAATCCCATAGGTTGCTTTCCTTCACCTCCGATGTGCAGAGTCAGCAGCGCCCCCAAGAAGGAATGTTCATCTTCCCGCCCTCCCGCCCAGAGAAGAGTAGAATCTGGGGGACACTCCTTCGGCTTGGCTCAGGACAGGCCCCTGACCCCCAGCAGGCGCCTCCGGCGCCCTGCACCCCGGATCCTTGATCAGCTGCCAGGTTCTTGCGCGCGGGCAGGGCGCTCACTACCATACGTCTCGCTATGCCACGAATCGGGTTCTCAGGCGCAGGCTTCATCGCCGGCATCCACGCCGACCTGCTGGCGTCGATGCCTGACGCGCGGGTCGTCGCCGTCTTCGAGCCGGACGCCGGCCGGGCGGAGGCGTTCGCTGCGAAGACGGGCGCGCGCGCCGTGCCCTCCTACGAGGCGCTGCTGGACGAGGTCGACGCCGTCTACGTCTGCTCGCCGAACCTGGTGCACGCCGAGATGACGATCGCAGCGCTCGAGGCGGGCAAGCACGTCTTCTCGGAGAAGCCGCCCGCGCTCTCGCTGGCGGACGTCCGTCGCGTCCGAGACGCGGCCGAGCGGGCGCGCGGCGTGTACCAGCTCGGGCTGAACCAGCGTTTCGCCCCGGTGCACCGGGCGGTGCGCGAGCGGATCGCGTCGGGCGCGCTCACGCCGCGCTGGGCGCACGTGAAGATGAACCGGGGCCAGCTCCTCCAGCCGCCCTGGGTCGCAGACGCGTCGCTCACCGGCGGCTTCCTCTTCGAGACGGCGATCCACGTCCTGGACGTGATGATGTGGCTCTTCGGCCCGGTCGAGGAGGTCGTCTGTCGCGCGGCCCAGACTTGCGCGCCGCAGCTCGACGACTTCGCGATGCTGCTGACATTCCAGTCGGGCGTGACGACGACGTTCTGCTCGTCCGGCCACACGACGCCGCTGGTGCCCTTCCAGCGACTGGAGGTCTACGGCGACTACGCGACCGCCGTGACGTCGGAGGCCGACAGCGTCACGTTCCAGCTCGCGGTCGACGCGCAGCCGGAGACCGTCGACGCGAGCGACCTGTCGTGGTCGGAGCGCTGGGGCTATCGCGCCGAAGACGAGGCGTTTCTCGCCGCCGCGCGCGACGACGCGCCCGCGCCTGTCAGCGCCGCGGACGCCGAGCGCGTCGTCGCCCTCATCGAGGCCTGCTACCGGGCGGCGGAGTCTCGGGAGGTGGTGCGGCTGTAGCCTACGGCGAGATCCCGATCGCCAGCACGCCGGCCACGATCAGCGCCGAGCCGCCGATGCGCGCGCCGCCGAAGCCCTCGCCGAGGAAGAGCACGCCTGCCAGCGCGCCGAGGACGATGCCGACCTCTCGCACCGGTGCGACGTAGCTGACGCGGCTCGCCGTCAGCGCGACGAGCACCATCACGTAGGCGAGCGGCGCGCAGATGCCGGCGACGATCACGCTGCGGCGCCGCTCCCGCCACTCGGCGCGCAGCGGCCGTCCGCGCTCGGCGAAGGCGAGCGGCGGCAGCATCAGCAGGTAGCCGAGCAGGCTGAACTGGTTCAGCACGAGCGGCGAGAGGTGATCGAGCGCTTGCTTGTCCCAGAGCGAGTACGCGGTGATGAAGCAGCCGGTGAGCAGCGCGACGCGCGTCGCCGGGCGGCGGAGCGCGTTCAGCGGTTGGAGGATGTCGCGGAGCGCCCATGACTCGACGTGGATGACGTAGATGCCGATGACGACGAACGCGATGCCCGCCGCCGCGCCCGCCGAGACGGTCTCGTCCAGCAGCAGCACCGCCGCGATCGGGATGAGCGACGGCCCGACGCCTCGCGAGACGGGGTAGACAGACGAGAGGTCGCCGAGCTGGTAGCCGCGCGCCAGCGCGAAGCCGTAGCAGCCGTGGATCACGGCGCTCCCCAGCCCGAACGCGGCGCCCTGCCACGTCAGACCACCGATCGCCGTCGCGACGACCGCCGGAATGAGGAAGACGGCGAACGAGACCGACGTGAGCGACCAGAGGAAGGCGGTCTTGTGCGTGCTCTGCTTGAGGAAGAAGTTCCAGGTCGCGTGGAAGACCGCCGACAGCAGGACGAGCAGAAACGCCCAGGTCGTCATGCGGACGGGGCGCTAGAAGTAGTTCACGCTGATGCCGCCGTCCACGACAAACGTCGTGCCAGTCGTCCAGGACGACTCGTCGGAGGCGAGGTAGAGCGCCGCGTTCACGATGTCCTCGGCTTGCCCAAAGCGCCCGAGCGGGATCCGGCTCAGCCTGCGCTGGCGCGCCGCTTCGTCGCGGAGCAGCTCGCGCAGGAGCGGGGTTTCGATGGGGCCGGGGCAGATCGCGTTTGCGCGGACGTTCTTCGGCCCGAATTGCACGGCCAGCGAACGCGTCAGCGAAAGCACCGCGCCTTTGGTCATCGTGTAGGCGTCCTGAGGCACCGTGCAGCCGACGAGCGCGACAAAGGACGCCACGTTCACGACCGCGCCGCCTCCCGCCCTGATTAGCTCCGGGATGCCGTACTGGCAGCAGAGCGCGACGCCCTTCAGGTTCACATCGATCACCCGCTGGAAGACCGCCTCGTCCATGTCGACGACCGACTCGTCCTCGTCGGGGAAGATGCCGGCGTTGTTGTAGAGGACGTTCAGCTTGCCGTAGGTCGCGACCGCCTGCGCCACCCAGCCGCGCACGTCGGCCGCGCTGCGCACGTCGCCGGCGAGGCCGGTGATCGCGCCGCCGGCGGCGCGCACGCGCGCTGCTGTCGCCTGCACGCCCTCGGCCGAGACGTCCGTCGCCACTACCGACGCGCCCTCGCGCGCAAACACCTCGGCGGCGAGCGCGCCCATGCCGCTGCCCGCCCCCGTGATCAGCGCGACCTTCCCCGCAAGACGCATCGTTCCCATTCACACCTGCTCGAAGTAGCGCTGGCGTTCCCAGTCCGTCACCGCCCGTTGGAAGACGTCGACCTCCCACTGGCGCATGCGCGCGTACTGGTCGACGAACGCGTCGCCGAACGCGGCGCGGGCCAGGGCGCTGTGGGCGAAGCGCTCGACCGCCTCGCCGAGCGAGCGCGGCAGCGTCGGCGCTTCGGTCTGGCGATACGCATCGCCTTCGACGGGCGGCGGGCACTCGAGCCCGCGCTCGATGCCGTGCAGGCCCCCCGCGAGCGACGCCGCGAAGCCGAGGTAGGCGTTCACGTCGGCGCCCGGCACGCGGTTCTCGATCCGGCACGCCGAGGGCGAGCTCGTGATCGCGCGCAGGGCGGCCGTGCGGTTTTCGACGCCCCAGGTCGCGCTCGTCGGCGCCCAGCTCCCGGCTACGAAGCGCTTGTAGGAGTTGACGTTAGGCGCGTACATCAGCATGAAGTCGGGCAGCGTCGCGAGGACGCCCGCGGTGTACGAACGCATCAGCGCCGACGCGTGGTGCGGGGCGTCGCCGTCCCAGAACACGTTGCGTTCGCCGTCGAGCGTCCAGAGGCTCTGGTGCGTGTGGCCGCTGCAGCCGTCGAACTGGTCGGAGTACTTCGCCATGAAGGTGGGCACCGCTCCTACCGCGGCCGCGATCTCCTTCGAGCCGCTCTTGTAGAGCATCGCCTGGTCGGCGGCGGTGAGCGGGTCGGCGTAGTGGAGGTTGAGCTCGTACATCCCCTCGCCGTGCTCGCGGTTGTAGCC
>JBBEBM010000023.1:0-5792 GCA_040882355.1 Dehalococcoidia bacterium | reverse complement strand
CGCCCGGCCACGTCGACTTCACGGTCGAGGTCGAGCGCAGCCTGCGCGTGCTCGACGGCGGCATCGTCGTCTTCGACGCGGTACACGGCGTCGAGCCGCAGTCGGAGACCGTGTGGCGTCAGGCCGACCGGTACCGGGTCCCGCGTGTTTGCTTCGTCAACAAGATGGACCGCGTCGGCGCCGACTTCTGGCGCACCGTCGACATGATCGAGGAGCGCCTGGAGGCGCGACCGCTCCCGATCCAGATCCCCATCGGCAGCGAGAGCGATTTCAAGGGCGTGATCGACCTGATCGAGCAAAGGGCCTGGTTCTTCCCGGAGGAGCGAGACGAAGATCCTGTTCCCCAGGAGATCCCCGACGACCTCGCCGCGGAGGCAACCCGCCACCGCGAACGGCTCATCGAGCGCACGGCTGAGGTCGACGACCAGCTCATGATCAGCTATGTGGAAGGCCACGACGTAACCACCGCCGAGCTGAAGAAGGCCCTCCGTCGAGCAACCCTGGCCAGCGTTGGCACGCCAGTGCTCTGCGGCGCGGCCCTGCGCAACAAGGGCGTCCAGCAGCTACTCGACTCGGTCGTAGACTACCTGCCCGCTCCAGTCGACGTCCCGCCAATCGCCGGTGTTCATCCAGACACCGGCGATTCAGTGGAGTGCCCGGCACAGGACGACGCCCCCTTCTGCGCCCTCGCGTTCAAGATCGTGAGCGACCCATACGTGGGGCGCCTCGCCTACTTCCGCGTCTACTCGGGAACCGTCGCCACGGGCAACGCGGTGCTCAACTCCGGCCAGGGCAACAAGGAGCGCTTCGGCCGGCTGCTTCGCATGCACGCCAACCATCGCGAAGAGGTCGAGCAGGTCTTCGCCGGAGACATCGCCGCCGCCATCGGCCTCAAGAAGACGTTTACCGGCGATACGCTGTGCGACCCCGCCCATCCCATCCTTCTCGAATCGATCCGCTTCCCCGAACCTGTTATCGCAGTCGCCATCGAGCCGAAGACTAAAGAAGACCAGGACCGGATGGGCGAGAGCCTCCAGCGCCTGGCTGAAGAAGACCCCACCTTCCGTACGCGATACGACTCCGAGACGGGTCAGACAATCATCTCGGGCATGGGCGAGCTCCACCTGGAGGTCATCGTTGACAGGATGCTGCGCGAGTTCCGAGTAGAGGCGAACATCGGCCGCCCGGAAGTCGCCTACAAGGAGACGATCAGGCGCACGGCTCGCGCCGAGGGGCGCTTCGTGCGACAGACCGGTGGCCACGGCCAGTTCGGTGTCGTCGAGATCGAGATGTCGCCTCGCGAGCACGGCGCCGGCTTCGAGTTCATCGATGCGACGAAGGGCGGCTCCATTCCGCGCGAGTACATCCCGCCCGTGCAGGCGGGCGTGCGTCAGGCGCTGGAGACCGGCACGCTGGCCGGCTACCCAGTGCTCGACGTGTCCGTGAGCTTGCTCGACGGCCAGTACCACCCGGTAGACTCGTCGGAGCTCGCCTTCCGCAACGCTGGCATCCTCGCCGTGCGCGAGGGGCTCGATCGGGCCGACCCGGTGCTTTTGGAGCCGATCATGAAGCTCGAGATCAACGCGCCGGAGGACTTCTTCGGCGACGTGCTCGCTGACGTGAGCGGTAGGCGCGGCCATGTCGTCGGCGTGGAGCATCGGGGCAAACTGCAGATCATCCGCGTTGTGGTGCCGCTCGCCGAGGCTTTCGGCTACGCGACCGACCTGCGGTCGCTTACGCAGGGACGCGCCACGTACAGCATGGAATTCGACCGCTATCAGGAAGTGCCGCGCGAGATCGCGGACCGCATCAGCGCGGGCCGCGTCCGCAAGCCGGCGAGGGCCTAACATGCCGCAGCAGAAGATCCGCATCCGGCTCAAGGCGTACGACCACCGCATTCTCGATCAATCGGCGGAGCAGATCGTGGAGGCGGCGGAGCGGACGGGCGCGGCCGTCGCCGGGCCCATCCCCCTCCCGACGCAGATCCGCAAGTTCACCGTGATCCGCTCGCCGTTCATCGACAAGGACTCGCGCGAGCAGTTCGAGATTCGCACCCACAAGCGGATCATCGACATCCTGGAACCGACGTCGAAGACCGTCGATACGCTGATGCGGCTCCAGTTGCCCGCCGGCGTCGACATTGAGGTGAAGCTGTGATCCAGGGGCTGCTGGGGCGCAAGGTGGGCATGGTACAGCTCTTTGACAAGCAGGGCCGCATGCGCGCTGCCACCGTCATTGAGGCGGGGCCCTGCCTGGTGACACAGCTCCGTACGAGTGAGACCGACGGTTACCAGGCGGTGCAGCTTGGCTTCGGCGCGAAGAAGCGCCTCAACAAGCCGATGCGCGGCCACCTGAAGCGCCTGGGCGATCTCCGCCACTTGCGCGAAGTCCGCGTCGACGATCCCGGCCAGCACAAGGTCGGGGAGCGCGTTGGTGTCGAGATCTTCCAGGAAGGCGACGTAGTAGACATAACTGGTACGAGCAAGGGGCGAGGCTTTGCCGGAGGCGTGAAGCGCCACCACTTCGCCGGAGGTCCAAAGACGCACGGCCAGTCGGACCGGCACCGGGCGCCCGGCGCCATCGGCGCGGGGAACACGCCGGGCCGCGTCTTCAAAGGAATGCGCATGGCCGGCCACATGGGCGCAGAGCGGGTGACGGTGCGCAACCTGGAGGTGTTGCAGAGCAACGCCGCGCGCGGCCTGCTTCTCGTCGCGGGCGCCGTACCGGGCGCGCGCAACGGCCTGCTCAAGATCCGGTATGCCAAGAAGACGCTTGAGGTCGCCCGTGACCGGAAGGTGACTGTCGAAGCTGAGACGCCTATTGCTGAAGACGAGGAAGCGCCGCCCGCTGCTGAAGCGGAGCAGGCGCCCCCAGCCGAAGAGACGCCCGCGGTCGAGGACACGGCAGAAGCGCCCGAAAGCGGCGAAGACGCGCCTGCGGAGCCCGCCGAGGCCGAGGCCAAGTCGTGATGGAGTTGGACGTGTGCGACAGGCAGGGCGCGAAGGTGAAGACGATCGAGGTGGACGACCTCGTCTTCGGGCTCAAGCCGCGCCGTGCTCTGGTACACCAGGCGCTTGTTGCCCATCGCGCCAACCAGCGCCAGGGAACGCACAAGACGAAGACGCGCGGCGAAGTCAGGGGCAGCACGAAGAAGCTCTTCCGGCAGAAGGGCACCGGTCGCGCCCGTCAGGGCGGCATCCGGGCGCCTCACCGGCGTGGAGGCGGTATCACCTTCGGCCCGCGACCGCGCAGCTACCGGCAGGACCTGCCGAAGCGCATGCGCCGGCTCGCCATCCGCTCGGTGCTCTCGGCAAAGGCCGCGGACGGCTCGCTCAAGGTGATCGACGACCTGGCGATGGAGCAGCCGCGCACCAGGGAGATGGGTACGGTGCTCGACAACCTGGGCTTCGAACGCTCGACCCTGGTCGTCACGGCTCAGCCCGACTCCAACGTGAAGCTGAGCGCGCGCAACCTGCCGAAGGTGGCCTGGCTGCCGGCATCGTACCTGAACGTGCTCGATCTGCTCGCGCACCGAGGGCTGCTCATGACGGAGGACGCCGTGCGCGTTGCCGAGGCGCTCTGGGGCGGCGAACGAGCGGGCAAGCGACGCGCGCCGCGGCCGGAGGTGAGCGCTGATGGATAAGTCGATCCACGCGTACCAGATCATCGTGCGGCCGCTCATCACCGAGAAGGCGACGATCCTGGCGGGCGAAAACAAGTACGCCTTCGAGGTGGACACGCGCTCGAACAAGCAGCAGATCCGGCACGCCGTGGAGATGGCGTTCGACGTACACGTGGAGAAGGTGAACACGATGAACGTCCGTGGCAAGAGCCGGCGCTCCGGCCGCCGCGTCACGCGCACTCGTGACTGGAAGAAGGCGATCGTCACCCTGGTCGAGGGCGACAAGATATCCTTCTTCGAGGGGATCTAGAGGCAAACGATGCCAACGAAGCAATTCAAACCCACCTCCCCCGGCCGTCGAGGCATGACCGGCTTCACCTTCGAGGAGGTCACGAAGAAGACCCCGGAGCGTGGCCTGACTGCCGCCAAGAAGCGGCAGGCGGGACGGAACAACCAGGGCCGCCTGACGGTCCGCCATCGCGGTGGTGGTGCGAAGCGGCGCCTGCGCGACATCGACTTCAAGCGCGACAAGATCGGCGTGCCCGGCAAGGTCGCCGCGATCGAATACGATCCGAACCGGACGGCGCGCATCGCGCTGATCCACTATCGCGACGGCGACAAGCGTTACATCCTGGCGCCGGCCGGCCTGAAAGTCGGAGACGTCATCGAGGCAGGCCCGGAGGCGGAGCCGAAGCCCGGCAACGCGATGCCGCTGGCCAACATGCCCTCCGGGTCGGTGGTGCACAACGTCGAGCTGCAGCCTGGCCGTGGTGGGCAGATCGTGCGCAGCGCCGGCGCGTCGGCCCAGCTCGTCGCCAAGGAGGGCGAGCAGAGCCTGTTGCGCCTGCCGTCCGGCGAGATGCGCCGCGTCTCGTCGCGCTGCGTGGCGACTATCGGTCAAGTCGGCAACGTGGAGAACAGCCTGATCAAGCTGGGCAAGGCCGGGCGCTCGCGCTGGAAGGGACGCCGCCCGCAGACACGCGGCGCGGCGATGAACCCGCGCGAGCACCCGCACGGCGGTGGCGAAGGGAAGGCGCCCGTCGGCATGGCGGGCCCGAAGACGCCCTGGGGCAAGCCGGCTATGGGCTATCGTACGCGCGGTAGGAAGCCATCGGACAAGTTCATCGTTCGCAGGCGCAATGCGTAAGGCATCGGATTAGCTATGTCACGCTCAACGAAGAAGGGCCCGTTCATCGACCCGAAGCTGCTGAAGAAGGCGGAGGCCGTGCGCCGCTCCGGCGACCGCGCTGTGATCAAGACCTGGTCGCGGTCCAGCACGGTGATGCCCCAGATGGTGGGGCTAACCATCGCCGTGCACGACGGCCGCCGTCACGTGCCCATCTTCATCACCGAGAACATGGTGGGCCACAAGCTGGGTGAGTTTGCCCTGACGCGTCACTTTCGTGGCCACACCGGCCGTTCTGAGCGCACGACACAGGTGCGGAGGACGTAGCCGGTGGAGGTGAAAGCTACCCATCGATTCGCCGGGGTCGCGCCCAGCAAGGTGCGGCTGGTGCTGGAGCATCTCCCCGGCAAGTCCGTGCCGGACGCGCTCGGGACGCTGCAGTTCATGGTATCGCCGCACGCGCGGATGGTCGCGAAGATCGTCAAGTCGGCCGCGGCCAACGCGGAGAACAACTACGCCATGGACACCGGCAGCCTCTACGTCAAGCGCGCCTACGCGGGCGACGCCCGGCGCTTGAAGCGCTTTCGAGCGGCGCCGCGTGGCCGGGCACATCCTTACCAGCGACGCACTAGCCACATTACGATCATCGTGGACGAACGAGAGGGATAGCGTGGGACAGAAAGTACATCCGACCGGCTTCCGCATCGGCGTGATCTACGACTGGCAGAGCAAGTGGTTCGCCGACACCGGCTACCGCAAGCTCCTGCAGGAAGACCTCGTGATCCGCCAGTTCATCAGCAAGCGCATGCGCGACGCCGGCGTTTCGAAGGTCGAGATCGACCGCAACGCGAACCAGGTGGCGGTTACGATCCACACGGCCAAGCCGGGCATCGTCATCGGCCGCGGTGGCCAGAAGGTGGACGAGCTGCGGAACGAGATCGAGACGCTCACCGGAAAGCGGATCCGGGTCAATATCAGCGAGATCCGCATGCCGGAGCTGGACGCCTACCTGGTCGCCCGCAACATCGCCGATCAGCTCGAGCG
>JBBEBM010000022.1:24848-35336 GCA_040882355.1 Dehalococcoidia bacterium | reverse complement strand
TGCCGTTGATGTGGTCGATCTCGTGCTCCAGCGCTTCGGCCAGGAGGTTGTCCTCCGCCTTGATGCGCACTTCGCGGCCCTGCCGGTTGAGGCCCTTCACGGTGACCGTTACCGAGCGCGGCACGAGGGCCTTGTAACCGGGGACGGAGAGGCAGCCCTCGTCCAGGTGACGCTCGCCGGAGCGCTTCACGATCTGGGGGTTGACGAGCACGTGGAGGTCCCAGTCGTCAGGGCGCTGAGCCTCGCGGTCCTCGTCCTTGGGGACTTCGATGACGATCACGCGGAGCAGCACGCCGACCTGGTTCGCGGCGAGGCCGACGCCGGGGGCGTCGCGCATGGTCTCGATCATGTCGTCGATCAGCTTCCGAACCGACGCGTCGATCTGGCGCACCTTCTTGGCCTTCTGGCGCAGCACGGGGTCGCCGGCCACACGAATGGGCAGCAGAGCCACGGGTCCTCCTTATGTGCGAGAGACAGGGTAGCAGGAGCGGGCGCGGTGGGTCTAGGGCGAAGCTGGACGCGCAGTGTGAGGGGCGAGGGCAGGCGGGGCTTCGTTAACGTTTGACTAAAATCCTCCGGCGGTGACATAAGAGTCTTGACAGCCTGAAAGCCCGGGAGTACGTTGGTGGCGTCCTGGTGGCAGGCCTCACACCCTTGCCACTCGACACGGACAGCGCGAACCGAGACGGAACCCTAGCTGGGGTTGGAGGCTGGGTCAAATGAAGCGCTTACTGCTTGTGGTGGTCGTAACTGCATCTCTACTTGAACTGGATGGGGCCCACTTGGTGCAAGCGGGGCCCCCGTCGAGTCCGCTTTCGCCGAGCGTCCCGAACGGGAACTTTAGCGCGGGCACAGCCGGATGGAGCATCGTTCAGGGACAGGGTCAAGCCACGGCTGTCGAGGAGGCGTTTCCGCCCGCGTCTGAGGATTTTGACACACCATCCTGTGAAGCTATCCACCACCCCGGCTTCACAGGCACTGCTGCGAAGGTGACAGTGAATTCAGGGATCTCCACAGTGTTGGAGTCGTCTCCGTTCAGCGTGCCGCCCAATGCGCACACCATAATCGTGGACACAAAGCGGTTGACAGGGGACGGGCTGATCTCAATCAGAGTTCGGGAACAGGGCAGCCCTAACCAGTTCGACGACGTCCTCTTCACATACGCGGCGCCGCCCGGAAGCAGTAGCGCAGCACATACGATATGCGACCTGGGCGGATACGCCGGCCGCAACGTCCATATTCAAATCGTAGGAATCGCAGGAGGTGAATCTGCGGTAGCCATTCAAGGACCGTGGCCCATTTCGCAAGAGGGTTCTGCACAGACGGATGATCCAATCGATCTATCCACGGGCGTGTTCACTCACGGCCACACAGACCTGCTTCTCCCAGGGCGAGGCATGCCGCTGGAGTTCACTCGCATGTACAATCCCGTCTTGAGTGGCGCAGGCACGCTCGGAGCGCGGTGGACGCACAATTATGAGATGCGCGTCGACGAGCTAGACGAGGGCGCCCTAATGACCTACGCTGGCGGCGGGACTACTCTCTTCGATCTTGTTTCGGGCTTGTACGTGTCTCCTAACGGCAATTTCGACAGGCTCGCGAGGCCAGGTCTACCTGACAACACGTTCGAGCTCACCACCAAGACACAGATTCGGTTCCAGTTCCGCTCGGACGGGAAGTTGAAGAAGATCCTCGATCGGAACGGCAACGCCACCACGATTACCTATGATCCGGATGGGCTCCTCGATATTGTGACCGACAGCGGCGGGCGAATTCTCGACTTCACGAACGATGCCCAGGGTCGCATTACCCGAGTCGATGACCCACAAGTCACGCCGACGCGTTCGGTGCAGTTCGCCTACACTGCCGTCGGCGACCTCTGGACAGTGACAGGTGTCAGAGGCGGAGTCACATCGTTCACATATAGCAGCCACAGGCTTGTGACGATCACTGACGCGAACGGGAACGCTGCGCAACCGCTATACGCGATCACGACGAACGTCTATGACGGATACAACAGGGTCGACCGCCAAGTCGATGGTGAAGGCAACGTCACGTGCATCTTCTACGGAGTGGGGCCTGCGAATACGCACTGCCCGGGGACCCAGCCTCCGCCGGCACCGGCGGCGGGTGAGACGATCCTGGTTAATCCGCGGGGTTTTCGAACGACCTACAGGTACGACAGCTCATTCCGCACGACCGAGATCGTGGAACCCGTTGTAGAGCTGGGCACGCCTCCAGGGGTGGTAACGTTTCGATACGAGGACCCAGCTTTCCCGCTGGGCACCCACTGCTCGACAAACGGCGGCGTGGATCGGCATCTGTGCGAGGTGACAGATCAGGGCGACGGGTTGACCCGTCACACGAGCAAGTTCACCTACGACGACCGAGGCAACGTCCTTTCGGTAGCGGACCCGCGGGCCAAAGTGTGGTTGTTCACGTACACGGCGCTGAACGATCTCGATATAGAGCAGGACCCGTTGCTGAGGACGACAGACTATGGCTACAACGCCAATGGCAACCTCACCAGCATCACACGAAAAGACGAATTCGGCGTCATAGTGGACCCGCCCACTGTGGTCGGACGCGCGGAAAACGGCGATCTGGAGTCGATCACCGACGGGAACGGGCATACGACGACCCTCGAGTACGACGGCAACGGCCTGCTCGACACCGTGACCAACGCGGTCCCGCCTCCAAACGGACCCAACGTCACGGACTACGATTTCGACGCCGCTGGAAGATTGACTGAGGTGACGGACGCCGAGGGTGCCTTCAGCACGTTTGAGTCTGACAACCAGAACAACATCACTGAGGTGAGTCAGCATAGAGCGCAAGACGGACTCATCATGACTGGGGCCTCCTACCAGTACGATGCGAAAGGCAACCGCACGCTCGTTCAGGACAGTGACCTGAATCAGACGATGTTCGCGTATGACAGGATGGACCGCTTGAGGACGGTTACTACTCCCCTTCAGAAGGTCACCACGTATTCGTACGACCCGAACGGGAACCTTCAAACGCGCACCGACCCGCGCACGCCGCCCCGCGCCGTTTCGTATGAGTATGACGCCCTTGATCGGATGACGAAGATCGACTACGCCGACGACGACTACAACGTTAACTTCTCCTACCAGCCGGATGGGCTGAGGCAGTGCATGGTGGTGGTAGCCCATCTCACGAAAGATGACTGCAATGAGACCGTCAATCGGACGACATACGAGTACTTCGACGACCACCGCCTTCGGACAGTCATCGATCGGATCGGGACCACAGAGCAAGCCACCGTCAACTACACGTACGATGACGTAGGCAATCGCGAGACCATCGCCTACCCCAGCCCGGGCCCGGTGGTAACCTACGGCTACGACGCGTTCAACCGGCTTGAGCAGGTCTCTTGGCCGGGCAATCAGGTCATATACGGGTACGATGACGCTGGCAACCTCGACATCGCCACGACGCTGCTTTCAGGCGACGACCTCATAGCCGACTGGGACTACGACGAGGCGGATCGTCTGATCAACGTCACAAATGAGCTTGGTGCCGCTCCGCCTTTCTCCACCTTCGATTATGAGTTGGACGGCGTGGGGAATCGGGATCGGATGGCCGATAGTGGAAGCGTGACGGACTACGACTACGATGGACTCTACCGGCTGGCCTCGGCCAACTTCCCAGCGCTCGGTGGTCCTGAGCGCACGTACGAGTACGACGGCCGTGGCAACCGGCTCAACAAGAACGAGGACGGAGTCTTCACGAGCTACATCTTCGACGACGCTGACCGGCTGACGCATCAGTGCGACGGATCTGCTACGTGCGCTGTCCAGGACGCTGACGTGACCTATACGTACGAGGGGCACGGCACGCTGGCGCACATCGGTCCCGACCAGACGCAAGGGAACCCGGCGAATCAGTTCCCGCTGGTGGACTACGACCAGCACTACTTGCGAATTGGCCACTGCTACGATCAGTCCCTCGGCGAGGCCTTCGATGGCACCGTGGCGATCGGTGACGTCGGTGCCCTGGTACAGGCATTTGGTCAGTCCGAAGGCGGCCCTTCCTACGACGCGAGGAAGGACATTACACCTGTTGGCGGGCCCGATGGCATCATCACCATAGGCGATATTGGCGCAGGAGTCGCTCAGTTCGGACAAAGCTGTCCCGACAACGGACAGTTCTCTTACAACGGCGACGGCCTGCGAACGACAAAGTGGGCGGGAGCAACGCGGGCAGACTACGTGTGGGACATGGGCGGGGCACTACCGGTAATGCTCAGAGAGAGGTCGGGCGGCGTTGACACGTTCTACGTCTACGGCCTCGACCTCATCGCCAGCGTGTCCGGCTCGACGTCGTCGTACTACGCCTACGACGGCCTCGGCTCCACGACGGAAGTGGTCAACGGAACGACCGGGGGACGAACCAGCTACCGCTACGACCCGTTCGGCGAGCTGCTCAGCGGGCCAGCGAGCGGCCAGCCGTTCCGCTTCACCGGCGAGCAGCAGGACCCGGACGTGGCGCGCGACCCGTACTACCTGCGGGCGCGCTACTACGACCCCGAGATCGGGCGCTTCTGGTCGAAGGACCCCGCTGGCGGCTCGTCGAATCAACCACAGAGCTGGAATCTGTACTCGTACGTGCTCAACAATCCGGTTAACTTGGTGGACCCAAGTGGACGGGACGCAGAAGCACCGACGCCGATTCCAGCGCCGATCGCTCCTGCGACTCTCGACCTGTGCGACGACGAATACGGTGAGTGCGTTGCCTACGGGAAGAGGCTAGGCGTCTCGGATGCGCACTTCATTTGTCAACCCTTCTTTGACAAATGTTCGGGCAAGCGCGGTCAGCCGGGTACTGGGTACTTCGACAAGCAAGGCGCCAAGGCGGCGTTTCGGGAGCGAGGCTTTGGTGGGGACGATTCTTGGTCGTCGTCCTTCATCGATGGCATCGGCGAAGGTGTTGGATCCATGCTCGACGCTATCGCAGACGCGCTGGGAGGCGGCTCGGACGCCTGTTACTGAGTGCCTGAGCGCATCGATGAGCAGTAGGCGCGCGTCCTTGAGCGAGGCTTTCGACCGAACCCTCCGGTCTTGGCTCGGAGCGCGGGGCAGAGAAAAGGTCTCGGCAGAACGCGTCCTGAGACGGACCTACAAGCAGGCCTGGCAAGACAGAAGTGCGAAGACACGGACCGGGGTCCTGCTCTTTCTGGCAAGGGCCCAGACCGAAGATGGCAAGCCTCTCATTCTCACTGGCCTCCGCTCACGTCGTGAGGAGGTCAGAGCGTATGCTCTCACGGCGGCGAACATGTACATACGCAAGGGCGGCTGGGTACCAGATCAGGCGACTCGCTCGGCCATTGAGCAGAGCGTTGAGCGAAACGTCAATGACCCGTTTCGGTCTTTCGCTTTCCACGTGCTAAGCGCGATCCAGGACCCCGCGACCACTGCCAGCTTTGAGCGCATCGCGGCAAACGATCCCGAACGCGGATTTCGCATCGATGCCAACATGGAACTACTGAAGCGAGGAAGGGGCGGCGCGCTGATCGCCCTGTTTGTTGAGCAGCGTAAGCACCGTCAGTCGTTCCATCGCTTTCCGGAGGCTCGTGAGATCGTCGGGCGATTGGGCCTGCCCCTCAGTCGTCGCGAGGAAGAGAGACTGAATCGCTTGGCTACGAAGGCGATTCACCACCACCGGGCCCGGCTCATGGGCGCCAGCGCGGACGAAACCGAACGCGCGATATCGGCGCGGTTCCTGGCAATGCACTGCGAGCCGCGCGACCCCCTTGAAGACGACGATATCGATGCGATGGGCAACCTTGCGCTGAAATCGACACGCACCGATACGGGGCCAATCATCCGCATCGCGCTTGGCCTGATCGATTCGCGACCGGCCAAACGGTGGTTGAAGAAGCTCGGCGGCCCGCTCAAGCAGTAGCCGCCCAATGCGGTCGCGAGAACCTTCGCGAGCACACGAGACGCGTCTTGGGGCGGCGAGAGTCGTGAATCGGAGCGCGGCCCGTTAGCGGCGGGGGGCTTCCTTGATGCGGGCGGCGCGACCGGTGAGGCCGCGCAGGTAGTAGAGCTTGGCGCGGCGCACTTTGCCCCGCCGGACCACCTCCACCTTGTCGAGCATGGGCGAGTAGATCGGGAAGGTGCGCTCGGTGCCGACGTCGTGGCTGATGCGGCGGACGGTGAAGTTGGAGCCGGAGCCCGCGTTGCGCCGCCGAATCACCACACCCTCGAAGACCTGGATGCGCTCGCGCTCGCCCTCACGCACCTTGGCGTGGACGCGCACGGTATCGCCGGGCCCGAAGTCGGGGATATTCGGGTTCGGCTTGAGGTCGAGGACGGACGCGCTCAGCTCCATGGCGAACCCCATCGTACCGAGCGGGGCGGATTCGGGCAAGAAGCGAACGCCCGCACGTTCCACGCAGTGTATGATTAGCGACGATGCGCTTCGGGATCAGCCTGCCGCTCGTCCACCAGATGCCCGGCCAGCCCGAGTGGGAGACCGGCGACGACATCGAGACGCTGGTCGCGGTGGCGAAGCGCGCCGACGAGCTAGGCTACGCCTGGGCGCCGTGCTCCGACCACGTCGTCGTGCCGAGCCGGGCGGCGCCCTCCATGGGCGCGACCTGGTACGACCCGGCGACGACGCTGGCGTTCATCGCCGGCTTCACGCAGCGGCTGCGGCTGCTTACGCACGTCCTGATCCTGCCGTACCACAGCCCGCTAGCCATCGCGAAGCAGTACGCCACGCTCGACCGCCTCTCCGGCGGACGGGTGATCCTGGGCGTGGGCGCCGGCCACCTGAAGCCGGAGTTCCGGGCGCTCGGCGCGGACTTCGACGAGCGGGGCGCCGTCACCGACGAGTACATTCGCGCGATCAAGGCGCTCTGGTCGGACGAGGAGGCGAGCTTCGACGGCCCGCACGTCCGTTTCCGCGACGTGCGGCTCTCGCCGCGGCCGGCGCAGTCGCCGCACCCGCCGGTCTGGGTTGGCGGGAACTCGCGGCGGGCCGTGCGGCGCGCCGTGGAGCTGGGCGACGGCTGGGTGCCATTCGAGGTGACGCTGGCGAAGGTGCGCGACCGGATGGCGTACGCGCGTTCACGATCCGGTTTCGAGCAGCGCTCGACGCCGTTCGAGGTTGTCGTGCCTGCGTCGTTCGAGCTGACGACGAGACCGATCGACGGCGAGCGCGCCGTCTTCAGCGGCTCGCGCGAGCAGGTGATCGAGGACATCGAGGCCTATCGTGCGGCAGGCGTGACGGGCATGACCGCGGGGTTTCGCTCGCGGTCGCTATCGGGGCAACTCGAACAGATGACGCGCTTCGCGGAGACGGTCATGCCTGAGTTCAGGAGCGGTTGACGTACGCGCAGCGACCGACGGCTGAGATATCTCAACCGCCGGTCAGTTGACATAGTCGTCGACATCGCTGTATACCCTCACTAGCCGGAGAGTCAGGGACGGCTTCTCTAGGTCCGCCCGCCCGTACATCCACACGACGTGTGTCTTCGTGCCTGGGATAGCTGTGCCTATCCCAGGGGGAGTGTCATGAGCAAGCGTCTCGTTCTCCTCGTCTCGCTCGCAGCGCTGGCGCTGGTAGCCGCCGCGGCGCTCTCGAACGAACGGCACGCCGCGGCCGCGCCGCCCGGCAACGACGACTTCGCGGACGCCACGGTGATTGGCGAGCCCCTTGGCTTCTACTTCAACACCGTTGATACCACCGAGGCGACGACGGAGGTCGACGAGCCTGTGTGCACGGGTATCGGCGCGACGGTGTGGTACTCATACACCCCCTCGTCGGACGTCGTGCTGAGCGCGGACACGTTCGGCTCGGACTATGACACTGTCCTCGCGCTCTACACCGGGGACGACTTCGCGAGCTTCGCCGGAGTCGACTGCAATAACGACGCAGGGGGAGGAGTTCAATCGCGCCTCGTCTTCAGCGCAAGCGGCGGAGAGACGTACTGGTTCCAGGTGGGTGGGCCGTTCGCCTTCGCCGGCTTTCTCCAGTTCAACCTGCACGAGTTCGTGCCGCCTGCGAATGACGATTTCGCAGCCGCGGAGCTGATCAGCGAACCGCTGCCCTTCACCGGCTTCGGCGATACGACGGACGCGACGACGGAGGTGGATGAGCCGACGCCGCCGTGCGCGGCCGGCATCGCAGCCAGTGTCTGGTACCAGTTCACGCCGTCAGAGGACGTGCAATTGAGGGCCGACACGTTCGGTTCGACCTTCAACACCGTGCTGGCTGCCTATACCGGCCCGGACATCGCGAACCTCGTCGAGGTCGCCTGCAACGATGACTTGGGGTTCGGCGAGCAGTCGCAAGTCGATTTCGGAGCGCTCAACGGCGAGACCTACTGGTTCCAGGTGGGCGGCACAGGCACCAGCCAGTTCGGCAGCCTTACGTTCAACCTCTCGCGGAAAAACGACAACTTCGATGACGCGCTGATGATTGAGGAGCCGCTTCCGTTCTCGAGCGATTTCATCGATACGCTGAACGCGTTCTTGGAGGTCGATGAACCGACGCCCTGCGGTAACATCGACGCGACTGTCTGGTTCTCGTTCACGCCGAGCGCTGACATCACCCTAACGGCGGACACGTTCTTCTCGGGCTTTGACACTGTGCTCGCGGTGTACACGGGGTCCTCGCTTGATGCGCTCAGCCTGATTGGCTGCAACGACAACGTCCCCGGCCTGTTCCAGTCCCGCGTCGTCTTCGATGCCTCGGCGGACGAGACCTACTGGTTCCAGGTAGGCGGCGTGTTCGGGGAGGTAGGCCTGCTGCAGTTCAACCTCCGCGAGTTCGTGCCACCGGACAACGACGACTTTGCGAACGCAGAACCGATCGTCGAGCCGCTCCCCTTCGGAGACTCTGCGGATACGAACGACGCGACGGTCGAGGTGGACGAGCCCATGCCGTCGTGCGCGAACGTCGAGGCTACGATCTGGTATGAGTTGACTCCATCTCGGGACATGAGCCTCATCGCGGACACGTACAACAGCTTCGTCGATACGGTGCTCGCGGTGTACACTGGCCCGTCGCTGGACGCCCTCACCGAGGTCGCGTGCAACGACGATGCTGGCTCCACGGTCCAATCGCTGATCGAGTTCAACGCGCAAGCGGGTGAAACGTACTGGTTCCAGGTAGACGGGGCGGCCGGAGGTGGCGGTGGAGGTGAGGACGAGGAGGCGGGTGTCGCCCAGGTTGACAACGTCTTCTTCGAGGTCGTAGAGGCGGCGACCATCGACAACGGCACCATTCGGCTTGGCGTCTTCGGTCTCGGCCACCTCAACGTCCCCGGCGACGTCCTCTCCGCGGGAGGATCGGCGCCCGTTGGCCTGCGCTATCTGCCCACCGGCAGCGACTCCACCGCACCGGGCTGTGCCTGCGAGGGTTGGGGCGCCGCTGACGCCGACAGCAACGTGACAGGCTATGCGAACGAGTCAGCCGGGACGGCGAACATCAACGTCGTCGACTTCACCGCGACGGACTCCACCGCCGTGTCGGTCGTCAACATCGGCACGACGCTGCGGGTGACGCACGACTATCATCCGTCGGCGTTGACGCCCAACCTCTACGAGGCGATGGTCACGATCGAAAACATCAGCGGCGATCCCGTCGACGCGCGCTACCGCCGCGTGATGGACTGGGACGTCGAGCCGACCGCCTTCGATGAGTTCGTCACCATCCAGGGTGGCTCGTCCACGGCGCTGCTCTTCTCCAGCGACGATGGCTTCGCCTCCGCAGATCCACTTTCCGGCGAGAGCTCCATTCTCTTTACCGGGAATGCCGTCGACTCCGGGCCTGACGACCACGGATCGCTCTTCGACTTCGGCTTCGGCATGCTAGACCCTGGCGAGGAAGTGACGTTCTTCATCTACTACGGGGCGGCGGGCACGGAGCTCGACGCGATCGCGGCGCTGGAAGATGTCGGCGCCGAGGTGTACTCGCTTGGTCAGCCGAGCACGGAGGACGGTCCGACGCTGGGCACGCCGAACACCTTTATCTTCGCCTTCAGCGGCGTCGGCGGCGAGCCGGTCGGCCCGACCCGGACGCCGACGCCGACCGCGACGCCAACCGATACGGCGACGCCCACGGCCACGCCGACCGACACGCCGACGCCGACGGACACCGTCGAACCGACAGCGACGCGGACGCCAACGCCGACGGACACGCCGACACCGACGGACACCGTCGAACCGACAGCGACACGGACGCCGACGCCGACCGACACGCCGGAACCGACGGCGACCCGCACGCCAACGCCGACGGACACCGTCGAACCGACAGCGACACGGACGCCAACGCCGACCGATACGCCGACGCCAACGGACACCGTCGAGCCGACAGCGACACGGACGCCGACGCCCACGGACACCGTCGAGCCTACAGTGACACGGACGCCAACGCCGACCGATACGCCGACGCCCACGGACACCGTCGAGCCGACAGCGACACGGACGCCGACGCCCACGGACACCGTCG
>JBBEBM010000022.1:24438-24748 GCA_040882355.1 Dehalococcoidia bacterium | reverse complement strand
AGCCGACGTCGACGCGGACGCCGACGCCGACGGATACGCCGACGCCAACGGACACCGTCGAACCGACAGCGACACGGACGCCAACGCCGACGGACACCGTCGAACCGACAGCGACACGGACGCCAACGCCGACCGATACGCCGACGCCGACGGACACCGTCGAACCGACGGCGACACGGACGCCAACGCCGACGGATACGCCGACGCCAACGGACACCGTCGAACCGACAGCGACACGGACGCCAACGCCGACGGACACCGTCGAACCGACAGCGACACGGACGCCAACGCCGACCGATACGCCGACGCC
>JBBEBM010000022.1:0-24338 GCA_040882355.1 Dehalococcoidia bacterium | reverse complement strand
CGGCGACACGGACGCCAACGCCGACGGATACGCCGACGCCAACGGACACCGTCGAGCCGACGGCGACCCGGACGCCGACGCCGACGGATACGCCGACGCCGACGGACACCGTCGAACCGACCGCGACACGGACGCCGACGCCGACGGACACACCGACACCCACGGACATCGTCGAACCGACCGCGACGCGGACCGCGACGCCGACGGATACGCCAACGCCGACGGATACGCCGGAACCGACGGCGACCCGCACGGCAACGGCCACAGCGACCGCGGGCGACACTGCGACCGCTACCGCCACGGCGACCTCGGGCGCCGTGGACGTGATCACGTTCAACGATGCGCCTGGCTCGAACCACGTCTTGAATGGTCAGTTCCCGGCCGGTGTGATCGACTGGGGGACCGGGCAGTGGTGGCTCTCCGGGCCGTACGGCGCGTTCACGACGAAGAGCATCGGGTTCAACGGCCCGGGCCTCACGCAGGCGACGTTCTCATTCGTTTCGCCGCATCGAGTGGTGCGCGTCGAGGCGTACAACGGTGGTGTGGCGACAACAGTGACGCTGCGCTGTGTTGGCCAGCCGGACGTCGTGGTGCCGATCCCGGCGAATACGCAGACGACGATCACCACCGGCTGGACCGCTCTCTGCAACGATGTGACGATTCTGAGCACGAACGGCTGGGACACGAACTTCGACGACCTGGCGGTTGCCACCGACGGGTCGCCTCCGCCACTGCC
The DNA here is from genome assembly GCA_040882355.1 of Dehalococcoidia bacterium. Classification (GTDB taxonomy): domain Bacteria; phylum Chloroflexota; class Dehalococcoidia; order DSTF01; family RBG-16-68-14; genus JBBEBM01. The sequence goes on along the minus strand of JBBEBM010000022.1, from coordinate 23,602 downwards.
GCCCGCTCAGACCATCACGTTCAACGATGCGTCCGGCCAGAACCGTGTGCTGAGCGGCCAGTACCCGGCCGGCGTGGTCGATTGGGGGACGGGCCAGTGGTGGCTGTCCGGCCCGTACGGGGCGTTTACGACGAAGAGCATCGGCTTCAACGGGCCCGGCCTCACGCAGGCGACGTTCTCGTTCGTGGCGCCGACCCGGCTCGTGAGCTTAGAGGCTTTCAACGGAGGCGCGGCGACGGTCGTGACGCTGCGCTGTGCCGGACAGCCGGACGTCGTGGTGCCGGTCCCGGCCGACACGCAGGCGACGATCAACACCGGCTGGACGGGCCTCTGCAGCCAGGTGACGATCCTGAGCACGAACGGCTGGGACACGAACTTCGATGACCTGATGATTGCGTTCGACGGGGCGCTGCCGCCGCCTCCGCCGGACCAGACCATCACCTTCAACGATGCGGGCGGCCAGAACCACGTGCTGAACGGTCAGTATCCAGCCGGCGTGATCGACTGGGGGACCGCACGGTGGTGGCTGTCGGGCCCGTACGGGGCGTTCGCGACGAAGAGCGTCGGCTTCAACGGCCCTGGCCTCACGCAAGCGGCATTGACGTTCGTGTCACCGGCGCGGCTGGTGAGCGTCGAGGCGTACAACGGCGGCGCGGCGACGACCGTGACCATTCGCTGCGCCGGCCAGCCCGATGTCGTGGTGCCCCTCGCGCCGAATGTGCTGATGACGATCAACACGGGTTGGACGGGCGTCTGCAGCCAGGTGACGATCTTCAGCTCGAACGGCTGGGACACGAACTTCGACAACCTGGCTATCGACGGCGGCTAAGCCGGCGCGGCGCCATCGCGATTGAAGGGCGCGGAGCAGGCCTGCTCCGCGCCCTTGCCTTCCGCGAAGCGGGGGCGCGGGGCCCGGTTGACCGCGCCACCGGTTGTCGTTAGACTCAGCCTGCCTCTAAGCAGTACTCCCGCATGGATGCGACAGTTCTAGAACGCTGCGGCGCGAATCCGCGTAGCCGAGCCGTGTCGTAATCAGCCGAGGGAGGGCTGATGAGCAAGCGGGTTGTTCTCTTGCCGACGCTGCTTCTCGTGGGGCTGGCGGCGGCGACGCTCTCGCCCGGCGGTCCGGCCTCGGCCGTGGCCCCTGCCAACGACAACTTCGCGAGCGCCACGGCGATAGTTGAGCCGCTGCCGTTCAGCGAAACGATCGACACCACTGACGCGACAGTAGAGCTGGGCGAGCCGATCTCATTCTGCGGCATGGCCGGGGCGACGGCGTGGTATTCGTTCACACCGTCCACGGACGCCACCCTGGTTGTCGATACGCTCGGCAGCGATTTCGATACGATCCTGGCGGTCTACGCCGGCGACGCGATCGAATCCCTGGCTGACATCAGGTGCAACGACGACGCGGCGGGCGGCGACCAGTCCCGGGCGGTGTTCAGCGCGGACGCCGGCGTAACCTATCGCTTCCAGGCGGGGGGTGTCGGGATCGCAGCGGGCAGCCTCCACGTTAATCTCGACGTGCTGCCGGCGACCCCAGCCCTCGCCACGGAAGACCTGTCCGGCCCGCTCACGGCGGACGATCTGGCAGCGGACCTTGCGGGGGCGGGTATCAGCGTCTCGAACGTGGCCTATGCCGGCGTCGATCTGGCTGCAGGGCGGTTCAGCGGCGGATCGGGCATCGTCGGCTTCGAATCGGGCATCGTGCTGAGCTCGGGCGACATCGCGAGCGTCGTCGGGCCGAACGAGGCGGACGGGCAGGCGACGGACAGCCAGGCTGCGGGCGATAGCGACCTCAACGCGCTGTCAGGCTTCGCGACCCACGATGCCGCGGTGCTGCAGTTCGACTTCGTGCCGGCGGGGAACAGCGTCTCCTTCCGTTATGTCTTCGCGTCGGACGAGTACAACGAGTTTGTGCACAGCCAGTTCAACGACGTCTTCGCGTTCTACGTCAACGGTGTGAATTGCGCCACAGTCGGCGGCGAGCCGGTCTCCATCAACACGATCAACAACGGCGATCCCTTCGGCGGCGACCCGCAGGAGAACCCGAGTCTCTTCATCAATAACGACCTCGACGACGGCGGCGGCCTGATCAATACAGAGATGGACGGCCTGACGGTGGTCCTCACGTGCTCGGCCAGCGTGACCGCGAACGCGACGAACAACCTGAAGCTCGCCATCGCGGACGCATCCGACTTCGCCTTCGACTCGAACGTCTTCCTGGAGTCGGGCAGTCTCACTGTGCCGACGCCGACGCCATCCGTAACGGCGACGCCGACCGAGACACTGACGCCGACGACCACGCCGACGCCGACCGGCACTGCGAGCGCTACGCCGACGCTCACGGCCACGCCTAGCGACACGCCCACGCCGACGGTCACGCCGACGCCCTCGGCGACCGACACGCCGACCGACACGCCCACGCCGACGCATACGGTCACCCCGTCGCCTACTCATACCGCCACGTCGACGGAGACGATCAGCGATACGCCAACGCCCACCGAGACCCGCACCCCGACTCCAATCGCGACAGACATCGCCACGCCCACGGGGACTAGCACGCCGACGGCGACGCCGACGGCCACTCGGACGGCCACAAACACCGCGACACCGAGCGCGACCGACACGCCGACGAGCACGCCAACAGCCGTCGCTACGGACACACCGACGCCGACAAGCTCCGAGGAGCCGACGGCGCAGGCGACGTCCACCACCACGCCAACGGTGACGCGGACGGCGACGCCAACAGTCAGCGCGACGAGCTCGCCGACGGCGCAGGCGACGTCGACGCGCACACCGACCGTGACGCCGTCCGGTGGCGCCGTGAACGTGATCACCTTCGACGACGCGAAGGGGCAGTACCGGACGCTGAACGGCCAGTACCCAGCGGGCGTGATCGATTGGGGCAAGAAGCAGTGGTGGCTCTCCGGCCCGTGGGGGGTGTTCGAGACGAAGAGCATCGGGTTCAATGGGCCCGGGCTGAAGCAGGCGAGCTTCAAGTTCATCGAGCCGCGGCGGCTGGTGAGCGTGGAGGCGTACAACGGTGGCAAGCCGACGAAAGTGACGCTGCGCTGCGCGGGCCAGCCGGACGTGGTGGCGCCGATCGCGGCGAAGACGCTGGTGACGATCGTGACCGGCTGGACGGCGCCCTGCGCCAAGGTGACGGTCTTCAGCACGAACGGCTGGGACACGAACTTCGACAACCTGACGCTGGCGAAGGACGCGCCGCTGCCCGTCACGCCGACGACGACAGTGTCGCCGTCAGCGCAGACGGTCACCTTCGACGATGCGAAGGGACAGTTCCGGACGCTGAACGGTCAGTACCCGAAGGGCGTGATCGACTGGGGGAAGAAGCAGTGGTGGCTCTCGGGGCCGTGGGGGGTGTTCGAGACGAAAAGCATCGGGTTCAACGGGCCGGGGCTGAAGCAGGCCAGCTTCGCCTTCATCGAGCCGCGCCGGTTCGTGAGCGTCGAGGCGTACAACGGCGGGAAGCCAACGAAGGTGACGCTGAGGTGCGCGGGCCAGCCGGACGTCGTGGTGCAGATCGCGTCGAAGACGCTGGTGACGATCGTGACCGGCTGGACGTTGCCCTGCGGCAAGGTGACGGTCTTTAGCACGAACGGCTGGGACACGAACTTCGACAACCTGGTGATCGACGAGGGCAGCGAGTAGCTCGATCTTCGCGGTTCCCGCGTCCCGCCTCTCACTTCTATCTTGACCCCTTCCTCGCGCGCGCCGATAATGTAGGCGAGAGGATTACTGTACCAGGTACACTAACTCATGCGCTCCCTTCGCGTGGCCCTTGCGCAGATCAACACGACCGTCGGCGACCTCGACGGCAACGTGGCCAAGGTGCTCGAGTACGCGGGGCGGGCGCGGGACGCGGGGGCGGACATCGTGGCGTTTCCGGAACTGGCGGTGACCGGCTATCCGCCGGAGGACCTGCTGCTGCGGAGCACCTTCATCACCGATAACCTCCAGGCGCTCCAGCGCATCGTTGAAGGCGCGCCCCAGGGTGTCACGCTGGTCGTGGGGTTCGTCGACGAGGACGACGACATCTACAACGCGGCGGCGGTGATCCTCAACGCGCGGCTCGCCGGCGTCTACCACAAGCAGTTGCTTCCGAACTACGGCGTCTTCGATGAGAAGCGCTACTTCCAGGCGGGCACGACGGCGCCTGTGTTCGAGGTCGCTGGTGTGCGCATCGGCGTGAACGTCTGCGAGGACATCTGGTACCCGGACGGGCCGGCGCGGGCGCAGGCGCGCGCCGGGGCGGAAGTCATCGTCAACATCAACGGCTCGCCCTACCACGCGGGCAAGCGGCACACGCGTGAGGAGATGCTCGGCGTCCGGGCCAGCGACAACGCGGCGGTCGTCTGCTACGTGAACCTCGTCGGCGGGCAGGACGAGCTGGTCTTCGACGGCGGCAGCGTCGTCTTCGACGAGCGCGGCGGGCTGATCGCGCGCGCCGCCCAGTTCGATGAGGAGCTGCTCGTCTGCGACGTGGATATCGACAGCGTGCACCAGACGCGCCTGCACGACCCGCGCCGGCGCAAGGAGAAGCTGGAGTCAGGCGATGGCGAGGCCTGTCCGCGTATCGTCGTCTCCAGCGAGCCGCCTTCTGCCGAGAAGCCGGCGATCGAGCCGCGAATCGTCGAACCGCTCGCGCCGGACGCCGAGGTCTACGGCGCGCTGGTGACCGGCACGCGCGACTACGTGCGCAAGATCGGCTACGACACGGTGCTCGTGGGCCTCTCGGGCGGCATCGATTCGAGCATGGTGGCGGCGATCGCCGTCGATGCGCTGGGCGCGGCGCACGTGAAGGGCGTGGCGATGCCGTCTCGCTACTCGTCGGAGGGGTCGATTGCTGACGCGCAGGCGCTGGCGCAGAACCTGGGCATCGACCTGCAGATCATCCCGATCGAGCCGGCGCACGCCGCGTACCTGGAGATGCTGGAGCGCCCCTTCGCGGGCAGCGAGCCGGGCACGGCCGAAGAGAACCTGCAGGCGCGCGTCCGGGGCAACATCTTGATGGCGCTCTCGAACAAGTTCGGCTGGCTGGTGCTCACCACCGGCAACAAGAGCGAGTACGCCACAGGTTACTGCACCCTCTACGGCGATATGGCGGGCGGGTTCGCGGTGCTCAAGGACGTGCCGAAGACGCTCGTCTATCGCCTCGCCGAGCACCGCAACCGCGTCGAAGGTAGCGACCTGGTCCCGCGCACGGTCATCGAGAAGCCGCCTTCCGCAGAGCTGAAGCCCCACCAGCTCGACGCGGACACGTTGCCGCCGTACGAGCAGCTCGACCCGATCCTGGAGGCGTACGTGGAGGACGACCGCAGCCTGGAGGAGATCGTGGCGATGGGCCACGACGAAGCGCTGGTGCGACGAGTGATGTCGATGGTAGACCGCAACGAATACAAGCGGCGGCAGGCGCCGCCCTGCGTCAAGATCACGCCGCGCGCCTTCGGCCGCGACCGGCGCCTGCCCATCGCCAACCACTACCGCGGTTACTGACCGGCGCCCCGCCGCTTGCGCCTAGGCGGCGCGAGAGCGACATTGAGCGAGAAACGGATGTCGCGAACGAGGGGGACGGTGCGGATTGACGATGAGACGGCGTGAATGGATCGCGGCGGTCATCGGCGTGGCAGCGCTGTCACTGGGCGTGATCGCCACTGCGGCCTGCGACGACGACAAGGACGCTGCCGATACGACTCCCACGGACCCATCCGCCACGGAGCCTGCTGACGAAACGGACACTCCGCCGACCGCAGTCACCCCTGTTGGCGAACAGCTCCAGATCTCGGCGGACAGCCTGACGAGCTTCGACACGGACGAGCTGGCGGCGCCGGCGGGCGAGCCGTTCACCGTCACCTTCGACAACCAGGACACAGGCATCCCTCACAACTGGGCGCTGTATGCGACTGAGGACGACGCCGGCGATCCCGACCTCGCGATCGCGGCGACGGAGACCGAGCCCGCCCCGGACGTGCAGTCGGTCGTGGTCCCGGCGCTCGATCCGGGCGAATACTATTTCCAGTGCGACCTGCACCCGAACATGAACGGCACCCTCACCGCGCAATAGCGCGGGCTTGCGGCGGATGCGGGCAAGGCACCGATCCCCATGTCGCGCAGCGCCGTAGGTAAGGGAGAGGAGGTACCCATGCGCAAGAACCGGTTGTTGGGACTCTTGGGAACCGTGATCGCCGTCACGGCACTCGGCGCCGTGGTCGCCGCCTGCGACGATGACGAAGGCGGCGGTGATGCTACGGCTACGGCGCCCGTGGCAACGGAGCCGGACGCGACATCGAGCCAGGCGCCGGACGAGACGGCGACCACGGAGGCAACGGCGAGCGGCAGCACCGAGCTCGAGATCGAGGCGGAGGACACGGCGTTCAGCACGGATACGCTGGAGGCGCCCGCAGGCGAGGCCTTCTCTGTCGCCTTCACGAACAGCGATGACGGCATTGGTCACACGTTCTCCCTCTACGCCAGCCAGGCGGCGGTCGATGCGAATGAGGACCCGATCGCTTCGTCAGAGCTGCTCCAGGGCCCGGCAGAACGGTCAGTTGACGTGCCAGCCCTCGATGCCGGCGAGTACTACTTCCAGTGCGACATCCACACGTCGATGAACGGCACCCTGACCGCGCAGTAAGCCGCGTCTCGGACGCGACCTAAGCGGTCCTACATGGTAGTCTAGAAGTGGATCGCTTCCGAGACGGAAGGATCGAAGGGAGGTAGTCATGCAAGGAAAGCGTTGGTTGGGGCTGGCAGGTGTATTCCTGACGCTGGCGCTGTTCGCGGGCGCTTGCGATGACGATGAAGGCGATGGCGACGCGACGGCGACGGCGCCAGCGGCTGGGGAGGCGACTGCCACGGAGCCGGCCGGGGGCACACCCAGCGGAAGCGCGGTCGACATCAGCCTGGCTGAATTCAGTGTGACCGCTGACCCGACGTCGGCCTCCGCCGGCTCGGTGACGTTCAGCATCAAGAACGTCGGCGGCGAGCCCCACGAGCTCGTGGTGATCAAGACGGACCTCGAGCCGGCCAAGCTGCCGGTGACGGATGACGGTGGCGTGGACGAAGCTCAGGTCGAGGTCATCGGCGAGGCCGAAGAGGATGAGCTGCCCGCCCCGGATGGTCAGACAGAACTCACGCTCGATCTCGAGGCCGGCAGCTACGCGCTCATCTGCAACCTGGTCGAGGAGGAGCACGAGGGCGGCGAAATGATGGCCCACTACGCGGAGGGCATGCACACAGCGTTCGAGGTCACGGAGTAGTCCGATGCGGACGGATCGAAGGGAGGCAGTAAGCATGCAAGGAACGCGTTGGTTTGGCCTGGCAGGTGCAATCGCGGCGCTGCTGGCGCTGGCGTTGTTCGCCGGTGCCTGCGATGACGACGAAGGCGGCGCCGACGCGACCGCGACGGAGCCAGCGGGCGCTGAGGCGACTGCGACCGAGCCGGCGGGCGGACCGTCGAGCGAGAGCGCCGTCGACATCAGCCTGACGGAGTTCAGCGTGACCGCCGATCCGACGTCTACAGGGGCGGGCTCGGTGACGTTCAACGTGGCGAATGTTGGCGGCACGCCGCACGAGCTCGTCGTGATCAAGACGGACCTCGACCCGGCGGACCTGCCGACAGCGGACGACGGCACCGTCGACGAGGCTCAGGTGGACGTGATCGGGGAGATCGAAGAGGACGAGCTGCCCGCTCAGACCGGTGAGGGCGAGCTGACCCTCGATCTCGAGGCCGGGAGCTACGCGCTGATCTGCAACGTGCTCCAGGAAGTGACGAACGGCGAACCGCTGGCCCACTACACGGAGGGCATGCACACAGCGTTCGAAGTTACCGAGTAGCGCTCGCAAGGCGAATCTCACGGTGCTACAATGGGGGCCGTCCTAGCGACGGCCCCCATTTTCTGTCGCAGCGAGGGGCGCAGCCGGCGGCGACAGCGGTGTAGCAGCGGAGGAGGCGCCATGGTTAGCGCAGAGCCACTCGTGTTCAACCCATTCGATCCGGCATTCCGAATCGACCCGTATCCCACCTACCGCCGGCTGCGCGAAGAGGACCCCGTCCACGAGACGCCCTTCGGTGCGTACGTGCTCAGCCGCTACGCCGACTGCGTCGCGGTCCTGCGCGACGCGCGCTCGAGCAGCGACGCCACCAACTCCCTGGAGCACCAGCAGTTCGTCGCGGAGCACGGCGAAGACCCGAGCGAGGGGTTCCTGGGCGGCGCGCGCCCGTTCCTGTTCCTCGATCCCCCGGACCACACGCGGCTGCGCGGGCTGGTGAGCAAGGCCTTCACACCGAAGGTCGTCCAGGGGCTGCGGCCGCGCATTCAGGAGCTCGTCGATGAGCTGTTGAGCGCCCGCTCGGATCAGGGCTCGCTGGAGGTGATCGAGGACCTGGCCTATCCCTTGCCGGTCGCGGTGATCTGCGAGATGCTGGGCGTCCCCACGGCCGACCACGCCACGTTTAAGGAGTGGTCGCGCGCACTGGCGCGCAGTCTCGACCCGATGGAGATCATGCCGCCCGAGGAAGTGGAGCAGCGACAGAGCACCATCACGCAGTTCTCCGACTACTTCCGCGCGCTCATCGAGAAGCGGCGGTCGGAGCCGAAGGACGACCTGCTCAGCGCGCTGATCGCGGCCGAGGAGGCGGGCGACAAGCTCACCGCCGAAGAGCTGCTGGCCACGTGCATCCTGCTGCTTGTCGCCGGCCACGAGACGACCGTGAACCTGATCGGCAACGGCACGCTCGCGCTCCTCCGCCACCCCGACCAGCTCCAGAAGCTTCGAGACGACCCTTCGCTGGCGAAGAACGCGGTGGAGGAGGTGCTCCGCTACGACCCGCCGGTGCAGATGACCGTTCGGATCCCGCTGGAAGACATGGAGATCGGCGACGTCGCGCTGGCGAAGGGCAAGCAGGCGATCCTCTTGCTGGCGTCAGCCAATCGCGATCCCGAGCAGTTCCCCGACCCGGAGCGGTTCGACATTACGCGCGACGCGAGTCACCACGTTGCCTTCGGTTACGGGAGCCACTTCTGCCTGGGGGCGCCGCTGGCGCGCGTCGAGGGCGAGATCGCGCTGGGGACGCTCGTTCGACGCGTGCAAGGCCTGGAGCTGCGCACCGAAGCGCCGGAGTACAAGGAGAACATCGTCCTGCGCGGGCTGGCCTCGCTGCCCGTCGGCTTCAGCGCGGTCTCCTAGCGTCAGCCGCTTTACGTATGCTGCGCGCGGAGCCGATCGTCTTCAACCCGGGCGACCCGTCCTTCCGCGCCGACCCCTACCCCGCGTACGTTCGCCTGCGTGACGAAGACCCGGTCCACGAAACGCCGATCGCCTTCGTCGTCAGCCGCTACCAGGACTGCGTCGCAGTCCTGCGCGACCAGCGCTGGAGCAGCGACCAACGCAACTCGGACGCGTACCGCTTCGCCGTCGAGCGCGGGCTGTTCGACCCGGAGCAGGAGGCGCTGAGCAAGACGCCGCCCTTCCTCGTGCTCGATCCGCCGGATCACACGCGGTTGCGAGCGCTGGTGAGCAAGGCCTTCACCCCAAAGGTCGTCGAAGCGCTGCGGCCACACATCCAGCAGGTCGTCGACGCGCTGCTCGACCGCGCGGCGGAGCGAGGCTCGCTCGAAGTGATCGAGGACCTCGCCTATCCGCTGCCGGTCACCGTCGTCTGCGAGCTGCTGGGCGTGCCGCCGTCCGACCGCGAGACGTTCAAGGAGTGGTCGGGAGAGCTGGCGCGCGGCCTCGACCCGGGCACCGCGCTCGTCCCTGAGGTCGTCGAGCGGCGCCGCCACGCGGGCAACGCTTTCATGGACTATTTCCGCGCGTTGATCGGCGAGCGGCGCAAGTCGCCACGCGACGACCTCATCAGCGCGCTCATCGCGGCGGAGGAGGCGGGCGACCGGCTCACGGAGGCCGAGCTGCTCTCGACCTGTATCCTGCTCCTCGCGGCGGGCCACGAGACGACGGCGAACCTGATCGGCAACGGCGTGCTGGCGCTGCTGCGACACCCGGAGCAGCTCGGCAAGCTGCGAGACGACCCGTCGCTGGCGGCGGGCGCGGTCGAGGAGGTGCTGCGCTACGACTCGCCGGTGCAGATGGTGACGCGCACGGCGCTGGAGGAGGTCGAGCTCGTAGACGTGACGGTGCGCAAGGGCCAGCAGGCGGCGCTGCTCATCGCGTCGGCGAACCGCGACCCAGCGCAGTTCGCCGAGCCGGACCGCTTCGATATCACGCGGCAGGGCAGCCGGCACCTGGGCTTCGGCTTCGGTCTGCACGCGTGCCTGGGCGCGGCGCTCGCCCGAGTGGAGGGCGAGATCGCGTTCCGGACGCTGGCCAGGCGCTTCGATTGGCTGGAGCTGCTGGCCGATCCGCCCGAATACAAGGAGAGCTTCGTCAATCGGGGCCCGCGCGAGCTGCGAGTGGGGTTCGCGCCGGCGACGACCTGACACCACCGATCACGATCAGGAGTCCGGCGGGGACGAAGCCTTTACACTGTCGCTGCGGTACGTGGAACCTCAGGGCCTGTGCCGGTGTACTAGCTGTGACAGGAGAACAGGGTCCTTCCGCGGAAGGGGGCCAGAGCTGGACGAGCCGGCCGCGATAGCGCGGGCCCAGCAGGGCGACGTCGAAGCCTTCGCATCGCTTGTACGGCAGTATGAGGAGATCGCGTTCCGGACGGCGTACCTGATCGTGCGGGACGAGGCGGAGGCGCAGGACGTTGCGCAGGAGGCCTTTCTGCGGGCCTACCGCGGTCTCAGCCGCTTCGATCGACACCGGTCGTTCCGTCCCTGGCTGCTGCGCATCGTGACGAACGAGGCCCTCAACAAGATACGCAGCGCCCGCCGCAGGGACGCAAGGATGCAGCGCTACGAGCGGGACGCGACGACCGCGCGCCACGTCGAGTCGCCGGAAGGAGAGCTGGAGCGGATGGAGCTGGCTCGCCGTGTGTGGCAGGCGGTCGGCGCGCTCAACCACGAGGAGCAGACCGTGCTGTACCTGCACTACTTCCTGGACGTTCCTCAAGCTGAGGCCGCGGCGACGATCGGCCGTCCAATCGGCACGGTCAAGTCTCGCCTGCACCGCGCCCTCAAGAAGCTGCGGCGTGTGATCGAGGAACGCTACCCGGACTTGATGCCGCCCCCGGCGCGGGCACCTGACGGGCCGGAGGGGCGGCGATGAAGGAAGGAATCGGCCCGGACCTCGCCGCCATCGATGCGCTGCTGAGGCGGGCCGCAGACGCCATCTCGTATCCGCCGACACCGGCCGTTGCCCCTGCTGTGGCGTCGCGTCTTGCGGAGCCGGCTACCGAGCGAGCCATGCCCCGCGCGCGGTTCGGAGAGACGGCGCGCGACTGGCTCGCTGTGCCCGCGATCCGGATTGGCGTCGCGGGGCTGGCGGCGGCGCTGTTCGCGGCAGCGATCATCGTGGCGGTGCCGGACTCGCGCACGGCGGTTGCCGACTTCTTCGGGCTGCGTCACGTGGAGGTGCGCATCCAGACGGCTCCGGTTCCCGTCGAAACAGCGGTGGTGCGCGGACCGGAGGCCTACGCCGATCGCACGACGCTGGCCGAGGCGCAGACGCTCGTGGACTTCCCGCTCCGCCTCCCTACCTACCCGGCCGGCACGGGCGCGCCGTCCGCTGTGTACGTCCAGCGTTTCCCGAGCGACATCGTGGTCATCCTTCAGTATGAAGAAGAGGGCTTCGAGCTGCACCAATCGCGGTTGCGCGGGAAGTTCATCAAGGGCGTGCCGGAAGGACTGAGCGAAGTCACGGTGGCAGGCGAGCCCGCGCTGTGGGTGCCGCTCGGCGGCCACGGCGCCGCGTACGAAGACGAGAACGGGGAGGAGATCGATGCGTCGGTCCGCAACGTGCACCGGCCGACGCTGCTCTGGGAACGCGATGGAATCACCTACCGGCTCGAGACGGAGCTCTCGTTTGCCGAGACGATTCGCGTGGCCGAGTCGCTGCGCTAGGAGGTGGACCATGGTTGAACGAAGGGCATTCGAGTTGGGCGTCGTGGTAGCGTTCGCGATCGCCGTCGCCGCGCTGGTCGTCGCGATACGAAGCGGCGGCGCGGAGTCGGTCGCCGTCACGAACACGCCGGCGAACACGCCCGGGCCCGTCGTGGCGGTCAACGCGGTACCGGAGGGCGCTGCTGAGGTCGTGATCAGCGGCTTCGCCTACAATCCCGAACCGGTGCGGGTCCGCGCCGGCGAGGCGGTCGCCTGGGTCAACTACGATGGAGGCGTACCGCACACAGCCACGGCGGCCGACGGCGCCTGGGACTCCGGTGTGATGGAGCTAGGCGACGGCTACACGAGAACGTTCGACGAGCCGGGCGTGTACACGTACGTTTGCACGCTGCACCCGCCGATCCTGGGCGCGATCCTGGGCGCGCCGGACGGCGTAAAGCTGGTCGGCGGCGGCGGTCACGGGATGGAGGGAACGATCGTCGTGGAGTAGGGGCCAGGTGACGCCAACGCGTTCGCTTGAGGTCGTCAGGCGTCCTGCTTCGCCGCCTTGTGCTCCTTCAGCCAGGCGAGCACTTCGAGGGCGTGGCCGTCCGGCTTCACCTTCGGCCAGACCTGCTCCAGCGTGCCGTCCGGGCCGATGACGAAGGTCGCCCGGTCGACGCCCATGTAGTCGTGGCCGGCGAACGACTTCTGGCCGTAGACGCCGTACGCGTCCGACACCGTGTGCTCGGGGTCGGCGAGGAGCGTGAACGGCAGCTCGAACTTGTCGCGGAACTTCTGGTGCGACTGCACGCTGTCCAGGCTGACGCCGAGCACCACAGCGCCCTCCGACTCCAGGATGCCGAAGTTGTCGCGGAAGTTGCAGGCTTCGGTGGTGCAGCCGGGCGTGTCGTCCTTCGGGTAGAAGTAGAGCACGACGTGCTTGCCGGCGAAGTCCTTCAGACTGACCGTCTCGCCCTTGTCGGTCTCGGCGGTGAAGTCGGGCGCGGGCTGGCCTTCGGCGAGCGTGGTGGGCATGGCGATCTCCTGCCCTGGCTAGATGTAGACCGGGTGCACTTTGCGGTGGCGCTCGGCGGCGCCCGATGCGAAGGCGGCCTCAGCGACGGCCTTCGCCTCCTTCTGGAAGACGGCGCGATTGAAGACCGACGGGATGATGTACTCGTCGCTCAGCTCGCTCTTCGCCACGCAGCTCGCGATGGCCTCGGCGGCGGCGATCTTCATCGGCTCCGTGATCGCCCAGGCGCGCGCGTCGAGCACACCGCGGAAGAGACCGGGGAAGCAGAGGACGTTGTTGATCTGGTTGGGGAAGTCGGAGCGGCCCGTGGCCATCACCCGCACGTGGGGGGCCGCCAGCTCGGGGCGGATCTCGGGGTCGGGATTCGCCATGGCGAAGACGATCGGGTTCTTGTTCATCTTCTTCAGATCGTCCGCCGTGAGCACGTTCGGGGCGGAGACGCCCAGGAAGAGATCAGCGCCCTCCATCGCGTCGCTGAGGGTGCCTTTGCAGTTGGTCTGGTTCGTGTTCTTCGCGAACCACTGCTTCATCGAGTTCATGCCCTGCTTGCGACCCTTGTAGATGACGCCCTGGCTATCGCAGCCGATGATGTGCTGGACGCCGACCGACATCATGATCTTCGCGCAGGCGACGCCGGCGGCGCCCACGCCCGAGACGACGACCTTGAGGTCGGACGGCTCCTTCTTGACGATCTTGAGCGCGTTGAGCAGGGCGGCGAGCGTGACGACGGCGGTGCCGTGCTGGTCGTCGTGGAAGACGGGGATGTCGAGCTCCTTGCGCAGCCGCTCCTCGATCTCGAAGCAGCGCGGGGCGGAGATGTCCTCCAAGTTAATGCCCCCGAAGCCGGGGGCAAGGTACTTCACCGTGTTGACGATCTCATCGGGGTCCTTGGTATCGAGGCAGATCGGCCAGGCGTCAACGTCGCCGAACTCCTTGAAGAGCATCGACTTGCCCTCCATCACCGGCATGGCGGCGAGCGGGCCGATGTCGCCGAGGCCGAGGACGGCCGTGCCGTCCGTGACCACGGCGACGGCGTTCTTCTTCACTGTCAGCGACCAGGCCGCTTCCGGCTCGCGGTGGATGGCCATGCAAACGCGCGCGACGCCGGGCGTATAGACGCGGGAGAGGTCACCGCGGCTGGTGACGGCGGTCTTGTTGTGGATCTCGATCTTGCCACCCTCGTGGACCTGGAAGACCGGGTCGGAGACGCTGCGGATTGTCACGCCCTTGAGCTTGCGCATCGTGTCGAGGACGCTGCGGCCGTGCTCGGCGTCACGGACGCCGATGGAGACGTCGCGGACGATCTGCGTGTGGTTCGTGCGCACGAGGTCGACGGCGCCGATGTCGCCGCCCGCCTCGCCGATGGCCGAGGCGATCATGCCCAGCATGCCAGGCTTGTTGGGGTACTGGGCGCGAACGATGATGCTGTAGCTGGCGACGGGGACGAATCCCTCGGCCGCGCCGGAGCGACGAACCATGGCGAGAGAGGCTCCTTTCGGGTGAGTCGAGCGCGTGCATTATAGCTAACCGGCGCTTGCGGCCAACCCGGGATCGCGGTGTTTAGTAACCAAGCGTATGCTAAACTAAGGGGAACGAGGACCCGATGCCGAAGGTACGCGTCTTACCCCTGAATCTGGAGTTCGAGGCCCCTGAAGGCGCCACGATCATGGAGGCCGCCGAGGCGTTGGGCTACTACTGGCCCACGACCTGCGGCGGCGAGGGGCGCTGCACGACCTGCGCCTGCGTCGTGGTTTCGGGGATGGAGCAGCTCTCGCCGCGCGGGCGGTCGGAGGAGCGGGTGCTGACCGAGGAGCGCGGCCCGAGCATCCTCCAGCAGCCGGTCCGGCTCGCCTGCCAGGCGCGCCTCCAGGGCGGCGACGTGGAGGTCGAAAAGCCCGGTGTACGGGCGTCGCTGACGTTGCGTGCTTCGTCCGTGGGCCTCGCCGAGCCGGAGGAGTGATCGATGACGTACGTGATCACGGAGCCATGCATCGGCGTGAAGGACGCCTCGTGCGTGGACGTCTGCCCGGTCGACTGCATCCACTCCAGCGATGACGACGAGCAGTACTACATCGATCCGACGGTCTGCATCGACTGCGCCGCCTGCGAGACGGTCTGCCCGGTGAGCGCCATCTTCTACGAAGAGGACGTGCCGGAGGACCAGCGCAGCTTCACCGAGAAGAACAAGGAATACTTCGAGGCGAAGACGGACGAAGAGCGTCGCGCCTTTCGCACCCGCACCGAACGCCACTAAGGCTGGCGCGCGCGTCCCCGCCTCTCGCTTCCCGCCTACAGAGTGCCACCCACCCCTTCGCGCTCTCTCACCTTCGCCCTATCCTGGTCTCCGATAACCGGTCGCGGGCACACCTGGTTCCAGGCCTCTCCTGAGCTTGCCCAAAGGGCCTGTCGAAGGGTTCCCGCCCCCAGGGCCGAAGTACGTCATGACCAACAGGAAGGCGCCTTTGCAGAGATCAATCAAATGCCCGGTTCAGATTCGCCGTCGGCGCCACGGGGACGCGACGGCTTCGACGGTCGTCCTGCTGAACACGGCGTTTTGCAAAACGGACCGGTCGATCAAACGTTTACTCGCCTCAGGAGGGCTTGCAGGGCGGGGCGGCCGCGACCCGCGACCCTCGGCGGCCGCCACATCGGTACAATCGAAGCATGCACCACCTCCACCTCACCCAGGCCATCGGCCGCACGCCCATGGTCGAGCTGCGCCACTGCAGCCCGAAGCCCGGCGTGCGTCTCTTCGCCAAGCTGGAGGGCTGGAACCCGACCGGCAGCGTGAAGGACCGCATCGTGCGGGCGATGCTGCTCGCCGCCGAGCGAGAGGGCCGCGTCCGGCCGGGCGATACGGTGATCGAGGCGTCGACGGGCAACACGGGCATCGCGCTGTCGATGGTGGGGCGAGCGCTCGGCTACGATGTGCGCATCGTCATGCCGGAGAACGTCTTTCCGGAGATCCCGCGCGCTATCGCTGTCTACGGGGCCCTCGTCGAGTGGGTCTCGACTGACGAGGGCGTGCGCCGGGCAATCGACGTGGCGCGGGAGCGGGCGGCGCAGGAAGGCTGGTTCTTCCTGGACCAGTTCGGTAACCCGAACAACGTTCAGGCGCACTACGAGACGACAGGCCCTGAGATCCTTGAGGACGTGCCGGACGTCGACGTCTTCGTCGCCGGGCTGGGCACGGGCGGCACGCTGATGGGAGCGGGGCGCCGGCTGAAGGAGGCGAATCCGCAGACCAAGGTCGTCGCAATCGAGCCGCACCCGGGCAACCAGCTCCAGGGGCTGAAGAGCCTCGCCGACGGCTTCATCCCGCCCGTGCTCGACCTCGACCTGCTGGACGCCAAGATCCTGGTGCGCAGCGAGCATGCCTTTCGCTCCGCAGGGGAGCTGATGCGGCGCGAGGCGGTCTTCGGCGGCGTGTCGGCGGGCGCGGTGCTGCACGGGGCGCTGAAGGTGGCGAAACGGATGGACCGGGGGAACGTGGTGCTGCTGTTCGCGGACAACGGGTGGAAATATCTGGGCACGAACCTCTGGCTCAGCCCGCCCGAAGCCGGCGAGGGTGAAGAGCTGGACGATACGATCTGGTGGTGAGGAGTCGATCGATGAAAATCGCGCTGGGCAGCGACGAACGCACACACGTGACAGATTTCGTAGTCGAAGAGCTGCGGCGGCGGGGCCACGAGGTGGAGCCGGTCGGCCCGCCCGCCGGCGAAGCGCTCGAATGGGTGGACGTGGCGACGCAGGTCGCAAAACGCGTCGCATCGGGCGAAGCCGAGCAAGGAGTGCTCTTCTGCTGGACGGGCACCGGCGTGAGCATGGCCGCGAACAAGGTGCCGGGCGCGCGGGCCGCCCTTTGCGCCGACGCCGAGACCGCTCGCGGCGCGCGCCGCTGGAACGACGCGAACGTGCTCTGCCTGAGCCTGCGCGCGACATCCGAGGTCATCGCGAAAGAGATCCTGGACGCCTGGTTCGAGGCCCAGCCCGAACCGTCCGAGGCGGCGAACATCGAGAAGGTGCGCGACCTCGACCGCCAGCGAGCGGACGCGTAAGCTGGAGCCTAACGCAGCCCTGAGCTAGCAGGAGCCTCGACACCATGCGCATCATGCGGAACGTGCTCATCGTCCTCGTCGCGATCGTGGCGATCGTAGTCATCGGCGTCGCCCTGACCTGCAACGGGAACGACAACGGCGATGACGGCGCGAGCAACCCGACTCCCGAGTTGCGCATCCCGGTGCCCGGCGACGCGGACCTGGAGGCGGCGGTCAATGGCATCCTGGCGGCAATCATGCGTAAGGACGGTGCAGGCCTGCGCGACTACCTGGGAGCCGACCTGCTGAGCCAGACCGACGCAGCAGATCTGGACCGTCTGGGAACGTGCATTCCTGAAGGGGCGTCGCTCGGCGTTACGGACCGCGCGCTGCAGATGCTGGGAGACGTTGCGACGGCCACGATCGAATTCGAGGTGACGACCGTGGACGGCCAGACGTTGGACGTGACCGCCTTCTGGAACTTTGACCGGGACGGCGGCGAGTGGCTACTCAAGGAGCTACCGTCCTGCCCGTTCGATGCGCCATAGGCGCCTCCAATCGATTTGACTGAACTTCGCGCGTGCGTTCCAATGTGACCGATGGCAACCGACCAGCTTCCCGTCCTTGACGTCGACCGCGCGTTGGTCGGCGAGCTGAACCTGGGCACGTTTGACGTGCCGTTCGTCGACCTCGGCGACGTTCCGTCCGTCTACAGCCACCTACGCATGAACGGCACAGAATACGGCTACGAGCGCAGCTTTCCCGTGCAGGGCCACTCCGCAGTCATGCCGGGCGCGGTCGCCGAGCTGTTGGCAGCGGGCCGTAAGGTGCTCGTTGCTGAGCGGAACGAACGCTTCCTCGTCTACCTGGCCTAGCTGTGGACCCCTCTCGCGCACAGCGGCCGCGCAAGCGGAACCCCCCGCACGTCAAGCTCTTCCGCGCGAGCTGCGGCGCGTGCGGCCGGCTCTTCGAGGGCAACTTCCCGATGTGGGTGCGTATCGGCACGTTCCCGTGCATCTGCGGAGCCCGCGTGCCGCAGCCCCTGATGCTGGACGAGGACGGCCAACCGCTGCAAGTCGAGTAAGCGGCTCGTCGCTTGACGCGGGGTGCTACAATACGCGCGTCCATCCCCGCAACGCAAGGAGGCTTACCGAATGGCAACGTACATCCTGCTCAGCACCCTCACCGACGAGGGGCGAAAGACGATCAAGGGGCGCCCGGAGCGCATCCAGGAAGTGAACAAGGAGCTGGAGGCGATGGGCGCGAAGGTCATCGACCAGTACGCCGTTCTCGGCGGGTACGACTTCGTCTCGGTCGTCGAAGCGGTCGACAACGAGACGATCGCCCGCATCTCCGTCGAGCTGGGAGCGCGCGGCACGATCCAGATCACGACGCTGCCCGCGATACCCGTCTCGACCTTCGTCGACCGGCTCAAAGGCCAGGGATAGGGGCCGTAGCCGCGCGGCTGCGCGCCGCCCCGTCTGCGGCGGGCAGGCAGTACAATAGAGACGGAACCGGTCCCGGTACGGAGCGAGCCCCAAGGAGGCGCGCCCATGCCCATCGTCACCGTCTCAGGCCAGGTAGGCGCCGGCGCCCGCGAAGCCGGCCGGCTGGCCGCGCAACAGCTCGGCATCGACTACGTCGACCAGGAGATCCTCGTGCAGGCGGCGAGCACGCTGGGCGTGCCGATGGAGTCGGTCGTCCCGTTCGACGAGCGGACGGCGTCGCGGGGCGAACGGATCGCGTCGATGCTGCGGCGCTTCTTCGAGAGCTCGGCTGCGGCGGGCGCCGCCGAGCCGATGCTGGGCAGCGGCGGCCTGGACATTCTGCTCTCACGCACCTACAGCGAGGCGGCCGCGGACGAGGGCCTGCACGAGGTATCCAGCGAGCGCTACCTGGACACGCTGAGCGGTATCGTCAACGACCTGGCCGCGCACGGCAACGTACTGATCATCGGCCGCGGGAGCCAGGTGATCCTGACGGACTGCCCGGGCGCCCTCCATGTGCTGCTCGTCGCGCCGCTCGAGCATCGAATCGCGTTCATCGCGGAGCGGGAGGAGCTGAGCAAGGAGGCGGCGGCGAAGCGCGTGCACGACGGCGACAAGGGACGCGCGGCCTTCCACCACAAGTTCTTCAAGATCGACGTCGACCACCCCGCTCACTATCACCTGACGCTGAACAGCGCCCGCTTCTCTCTTGACGAAGCCGCCCAGCTCATCGGCGACGCCGCGCGCCGCGTCGCATCGCGTGCAGCGCCCGCGGCACGTTCGCCCGACGGCTGATGGTCGGCGCCGTCCTCGTCGTCCTGGCCGGCTATCTGATCGGGGGCATCTCCGCCGCGTACATCGCGGGCCGGCTGCTGGGCGGCGTGGACATCCGGGAGGTAGGCAGCCGGAACGTCGGCGCGTCGAACGTCTGGCAGACGGTCTCGCGCGCAGCGGTCGTGCCGGTGGGCCTCGCGGACATCGCGCAGACGATGCTCTGCATCGCCATCGCCAAGTGGACGGGCCAGCCGCTGGGCATCCAGGTGCTGGCCGGGCTCGCGGCGCTGATCGGGCACAACTGGTCGCCCTACCTGGGGCTCACGGGCGGGCGCGGCGTCGGCCCGGCGATCGGCTTCATGCTCGTGCTGTCGTGGCCGGGGCTAGGGGTGTTCTGTGGTGTCTCGTTGGCCGGCGTGGCGCTGGGCGCCGTGCCCCAGAGCGTCGGGCTGGGCATCGCGGTCGCGCCGTTCGCGGCGCTCGGCAAGGGGCAGTCGCCGGAGATCGTCGCGGGACTGGTGGTGGTGGCCGCGCTCGTGCTGGCGAAGCGGCTGCTCACGAACCAGCCCGGCATCCCACCCGGCGCGGAGCCGCGGCTGGTGCTGCTCAACCGCCTGCTCTACGACCGCGATACGCGCGAACGCGAGTCGTGGGTGCAGCGCGGGCCGCGCCAGGCCGGGCGCTAGGCCCGTCGCGCCACCCAGACCATCTCCGGGCTCGTGTCCGTGAACTCCGCGCCGAGGAAGTCGCCGTAGAGCGCCTCGATCTCGAAGCCGGCGCGGGCGAGCAGGTGCTCCGCCTCGTACCGGAAGAGGTAGCGCAGCTTGAGGAAGCGGTACGTGCGCGAGATCACCGTGTCCTGGTCGTCGAGCTCCTCGTGCACGCGCGTGGACTGGGACTCTTGTTGCGCCTGGCGGTACCGGCGCTCCTCCCAGCGGAGGGCGCGGCGGCCGCTCCCCGGATGTTGATAGTCCTCCATCCGTTGCAGCGATCCTCGCCTGGAGCTGAGCCACAGACCCATGTCGACGATGTTCGGATTGAAGAGGCTGAGGGAGAAGCGGCCGCCCGGCACAAGGTGGTCGTGGACGCAGCGCAGGCACGCGAGTTCGTCCTCGATCGTGAGCAGGTGCTGGAACGATCGGTAGGCGATGAACGCGAAGCCGAAGCGCTCCGGCAGCGCGAACGAGCGCATGTCGCCTTCGACCCAGCGCACGGTGTCGAGCGCGGCGCCCTTCTCGCGGGCGATAGCGAGCATGGTAGGGGCGGCGTCGAGCCCGACGATGGAGATGCCGGCGCGGGCGATGGGGACGGCGACGCGCCCCGTGCCGCAGGCGAGCTCCAGCACCGGCTGACCCGCCTCGTGCGCCTGGCGGGCGAGCTCGAGGTAGAAGTCGACGTCGCCGGGGATGCCGGGCGACGTGACGTCGTACGTGGCCGCGACTTCATCGGTGTAGTACTGCTCGTTCATCACGACGGCCCTCCGTGCAACGCGTCGAACTCGTCACGCAGGACGCCCATGAAGAGGACGTCCCAGTATCGCCCGTGGCGAAAGCGGTGCTGGCGCAAGCGACCCTCCTCCACAAACCCGCAGGTTCGATAGCAGGCGATCGCGCGGGCGTTGGCCTCCTGGGCGTAGAGGTAGACGCGGTTGAGGTTCATGTCGTGGAAGGCGAAACGGAGCAGGGTGACGATAGCGTCCGCGCCGTATCCCTTCGACCAGTAGGCCTTGTCGCCGATGAGGATCCACAGCTCGGCGTGCCGCTCTTCGGCGTTCGCGGTATAGAGGCCGATGTTGCCGATGTGGAGGCCTGCTTTCGTTTCTATGCCGAGGCGGACCTGGTTGAAGCTGTTCGGCGGGCCGCCCCGCAGCCAGCTCTCCTCGTCGGCGCGCGAAAACGGATAGCGCATCGAGAGGTAGTGTGTGACCTCGAGGTCGTTCGCCCAGGCGTATTCGCGTTCGACATCGCTCGGCTCCAGCGACCGGAGCCGGACCAGCTTGCCCTCCAGCATCACGGGCCTCCTTCTTTGGGCGCCGCCAATCCGTGCGACGCGGCGAACTCGTCGCGCAGGACGCCCATCTCGATCACGTCAGAGTAGCGGCCCTCCTGGTAGCGGTGGTGGCGGAGGCGGCCCTCGACCTGGAAGCCGCACTTCTTGTAGCAAGCGATGGCCCGCTCGTTGTGCTCGAAGACATGGAGCCAGATGCGGTTGAGGTTCATCTGGCTGAAGCCGAAGCGCAGCAGCGTGATCATCGCGTCCGTGCCGTAGCCCCGCGACCAGTACTCCTTGTCGCCGACCATGACGCCCAGCGCAACGCAGCGGTCGTCCGGGTTGCCGGGAAGGAGGTCGATGTTGCCGATGTGCCGGCCGTCCTTCGTGTCGATGGCGAGGCGCAGCCCGTTCGAGCCGCTGCTGGGCGGCCGGCCGCTCAGCCAGCGCTCCTCATCCACGAGCGAGATGGGATAGCGCGCGGCGAGATAGCGGGTGACCTCGCGGTCGTTGATCCAGGCGTGGTCCCGCTCCAGGTCGCCCATCTCCTGGGCCCTCAGCCGCACGAGCTTGCCTTCCAGCATTACGTTCCCCTCTCTGGCGACGGCGCAACGTGTGGCGCGTCGAACTCGTCGCGCAGGATGCTCATGATGAGCACGTCCCAGTAGCGGCCGTGTTTGAAGACCTGTTGTCGCCGCCGCGACTCGTGGCGGAAGCCGCACTTCTCGTAACAGCGGATGGCGGCTTCGTGGCCGGCGAGCACGCTGAGCCAGACGCGGTGCAGGTTCATTTCGTGGAAGGCGAAGCGGAGCAGCGTGGCGATCGCGTCGAGGCCGTAGCCGTTCGACCAGCAGGCCTTGTCGCCGATGATGATGCCCAGGCCGGCCTTGCGGTCTTCCGGGTTCAGCTCGTGGAGGTTGATGGCGCCGATGTGCGTGCCGTCCTTCGTCTCCACCGCGAGGTAGACGCCGTTCGCAAAGCTGGCAGGTTGCGCGTCGGCGAGCCACATTGGGTCCGCGCTGGCGAGCGGGTAGCGCATGGTCAGGTAGTAGGTGACCTCCGGGTCGTCGAGCCAGGCGTGGGCGCGCTCCCGGTCGCCCGGCTCTATCGCGCGCAAACGCACCAGTTGTCCATCCAGCATCTCAACCTCCTTCCAGGACGCGAACAGGCCCGTCGCTTCGTGCGACGGGCCTGACTTCGGTTCGATTCGTTTCTTGTTAGGTGATCGGGAGAACCCAGGCCGCGTCGCCGGAGAGCGAATCAACGCAGTCGACGGTGCGCGTGATGCGCGCCATCGCTGCGTTTCGATTAGCGTCCGGTCGGCATGCGGTCATCATCGGCGCTCCAAGAATATAGCGCGATGCTAACACCTACGGAATCAGGGTGTCAAGGGTCATCTAGGCCGGTTGGTAGACCAGCACGTCGATTCCGGTGCTGAAGGTTGTCGTGCGCAACAGCGTTAGGTTTGTCGTGCCGAACCCGTCGAAGAGGCGCTGACCACTGCCGACGAACACGGGGAACAGCCAGAAGTCGTACTCGTCGACGAGGCGATGTTCGAGCAGCGGGCGCTCGAACTCACCGGTGCCGAACTTGAGGATGCCCTGGCTGGGCTGCTCCTTGAGCTTCGCGACCTCGGCAGCGACATCGCCCCGGATCACGGTGGCGTTCCACGTCGCCTCTTGCAGCGTGTTCGAGGCGACGAACTTAGGCATGCTGTTGATGCGGTCCGTGTATTCGTCGCCGGACTGCTTCGGCCACGTACGGCGCGCCCCACTTCTCTCGTGAGCTGATCACGCCGTCCAGCGTGACGAACGTCGATTCTAAGAGCTTTCTCATAGTGGTGTCTCCCTGCGTTCTGCTCAATTCGCCGGGGGGCTGCGTCATCACTCACCACCGCTCCCCGCCTGCGACACCATCTCCGGCACCGCCGGACCGGTCGCTTCCTTCGGTTCCACGCGCAGATCGGGGAGCCACTTGAGCCACGATGGCAGGTACCAGTTCCAGTCTCCCATCAGCTCCATGAGCGCGGGCACCAGGACTAACCTGACGACGGTGGCGTCGATCAGGATAGCGAAGGCAAGACCGAAGCCCAGCAGCTTCAGATCGCGCCCTTCGCCCAGGATGAACGCGCCGAACACGCAGATCATGATCGCGGCGGCGGCGGTGATGACGCGCCCCGTGGCGGCGAGCCCGTCGGCGACGGCGCGCGCATTGTCGCCCGTGCGGTCGTACTCCTCGCGGATGCGTGTGATCAGGAACACCTCGTAGTCCATCGAGAGCCCGAAGACGATCGCGAAGAGCATCATCGGC
>JBBEBM010000021.1:0-36293 GCA_040882355.1 Dehalococcoidia bacterium | reverse complement strand
GGCGCCCTGGGCCCCGCGGGGCCCGACGACGCCGAGCTTCGGTCGCCCCGTGCCGGCGAGGTTGACGTGGTCTTGGGCGTGCATGTCGAGGACGTCGACCGCCACTTCGAGCAGGCGAAAGAGTTCGGCGCGCGGATCGTCCACCCGCCGGAGACGTACCCGTTCGGGGAGCGGCAGTACACCGCCGAAGACCTCGCCGGCTATCGATGGTCGTTCTCGCAGTCCGTCGCCGACGTCGCTCCGGAGGATTGGGGCGCGACGATTCCCGGAAAGGGGTAGCGCCCCTTCAGACGCGGTCATGACTACGTACATCGCCCTCCTGCGCGGGATCAACGTCGGCGGCCACAGGAAGGTCGCGATGTCCGACCTGCGCGACTTCGTCGTAGCGCTGGGCTTCGAAGACGTGCGGACGCTGCTCAATACCGGCAACCTCAGCTTCCGGGGCAAGGCGCAATCGGACGCCGCCCTCGAGCGGTCGCTCGAGGACGAGGCTGAGAACCGCCTGGACCTGCGCACCGCCTTCTTCGTGCGCACCGCGAAGGAGTGGGAGGCGGTGATCGCCCGCAACCCCTTTCCGGCCGAGGCGAAGCGCGATCCCGGCCACCTCGTCGTCCAGTTTCTGAAGGATGCGCCTCAGGCGGACGCTGTGGAGGCGCTGCGGGCGGCGAGCAAGGGGCCGGAGATCATCCGCGCCGATGGCAAGCAGCTCTACGTCTTCTACCCGGCGGGGATCGGCCGGTCGAAGCTGACCGCGGACCTGATGGAGCGCGAGCTGGGCACGCGCGGCACCGGCCGCAACTGGAACACCGTGCTGAAGCTCGGCGCGCTCGGCCAGGCCTGACGGGCCACCTTGCGGCGAGCCATCGGGCTTGTTGAGTGAACTCGTGAGGGGCTACGATTGTCGGGCGTGTTGCCGTGACCGCCTAACGAGGCCCTAGATTCGCGAATTCGAGAGGAGGGACCCCATGCCTGCCTTCTTCGTGCACGGCGTGCCCGATACGCCCGATCTCTGGAACGGCGTGCGAGAGCACCTCAATCGCAAAGACGTGATCGCCCCCGCGATGCCCGGCTTCGGTGCGCCGCTGCCTGCCGGGTTCGATTGCACGAAGGACGACTACGCCTCGTGGCTCGTCGCTCGCGTCGAGGAGGTGGGCGAGCCGGTCGACATCGTCGGCCACGACTGGGGCGCGATGCTCGTCCAGCGTGTCGTCTCGCTGCGGCCAGACCTCATCCGGACGTGGGCCGCCGGCAGCGGCCCGCTCGACACCGCATACGAGTGGCACGACACCGCGAAGACCTGGCAGACGCCGGAGGCTGGCGAGCAACTGATGGCCGCGCTGACGCCCGACGTGGTCGTCGCGGTGTGGGCGTCGCAGGGCATGGGCGAAGACGTGGCGCGATCAGTGGCGTCGCACATCGACGACGCGATGAAGTCGTCGATCCTTGCCCTGTATCGCTCCGCGACGCATGTGTCATCCGACTGGGCGCCGCTCGCCTTGAGCGCGCCACCCGGGCTGGTGCTCTGGGGCGCGGACGATCCGTACGCGGGCCCTGAGTTCGGGAAGCGCCTGGCGGAGCGCACCGGCGCCAAGTTCGTCGCGTTCGAGGGGTGCGGCCACTGGTGGCCGTATCAGCGTCCGGCCGAGGTGGCGACGCTATTGGAGGAATACTGGGCACGCTGACTGGTGAGTGGGTGGTGCAGGCAGCTCGGCGAGGAGAACCGCATGAGATCGTTCGCCACCGTCGATGAGGCCTGGGAGTCCCTGCTCGCGCAGCGATCGCTCACCGACGGGGAGTCGCTCGACCTCGTTGAGCACGCCTTTCAGACAGCGGAAGGGCTGGAACGCGCCGGCTGCGATGACGAGCTGATCGCCGCGGGTGTGCTGCACGACCTGGGCGACGGCCGGGTCGCGCCCGAGGCCCACGCCTCGTGGGCCTCGAACCTGGTGCGGCCGCTCTTCGGCGAGCGCGTCGCGTGGCTGATCAACGCCCACGCCGACGCCAAGCGCTACCTCTGCGCGAGCGACGCCGCGTATTGGGACGGTCTCTCCCCGACCTCGCAGCGGACGATGATCGAGCAAGGCGGCCTGATGACCGAGGCCGAGGTGACGGAGTTCGCGGCGCATCGCTGGGCGACCGACGCTCTCCTGTTGCGCCGCTGCGACGACGGCGGCAAGGATTCCACGTACCGGGTCGCGAACTCGGAGCGTTTCCGAGCCTGCCTCGAGCGAGTAGCCAGCGCGGTCGCTTGCTAACGGAGCGCCCACGTCGGGATCACCACCGTACCTCTGCCTCCCTGTTCAGCCCTAGATCAGGCCGAGCACGTGGAGCGCACCTCTGAGCGGCCAGGCCACGGATGAGAGGGCCGCGCGTTTGTGGCTAAGCGGCGCGTGTGAGGATCTTGGTGACCAGCTCCGCCACCATGTCGGGATGCTCCTCGTAGAAGAAGAGCTTGGCGTTAGCGACCGACGTAAACTGAGCGACGTTGGGGAACTGGGAGGCCATCGCGCGAGCCGTCGCCTCGGGGAAGGTCGGGTCGGCGGTGCCCCAGAGGAACGCGACCGGCATCGTGAGCTGGCCGTGAAGCTGCGCGAAGCGATCCAGCCGTTCGAAGTTCATCCGCCACATGAACTGCAGGGCCGCGGCGAGCCGCTGCGGCGATGACACGAGCGGCGCGAGGAACAGGTCGTAGAACTCGCCGTCGATCAGGTCGAGGTCCTCGAAGCAGCCGCCGAACGCCGCCGCGGAGCGTCGCGTCCGGCGCGACATCAGGATCGTGCGGAAGAGCGCGCTGCTCCCCGGGAGTCGCGCCAGGCGCTGGTAGAGCGGCACCCACGGCGGTCGATGGCCGGGTATCTCTGTATTGGTCAGGACCAGCCGCGTGACGCGCTCGGGTTCGAGCAGCGCCAGCTCACGCGCGACCCAGCCGCCGGTGTCGTTGCCGATCAGCGCGTACGACGAGACGTCCACCGCCCGTAGCGCCTGCTGGAGAACGCGGCCCTGCCCCGGTGACGTGAAGTCGGTCGCGTCGTGGGAGGTCGACTCTCCGAGCCCGATCAGGTCGAAGGCATGGCAGGTGAACTGCTTCGAAAGGTGGGGCACCAGCCCCCGCCAGGTAAGACCGGACAGCGGAAAGCCGTGCACCAGGACCAGGGCCGGGCCCTCACCGGCCTGTCTGTAGCAGACTCGCGCCTGGCCGACGTCGATGAATCGTGGCTCGCTGAATGCTCCGGCGACATTCGACTGCTTCATCGCGCTAGTCCCTCCTGAGTACCGCGCAGCCGTCCGACAATCAGGCGGCGCCGACGGACTCTCTGTCAAGGAACGCCCCGCTGTCAAAGCAGCCGCCCAGCGCTGGCGCGAGCGCGTCGCGCGCCACCTGCGCCAGGCCCGCCGTGCGCAGCTTGTCGGTCGAGAGGCCCTCGATGTGAGGGAGGACGCCCAGGAGCGGGGCGCCAGTGAGCTCGACCATGAGGCGCGGGTTCGTGCGCGTCGCGAGGTCGGGCTCAGCCGGGTAGCCGGAGATGACGACGCCCGCCACCTCGATGGCACGCGAGCGCGCCGCCTCGACCGTCAGGGCGGTGTGGTTGAGCGTGCCGAGGCCGGGTCGAGCGACCACGAGCATCGGTATGTTGAGTTCGCGTGCTAAGTCGGCCATCAGGTAACCGTCCGCCAGCGGCGCCAGCAGGCCGCCCGCGCCCTCGACCAGTACGACGTCTGCCTCCGACGCGAGCCCTTCGTACTGCTCGAGGATCGCCGCCGGGTCGATGCGCACGCCCTCACGCTGCGCCGCGACCGCGGGCGCGAGCGGCTCGCGCAGCCGGTAGCCGTATGCAGTTGTGAGGAGAGGAGAGGCGCCTGCTGCCGCGCGGACGAACTCCAGGTCGCCCGGCTCATCCGGCGCGACGCCCGTCTGCGCCGGCTTAAAGGCGGCGAGCCGCTGGCCCGCTTCGACCGCCAGACACGCGATCGCCGCAGTAACGACGGTTTTGCCGGCGCCGGTGTCGGTACCGGTAACGAAGAAGCGAAAGCGTTCTGCCATCGGCCCTATGCGGCCGACTTCAGTCGGCGGTCTACGTAAGCGGGGCGATCAGCGCTCATCCGGCCACAGCTCGCGCCGCGCGGCCGTGAAGGCGGCGAGGGCGCGCTCGGTCTGGTCGTCGGTGTGAGTCGCCATCGGCACGACACGCAGCCGGCTCTGCCCTTCGGGCACGGTGGGCGAACGGATCGCGGGGCAGAAGACGCCCCGCCGTCGCAGCGCCGACGAGAGGTCGAGTGCGTCCCGCGCCCTGCCGACGAGCACAGGGACGACGGCCGATTCGCTTGGCAGCACGTCGTAGCCCGGGGTACGCAGGCCTTCGCCAAGACGGCGAGCCAGTGCGAGCACGCGCACGCGCCGCTCGGGCTCGGCTTCGATCACGTCGAGCGCCGCGATTACCGCTCCCGCCGCGGCGGGCGCCAGGCCGGTCGTGTAGATGAACGGGCGCGCGCGATTGCGCAGGTAGTCGATGAGCGTGCGCGACCCCGCGATGAAGCCGCCCACGGAGGCGAGCGACTTCGAGAGCGTACCCATGATCACCGGCACGCGGCCCTCCAGCCCGAAGTGCTCGACCGCGCCCGCGCCCGTCGCGCCCAGCACGCCCGTTGCGTGCGCTTCGTCCACCATCAGCATCGCGTCGAAGCGCTCGGCCAGCTCGACGAGCGCTGGCAGCGGCGCGAGGTCGCCGTCCATGCTGAAGACGGCGTCCGTGACGATCAGCCGCCGGCGGTAGCGCCCGGTGTCCTCATCGAGGAGCGCGCGCAGGCGTTCGACATCGCGGTGCGGATAGACGGCAACCTCGGCGCGCGAGAGGCGGCAGCCGTCAACGATGCTGGCGTGGTTGAGCGCGTCGCTGTAGATGGCGTCGCCCGGGCCGGCGAGCGCGGTGATCGCGCCGAGGTTTGCGAGATAGCCGCTGCCGAAGACGAGAGCGTCCTCCGTCCCCTTCAGCGCGGCGAGGCGCTGCTCCAGCTCGCGGTGCAGCACCGTATGGCCGGAGACGAGCCGCGAGGCGCCGGCGCCTGTGCCGTATCGCTCGACGGCCGCGACAGCGCCCGCCTTCACGCGCGGGTCGGTCGCGAGGCCAAGGTAGTTGTTGGAGGCGAGCAGGATGTAGCGCTGGCCATCGATGATCACCTCCGGCTCCTGCGGCCCGTCGAGCGGGACGAGCGCGCGTTCGAGGTCCTGCTCGCGGAGCGAGGCAAGCTCTTCGTCGAGCCAGGCGAGGGTGTCGGGCGCTGTGTCGATCGTCATCGCAACCTTGCGGGTCGGCCTTCAACCCGACGACGACGCCTGCCCGCCGGTAGGCGGGGGCTAATGGCTGTTCCGCAACCCCGGAGGCCATGCTTCAGCCTGGCTTCGGGAGGGCCGCTCATTGCTCTGTTGCCTTACGGATGCAGTCGTAGGTGACGTCGAGCAGCAGGTCGAGCTCGTCGATGGTGATCGAGAGCGGCGGCATGAGCACGATCACGTCGCCCAACGGGCGGATGACGACGCCACGCTCGCGCGCGAGGCGGATCACGCGCCAGCCGAGCTGCGCCTCGACTGGGTACGGCGCCTTCGTCGCGCGGTCGGCGACGAGCTCGATCCCGACCATGAACCCGCGCTGGCGCACGTCGCCGACGTGCTCGAGCGCGCCGAACGCGTCGAGGCGGCGCGTCAGGTGCGCGATCTTCGGCTGCAGCCGTTCCAGCGTCTGCTCTTCTTCGAAGACATCGAGGTTCGCGAGCGCGACGGCGCAGGCGAGCGGATTGCCGGTGTAGGTGTGGCCGTGGAAGAGCGTCTTGAACGACTCGTACGGGCCGAAGAAGGCGTCGTAGATCTCGTCCGTCGTGAGCACCGCCGACAGCGGCAGGTAGCCGCCGGTGATCCCCTTGCCCAGCACCAGGAAGTCCGGCGAGATGCCCTCGTGCTCGCAGGCGAACATGCGCCCGGTGCGCCCGAAGCCGGTCGCCACTTCGTCGACAATCAGCGGCACGCTGAATCGGTCGCAGTGCTCGCGCACCAGCCGCAAGTAGCCTTCGGGCGCGGTGATCATGCCCGCCGCCGCCTGCACCAGCGGCTCGACGATCACGGCGGCGATCTCCTCGTGGTGCGCGGCCAGCACGTCGCCGAGCGCGTCAGCGAAGACCGTCGCGAGATCGTCGGATGTCTCTGCCAGCGGCGAGCGATAGCAGTCGGGCGAGGGCGCTTCGTAGGTGGGGAAGAGGAGGGGGCCGTAGGCGGCGTGGAAGCGGTCGATGCCGCCTACGCTGACCGCGCCGATGGTGTCGCCGTGGTAGGCATTCTCCAGCCTGAGGAAGCGCGTCCGCTGCGGCTGGCCGCGGTGCTGCCAGTACTGGAACGCCATCTTGAGCGCGATCTCGACCGCGCTCGCGCCGTTCTCCGCGTAGAAGACGCGCGTTAGCCCCTCGGGCGCGATCTCGACGAGCCGTCGGGCGAGCTCGATGGCGGGCACGTTCGTGACGCCGAGCAGCGTGCTGTGGGCGACACGGTCGATCTGCTCGCGCAGCGCTGCGTCGAGGCGCGGGTGGCGATGGCCGTGCACGGTCACCCAGAGCGACGAGACGCCGTCCAGGTAGCGCCGGCCTTCCGTATCGATCAGCCAGCAGCCTTCCGCCCGCTCGACGATCAGCGGCTCGTCCTTGCAGTACTCCTCCATCTGCGTGAAGGGGTGCCAGAGGTAGGCGTGGTCGTCGTCGGCGAGCCGTCGCGTTCGCGCTGATGGCGCCGTTCGCAGGTCGGGCGCCGTCATAGCACCACCTCGACACGCCGTCCGCCGTTCGTCTCGGCGCGAGGCATGCCCAGGCCGTCGAGCATGCGCAGGTCCTCCTGCGGAGAGCGCCCGGTCGTCGTCAGGTAGTTGCCCATGATCAGGCCGTTCACGCCGGAGAGCAGCCCGAGCGCCTGGAGATCGCGCAGCACCGCCTCACGGCCACCCGCGTAGCGGAGCGTCTCGCGCGGGAAGAAAAGCCGCCAGAGGGCGCAGATGCGGATCGCTTCTAGCGGCGGCAGCAGCGGCTGCTCGCCGAGCGGCGTGCCGGGTCGCGGGTTGAGGAAGTTGAGCGGGATCTCGACCGGGCCGATCTCGCGTAGCTCGCAGGCGAACTCGATGCGCTGCTCCCACGTCTCGCCCATGCCGAAGATGCCGCCGCTGCACAGCTCCATGCCCTCTGCCTGCGCCAGGCGGCACGTCTCCGCGCGCTCCTCCCAGGTGTGAGTCGAGACGATCTGCGGGAAGAAGCTGCGCGCCGTCTCCAGGTTGTGGTTGTAGCGCTCGACCCCCGCCTCGGCGAGGGCGCGCGCCTGCTCGCGCGTCAGGATGCCGAGAGAGCAGTGCACGTCGAGGGAGGTCTCGCGGTGGATCGCGGCGACCGAGTCGAGCACCTGGCCCATCAGTCGCGTGTCCGGCCCGCGCACGGCGACGACGATGCAGAACTGCGTCGCGCCCAGCTCCTCCGAGCTCTTCGCCGACGCCAGGACCTGGTCCGTTGCGAGGAAGGGGTGCGTCTCGATGCGCGTCGGGAAGCGCGCCGACTGCGAGCAGAAGGCGCAGTCTTCGGGGCAGCCACCGGTCTTCGCGCTGATCAGCGACTCCACCTCGACGGCGTCGCCGCAGTAGCGCAGCCGCACACGATGCGCGACCGAGACGAGCGCGGGCAGCTCCGCGTCCGGCAGCGCGATCAGGGCCCGCGCTTGCTCGGCGCTGATCGCCTTGCCGCGCTCAAGGACCTGGTCTTCGATGGCTTTGAGATCAGTCACGTGTCCTCCTGTTGATTCCGTAAGTTGGGCTCAGGGCACCGAAAGGTGCTTTCGCTTCGCTCAGCATGACAAAGGGGCCGATGTTGTCACCCTGAGCAAAGCGAAGGGCCTTTCGTGACACGTTCGGTAGCGCTTGTGTCGCTTGCTCCAGCATCGGCTACGTCACGATTCGCACGTCGCCGGCGAGGACGCGCTGGACGGCGCCGTCGTCGCGGCGGACGAGCAGCGCCCCCTCGTCGTCCAGGTCTGTGGCGGTGCCCTCCCAGCGCTCGCGCAGCTCTTCGACCGCGACACGCTGGCCGAGGATCGTCGGCAGCGCGCGCCAGGCGTCGAGGACCGAGCGCGGGCCGCGTTCCAGATACGTGTCGTAGAGCGCCTCCATGCGTTCGAGAGTGCGCTGCAGCAGCGCGACGCGGGGCACGTCTCGGCCGAGCGCCTCGCGTAGGCTGGTAGCGATCGGTTGCACGTCCTTCGGGAAGTCGCGCATGCGCACGTTGACGTTGATGCCGATCCCGACGATAGCGTGGCGTAGCACGTCCTGCTCGCTGTCCATCTCGATCAGGATGCCGACGATCTTCCGGCCGTCGAGCAGCAGATCGTTCGGCCAGCGCACGGTCGACCGCAGTCCGGTCACGCCTTCGATGCCCTGGTGGACGCCGACCGCGACGAGCAGAGAGAGCGCGATCACTTGCTCCGGCGAGCGCCGCGGCCTGAGCAGCAGCGAGAACCACAGCCCGCCCGGCGGCGTCACGTAGGCGCGGCCCATGCGGCCCCGGGCCGCGTCCAGCGTCTCGGCGACGACGACCGTCCCCTCAG
Organism: Dehalococcoidia bacterium; assembly: GCA_040882355.1. Taxonomy (GTDB): domain Bacteria; phylum Chloroflexota; class Dehalococcoidia; order DSTF01; family RBG-16-68-14; genus JBBEBM01. The sequence continues at coordinate 27,676 of JBBEBM010000021.1, read as the reverse complement.
GCGCGCCCTCCCCGGCGAGGCGACGCGCCTCGTCTTGCGTGGAGCCAAGCGCGTCGCAGTGATAGGCCTGCTGCCCGAAGCGCTTCGAGCGCAAGCCGTCGCGCAGCTCCCACGGGTAGGGCACGTCCGGCGCGCTGACGAGCCGGTAGCCCACGCGTGGCGTCGACTCGATCTCGTAGCCCAGACGCCGGAGCGCTTGCACCTGCTTCCAGAGCGCGGCCCGCGTCACGCCAAGCGTGCGGCTCACCTCGCCGCCGGAGATTGTGCCATCGGTGGCCTTCATCTCGGACAGCAGGCGTTCGGCGAGGGTAGTGTCAACCGGCATGACGGATCGGGTTTACAATACGGAGAGGCCGAGCAACGGTCAAGCAGCGGCCGGCCTAGTCGAAGACGACGGTCTTGTTGCCGTAGACGACGATGCGGTTGCGCAGGTGGAGGTCGACGGCCCGGGCGAGGACGGTCTTCTCCAGGTCGCGGCCTTTGCGGATCAGGTCGGCGACGGAGTCGCGATGGCTTACGCGCGCCACGTCCTGGTCGATAATCGGGCCCTGGTCGAGCTCCGGCGTGACATAATGTGCGGTCGCACCGATGATCTTTACGCCGCGCTCGTGCGCGTGGTGGTAGGGGCGCGCCCCGGCGAAGGCGGGCAGGAAGGAATGGTGGATGTTGATCGTGCGGTTCCCGTACCGGCCGACGATGTCCTCGCCCAGCACCTGCATGTAGCGCGCCAGCACGACGAGATCGACGCGCTCGCCTTCCAGCAGCTCGGCGATGCGCCCCTCCTGCGCCGCCTTCTTGTCCGGCGTGATCGGCAGATGGTGGTACGCGACGCCGAAGTCACTCGCGATCGGGCGCAGGTCGTCATGGTTGCTGATCACGAGCGGCACTTCGGCGCGGAACTCACCCATGCGCCATCGCGCCAGCAGATCGTAGAGGCAGTGGGGGAGCTTTGAGACGAAGACGGCGACGCGGGGCAGCTCGTCGGAGAAGTGGAGGCGCCACGTCATCTCGAAGCGCTCGGCGATCGGCCGGAACGCCTCGGCGATCCCGTCGCGCGCGACGTCGAAGCCGGCCAGCTCCCACTCGACGCGCTGAAGGAAGACGCCCTCCTCCAGGTCGGTGTGCTGGTCGGCGTGGATGATGTTGCCGTTGTGGCGGTAGAGGAAGTCGGAGACCGCGGCGACCAGACCCTTCTGATCGCGGCACGAGATCAGAAGCACGGCGGTGACTCCCTCCCCGGCCATCGCGAGGCTACCCGGCCACCTTGTTCGGTTGCTCCATTAGGGCGCCTCCTCAGCGCGCCACCATTATAGGTGAGGGTGCGCCTGATCGCGTATGCTATCCTCTCCCTCGAAAGCGACATGCACTGCGCATCTTGCGGGCAGGAGAATCGAGGAGGAGCGTCGTTCTGCGACCGATGCGGCGCCGCGTTGGCGCGAAGCTGCCCCAACTGCCAGGCTAACCTCCGCCCCGCCTCGCGCTTCTGCGACTCGTGCGGCCAGGCACTCGGCGATGACGCGGCGTCACCCGCAACGGCGGACCCACGATCCTACACGCCGCCCCATCTCGCCGAGAAGATTCTGCGTGAACGCGCCGCTGCGGAGGGCGAGCGCCGCACGGTGACCGTCCTGTTTATCGACGCGAAGGGCTCCACGGCGGCCTCGGAGAAGGTCGAACCGGAAGAAGCCCGCCGCGTCGTGCAGGAATGCACTCAGCTCATGGTCGACGCCGTCCACCGCTTCGAGGGGACGGTGACGCAGTTCCGAGGTGATGGCATCATGGCCCTCTTCGGCGCCCCCATCGCCCATGAGGACAGCGCCCGGCGCGCGGTCTCAGCGGCAATCGCCATGCGCGACGCGCTCAGGCGATACGCCGAGGAGCCGCGTGGCTCGAAGTCGGCGGCGTTCATGTATCGCATTGGCCTCAACACGGGCCCGGTCGTCGTTGGCCACATCTCGGACGACCTTGCGATGGACTACACGGCCATCGGCGACACTGTGAACCTCGCGGCTCGCATGGAAGAGTGGGCCCAGCCAGAGAGCGTCTACATCACCGAAGACACCTACCTGCAATCCTCTGGCTACTTCGAATTCAGGGACCTCGATCTGTTGGAGGTCAGGGGCAGGTCAGGTCTTGTACACGCCTACGAGGTTCTTCGGGAGTTACCGCTCCGGACCCGATTGGAAATCGCGGCCGAGCGTGGGCTGACACCCTTCATCGGGCGCGAGCAAGAGCTAGCCATGCTCCGGACCTATCTCGAGCAGGCCCAGCGCAGCCAAGGACAGGTCGTCTTCGTGTCGGGCGAAGCTGGCATCGGCAAGTCTCGCCTGCTGTTGGAACTGCGCGGTGCCGTTGCCGCCGAGGGCGGCGTCTGGCTCGAAGGTCACTGCGTTTCCTACGGCCGCAACATGCCCTACCTACCGCTCATCGACGTTGTCAAGGGCAACTTCGGTGTTCAGGAGAGCGACGACGACAAGCATATCATCGAGCGCATCGACTCAGGCACAGCCTTGTGGGATGAGACGGCACGGGCCACGGTGCCGTACCTCAAGTTCCTGCTCAACGTTGAACCAGGTGACCCCGCGATCGCCACGATGGACCCGCTCGAACGCCGGGCGGGCATCATGGATGGTCTGCGTGCCCTCCTCATTCAGGAGAGCCGTCAAAGTCGCTTGTTCGTCGTGGTCGAAGACCTGCACTGGATCGACGAGCAGTCCGAGGAGGCGCTCACGGCGCTGGTTGATCTGATCGCCGGGACACCCATTCTGCTCGTGCTCACGCACCGGCCGGGGTACAGCCAGGCGCTGGGTGACCGAACGTACTACAACCGGCTCGCGCTTCGGCACTTGGCACCGGCGGACAGCGCGACGCTCGCCGGAAGCGTTCTCCATGGGGCAACGTTGCCTTCGGAGCTCGCGGAGCTCATCGTCAGGAAGGCGGAGGGCAATCCCTTTTTCATCGAAGAGGTGACCAAGTCGCTGCTCGAAACCGGCGTTTTGCGCAGGAGTAACGGGTCGTATTTCCTCGACCGGCCCGCCGAACTAGTGGTGGTGCCAAACACCGTTCAGGAGGTCATCCTGAGCCGCATCGACAGGCTGGAGGTCGAGGCCAGGCAGGCAATCCAGCTCGCCTCGGTCATCGGGCGCGAGTTTACCGTGCGGCTGCTCGATCGCATCTCTGATGTTGATACGGAACTTGATAGCGCCCTCGGTGAGTTGAAGGGCCTGGAGCTGATCTACGAGAAAGCGTACTATCCTGAGCTCTCGTACATGTTCAAGCATGCGCTCACGCACGAGGTGGCGCTTTCTACGCTGCTCGTTGAGCGACGGCGCGCGCTGCACCGGATCGTGGCCGCCGCGATCGAAGAGCTGTACTCGGAGCGGCTGGCGGAACACTACGAAGCGCTCGCCCTTCACTACTACGAAGGGCAGTCATGGGAGAAGGCGCTGGACTATCTGGAGAAGGCCGGCGACAAAGCGGCTGCCGGCTACGCCAACGAGGACGCGGTCACGTACTACGGTCGGGCTCTGGAGGTCTGCACGGAGCTGGGCAGCCAGGTAGCCCTGCAATACGCGCGCATCGCCGAAAAGCAGCTCTGGACGTTCTTCACAGTCGGCGACCTCGCGCGCGGGCAGAGCGCCGCCGGGGCCATGCTGGATGCGGCCAGAAGCCTGGGTGACAGGCGCCTGGAAGGCACTGCCCTCGCATACCTGGGCATGGTCCAAGTGTGGGCTCACGAGCACGAGACTGCGGAGGAAACGCTGCGGGCCGCGCTCGCGCTCGCTGACGAGCACGACCTTGGTGAAACGAGGTTCCAAGCTACCGTCTGGCTTGCGGAGAACTCCCTCGTTCTCGGCGACCTGCGGCAAGGCGAACGCTTGCTGGCCGAGGCGCAGGGCATGTTCGACTCCTCCTGGCAGCCGTTCGCTCGGTGGTTCGCCCCTTTCCTAAGCGCGGTGCGCCTTGGCTGGGCAGCGGAGTTTGATTCCGGAATCGAGATCCTCGAGCGTTTGCGAGGGGCGCAGGAAGAGCAGCAAGTGACGGCTCTGGTCCTCGACCGTTGGTGGGAGGGTATCCTGCACGCCGGAAGGGGCGAGTACCAGCAGGCGCTGGCGCTTTGGGGCGAGCTTCTCCTGATCTGTGAGCGCACGGGTGAGGTCCAGACCCGGATACAGGCGATGAATAGCGTCGGCTGGGTCTACAACGAGCTGCACGACAATCAGCGGGCGCTGGAGTGGAACCGCCGGGGCGCCGATAAGGCGGCCGCAGCGGGCTTCCCCGACCCCGAGTGTGAAAGCAATGCGCGGCTCAATGTGGGCGACTCGCTGCTCGCGCTCGGCCGCTTCGATGAGGCGGAGGAACAGTTCGCGCATGTCGAACGGATCGTGAGGGACCCGCGCCCACAGGACCGCTGGGTGCTGTGGAGCTACGCGCAGCATCTGTGCCACAGCTACGGTGAGCTGTGTCTCGCAAGGCAGAACTACGATGATGCGTTGTCGTACGCAGATGAGTGTATCGAGCGGGCCGAGGGCACGGGCCGCAAGAAGAACATCGTCAAGGGCCGACGGCTGCGGGCGCAGGCGCTTCAGGCGCTTGGCGAACTCGACGAGGCAGAGCGAGAAATCGCTCGGGCGCTCGAGGTGGCCAAAGAGGTCGGCAACCCGCCGCAGCTCTGGAAAACGCACGCCGCCCTAGGAGAGCTCCGGCAGGCGCAAGGACGGCCTGAGGAAGCGCGCCAGGCCTACCGCGAAGCTCTGGCGGTCATCGACCGGGTGGCGGCAGGGCTCACCGACGAATCGCTGCGCCAGACGTTTTTCAACTCAGACCAAGTGCGGGGGCTGCGGGCCTCTGCGAGCACGTAGCGTGCTAGTGGCCGCGCTCGCGCAGCCAATCGCGGTCGGGCGCGGGGCCGAAGCCTGACCAGCGCTCGAACTCCGTGACAAACAGCGACTCGTCCTCCTCGATCAGCGGCGTGAGCCAGTCGCGCACGGTCGAGGTGTCCGCCTGCGTGTAGATCAGGAAGACCCGGCCAAAGAGGTAGCGGACGTCCTCCGCGCCTAGGCGCCCTGTCAGCGCTTGCCCGATCAGCTCCTTGAGCGGCCGTCGCGGCGAGTAAGCCGCGACGCACTTGAGCGTGCCCGGGTAGGAGGGCACTAGTCTTTCAGGTAACGGTCGAACCAGGCGACGCACTTCTGCCAGGCGTCGGCCGCCGCCTCCGCCCGGTGGCTAGGCCGGCCCTCGCTCATGAAGGCGTGGCCCGCACCGGCGTACGAGTGGAACTCATGCGTCTTGCCGAGGCGCGTGAGCTCCGCGTCGATCTTGGCGACGTCCGCTGGGTTGGGGTTGCCGTCGTCCTCGCCGAAGAGGCCAAGGACGGGGCAGGCGATGCGGTCGCTCAGCTCGAACGGCGCCGCGCCTTCGCCCCAGGATACCATCGTGTTGCCGCCGTAGAACACCACCGACGCCTTCAGCTCCGGCGCCTGCGCCGCCATCAGGTAGGCGACGCGCCCGCCCATGCAGAAGCCGGTGATGCCAAGGCGGTCGCTGCGCACCTCTGACATCCCCTTGACGTGCGCGATCGTCGCGTTCGTGTCCGCGACGATGTGCTTGTCGCGCAGGCGGCTCATGCGCGTCAGCGCGTCGTCGCTGGCGTTCGGATCGTCTCGATGATAGAGGTCGGGCGCTGCGCCGACGAAGCCGGCCTCGGCGATGCGGTCGGTCATCGTTTGCACGAAGTCGTCGACGCCACCCGCATGCTGAATGACGACGACCGCCGGGTGCGGCCCCGAGCCGCTCGGCGTCGTCACGTAGCAGCGCATCTCGGCGCCGTCGACTGTCAACGTGTCCCAACGTCCTGCCATGGCGTCCTCCTTCGTTCCAGGTCCGTAGCTGCAGGACTTTAGCCCTGCGTGGCAGACCTGAAGGTCTGCAGCTACGGCCCATCGGGCGTTATCGTCTTGGTTCGAACGTATAGTCGATGCCCTTGCGCACGGTGACGCGCATAACGGCGCCCGCGCGCGAGTCGTCCTTGATCAGCTCGAGCACGCCCTCCGCGACCTGCTCCGGCTGCAGGATGCCGCCGACGCGCTCCTTCGCGAATTTGATCGCCGGTTCACCGCCGCCGCGTACCATCGGCGTGTCGGTAAAGGTGGGGCAGACCGCGTTCACGCGGATGCCCTCGTTCGCCAGGTAGCCGAGCGAGCGGCTGAAGTGGATCACCCCCGCCTTGCTCGCTGCGTAGATCGGGCTGGTGGGCATCGGCTCGATGCCGCCCATGGAAGCGGTGTTGATGATCACGCCGCCGCCGCCCTGTTTGCGGAAGTGCTGCACCTCAAGCTGCGTGCAGAGCATCACGGCGCCCAGGTCGACGGCGAGCGTGCGCTCCCACGCCGTCGCGCCCGGCGCCAGGAAGTCCTGCCCGCCCTCGTTGATGCCCGCGTTGTTGTGGACGATATCGATGCGGCCACACTGCGCGACGGCGAAGTCGAGCATCGCCTGCACGTCGTCGCGCTTCGTCACGTCAGCGCGGACGAAGCGCGTATCAGTGCCGATCTCAAGCATAGCGCTCGCGGCGGCGTCGGCGTTCATGTCGGCGACGACGATGCGGGCGCCGTTCGACGCGAGCAGCTTCGCCGTCGCCAGGCCGATGCCCGACGCGCCGCCGGTGATGATGATGACCTTGCCCTGTGGGTCCATGCTCCTCCAACGCGCAGGCTATGCCGCCGACTTCAGTCGGCGGTGTCGTACATCCTTGCCCTGCGGGTCCATGCGCCCCCTCGTGAGCTCGCGGCCCGCGCCATGATAGCGAGTCGCGCGAAGCGGCGCTACTGGTTCTTGTGACCGTCTCGCGGCTTCGACTACCATGCCTCAGATATGACCCTGCCCGCGGTCGACACCGACTACCAGCTCGAGCACTTCATCTCCGGCCCGATCCTGCCTGATCTGGCGTTCCTCTTCGAGCGCATCGCCGACGCGACGGTCGGTACGGTCGCCGAAGCGCCGCCCGGGCGCGTCGTCGACGTCGGCTCCGGGTCGTCGCGGGAGCTGGCGCGGCTGGCGCAGCTCGGCTGGCAGGCCTACGCCGTCGAGCCCTCCGTACCCATGCTGGGCCTCGCTCGCGGCGTGAACGAGGAGATGGGTACGGAGGTGCGCCTCGTGCGCGCCATCGGCGAGCGGCTTCCGTTCCCCGATGCATCTCTTGATGCGGTGACCTGCCAGGGCGCGCTCGATCACTTCGCGGACCGGCATGCCTTCATGAAGGAGGCGGCGCGCGTGCTCAAGCCTACAGGCCGCGCGGTCATCGCGCTGCACAACTTCGAAGGTTTGACGACCAAGCTTGGTCGTCTCTTCCACCCGCCGGCGAAGGCATCGCGACTGCACCACTGCGCTGAGTGGCCGTGCTGGCAGATCCCGCCCGACCACACCTTCAAGGGCGACTGGCCGCTGATCCGCGAGCTGGGCAGGCCGTGGCTAACGCTCGAACGCGCCTACGGCGTCTGCCTGCTGAGCCAGTTCTATGGGTGGGGTCGCGTGCTGGGTCGCCTGCCCGATAGCCTGTCGCGGCGGATGCTGCGGGCGCTCGACGGCGCGGCCTACCCGCGGCCGTCCTGGAGCGACGAGATCGTCTCGGTCTGGCGGCCGGCCCCCTCGTAGATCTGTCGAAGCTCCTCCATCTGCGGCCCGGTCACCCGCGCGAACAGGCCCTCCGCCTGCGCCAGCAACGTGCCGTCATCGGTGCGCGCTTCCGCCTGCACCTCCAGGAAGCGGCCCCGGTCGCGTGTCACCCAGCCCGAGATGACGAGCGGCTCGCCAACCGGTATCCCCTTGTGGAAGCGCATCGTGAAGCGAGCGGTCATCGCCCAGGCGCCCTGCGCGTAGACCGCCCAGCCCATCGCCTCATCGAGCATCGTCGCGACGCCCCCGCCGTGCATCCGGCCCGGGTAGCCCTGCAGGTAGTCGGGCGGTGTGAACTGCGCGACGGCGCGACCGTCTTCCACCGCAAAGCGCATGCCGAGGCCGCGCGGGTTCTCGTCGCCGCAGCCGAAGCAAAGTCGCGCCGGATTCGGGCGCTCAGCCACGCGACACCTCGGCGGTGCCGCTGATCAGCACTTCGTCCTCCTGGTTACGACATTCGACGGCATACGTAAGCGTATCGTCGCGCTCGGTCTGGGTCTGGGCGCTGGCCGTGATCGTGTCGCCGGGTCGGGCGGGCGCGCGAAAGCGCACGCGCAGCCGTCCGCTGGAGAGCCAGGCCGCGCCGAACGCCGACGTCATCATCTCCGAAATGAACGCGAGGACCAGCATGCCGTGCGCGATCGTGCCGCCGAGCGGCGTCGCGCGGGCGAACGCCTCGTCGACGTGGATCGGGTTATGATCGCCGGACGCGTCCGCGTAACGAGCGATCTGCTCCTGGCTGAGCTGCTTGATGACCGGAGCGACGGCCGGCGCGCTCATGATCGACTCGCGCCCGGCATCATCACCGTCGTTCGGCCGGTGATGGTCGGCTCCGTCGCGCCCTCCGGCGTGACCTCGAACTCGAGGACCGAGATCACCATGGCCGCGCGCTCCGACCGCTGCGCGATGCGCCCGCGCAGTGCCAGGGTCGCGTCGAGCGGTACGCCGGCGCGCGCCTCGACTTCCTGGCTGGTGTGGAGGCTCGCGGCTGGCAGTTCGATCTGCTCGAGCAACGCGCCCAGCGCGAGCGCCGCGACGGCGAGCGGCGGCGCGATGTCGCGGTCAGCGTAAGCGACGTTCGTGTCGCCAGTCGCTGCGAGGTAGGCGGCGATTCGTGCGCTCGTGAGGTCGATCCGGTCTGTTGCAAGTTCGTGTCCCTTGGGAAGGTTGGATAGGAGGAGGCGAGAGGGAGCGGTCACGACGAGGAGATCAGGAGGCGTGCTCTTCCATGTAGCGGCGGCCCCAGTCTTCAATACCGCCCAGGGCTTCCGCCAGCTCACGACCCTTTTGGGTCAGCTCATACTCCACCCAGGGAGGCATCGTCGCTACGATGCGCCTGCTGACGATACCCAGCTCCTCCAGCCCGCGCAGGCGATCTCGCAGCGTGCGCGAGTTGCAGCCGCCTATGGTCGTCGCCAGCTCGTTGAAGCGCCGCTTGCCTTCCATGAGCGTATAGATGATGTGTGGCACCCACTTCTGGCCAAGCAGCGCGAGCGTTGCCCGTACGGGGCAGTAGACCTCGTCCTGCGTGAAGATCAGCTTGTGTTCCAGCACCATACGCGATCCTGAGGGAAGGATACTCCACGCAGAGGAAGGCTGACAAGCGCGTTAGCCGCTGCCGATGAGCCTTAAGCCGGGGCAAACTGCCGGAACTCCGGCTCGATGTCAACCTGCAGAGCGGTCAACGCGCGCGCCACCATGCCCCAGAAGCCGACGACGAGTGTCAGCTCCACGATCTCCGGCTCGCCAAGATGTTGCCGTGCGTCGTCGAAGACGTCGTCCGTGACGCTGACCGTAGCAACAGCCTCGGCGTAGCGCAGGGCGGCTCGCTGGCGAGCATCGAAGGCCGGTGAGGTCTGCCAGTCTGCCAGCGAGTCGATCTGTTCGTCCGGCACGCCTGCCTCCCTCGCGATCGGCACGTGGTGGGCCCATTCGTATGAAGCGTTCGTGACCTGCGCTACGCGCAGGATAGTGATCTCTCGCAGTGTGGGGTCCAGCGCTCCGTGCCGGAGCAGCGAGCTGCCGAGACGAAGGAAGTTGCGGAGCACCGGCGTGTTGGCCAGCGCGCGGTAGAGATTCAGCACCTCAAGGCCCTGTTGCTCCATGGCCGCGAGGGCGTCTCGCGAGTCGCCCTGCGCGTCGGCCGACGAAGCGTACCTCACACGAGCCATCTCCGACCTCCTGCTAGCCTCTTCGCGACTCTGGGCGGTCCGGCCGCGAGCGAGCGCGCCGAACCAGTGCTGCGGGAAGCTTACTCCAGGCAGTCGAGGGCTAACAAGCGGTCTAGGCGGCGCTGCGGCGCGCCACGCGAAGTGAGTTGCCGGCCTCGGTCTTGGCCTCGTACAGCGCGATGTCCGCGTGAGCGAGCAACTCGCGTTTGTCCTTGCTGTCGTCGGGGCACACCGCGATGCCAAGACTCATCGCAACCTGCACTTCGTGGCTGTCGTCGATCCTGAAGCGGGCCTCGGTGAACGCCCGCAGTATGCGGTTGGCTGCTGCTATCGCGACGGTGCGATTGGCCTCCGGAAGAATTCCGAGGAACTCGTCGCCACCGTAGCGTCCCATGATATCGACGTTCCGCGTCGACGAGCGCAGAAGGTCTGCTACTTGTCGTAGCACATCGTCGCCGGCCTGGTGCCCGTAGGCGTCGTTGAAGTGCTTGAAGGCGTCGATGTCCATCATCACCACGGTCAAGGGGTGCTGGTACCGAATACTCCGTTCGATCTCACGGTCGAGCGTCTCCATGAGCGAGCGGTGATTGGGGATCCCTGTAAGATCGTCCGTGGTCGCCGCGACGCGGAGCTGTTCGGTCGACTCCTGAACGCGGGCCGCCATAGCGTTGAAAGCGGTCGCCAGCTCGTGGGTCTCGCGCAGGCCGTCCGCCGTGACCCGGATGGAGAGGTCACCTGCCTTGAGCGCGTGCGCGGCTCGCGCCACGCGCGCAACGGGACGTGCGACCCATTGTAAGAGCACGGCTGTTGAGATGAGCGTCATGAGTGCCCAGATCGCGCTGACCGCAATGGTGATGTTGGACCACCTGGCCTGGGTCGCCGAATTGGCTTGTTGGGCCGCTTCAAGGCGCACATGAGCATCATCGGCTGCGAGTTCAAGTTGATCGTTGAAGCGGCGGAACTGGCCCTCGATGTCCTGTTCGGCCACGAGCTGGAGTGCCCCTTCTCCGTCGCCCTGTTCCAGTCTATCGAGAAACGTTTCTAGTCCCGCATCCAATCGGTCGCTTGCGACGTGAATCTCGTCGGCCCGCTGCGCTTCCTCGGGGCCAACTGCTGGAGCCGTGCCAACCAGGCCATGAACCGCTATCTTGAGATTCTCCTTTGAGATATCGAGGTCGTCTAAGTACTTGGCTTCGCCGAACACAAAGTAGGAGAGCCCGGCCGCGCCCTGCCCGATAGCAGCCGTCCGCCCGTCTGCATAGAAGCGCGCCATATCCTGCTCGCGTTCTACCACGCGGAAGCTGTGGGAACGCTCCTGCCAGCCCACGTATGTCACGGCGATGAGGACCGCTGTGGCAATCAAAGCCAAGCCGCCCGCGATCGCACCGATCGCTCGAATGGACGGCCGCCCTCGGAGAGAGCGTTTGCCTGTGTCGGGCGCCGCTGGTTGTCCCATCAAGACCTTCCGATACGCACGCTTGGAGGCGCGTCGCGAGGACACGCTCCTGTGTCAATTCTCGGCATGCTGATAGATGCCTGCATCCACCAAATGGCACCCGCCAGCCAGGTGCGCCCATCTAGCGGAGGCGCGGCTCATCGAAGGGCGAGGAGAGCAGAACGTGTGAGCTTATCGGCTGAGTGGCAGGGCGGCCGAGGCGGCCCTCAACGATCTCCAGCGGCCCGCTCTGGCGCGCTCGCCTCCATCGCCTGGGAGGCGGGCGCGCGCTGCTGTTCGGCCAGCCAGAGCAATAGTGCCACCGACAGCGCCCCCATGGCGTCCGAAACGATATCGGATAGCGTGTCCCATGGGCCGTACACTCGGGCCGTGTGGAAGACCTTGTCGCCGAGCAGCTCGTAGATCTCCCAGCCGACACCGATCGCGACGCCGACCGTGACGGACAGCCAGAGCCTTGAGGTGGGCGATTGCGAGGCGCGGTTCCTGGTATTGAGCGCCCGCAGGCAGTCGTACGCGCCGGCCGTTACCGCCGCTACGCCGGCGAAGTGCGTGATCTTGTCATACTCGTTGATCGCCGCGTACAGGTTGCCGTCCGTGCCGAGGACGTCCGCGTAACAGCAGGCGACGCCGACCACATGCGTGAGCCACGACAGACCGCCCTCGCGCTCGAACAGCACCTCGAACACAACCAGCAACGCCAGAGCGACAGCCACCTGGCCGAGCAGGTATCCCCAAAAGTCCGTGAACCCCGGGTCCACGATCTGCTCGGCGATCAGATACGTTAGGAGCCCGCCGAGCGCCAGGAGCGTGAATCGCGCGCGGCCGTTCGTCGCGACGGATGCCGCAGGCCGGCCCGCCGACATCGCGAAATGCTGCGTCCAGCGCCCGGCGAAGGCGAGCGAGCGTCGCAGGTCAGACGCCGGCGACGGGCGCGACAAGACAAGCGCTGCGCCGAGTGCGTAGGCGATCCCGATCGCGCCATCGATCCAGAGATGATTGCCCGTCGCGATCACGGTGATCGTCATGAGCGCAGCCGGCAGCGCGCCGACGACGTAGGCGCGCCGGCCGCCCAGGGTCAGAGCGAGCGCGTAGCCCACCGCGGCCATCCAGCCGACGTGCAGGCTGGGCACGGCCGCGAACTCGTTAGCGAACGAGTGCTGCCGGCCGAACAGCACCACGGTATCCACCATGCCGGACCCTTCGACCAGCCGGGGCGGCGCGACCGGGAAGACGGCAATGGTGATGATGGCGAGCAGAGCGGACACGCCGAGCATGTTTCGCAGTAGCCGGTAGTTTCGCTCATCGACGAACCAGAGCCAGAGCAGCGCCCCGGCCGTGATCGCCAGGAAGGAGAACGAATAGACCCAGTTGAGCGCTCTCGTGAGCAGCTCCGAGCGCAGCACCCAGTCCTGCAGTCCTGGTTCGATGTAGAGCCCTGCGGATCGCTCGAAGGCGATGAGGCGAGTGGCGTTCGCCAACGCCGGCTCGGCGTCGGACTCGATCAAGCGGAGGGCCGTGTAGACGGCGAGGCCTCCGCCGACAAGCAGGCACTCTCGCGCGAAGGGCCCGGCGGAGCGCCGGAAGTCCGTCGTCGAAGGCCAGCCGAGCGCGGTCAGGCCGGCCAGCACCGTGGCCATGGCTACGGCGCTCGCGGGGCTGCCGATGATGACGAAGGCGGCGATCGCGAGCGCCGCGCACAGTGCCGCGAACGCCGCGCCCACCGTTCGCCAGCCCAGCAGCAGCACGACGAGCGCCGCCGCGATCGCGACCCCGCCGTTCAACCCGGTCGCGGGCGAGTGGGCCAACACGGCAAGAAACGTCATCGCTAGAGGCTACAGCAGACGGCGCTCCACGGGGTTGAGCCCAGGTGAAACATGGAGCTGTCCTCACTTGCGGGCGGGAGTGATTCTGGTGAAATGTGACTGCGTGCGAAAGGAGCATAGCTTCAGTCGAAGGAGGCCCCCGGCCCGGCCCTGGGCAGCGGTGATAGGCCCTGGCGAGCCGGGCGACACGGTCAGGGCTGCTCTGGGTTGCCCTTGCAGTGCACGGAGACGGCGTAGTCGTTCGCCTCACCCCACGCGTCGCGGTCCCACGTCGACCATCGTTCGACGAGCCCGAGGCCGGCGAGCCCGGCAAGCTCGTCGTATCGCGCGATGCTCAGCCGCCCTGGGATGATCTGAAATCCGGCGATGAGCAGCCCGCCTGGACGTAGATGCCGGGCGAGGTTAGTGAGAGCGGCGCTCTCGGTCCCCGGCGAGAGAAAGATCATCACGTTACCCGCCAGCACGATGGCGTCGAACGACCGGCCGAGGTCGACGCTCGTGAGGTCGGCCAAGCGCCAGTCGACGTCGGGCGCCTTTCGCCTGGCCGTGGCGAGCATCTCCGGGTCGATGTCCACGCCGGCCACGTCCAGACCGCGACGGGCGAGCTCGCGCCCGACGCGACCCGTGCCGCAGCCGGCGTCCAGCACGGACGCGGGTGCGAACGACTGCACGAAATCAGCCTCGCCGTGGACATGCTCACCGGCGGCGCTGCGGCGCTCGTACGTCGCGTCGTAGGCGTCGCCGGCGACGTTTCGCTCACGAAGCCAGCGGTTTGCAGGATCAGTCGTCATCCGGACGCCTTCGGGCCCTTGCCTGTCTACTCACGTCCGAGATCATACGCGAACGGAGCGGTGCGGCGCACGGACCAGCCAGCAGGACCAGTGCACCGGGCCCCGTCGCCGAGTGAGCGGCAGCGGGAGAGGCGGCGCTCGGCGAGTTCCAGATGATTCAGCGAAGGCCGGAACTCCTCTGGGGCGTGGATGCGCGCATCGCCGGCATGCGGTCCTGCCCTTGTCGTGCGCCTGGCACTGGAGGGGGGAGGTCCCCAATCGGGACCCCCCCCCTCCTTTCCTTTCCTTTCCTAGTCAGGGTCGACCTATTCGTAGCGCAGGGCGTCCGCGACGGGCACGCGCGCCGCGCTGCGGCTGGGCCACCACGTCATCACGAGCGAGACCACGAACGACACGACGGCGAACAGGATGATCTCCGTCCACGGGATGATGAACGACCCGCTGCCCTGCCCGGAGAACAGTCCGATGGTGAACAGGTTGCGCGTCACGACCACACCACCGACCACCCCCGAGAGGATGCCCATCACGGCGACGAAGCTCGACTCCAGCACGAACGTCAGCGCGACCGTGTCCGTCTGGTAGCCGATCGCCCGCAGCATGCCGATCTGCTGGCGCCGCTCGACGACGGAGCGGAAGGCGATCACGCCCAGCGCGGCGATGCCGACGAAGAGCCCCAGCGCCATGAACGCCTGGAACACCCGCGTGAACGCCGCGTCCTGCGCGGCCACGTCGTCGATCAGCTTCTGGATCGAGTCCGCCTGGATACCCTCAACGGCGAGCGCTGACTCGATGCCCTTTGCCGCGTCCTTCGCGTCGGCGCCGTCCACGAGCTTGACGTAGGCGCGCTGGTACTCGGGCGCGCCGAAGACCTCGGCGTACGCCGTCTCGTTGACGTAGACGCCGGCCACGGTGCTCCAGTCCAGCTTGACGGGCAGCACGCCGATGACCGTGACAACACTGGCGCGGCCGCTGGTCAGGTCGCGCACCTCAACGTCGAACGCCTCGAAGCGCTTGTCCTCGACGTCGACGTCGGGCTGCCAGTCGTACGCGTCGTCGTTGTTGTCGGAGGTCGCCGGCCAGTCGATGAACGCGAGGTTCGACTGCGCGCGAACAGCCTCCAGCGCCGCCAGGTCGCTCGGGTAGCTGTCGGCGCGCGCCGCCAGCTTGTCGCCGGTGAGCCCGAGGAAGCTCTGGTCCGCCGCGATCACCGGGTAGGACTGCCACTCGCTGTCTGCCCCCGGCTCCCGCACCTCCTGCGAGCCCGTGAACACCGACACACGCCCAACGGTCTCGATGTCGTCCGCCACCGGGGCGCCGGCGGCGCCCAGCGAAGCGGCCAGGTCCGGCAGCGTGCTGTTGCGGTTGGCGTCAACGATCACGTCCCACTCGCTCTTGGCGTCGTCCCCGGAAAAGATCTGAGCGAAGTTGGCGTTGACGCCGCTGAACGTGGTCAGCGAGAAGATGATCAGCGAGAACATCGCGATCGTCATGCCCGTGCGGAACCGGTTCGAGAGCGGGTAAGCGATGCCCATCTTGAGGGCGGGCGCCAGCCGCGGGAAGCGCACCGCCGCGAAGGCGAAGCCTGCCACGATGGCGAGCAGGCCCGCGCCCAGGTAGCAAAGCTGGCCCAGGCCGTCGGCCGCGTCGCCCAGCGCGGCCCCTGCCGACGCCAGCCCGACCGCACCGGCGCCCGCGAGCAGCGTCACGCGGTAGCGACCGTGGCCGTTCGTGTGGAACAGTGCCGTGAGCAAGCTGGCGTTGTAGACAATGATCAGCGTGAACGCGATCACGACCATCAGGCCGGAGACCACGAACATCTCGATGTCGCCCGTCATCTCGCGTCCGAGCAGCTTCTCGCTCACGTTGACCGGCGAGAGCCAGTAGGCCGCGAGGCACACGCCGACGAGCGTCCAGATGAGCCGAGCCGGCGCCCGGTAGTGCGACGCGAGCGCCGCGACCGAAAGAGGCAGGATGGAGAAGCCGAGCGAGAAGAGGAACTCGGACCCGTTCGACTTGGCCATCAGGATGCAGAGCCCGCCGACCAGCACGCCGGCCACGCTCAGGATCCACGCCCACGAGATACCGAAGCCCTTGCGCAGCGTGAGCCAGAGGCCCAACGGCGGGACGATCAGGGCCGGAATACCGGCCAGCACCCACCGCCAGCTCGTCTTCGGGCGGGGCTGTGGCGTCTCGTCTTCTGGGGTGCCGCGGATGGCGGCAACGATGTTGACGGAGCTGACCTGGACCGACGAGATTACGACGGTCACGAACGTGATCACAACGCCCAGGCAGTAGCTGATGATGATCGACTGCGCGGTGACGTGGCCGGTGATGAACGATCCGCCGTCACCCAAGCCGAAGCGGAGCGCGCCGACGACGAGCGCGATCGCCGCGCCCACGCCCAACGCGGCGCCGATTGCCCCGGCGATGAGGTTGTAGGCCATGCCCTCTGAGACAAAGGACTGTACCAGGTTGCTGCGCTGCGCGCCGACGGCACGCGCCATGCCCATCTCCGGCTTCCGTTCGGCGGCCATCATCACGAAGATCATGAAGATGAGCATGATGCCGGCGGCGATGGAGAACAGGCCGAGCACCATGAAGAAGGTCAGGAACAGGTTGCCGAACTGCTCGGCTTCCTCGACGGCGTCCTGCTTGATCGTGTCGACCTCAGCGACGTGACTGGTCACGCCGAGCAGTGCCGCGCCCTCGGTGCTCTGCAGGAAGGGCTCCAGTCGAGCAGCGGTGGTATCGGAGTGGCTGTAGCTGTCGCGGACGCCGCCCTTGAGCGCGACTGTCAGGTAGTTGATCTGGCCCTCATGGCCCGTGAGCTGCTGCGCCGTCGCCAGCGAAACGACGGCGCCGCCGGGGCCGTTCGGGTCGTTGAAGACGTCGCGCCCGCCGCTCGCGACCTCGTCCTTGACGATGCCGGCAACGGTGAGCTGCAGCGCCTGTTCCTCAACAACGACGTTGATCGTGTCGCCCGCCTCCGCGTCCAGCTCGTCGGCCGTCGCCTCGGTGAGGAAGACTTCGTCCGCGCCCAGGCTCGCCAGGTCCGCCGCACCGCCGCCGGCGACCCGCAGGCCGCCCAGCGCGGCCAGCCGCTGCGGGTCGATGCCGGCGAGCGTCACCGCCGGCTCGGAGAGCCCGGTGCGCTCGTTGCTGGCGGCCACCGGCTCGAACAGGAAGGGCAGATAGCCCTCGATGTCGGGGTCGTTCGCGAAGCGCGACTCGAGGCCGTCGGCGATGCTGTCTGAGAAGTACACTGGGTCGCCGCCCTTGTCCTCGTCTACGTCCGCGAAGGTGACGCCAAGGTCGCTCCGCTGGAGATCGTCGTACGCCAGGTTGCTGATCGAGTAGTCGACGGTGTCGCCTGTGGTGAATGCGGCTGTGATGATCAGCGTCGCGAGCATCAGGCCCATCACCACCAGGCCGGTCTGGAGCCCGCGCCGGGGCAGGTTCCGCAGGCCCATCTTGAACATGACACGATTCGAGATGAAGATGTACGCGACGCTCAGGAGGCTCAGGGCGAAGATCGCCACGACCACGAACATGATGGTTGACATCGGGATTCCGAATACCTCTTGCATCGTCCTTCTCCTTCTCTCGCCTGGCGGCGAGCGCTAGTTCCGTTCCTCGCCGGCGATCTCGCCGTCGCTCATGCGCACCAGGCGGTGGCAGCGGCGGCCGACGCCGTTGTCGTGGGTGACGATGACGAAAGTCTGGCCCTGCTCGCGGTTGAGCGTCTCAATCAGGATCATGATCTCGTTCGCCGTCTTCGAGTCGAGCGCGCCCGTAGGCTCGTCCGCCCAGACGATCGCCGGGTCATTGACGAGCGAGCGGGCGATGGTGACGCGCTGGCGCTGGCCACCCGAGAGCTGCGAGGGCCAGCTCTTCGCCCGGTCGGCCAGGCCGACGCGGTCGAGCGCCGCCAGCGCCCGCTTCCGTGCAGCGCTGGTGCCGACGCCGGAGACGACGAGCGGAAGCTCGACGTTCTCGACGGCGGAGAGCACGGGCAGCAGGTTGTAGGTCTGGAAGATGAAGCCCATGCTGTGCGCCCGGTAGCTCGTGCGCTGCCGGTCGTTCATCGTCGCCAGGTCGACGCCTTCGATGCGGACGGTGCCGCCGTCGATGCGGTCCAGGCCGCTGATGCAGTTGAGCAGCGTGGTCTTGCCGCAGCCGGACGGGCCCATGATGGCGAGCATCTCGCCGCGCGCCACTCGGAGCGAGACGCCGTTCAGGGCTCGTACCTGAACGTTGCCGCTGGTGTAGGTCTTCACCACGTCATCGACTTCGATGATGTTGTCGGTCTGGGTCGTACCCGGCCTCACCTCTTGCACGATCGACTCCTTGTTTGCTTGGGCTGTGAACGGTAGTGCCATGGTCTCTGTCTCCCTTCAGTCTCTGGTTGATTCGAGTTCTGGCTTCGGAGGTGCTCGTGACTAATGGCGCGCACTCATAGCACCTCCTCCGTTCGTTCTGCGGCCTGCCGGATGGCGTCCAGCAAGCCGCCGTCGATGTCGTGTTTCGCGATGAAGGCGGTGGCGCCGGCGGCGCGCGCGCGAGACTTCGTCTCGGGATCGTCGTGCAGGCTGAGGATGACGACCGCGGCCGCCGGCACCTGTGAACGAAGCGCCCGGGTGGCGTCGATGCCGTTCATGCGCGGCATCTCCACGTCCATCAGGATGACGTTCGGGGCCAGCGCCAGCGCCGAGTCGAGAGCGGCGAGGCCGTCGCCCGCCTCGCCGATGACGCTCAGGTCAGGCTCCAGCTCCAGCCGCATGCGCAGCCCTCGCCGGATGGTTGGTTCGTCGTCTACCAGGAGGATGTTGATTGTGTTCATCACAGTGCCAGTATCTGCTCTGGGACGCCGCGACGAATCGCGCATCGGGCGGAGCGGTGGCGGAGACCTCCGGCGGAGACGGCGCCTCCGTCTAAAGGCGGAGGCGCCTGCTATACTGGCCCTCGTGCCGATTCGGATCCTCATCGCCGATGATCACGCTGTAGTCCGTCAGGGGCTACGCATGTTCTTGGAGCTGGATCCGGAGCTCGAGATCGTGGGCGAGGCGAGCGATGGCTCTGAGGCGAGGCGGCTCGCGGAGGAGCTGGCGCCCGACGTGGTGCTGATGGACCTGCTGATGCCGGTGATGGATGGCATCGCGGCGACCGAGGCGATCCGGCGCGACCTGCCGGACGTCGAGGTAATCGCTCTCACCAGTGTACTAGAGGACGCGTCGGTCGTCGGGGCGGTCAAGGCGGGCGCGATCGGTTATCTGCTCAAGGACACCCAGGCCGACGAGCTCCGCCGGGCGATCAAGGCGGCAGCGGCGGGCCAGGTGCAGCTTTCGCCGGAGGCAGCAGCCAGGCTGGTGCGCGAGGTGCGCGCGCCGGAGAGCCCGGAGGCGCTGACCGAACGCGAGACGGATGTGCTCCGGCTCCTGGCGCAGGGCAAGGCGAACAAGGAGATCGCCGTGGCGCTCGCCATCGGCGAAAAGACGGTGAAGACGCACGTGAGCAACATCCTGAGCAAGCTGGGCGTGCAAAGCCGGACGCAGGCCGCCCTCTACGCGGCGCAGATCGGCCTGACGCCGCTGCAAACGTGACGTGCGCCGCTCCCTCTCACTAGGCGCGAAGCTCAACCTGGCGCTGCTGGTCTTCCTGCTGCTCCTGGGCGCGGCGACTCTGGCGGTGATGGTCACCGGCTTCAACCGCACGCAGGACAGCGCTACCGAGCGCAGCCGCCGGGCGCTCGAAGAGCAGGGCAAGCTGGCGCTCCAGGCGGTCGTGGGCGGCGCGTCCGAGACCGGCGGCGGCCAGTTCGAGGCCGTGGCCGAGACCGGGAAGCGGGCTGCCCTCTACATGGACTCGGCCGCTCCAGGAGAGACTACGCCGTTCGACACCTCTCGCCTCGCGCGGACCGCCGGCGGCGTCTACTATGACCCGGCGCCGGATCGGACATCAGACCTGGTCATCCTCAACGGCGAATCGCCGGATGACCCGGCCGTGCAGGACGACATCGCCTTCGCGACGTCGCTTGATGCGGTCTTCCCGGTCCTCTTTGAGGGGTTCCCCGGCGAAGTGGGCGGCACAAACTTCGACCCTATAGCCATAGCCTTCATAAGCACGAACGGCGTGGCACGGTACTACCCGGCGGTCGGCATCCAAGAGGTCGTCCCGCCAACCGTCGATCTCGCTCAGCGAATGGCGCCCGTCGGCCCCGAGCAGAACCCGCAGCGCAAGACCATCTGGACCGCCCCGTACCAGGACGCCGCCGGGCAGGGCCAGGTCGTCACAGCGGACTCGCCCGTCTATAGCGGCGATGCATTCCGTGGCATGGTGCAGGTTGACCTCTCGCTCGATAACCTGATCGACCAGGTCAACGGCATTCACCCAACTCCGGGCGGCTTCGCCTTCTACGTGGACACCGCCGGCAATCTCATGCGCACCGATAAGTATGACCTCCTGAGCTCCGAAGCGGACACCAACGCCGACCTTGCGGCAGTCCTCGAGGCGATGAGGTCGCCGGAGCCTCTGGATGAGAACGGTGACTCCACCGTTACGGTGGAGACGCTGACGCTGAACGGAGAGGCCTTCTTCGTCGCCCACGCGCCGATGCTCGCCATCGGAGGCAGCTTCGGCGCCGCGGCCCCCGTCTCGGAGGTCACCGCGCAGGCCGCGGCGATCACTGAGGGCATCGAGGACGAGGGCAACCGGACATTTGTGATCATGCTGATCGCGATGGGATCGCTCTTCGTCGTCGGCCTGGCCGGCGCCACCTACTTCAACCGACGCCTCGTCGTCCAGCCCGTCCAGAAGCTTGCCGCCGCTACTCAGGCCGTGGCCGCAGGCAACCTGGACACGAAGGTTGAGCTGCCCCGCGGCGATGAGTTCGGGGCACTCGCTCAGTCGTTCAACACTATGGTCGAGCAGCTCCGCGAGTCTGAGCGGCTGCTGGAGCGCAAGGTCGATGAGCGGACGCGGGAGCTGGACGCCCTGCTGCGCGCCGACGCGGAGTTGTATCGCTCGCTGGACCTGGACGAGGTGCTCCAGACGCTGTGCGACGTGGCGGTGGACGTGCTCAGCGCCGACAAGAGCCTGGTGAGCATCTGGGACGAACAGCGGGGGCAGGCGTTCGTGCGGGCCGCTCGAAACTTCTCCGCCGAGTCCGTTGCGCTGCTCCAAGATGCCTTGATGGGAGCCGGTCACCCCGGACCGGCCAATGACTTCGAAGCCCAGTTCTACGAGGCCGGGTCCATAGCAGCCGTCTCTCCGCAGTTACGTGCGATCCAGGAGATGGAGGGCATTCAGGCGACCACTGACATTCCGATCCGGTCTCCGAAAGGAGCCGTCCTCGGCGGCTTCGGTGTCGGCTATACCGAAGCGCACGAGTTCTCGGATGACGAACGGCGTCTCCTCATCGCGCTAGCGGAGCGCGCCGCCGTGGCGATCGAGAACGCCGATCTTTACCAAAAAGCGCAGCAGGCCGCTTCCCTCGAAGAGAGGCAGCGGCTGGCGCGCGAACTGCACGATTCGGTATCGCAGGCGCTCTACGGCATCGCGCTCGGCGCGCGCACCGCGCGCGAGCTGCTCGACCGCGATCCCGCGCGCGCCGCCGAGCCCGTCGACTACGTCCTCTCGCTCGCCGAGGCCGGTCTCGCCGAGATGCGCGCGCTCATCTTCGAGCTGCGGCCCGAGTCGCTGGAGATGGAGGGGCTCGTCGAGGCGCTGCGAAAGCAGGTCGCGGCCACACAGGCCCGCTTCGGCATCGAGATCGCTGCGGCGTACTGTGACGAACCGGATGCCCCGGTCGAAGTAAAGGAAGCGTTCTACCGCGTCGGCCAGGAAGCCCTGCACAACATCGTGAAGCACGCGAAGGCCACGAACGTATCCGTGCGGCTGGAGCGCGTCGATTCGTCCGTGCTTCTGGAGGTGCGCGACGATGGCTCTGGATTCGATCCGGAAGGGGACTTCGCCGGGCACCTCGGCCTCCGCTCCATGCGCGAGCGCGCCGCGAAGGCGGGCGGAACGCTGTCGATCACCAGCGTTCCTGGTGACGGCACAACCCTCAAGCTCCAGATTCCGGACACGCCGGGCCGCCCACAGTAGCCGGGGCTACGGCGACGCGATCGAGCAGTGAACCTAACCGTCATCAGCCGCATCGCCAGCATGACCCCCTTGCAGGTCGAAGTAGAGGAGCGTCAGCGCAATGGCGACGTACGGGATCAGCACGAGGTAGATCACTGAGCTGGATGTCCGCGCCCTCGAACAGGGTGGTCGTGAAGCGATCGGCGATGACAAGCTGCACGTCGTCGTCGTGCAGGACGTCGTCTACAGTCGACACTAAGTTAGCGGCGTCGTAGACCGTGCGCTCGATCCAGAACCCGAGGTTCGCCGCAAGCGCGAGTACCGCTCCCAGCGCAAGCAGCGTGCCTGCCAGGAGAGTACGCACGGCGCTGGTTGCTCATCGCCACTGATGTCCCCGCAGGCCGCGCGTCTTGCCCGGCCAGCGTCACGTACGGGTTGAACGTAAGTGGATCAGAGCGGGCCATAGCGTCAGTGGGCCGACTCTCCACCGCGAAGAGCTCGGCGCAATGAGCGAGCCGCCCTGTGGGTTCGGCGCAGCCGCCGCGTTTCGGGCTAGATCTGCTCCAGCTCCTCAGACTCGCCGCCTGATGACTGGATGGCCTTCATTGCCAGCACTAGCAAGAGGCCGATGCCGATGATGAGTAGTACCTTTCCCATCGTTCTTCTCCTCCGCTCTCGTATCGTATCCTTCCCTATCGGGTGCAGGGAGAGGTATCAGTATACTCCACGATCAGGCCAGTGGCGACTTCCAGTGGCGCGGACGAGGCCCCGCGTCGAACGTCGCGAATCATCGCCGGGGCCCGGGAGCAAGCGGACGTGAGCTCGCGCCGCCGGCCGCACCAAGATTACTCGGCGGGTTGTTGGTTCGCGACAGCGGAGGACACTTCGGGCTGCTCCAGCAGGGCGCGCACGAACGCCGGCTTCGCGGAAACGACGAATGACCCCATGTTCCGGAAGATGTTGAAATCGTCGGCTTGCCCGCCAACTTGCTCCGCCACCCGAGCCAGCAGCTCGCGGGCCAGCTCGTCCGTTTCCTCCCCGGTCGGCGGACCGCCTTGAGCAGCTTCGTTCTGCCTGAGCACGAATACGGCCTGGACCGGCCGCTCGTCAGCGCTGGCCTTGTCCAACTGCTTACGGAGTTCAGGATCTACCTTGGTCGTTCGCTTCGGCTTACTCAATGCAGTTCAGTGTAGCCGATGGTGCCCGGTCCTTGCTGGCCGGAAGTCAGCGCCTCAGCCGCGCCAGCGCCCGCGGGCCGTTCGGCAGTCCGCGGCGCCCACGCTCGGGTAGCATGCCGGCGGGTCTGCGGCATGACTCAAAGATGGCGCGCTCCACTTCGTCAACCGTCGCAGACGGCTCGGCCTGAAAGAGCAGCGCTGCGAGTCCCGCGACATGCGGCGTCGCCATTGAGGTCCCGTCCATCGCCTGATAACCGCCTCCAGGCATGGCCGAGATGATCCCGACGCCGGGCGCCACAAGATCCGGGACAATCGCGTCCCTCCTACGACGGAAGCGCTGACTGGAGGAGAAGCCGGCGACGCTCCTCCTCTCGCTAATTGCGCCTATCGACAACGCCTCCGAGTAGTTCCCGGGAGAACGGCTCGTGCCTGGACCCTCATTGCCGACCGCGAACGCCGGCAGGACGCCGCGTGACCGGAGGACCTGGGTCAGGCCCAGAAAGTCATCCCAGTAACCCCGGAACCCGAGTGACATGCTCAGCACGCGCATGCGCAACCCTACCGCCCAGTCGAGCCCGCCGAGCACCCGGGCGACCACGTTGCCGCTCTCGATCACGACCGCGCTGGCAAGCTTCGCAGCGGGCGCAACGCCAACGGCGCGGCCATTCACGGGTCTGCCGGCGATGGTCGCGGCTGTGTGGGTGCCGTGGTCGTCGGTGTCGTACGGCCTGCCCGGTCTCGCCTCCTGCCGGCCGAGGTCGTCGAAGACCGCAAATTTCCTGATTGCGCCCTTCAACGCCGGGTGGCTCCCGTCCACACCGGTGTCCAGGTGTCCCACCAGCACGCCTTTGCCGTTGAGGCCCTCGCGCCACAGGTCAGGTATGTCCATCGCTTCGATGCCCCAGGTGATTTGGCGCGTAAGCCGCGCCGAGGCCACGCGCTGGGGCCTGATCAGGCTGAGCGGAGGCGCCCCTACCACCTTGTCAACGCTCTCCTTCCGACGCAATGCCGCCAGGCCAGTCCGCGTTACCGTCCCGAGCGCAATCCCGAGATTGGGATAGTAGCGAACGGCCGGCGCCTGGAGTGCCGCCGCCTCTGCGCGGTCCTCCTCGATGTCCTCGGCGAAGGCCAGCTTCCTTGTGGGGCGCTTCGCCCTTGCCATGACAAGCGCAGCATCCTGTGTCAAGTCAGTACTCACGAACTGGCTTCGGATGCTCTCTATGGCGCGCTCAGAAGGACCGCCGGCCCCGGACTGCTTGAGCACCACGATCACTTGCGCCACACCCGAGGCGCGGAGATCTTCCGTGATCTTTGTAGACATGCTCTCCCCTCCTTGGCTAGAGTAGTTTGGCCAGTTCCGTGCAGACCTTGCGTTGGCTGATGTAGCCTTCCCCGCTGTGGGAATGGCCCTTCGGGTTGCGGACGCGAATATCGGTCACGATCGCCTTCCCGCTGCCCTTGAAGTCGTCGGCGAGGGTGTCGTCCAGGGCTACGTAGTCGTCTTGGTCTGCCGCATTCAGCCAGGATCCCACACCCGTTGGCACCACACGCTTTCCGCTCCGACTGGGAAGCAGCCGTTGCCGGACCGCCTTGTCGATTCCCAGCGGGCTCCCAATTGTGACGAACAGATCGACTCGCAGCTCGGGATGTGTGTTGAGAATGTCGTACGTGACAACCGAGCCCAGGCTGTGACCGACGAGTACGATCCGGTTCTTTCGGTTCGCTCGAATCACCGGAATGACCCTCTCCATCGTCTTCCGACGAATGCCGCCAACGTCGTGCAGGTAGTCATAGACGTCTCGAAAAATGAGGCGCAGGAACGGTCCGCTTACGCCCGGAACGCGATCGAATGCGTTGATGAGGGGGTCGAACAGCCCGACAGCCGCTTCGCCCTCGCGGCGCTTGCTTGCGGCCGGCGGCTTTGCTCGCCGCGCTTTCAGCTTCGCGCTGATTTCACTCGCGACTTCCCGCTCGAACCGGACACGCTTTCGCTTGTCTCCGATGGTAGTCGGGAGACGCGTGGCCAGGCCGTAGTCGTCATACAGGTCGCCGTAGAAGGGGAACAGGATCTGTTCGCGGTCGAGATGGCCCGCTCTGACCGCCTTTAACCCGGACAGCAGCGCCCCCTCCCACTGCGCTTCAAGCGCGACTGGGTCCTTGCGTTGTTGATTTCTCCCGTGAACGATGATGACCACTGTAGGCATGGCTCTCGCCCTCCAGCCGCTCCGTCTCCGACACTCGTGTGCCGTTAGAGCCTACGACCGAGACGCCGCTTCCGTCAAGGGGTCTTCCTCACGGCCATCCCGCGCCACAAGTCCGAGCGATGGGATCGCCTGGTCGGCCTCGCGTCCAGCCTGACGGAGACGCCTGGCGCTACGTGGGCGCCTCAGCAAGGAGGCGAGGACGGTGTTCTGGCGGGAGGTGGTCGCGGAGGTCGGCGACGAGATCGGCCTTGATGACGGCATGCGCCGCGTCGTCCCAGAGGTTCCGCCACTGCAGGGGGTCCTCGTCGTGGTTGTAGAGCTCGCCCTCGCTGCCGTCGTAGATCACGTCGCTTTGCCAGCGCGGACCGTCGATACCCGTGGCCGTGCGCGTGGTTGGTTCGTAGACGGTGCAGGTGTAGCCGTCGCGATAGATGGAACGGAGATGGAAGCCCATGCCCGGCATCTGGCTGTCCCACTCCGTGATCATGCGTTCGTGGCCGGTGCCCGAGATCAGCGGTAGCGCCCTTCCTTGCATCCACTCGGCTGGTTCGACGCCGGCGATCTGGCAGAACGTGGGCGCGAGGTCGACCTGCCCGACTGGGTCGGAGACCTCCGCCGGCGCGATGTTCGCCGCCGGCGCCGGGCGCCAGATCATCGGGATGTGCATGAGCGCCTCGCAGTGGTAGGGGCCTTTGAAGAGCAGCCCGAAGTCTCCCTGCAACTCACCGTGATCGGTGGTGAAGAAGACGTCGGTGTCGTCGCCCCAGCCCCGCTCTCCCACGCGCTCGATCACCCGGCCGCAGGCTTCGTCGATGAGCTCGTTCTGGATGTGCGTCATCGCGTGGACTTCGCGCACCTGGTCGTGCGTCATCAGCTTCGGCACGAAGCGCGGCGGGCCGCCCTCGTAGTTGCGGAAACGTCCCTCGTAGTAGGCGAGCCAGTGCGCGGGCTTCTGCGACAGTATCTCCACGCACTTGTCGACGCTGCCAGGGTGTCCCTCCGGCAGATCGAGCTCGCGCCAGTTGACGCGCGAGAGCTCGGCCTCAGGCGGGTCCCAGGGATGGTGGGGGTCGGGAAAGCTCATCCAGACGAACCAGTCTTCGTCCGCGGCCAGCGAGTCAAGGTACGCGATCGTGCGGTCGGCGACCCAGTCGGTGTGGTAGTACTCGCGCGGGAGCGGGTTGAACTTCACCTCGGGAGCGCCGGTGTCGCCGCCGCCCTCATCGTTCATGCCTTTCGCCGTGAAGAGCTGGTAGAAGCCGGTGACGTAGCCCGGATGGTTGTCCTCCAGCCACTTGCCGTAGTGCCACATCCGCTGCGGGCCGTGCATGGCCAGCTCCAGGTGTTCGAAGCCGCGGTAGGGCCCCGTGGAGCCGTCGCGGGCGAGCCGGTTTTCGGTCCAGCGGCCCGCGAGATCGAACGCGGGCTGGAAGTGCGCCTTGCCCAGCAGCGCCGTGCGATAGCCGGCCCGTTCGTGCAGGTACGCTGCCACGCTGGGGGCGTCCTCTGGCAGGGGGACCCCGTTGGCGTAGACTCCGTGCGTTCGCACGTACTGGCCTGTGATCATGCTCGATCGCGCGGGCATGCAGACGACGTTCTGGTTGTTGGCGCGCCGGTAGTTCACGCCTGTCGCGGCCAGCCTGTCGACGACGGGAGTGCGGGCGATCTTGCCCCCGTTGCAGGCCAGGGCATCGTAGCGCTGCTGGTCGGTCGTGATGAAGAGGATCTTGCGCCCCATCGGATCGCTCCACTACGCCTTCGCGCGAAACTGTTCGGTGCACGCGATCAGCCGGGAATCGACGAGCGCCGCCGTCCGGTGTTCGCCGACCGTCTCGTACTCCTTGCTCGACCCCATCTCCAGAAAGGCCTTGCGCGACGGGTACTGCACCAGCAGCGCCATGTCCCAGTCATCGGCGTCGTCGTCGCCGATGACGACGGAGTCCGCCCGCCCGCGCCAGAGGAGCTTGATGCCGCGCTCGGCCATGATCTCGCGCATCTTGTCGCCGTAGGTGTCGTACGACTCAGCGCCTGTCTTGCCGCTGGCGTCGTCGGCCGTCCTGGCGAACTTGAGGAGGTTGAGCATGATGACGGGGCCGTTGTCGTTGCTCTCGGCGAGACGCGCGATCTGTTCGCGAGTCGGCTTGATGAAGGGCATGATAGCGACTCCTTCGTTCTCTGGCCTGCGGCCTGGCGCATTGTACAGCACGAGGACGCTGGCGGTGCTGGGCGAGGAACTCTCGCTCGGACTCGCGAATGGTACCCCCGGCAGGATTCGAACCTGCGACCTACGGTTTAGG
>JBBEBM010000020.1:0-5977 GCA_040882355.1 Dehalococcoidia bacterium | reverse complement strand
GGCCGGCCAGTTCGACGCCGTCGTCGCGCTTACGCCCGACCTGGCCTCACCAGAGGACGCGATCGAACGGGCAGGCGAGCTGCTCTCGAAGGCAGCGGAACAAGCGGGGCGGTGGGCGAAAGGGCGACTGAGTACGAATAGCTAGCGGTGACCGTTCGTTAGCTCTGCGCTGCTAACGCCCGCCGAAGTTGCTCCAGGTGATTGTCGTCGTGCGAGGCGATGCCAGCGGTCCACTCCTCGAAGGTGATGCGACCGCGCTCCGGGTGGATGCTGCCGCGCTGCCACTGCCCGGGCGAGAGGCTGTCGAGCAAGGCCAGGGCCTCGCCCCGCCGCCGGCGAAACGCCGCGAGCGCCAGCGCCGCGTCGCTGCGGTCATACTGCCGCTCCTCGACCCAGCGCTCGGGGTCGAGCGGGAAGGGCACGTCGCCGCCGATGCCCCAGCGCTCCCCATCGGGCGGCGGGGCGCCAACGACGAAGACCTTCGGGTCGTCCGACGCCAGCATGAGGTGAAAGCGGAGAATGCTCAGCTCCTCGACATCGCGCAGATGGCAGATGACGTCCCTGGCCGACCAGCCGTCGAAGGCGGATCGCCGCGATAGGGTCGCATCGCCTTGCGCATCGATCGCCGCAGCAAGATCGTCCGGCGTGCGCGCCAGGCGGGAGAGCCGCTCAGGCGGGGGCTGCTGCAGGTACTCGTCGCGTGTCGGCATCTCGGCCTCTTACGTGCTTGGCGCGGACTCTGGCGGCCCTTCGCCCCCTTCGGGCGGCGCAACCACATCCGCCTCGTCCTCTGGTTCCTGTCGCTGGCTGGCGAACGTCACGTAGACCAGCATCACGAAGAAGAACGTCGCGACGATGAGCGGCAGGACACCATCCGAGAAGTCGCGGTCGCGGCTGGCGATGTCGAAGAGCGTGACCGCGACCATGCCTCCCTGGGCCGCGTACGGCGCCCAGAGGAGCGGGCGGAAACGCTGCGGCTCCCAGGCAAGCATCCCGTACACGGGGCCCAGCACCAGCAACTGCACGCCCAGCAGGCGCTGAGCGGCCGATCCCTCGCCACCGCCCAGCCCACCCCCGATGGTGGCGGCCGCGGCATCCTGAAAGAAGGTGAGGGCCAGCCCGGAGAAGAAGGTCCATATCGCCAGCAGCACCAGCAGCAGACGCAGCGCGCTCTGGGCGTTGATCGTCGCCTCCGGCTTTTCCGATCTGGCGCGCTCGTCTGGCGGCGGCGTGGTCGCTTCGTCGGTCATGGCGCCCTCCGTGGCTCGCGCGCATTCTACCATGCGCTTCTTACCGCACGGTCGCTCTCGGTCGGGCGCTTTGACCTCGCGCTTCGCTGTTCGGTAGCCTGCAAGGACGCCTCACGCAAGGAGGTCCCATGACGACCACAACTCCGCAGCCCCCCACCGCCCAACCGAGCGTCGACGAAACCGTCATTGCGGCGTCGGACCTGGTCAAGACATACGACACCGGTAAGGTGCAGGTGCGGGCGCTGCGCGGGGTCTCGCTCAGCGTGCAACGCGGGGAGATGCTAGCGATCATGGGCCCGTCCGGCTGCGGCAAGACTACCCTTCTCAATTGCCTGAGCGGCCTCGACGTCATCGACGAGGGGCGCGTGCTTATCGAGGGCGTCGACATCAACGCCATGTCCGACAACGCCCGCTCCGAATACCGGGCGAAGCGGATGGGCTTCGTCTTCCAGTTCTACAACCTCCTGCCCGTGCTCTCGGCCGTCGAGAACGTCGAGCTTCCGCTGCTGGTGTCTGGCGTAGGCGCGAAGGCCGGGCGCCAGCGCGCGATCAAGGCGCTTGAGCTCGTCCACCTCGCTGAGTGGGCGACGCACAGACCCGGCGAGCTCTCCGGCGGCCAGCGGCAGCGCGTCACCATCGCCAGGTCGCTCGTAAACGATCCGGCCATCGTCTGGGCCGACGAGCCGACGGGCGACCTGGACAGCGCGAACGCCCAGGAGATCATCGACCTCATGTGCGATCTCAATGAAACGAACCGCCAGACCTTCGTCATCGTCACCCACGACCGCGGTGTCGCCGCGCGCACGCACCGCATCGTACAGATGGTGGACGGGTTGATCGTCGATGAAGAGCGTCTGAAGGGAAGCTAGCAATGGACAGCCTCTTCGGCCTCTCCATGAACGCGGTCCTTGTGGCGATGCTCATCCTGCTGGGCATCAGCCTCTGCACGGTTGTGTATGTCGTCTTGCGCCACCGGATCATGTTCGCCATAGGCGTGCGAAACATCCCGCGCCGGCTTGCGCAGACGGTGTTGATCATCGTTGGCCTCATGCTCAGCACGCTGATCATCTCAGCAGCGTTCGCGACCGGTGACACCGTCGACCACAGCGTGACCAAAGAGATCTACCGGCTGTTTGGCCACGTCGACGAATTCGTGGCGTTTGAGAGCCAGGGCGATACACCGGCACCAGACGTGAGCATCCCCCTCTCCGCGTTCGAGACCCTCGATGAGGAGCTGAAGGGCGACGAGGACATCATCGATGGGAGGATGCCGGCGATCGCGGAAGACGTCGTCGTGATCGACCCGGAGCAACGACAGAGCGCCCCGAGCGTGAACTTCCTCGGCCTGGACGAGACCCGTCTCGAGAGCTTCCCCGACCTCACCGACGACCAGGGCAACCTCCTGGACGTGGCCGCGCTAGGGCGGGAGACCGTGACGCTGGACGAAGCGCTGGCGGAGGACATGGGGTTGCCCGTGGGCACGAATGTCACCGCAAACGAAGTCTTCATCAACAAGAGTCTCGCCGACGAACTGAATACCGTCACCGGGAGCATCCTCACGGTCCGCTATGAGAACCAACCTTATCCGATCGAGGTTTCCGCTATCGTGCAGGACCGGGGCATCAGCGGCTCCTTTGGTGGCGACGACAACGAGGGCATGGTCGCAGGCCTCGCTACAGTCCGCCAAATGTTCAGCAGGCCGGACGAGATCGATATCATCCTCATCTCCAACACGGGAGACACCCGCACGGGCGTCTCCCGGACCGACGATGTCGAAGCGCGGATCGAGGAGATCGTCGAGCAGGACAACCTTCAACTCGGAATCACCGTGACCAAGGCGGAGAGCCTGGACCAGGCCGAGCTTGCGGGCAATGCGATGATGACGTTCTTCCTCATCTTCGGCATGTTCTCGATCGCCGCCGGCATCCTGCTCATCGTTATGATCTTCGTCATGCTCG
This sequence comes from Dehalococcoidia bacterium, assembly GCA_040882355.1. Classification (GTDB taxonomy): domain Bacteria; phylum Chloroflexota; class Dehalococcoidia; order DSTF01; family RBG-16-68-14; genus JBBEBM01. The sequence continues at coordinate 2,769 of JBBEBM010000020.1, read as the reverse complement.
CCGCTGAACGGAAGTCGGAACTGGGCATGGCGCGGGCGCTGGGCACGAAGCGCTGGCACCTGGTGGAGAGTTTCCTATCGGAGGGCATGGGTTACAACCTCATTTCGGCGCTTGTGGGCGTCGCGCTGGGAGTGGCGGTCGCGTTCGCCCTCGTCGGAGTCCTGGCGCAGGTGTTTGCAGGCACCGACGCCGGCTTCAGCATCGAACCGTACGTCTCGGCGCGCAGCCTCATCATCTCGTACTCCTTAGGAGTCGTGCTGACGTTTCTCACCGTCAGCTTCTCCTCGTGGCGCGTGAGCCGGCTCAATATCGTGCGGGCGATTCGCGATATCCCGGAGCCCACGGCGCGCCCGAGCGGTCGCGGACTGATCGTGGCGCTGCTGCTGATCCCGGTAGCCGCTTTTTTCATCTGGGTAGCATTTCCGGCCAGCAGCGCCTTTCTGTTCGGCCTGGGACTGGGCATCGGTTGCTTCGCGGCCGGCATGCTTTCGCGACAGGCGCGCCTGCCGGAGCGGCTGTCGTTTACTGCGATCGGCATCTTTCTGCTGATCTTCTGGGCGGCCGCGGCGGGTGGACGCGTGCCAGGGCTCACGCACCTCAACGGTGGCCCCGAGCTCTTTGTGCTCAGCGGGATCATGATGGTCGCCGCCGCCAGCTACGTGCTGGTCTACAACGCCGACCTACTGCTGGCCGTGGTCAGCCTGGCCGGCAACCGCCTGGGCCGCCTGCTGCCGGCGTTTCGCATGGCCGTGGCGTACCCGCTGGCGAGCAAGTTCCGCACCGGCATGACGCTGGCGATGATCGCGCTCGTGGTGTTTGCGCTCACCATGATGTCGATGATGAACACGAACTTTGACCAGGTCTTCCTGAACGATGAGAATTTCGGCGGCTGGGAGGTCGAGGTGCGCGAGAACTCCAACAATCCGCTCGCCGGAGGGCTTGAGGAGGCGCTGGAGACCAGTGAGGAGCCAGCCGACACGAGCGACTTCGATGCCATCGGGTCCATCGGCATAGCGACGCTCTTCGGCGCGGAGCTGTGCCAACCGGATGAAGTGGACTGCACTGACGACGAGGAGTTCAGGGTCTATATGGTGAAGGGGGCGAACGAACCCTTCCTCGACCACACTACGCTACCGCTCCAGGCGCGCGCCGAAGGCTACGCCAACGACGGCGAGGTCTGGCAGGCGATCGCGAAGCAGCCGAGCCTCGCCGTCATCGATGTCCTGTCCCTCGGCGGCGACTTCTTCGACTTCGGCGCTGGCGACTTTTTCCGAATGAAGGGGCTCGAACCTGACGTGACGACGTTCGACTCGATCACGCTCGAGGTACGCGATAGCGCCAGCGGCAACACGGAGCCGGTGCAGGTAATCGGCATCCTCAACACCGGCGCGAGCGGCGGCGGCGATCCGTCCTCCAGCTTCTTCGGGCTGATCACGAGCCTGGACATGGTCAACAGGGTGTTCGGCGAGGCAGAGTCCAGCAACTACTATGTGAGCCTGGCGGACCCGGATCAGGCAGAAGCCGTGGCAGCGGACATCGAGTCGGCGTTGCTTACGAGCGGCGCACAGGCGAGCTCGCTCAAGAAGGACAGGGAAGAGGACTCAGCCTTATTCAACAGCTTCTTCTACTTGATGCAGGCCTTCGCAGGGCTCGGACTCTTCGTCGGGATTGCGGCGGTGGGTGTCGTTGCCTTCCGCTCCGTGGTCGAGCGCAGGCAGCAGATCGGCATGCTGCGGGCGGTCGGCTTCACTCGCGGAGCGGTCGCGATCAGCTTCGCCATCGAGTCGCTGTTTATCTCGTTGCTTGGCGTCGCGGCCGGCATTGGACTGGCCGTGCTGCTCGCGACGTTCCTGCTTACCAGCGAGGAGTTCGAAACGAGCGGCATCACCGCGGTGATCATCCCCTGGGCACAGATCGCCACGATTGGGGTCTTCGCGCTGGCCGCCACGCTGCTGATGACGCTTGTCCCGTCCCGCCAGGCAGCCAGCGTCCCGATTGCCGAGGCGCTCCGCTACGAGTAGGTTGCTGTCCCACGTACGACTCCGGGCGCCTCGCGAGGCGCCCGGAACGACTTCGCTCAGCACGCTACTACGGCGTGAGTCCGCCGATCACCATCTGCGTAACGGTTTCTTCGTAAGCCTCCACGTCGCGGCCATCCGACTGGACGAAGCAGAGGTGTAAGGCGTACGTCACCAGACCGGTGATCATCCGCGCCAGGAGCATGGGGTCGCCCTCGCGGACGACGCCCGCTTCCATGCCTGTCCCCAGCAGCTCGGCAAGCGGCCGGAGGCGTTCTTCGTCCGCCTTGCGCATGCTGCGGGCAACCTCTGTGCGCGGATCCGGGTTGAGAAAGACGAGACGGAGGAGGTCGCGGTGCTCGCTACACGCGTCGAAGACACCGTGGATGCGGGCGCGAGTGCCGCCGTGAAGGTCAGGCGGCGCGGGCGCCTCCTGCAACGCATGGTTGATGACGGTGAAGAGAAGCGCGTTGAGGGCGGCGAAGATATCGAGCTTCGAGGGGTAGTAGAGATAGACGGTTCCCGAAGCCACGCCCGCCTCGCGGGCTACGTCGGCGATAGTGGTGCCATCGAAGCCCTTCCGGGCGAACACCTTGCGAGCGGCGCTCAGGATCGCCTCGCGGCGGGCCGATTTCTGGCGTTTGCGCCGTTCTTCGCTGGTGATCGGAGGGGTGGTGGCAGGCATAGCTGAATGTCATTCATGTAACCCACCAACACGACTGGTGTCAAGTTAACGTCTGGGATACAGCGC
>JBBEBM010000019.1:0-36476 GCA_040882355.1 Dehalococcoidia bacterium | reverse complement strand
GCCGGGCGCCCCGCCCCGGCGACGTCGAGGACCTCTACTGGGCTAGTTGACGGTCACCGGTATCCGCAACACCGCCGCTGCCTGCTGACTAAACCAGGTTGACGGCCCCTGGACAAGGTCGTAGACCAGGCAGTATTGGCCCGGGGCGCTGGGCGCCTGCACCTGGATAGGCAGCGCGCTCACGGTCTCACCGTTCGTCACGTTGTCGGTCAGCGCCGCACGCGGCCCGTTCCACACCAGTGTCGTTCCCCACGGGCAGGCGCCGCTGGACCAATGGTACGAGAGCTGAACGGCGCTGCCGCCGGCGGCCGGCCACACCAGCGACCCAGTGTTCGTGAACGTCACGGTCACGGGCACCTGGCTGCTCGCCGTCATTGCGCCCGGAGTAGTGTGCGATCCCCAGGAGACGGCGTAGGGCGGTTCCTGCACGGTCACGGGCACACGCAACGCGGCCGCGCCTTGCTGGCTGAACCAGGTCGACGCTCCCTGCACCAGATCGTACACCAGACAGTATTGGCCGGGCGCGCTTGGCACCTGTACCGAAATGGGCAGCCCGTTCACGGTCTCACCGTTCGAGACGTCTTCGGGCAAGGACACGCGCCTTCCGTTCCAAACAGCGGTTGTCCCCCAAGGACACGCGCCGCTGGACCAGTGGTAGGAGAGTTTCACGGCGCCGCTTCCCGTGGCCAGCCACGTACCCAGGCCAGTGTTCGTGAACGTCACGTTGACAGGCACGAGGCTATTCGAGGTAACCGTGCCTGGCGTAGTGTGGCTCCCCCAGGACACCTTCGGTCCCTGTACCGTCACCGGCACACGCAGCGCCGCCGCACCTTGCTGGCTGAACCACGTCGACGCTCCCTGCACGAGGTCGTAGACCAGGCAGTACTGGCCGGGCGCGCTCGGCACCTGGACTCCTATTGGCTGCGCGCTCACGGTCTCTCCGCTAGCCACGTCGGCCGGGAGCGATACTCGCAGGCCGTTCCAGACCACCGTCGTCCCCCACGGACAGGCACCGCTGGACCAGTGATACGAGAGCTGCACCGCGCCGTCGCCCGCCGCCGGCCACGTCAGCGATCCCGCGTTCGTAAACGTCACGAGCACGGGCACGACGCTGTTTGCGCCCACCATGCCAGGGGTGTTGTGCGAGCCCCAGCCCACGCCATATGGCTGCACTGAACCACAGTTCACCGTCGCATTTGCCAGGACGGGATCGAACGGCTGGCCGACCTGATCGAGCAGATGCGTGCCCAGTTGCGCGTCGCCCGCTCGCGGGACGAGCGTGAGCGCCGTCAAACCCTGCTGCTGGCAGCGAAGCTGGAGCTGGACCACAGCGCCTGTCGTGGTGAAGCCGACGCTGGGCATCGGCGAAGGGACGCAGCCGTGCAGCACCGAGGGATCGCCGGGCTGGTTATCGTGGCGCGCCGGGAAGGTGCAGTGCGGCCACTTGTTCTCGGTCGAGATGCTCGCGGGCACGTATTCGATCAGCGGGTCGCTCCAGCGCACCTTGGTCTGGTAGGCGAAGTAGCCGCTTGTGGGGGCCTTGGTAACGTGCACCTGGACATTGAAGGTCGACCCGTTCGCGTAGCTGCAGGTGTTCTGGACGCCGGCCGCCGCCGCGTCGCAGTCGACGGCTACCGCCCCGTTCGCTTGCACAGCCTCGGTCGTCGCGGCCCGCGACGACCAGGCGGCGAGCGCGGCCACGAGTGCTATGAGAGCCAGGTATTGCCAGCGCATACGTGGGACTCCTCCTCTCGAGGCGGGCCTAAGGACAGGATCCAGGAGCTGGGCGAAGCGAGGGCCGACCGCCGGGAATCGGCGGCGAGAGCCGTGCGTCAGGGGGCCGCGACGCGAGGCGTGACCGCTCATGCTCCTCCGGTAGCCCGGCCATCCTGGCCCCGACGGGCGTCGGGACGGTAGACCCGCAGCTTTGCGTCCCCGGCTTTCGCCGGGTTTGCCTTTTTCGGAGTTTCTCTACGTTCGGCAAACCCGGTGAGGGCTCACCCTACCAGTATCGACCTACGGGGAGACGATCTTTACCGCCTTCGGACGACCCCCGCCCGGGTGATGCGGCGCGGAGGCGTGAGGTTTACGAATTCGGGTAGAGGAGCCCGCGCAAGTCGAGCGCAACGCTGGAACCGTCGAGGCGAAGGTGACGCGGGTTGTAGTCGTCGTGGTGCACGGTGACGACAACGTCATGCGCGGGGACTTCGGCCGGCAGCGGCACTCCAGCGACGCCGAAGTCGTCGCTCTGGGCGCGCGCAAGCACCTGGCCGCCATGGCCGCTGACGGTGATCTCCGCGCCGGCGACCGAAGGCTGCTCGCCTGTCGTGTCCGGATCGTTCGCCAGGACGGTCAGAGTCGCGGTGCGGCCGTCGCGGGCGTGCTCGATCTCGATTGCCATGTCGAGCAGGTAGATGAGCGGCGCGGGCACGACAGCCTTCATGCCCTCCTGCGGCAGCAGATCGACCTGGTTCGCGGCGAGATCGGTGCGCGTGGGCGCCATGCCGTGGTCGGCGACGATGATGAACAGCGTCGACTCGAAGTAGCCGCGGTCTTGCAACGCGCCCAGCAGCCGGCCGATACGCCGGTCGGTCTCGTCCTGCGCCCTTCTGTGGCCTTCGCTGTGCGGGCCGAAGTCGTGCGCGGTGCCGTCGGTGAGGACGAACTCGTGGAAGGTGAAGACGGGCGGCGGGTGGCTGTCGTCCGAGAAGAGCAGGAGCGCCTGGGCGATGCCCCGGGTGTCGACGATCGCCTCGTTCTGGGTGTGCTGCGTGTCCCAGCGCGGGTCGGTGTCTTCGGCTGCTTCCCGGGTCAGCTCGCGGAGACGGTCACGGTCGCCGACAACGCGCCGCTCGAGCGTGGCGTGGTCGGCGCCGCGCGTGCAGGGCTCGTGGATGCAGGCGGTAAAGGCGCCCTCCTGTCCCTGCCAGGGCCCGTACACACGATGGAAGGCCTCGTAGAGCGTCTCGACCCCGGCGCCGAGGAACTTCGCGGTGTCGAACTGCTGGCCCTGCGGCGTGACGACTTCGCGGGTCTCGCGAAGGTAGTAGGTGGGGTTGACGATGTCGTGGTGGCCGCCCCAGGCGCCGGTGCCGATGGCGTTGTGGCTAGGCCAGGTAATGCTGGGGAAGTTCGTGATGCTGCCGTAGCGGAAGCGGTGTCCGCGATCGATTAGCCGGCGGAGGTTCGGCAGCGAGGCCGGCTCGTCCTTGAGCCGCCAGAAGAGCTCGCTATGACTGAGGCCGTCGAGGTGAAGGATATAGACGCGCTCGGGCCGCGTACGCAGCTCGCCCTGTTCGTCGAGGTCGAGGATCTCGTCCAGCGGGCGACCGTCCTGGCGTCGCAGGTACACGTCGGACGACGGGCGGCCGGTGGCGTCGTGGCCACCGATGCGCGGAAAGCCCATGACGCGGGCGACGGTCGGAGCGATATCGATATGGCGCGCGGCGGCCTCGCTGACGCCGGGACGGACGCCCGGGCCGGAGAAGATCAGCGGCGCCCGCGACTGAACGACGTCGAGGGCGCCGTGCTGCCCGGGCTGGCGGCCGAAGGCGTAGCACTTCGGGTTCATGACGAGGTCGGGCGCGTTCGGGCTGTCGAAGAGCTGGGCGATGCGCTCGTAGGCATGCGGATAGCTGAGGTGCTCCGGCTCGATGTACGCCTGGTTGGCGTCGTCGGTCGGGTAGCCGGAGCGTCGCGCCGCCTCGAGCTCCTCTTCGACTGTGGATACGGCGTGAGGATCCTGGTTCTCGACCGGGTTCTGCCCGACCGTCTCGATCACGTCGTACTGGTAGGCGCCGTTCGAACCGCGCGACCGCTGGAAGCGCACCATGCCCCGCTGCGCCCAGACTTCGTAGGCGCCGTCGCGACACGTCGCGACGAAATCGGTCTGCGGGCCGACGACGGGGTCGCTGAGGAGCAGGTAGATCGCCTTGTTGCCCGACTCCTCCTGGTTGGCGTCGAGCCCCTGGCCTCCAGGACGCTCCGGGCCGGCCAGGGCGGACTCTCGCTCATCGACGGCGGTCATGACGCACTCCTCTCTACGACGAAATACACTTCGCGGGGAACGCCCTGATAATACGTCACGCACCACGACGCAGGCCAGCCGGACTGCCTCGTCTCACGAACCTCGCGCGTTTCGTGTCATTACGTTTTGCAGAATCGCCTTTTTCGGGCGACGCAGCTCAGAACGCCGCTGTCGCTCGAATCTGGCACCCGCGGCGCGGCGCGGGCAGGCCCAGACCGCGTTGTCGATCACCAAGATAAGGGACGGCGAGGAGAGCGCGAAGGGCGTGGTGGCGCAGGTTGGATGCGAGCCGGGATTGTCGCGTGCGGGATGAATCCCGCATGTTCCATCGGGCATCGCTCCTCCAGACCCCGGCAGGGGCGCTGCGCCCCCGGCACTCCAGCGTCCTCGGGCCCGATCGAGCATGAGGTGGACCGGATGGGCTTCTAACTCGAGCAGGACGGGGAAACGAAGGGGCGATGCTAGAACTTGAGGAGGGAGAGGAAGCGGCGTTCGCTGCGGAACGGGCCGACAACGGCGAGGTTGAGCTGCTCGGTAATGAGGAGGCGGCGCCCGATGCGCCTGACGTCGTCCTCGCTGACGGCGTCGATCTGGGCGATCACCTCTTCGACGGTGCGCACCTTGCCTGCGAGCAGCTCCTGGCCGCCGAGCCAGTCGGAGACGGCGCGGCTGTCCTCCATGCGCAACAGCAGCCGCCCCTTCACCAGCTCACGCGCCCTCGACAGCTCGTCGCCGGTCACGCCTTCGTCTCGCACGCGAGCGAGCTCGGCCAGGAGGGCGCTGAGCGCTTCGTCGACGCGGCCGGGGTCGACGCCGGTGTAGACGGCGAAGGCGCCCGTGTCCTGGAAATAGCTGACGTAGCTGTGCACGTCATAGCAGAGGCTGCGCCGTTCGCGCAGCTCCTGCACCAGGCGGCTGCTCATGCCTTCGCCGAGAACAGCGCTGAGCATGTTCAGCGCGTAGCGGTCGGGGTGCTGCAGCGGCAGGCCGCGCACGGCGAGCGACATGTGCGCCTGTTGGGTCGCCTTGTACTTCACAGCGACGCGAGGGGCGACCTGGCCGTCCAGGGCGGGGAACCACGGCGCCGGCTCGCCGGTGGCCCAGTCGCCCATCACGCCATCGACGCTCTCGACGGCCTCGCCGTGGCCGATCGCGCCCGCGATGCTGACGACGACGTTGCCCGGCACGTACTGCTGTCGCAGATAATCGAACGCCATCTCACGGGTGAGGGCGCGGACGCTGGCTTCGCTGCCGGCGACGTCGCGGCCGAGCGGCTGGTCCGGCCAGACCGTCTCGTCCAGCAGTACGTCGACCTGCTGCGGCGGCGAGTCGGCGATCATGGCCAGCTCCTCGAGGATCACCTGGCGCTCCTTCTCCATCTCGTCGAGAGCGAAGAGGGGGTTGCGCACCAGATCGGTGAGCACGTCCAGCGCCAGCTCGTAGTGCTGGCGCGGCACTTTGCAGTAGTAGACCGTGAGCTCGCGATCGGTCGCGGCGTTGATGATCCCGCCAACGCTGTCGATCACCTCCGAGACCTCGCGCGGCGTCGGGCGGCGTTCGGTGCCTTTGAAGCAGAGGTGCTCGACGAAGTGCGAGAGGCCCGCCTGCGCGTCGGTCTCGTAGCGCGACCCCGCGCCCACGTAGATGCTCAGCGACACGGAGTGCGTCGAGGGCATGGGCGCGGTAAGGACGCGCAGGCCGTTGGGGAGCGTTGCCTTCTGGTGGCCGTCTTCCACAATCGATCACAAAAGCGAGCCGGGCGGCTCGCTTAGCGGGAGATGCGTTTCATGGTTCACTCATCAGTATACGCAGTCGAGGGCGGCCCGTCAAACGACCGAGAGCTAGCCACAGATGGGCACCGATGAAACACAGACTGAGCGCGATGAGCCGAGTCCTCGGGCTCGCGAATGAGGCTTGTCAAAGTTGAAGGCTGGAGACTGAAGGTTGACGGGGGAGTTGTATATGACACCGCCGACTGAAGTCGGCAGCATACTCAACGTGTGGATACGGGCAGCCAGCGTGCGGATCGCGCGCGAGCCTACGCGCAGCTATGGCCGAACTGGGCGACGACCGCGGCGAGGTCGCTCGCGGTGATGGAGCCATTGGGCGGGCCGACATCCCAGATGTCGCCGCTGGGCGGGGCCGGCGAGCGGTCGAAGGCGGTGTGGTAGGCGGGCGCGGCGGACGGCGCGGAGAGCGGGTCGATGGCCGGATCGCCGGTCGAGCCGAAGCGGGCGACGACGCGGGCGATGTCGCCCGCCGTCACGACACGATCGCGAACGTTGGCGGCGTCCGGCGTGTCGAAGAAGTCCCAGAAGTTCTTTGGGTTGCGCTGTCCTCCCTGGGCCGCGCTACCGGCCGACTCCTGCTCGTCCGTGCAGGCGTCGTTGTCGTCGTTCAGGTCAGCGTTGTCAGGTGCGCCGTCTGAGTCGCTGTCGTTTGAGCAGTTCTGGTTGGCGCAGTGGAGCACCTTCAGGTCGGTGTTGGTGCTAGAGAGGTAGCTCACGACAGGGTTGCCGGACGCGTCAAGGGTGAGCGAGGTGTACAAGCCGCTGTTGTTCGTGTCGGGCGATTGTGTGCTCTCGTTCCCGCCCGCACAGTTTTGGTCGTTGCAGTGCAACAGCTTCAGGTCACCGTTCGTCTCGTCCCAGTAGCTCACGACCGGGTTACCGGACGCGTCCAGCACGAGCGAGGTGTACGAGCCGACGTCACCAGCGATGTCGACTTGCACGATGCTCTCGTTCCCGCCCGCGCAGTTCGGGTCGTTGCAGTGGATGACCTTCAATTCGTTGTCGCCGAATGAATCGCTGAAGCTCACGACAGGATTCCCCGCCGCGTCGAGCGCAAGCGAGGGGAACTGGCCAACATCGCCGCCGGTGTCGGGCGACTGAATGCTGTCGTTCCCGCCCGCGCAGTTGGGGTCGTTGCAGTGAAGCAGCTTCAGATCGCCCGTGGTGGGAGTGTAGTAGCTGACGACGGGGTTGCCCGCGGCGTCCAGCACCAGCGAGGTATCCCATATGTTGTCCGTCGTATCAGGCGACTGAATGCTCTCGTTGGCGCCGACGCAGTACGGGTCGTTGCAGTGCAGGACCTTCAGGTCGCCATTACCGGAGTAGCTCACCACCGGGTTGCCGGCTGCGTCCAGCACCAGCGAGGTGTATGGGCCGACCGCACCGGCCGTGTCGGGGGACTGGATGCTGTCGCCCGCTCCCGCGCAGTTCGGATCGTTGCAGTGCAGCAGCTTCAGGTTGTCGTTGGTGTCATCGTAGTAGCTTGCGACGGGATTACCAACGCTATCGAGCGTCAGGGACGTGTAATCTCCGACGCCGCTCGCCGTGTCCGGCGACTGGGTGCTGTCATCGCCGCCCGCGCAGTTCGGGTCGTTGCAGTGGAGTAGCTGCAGGTAGTTGTTCGTGTGATCGCTGTAGCTCACCACCGGGTTGCCCGCAGCGTCCAGCACCAGCGACGTGAAGAAGCCCACGTCACCCGACTGGTGGGGCGCCTGGATACTGTGCGCAGCCGCGGCCGTCGCGTCGCCGGGCGAGAGCAGCGCGCTTCCGAGCGCCAGGAACAGGATCGGGCACATCCTGCGCACGACTGGGCCCCCCTCCTTCGCGGATGCGCCAGTATCGCGGTCGCGGCTGGAGGGTGTCAAGCAGTGAGCGGACCGGCGGCGGTCAGGCGCAGCTATGCCCGAACTGGGCGACGACCGTCGCGAGGTCGCTGGCGGCGATGGAGCCGTCGGGCGGTGCGGCGTCCCAGAGGTCCGCTCCCGGCGCAGGCGGCGAGCGGTCGAACGCGGTGTGGTAGGCGGGCGCGGCGGGCGGCACCGACAGCGGGTCGATGCCGGGATCGCCGTTCGCGCCGAAGCGGGCGGCGACGCGAGCGAGGTCGCCGGCGGTGACGGCGGTCAGGAGGACGGCGATGGCTTTGGCTGCGATTACGCGCCGCACACGAGCACCTCTTACCTTTGGTCTATCACTCTATTCTCGGCAGGAGCGGCGCGAAGCTGGAGCCCCGCGCGGGTGGGTGGCAGGGGGGCGCGGGCTGGGCGTATGATGGGGCGGACGGGAAGCGAGAAACGGGAGCCGGGAAGCGGGAAGCCGTTCGCGTTTTGGTGGACTCCCGTTCGAGCTTCGAGCCTCCAGCATCCAGATCGGGAGGGTTACGATGCCGACGTACATCGCTTTGAGCAACCTGACGGACCAGGGCGTGCGCAACATGAAGGACCTGTCGCGCAGGCTCAACAACGCGGAGCAGACGTTCGCCTCGATGGGGGCGACGCTGCGCGAGGTGTTCCTCGTAATGGGCCAGTACGACTACGTGGTGATCGCCGATGCGCCGGACGACGAAACGATCGCGCGCATCTCGCTCGCCATCGCCGGGCAGGGGAACGTGCGCACGCAGACGTTTCGCGCGTTCGACCGCGGCGACATGATGAAGATCGTGGAAGGGCTGCCGTAGCTTGGACGCTGGAGGCTGGACGCTGGAAGCTCGAAGGCCTCGCCATCTCTCGGCGTGCCGCGAGTGAGGGCCGCGTTGGCGACCGACGCGTCGATCCCGCAGGCGGCGCGAGACCGGCTGCGGGCGGCGCTCGGCCTGCACGAGCGGGGCGACATCGAGGAAGCCCTTGCTGAGGCGCGCGCGGCGCTGGAGCTGGCGCCGGGCTACGCCGACGCGCACGGCTACATCGGCTCAACGCTGGTGCAGCGGAAGGGGCGCTTTGCCGAGGGCCTCGCCGAGCTGGAGCGGGCGCGCGAGGCGGCTCCCGACGACCCGTCGGTCCACTACACGCTGGGCTGGTGCTGCGAGTTCGTCGCGCATGCGGTCGCACGGCGCCCGCAGCCGGGCCTCGACGCGGACGAGCTCTATCGCCAGGCCGAGGCGTCGCTGCGGCGCTGCCTGGAGCTGGAGCCCGAGGGCAAGATGAAAGACGACGCGCAGGACCTGCTGGCCTCGATCATCCGGGAAGACGTGGGATGACGGCGCGCGTGCGGGCGCTGCTCTTCGGGCTGGGCGCGATCGGCGCTGGCATCGGGCGGGTCGCCGCGCAGCGCGACGACATCGAGCTGGCAGGCGCGGTCGACAGCGCGCCGGACAAGGCCGGGCGCCCGCTCTACGACGTGCTCGGCGTCGAGCCGCCGCCCGGCGCGCCGAACCCGGCGATAGACCCGGACGCCGAGGCGGCGCTTGCGTCCGTGCGACCGGAGATCGTTCTCCACGCCACCGGGTCTTACCTACCGGACGTGCTGCCGCAGCTCATCGCGTGCGCGCGCGCCGGAGGCAACGTCGTTTCGACCTGTGAGGAGCTTTCGTTCCCATGGCGGCGCCACCCCGAGCTGGCGAAGCAGCTCGACGCCGAGGCGAAGGCCGGCGGCGCGACGCTGCTGGGTACCGGCATCAACCCCGGCTTCCTGATGGACACGCTGGCCGTCGTGCTCAGCGGCGCCTGCCAGCGTGTCGAACGCGTACGGCTCGCGCGGATCGTCGACGTGTCGAAACGACGCGACCAGCTCCAACGCAAGGTGGGCGTCGGCCTGGCGCCGGAAGAGTTCGCGGAGCGCGTCGCGAGCGGGCGCTTCGGCCACGTCGGGCTGAAGGAGTCGTGCTGGCTGCTCGCGGAGGGCCTCGGCTGGCGGCTGGACTCGCTCGACGAGACGATCGAGCCGGTCATGGGCGAGGGCCGCGCGCTCGGCATTCGCCAGGTCGCACGGGGCACGCTCGGCGGGCGCACCGTCATCGAGGCGCTCGTCGAGATGTCTACGGCGACGGAGCGCCCGCGCGACGAGATCGAGATCGAGGGCACGCCGCCTGTGCGGATGACAATCGAGGGCGGTGTGCAGGGCGACAGCGCCACGGGCGCGATCATCGTGAACGCCGTACCGCGCGTCATCGCGCACGCGCCGGGGCTGATCACGATGCTCGACCTGCCGCCGGTCGCCGGACGAGGGGTCTTACCGTGACGACGATCCTCCAGCGGTTCGAGGCGCTGCACCCAACGTCACTGCGCTTGCACATGCGGGCGTCGACGCTCTTCCCGGACGGCGTCACGCACGACATCCGCCACTTCGCGCCCTTCCCGCTCTACGTCGAGCGCGCGCAGGGCTCGCGCAAGTGGGACGTCGACGGCAACGAGCTCATCGACTACGTGATGGGCCACGGCGCGCTGCTACTCGGCCACAACTACCCCGACGTGCGGGAGGCGGTCGCGCGTCAGATCGAGCGCGGCACGCATTACGGCGCGTCGCACGAGCTGGAGATCGCGTGGGCGGAGCGCGTCCAGGCGCTCATTCCGTCCGCGCGGAAGGTGCGCTTCACCAGCTCCGGGACGGAGGCGACGATGATGGCGGTCCGGCTCGCGCGCGCGTTCACGGGTCGCGACACGCTGGTGCGCTTTCGCTACCACTTCCACGGCTGGAACGACAATGTCGTCGGCGTGACCGACCGCGAAGGCCCGCACCCACACGCGCTGGGTGTGCCGGACGCGACGCTGGGCAACGTCGTCGTCATCCCGCAGCACGACGCCCAGGCGCTGCGCGCAACGCTGGCCGAGGAAGATGTCGCCGCCGTGATCATCGAGCCGACGGGCGCGGGCTGGGGCACCGTCCCGCTCGACCTCGACGTGCTGCCGCTGCTGCGCGAAGAGACGTCGAAGGCGGGCGCGATCCTGATCTTCGATGAGGTCGTGACGGGCTTCCGCGTCGCGCCGGGCGGCGTCCAGGCGGCGACGGGCGTCATGCCCGACATGACCACGCTGGCGAAGGTGCTCGCGGGCGGGCTGCCAGGCGGCGCCGTGGCCGGACGCGAGGATGTCGTGTCGCTCATCGAGTTTCGCGACAGCGGGCGGAGCGACTTCAGCCATCGTGTCCCGCATCCGGGCACCTTCAACGCGAACCCGCTGTCGGCCGCCGCCGCCGGCGCCGCGCTGGGCGTCGTCGCCACCGGCGAGCCGCACCGCCACGCCGGCGCCCTCTGCCGGACGCTCGTGCGCGGCCTGAACGAGGCGTTCGCGAGCGAGGGCGTACCGGGCTGCGCCTACGGCCACGCCTCGATGTTCCACCTGGTCGTCGGGGCCGAGTGCGCCCCGCCACCCGACGGCTTCGCGTGGGACTGGCAGGGCCGGCCCGGCGACCAGATGCCCCGCATGTCGGCGGAGGTCGTCGCGGGCCTGCGACGCGGCATGATCAACGAGGGCGTCGACCTGATGGACACGGGCGGCATGCTGTCGGTCGCGCACGAGGAAGGCGACGTCGCGCATACGATCGAGGCGTTCCGGCGCACGCTGCGCCAGATGAAAGGCGAAGGCCTGCTCTAGCCCCGGATGCACGCCGGTCGCACCAAAGACCATCGACGATCTCTCCCCCAAGGCCAACAGATCCGGCGGATTGTGTCGATTCATCTACTGGAACGAACGAATCGAATAGCGTGCTCGAAAAGGGCAAACCCGCCGAAAGGTGGGGGCGCAAAGCGCACCGGGCCTACCGTCCGCCGGAGGCGGACTACGGCAGCCGCGCTACCGAAGGCACGTCCTTGCGAGAGGACTAGATCGGTAGCTCGACATGGCCGCACCAGCCATCTCCCAGTCCCGCATCTCCGCTCCGGACTCGGAACCGCCGGCGCTGAACAGCGCGCCGCCGGTGCTCCGCACGCCGAAGCATGGCAACCCCAGCCGCGTCCTCTGGTTGATGGTGCCACTCCTGTACGCCATTGTGGGCTGGTCGCTCGGCGGCGCGCGCCTCGTTGGGCCGGAGACCCAGCAGATCGTTGAGGTGGCAGGCATCCTGCTCACCGGCGTCGTCGGCGTGCTCCTTGCGTCGTACGTGCGCTGGCGCGGCATGCGCATCGAGCGCGCGTACTCGACGCATCTCGAGGAGCTGAGCCAGCGATTGCGCAGCCTGGCCTACCGCGACTCGCTGACCGACCTGTACAACCACCGCTACTTCCACGAGCAGCTCGGTCACGAGGTGGAGCGGGCGAACCGCTATGGCCGGCCGATCTCCGTGATCCTGATGGACCTGGACCACTTCAAGGACGTGAACGACACATACGGCCACCTGGTCGGCGACAAGCTGCTCGCTTTCATCGGCCAGGTGATCAGCAACCAGGTCCGCGGCGCCGACATCGCCGCCCGCTACGGCGGAGACGAGTTCGCCATCCTCCTGCCGGACACGCCTCGCGAGCAGGCAGAGGTCACGGCCCGCAAGCTGGCGAAGGCGATCTCGACCAGCCGCACGTACGTCGGACTCCTCGGCACCGGCGTGCCGCTGAGCGCGTCCTTCGGCATCGCCGCCTGCCCGGACGAGGCGCGCACGGTGACGGAGCTGCTCCAGCTCGCCGATGACCGCCTTTACGCCGCCAAGGACGGGCGCCTCATCGCGCAGGGCCAGGTGATCGCGCCAGCCGGCGCGAAATAGACGAGCGTAACGCACGGCCTCGCCCCGCCCTTTTCTCTTTGTAGGAAGGGGCGGGGCATTCGTTCGGGCCTCGCCTGCGGCGTTGTCCGCGCAAAGCTGAGCGTGGTAGACTGAATAGCGCTGGCCCAGGCGCTGGCTAACATAAGGAGCCACTTACCCATGCATCGAACCGCCACCTGGTCCCTCGCGGCGCTCCTCGGAGCCCTGCTCCTCGCCCTCGTCTTCACGCTCGGTTACGTCGCCAACGGCAACGATGGCAGCGTGACGGCGCAAGGGCAGGACGACCCGCAAGAAGCCGCCGGCTCAGGCAGTGACGAAGTCAACTTCGAAACGCTCGAGCAGATCATCGAGATCCTGAAGCGCGATTACGTCAGCCGCGAGAACCTGGACGACCAGGCGTTGTACGAGGCGGCGGTCAGCGGGCTGCTGGACACGCTGGACGACACCGGCACGTTCTACGTCGACCCATCCTCTTACCAGGTCTCGGTCGGACCGACGGGGAGCTTCGACGGCATCGGCGCAACGGTCTCGCAGCAAGGCAGCGACATCGTCATCGTGGCGCCGATCAAGAACAGCCCGGCGGAGGCAGCGGGCATTCAGTCGGGCGACGTGATCGTGTCCGTGAACGGCGAGTCGACGCAAGGCTGGACGGTCGACCAGGCTGTCCTCAAGATCCGCGGCGAGAAGGGCACGCAGGTTACGCTCTCGCTGCGTCACCCGGACGGGACAGCCGAGGACGTTACGATCACCCGCGACGAGATCAAGGTTGAGAGCGTCACGACCGCGCCGCCCGGCGGCGCCCTGCGCAACACCGACGGCAGCGAGGCGACCGACCTCGCCTACATCCACATCTCCGAGTTCTCAGCGCTGACGCCCCAGGAGCTGGAGGCCGCTCTGAACGAGGCCGTGGCGAGCAGCAAGCAGGGTCTGGTGCTGGACCTGCGCAACAACCCCGGCGGCCTGCTCCGCGAGACTGTGGACAGCGCCGACCTCTTCCTGGACAGCGGCACGATCCTGATCGAACAGCACCGTGACGGCAGCGAGCAGGTGTTCAGCGCCCGCGAGGGTGGAGCGGCGACGGACATTCCCATCGTGATCCTGATGAACCAGTACAGCGCGAGCGGCGCCGAGGTGCTGGCCGCCGCGCTGAAGGACAACGGTCGAGCGACTATCGTCGGTGAGAAGAGCTTCGGCAAGGGCACCGTCAACATCGCCCGCGACCTGAGCGACGGCGGCGCCCTCTTCGTCACGATTGCCCGCTGGCTGACGCCTGCCGGTGTCCAGATCGACGAAGTCGGCATTACGCCCGACATTGAGGTCGTCTTCACCCCCGGGGTCGACGACGCGAGCACCGACCCACAGCTCGCGCGCGCTATCGAGCATCTGCACACCCTCCAGGCGAGCCAGCCTGCACCGTCCGGCGTTCGCTAGCCGCCTCCCTCTGCGATGGCCGTCCAGCAGGTGGCCGTCAACCGCAAGGCGCTTCACGACTATGAGGTGCTGGAGCGCGTCGAGGCGGGCCTCGTGCTTCAGGGCAGCGAGATCAAGTCGATCCGCCAGGGCCGCGTGAATCTGCGCGAGGCGTTCGGCCGGCCCGAGCGCGGCGAGCTCTGGCTGTTTAACGCCCACATCTCGCAGTACGAATCGGCGGGCCGCTTCGGCCACGAGCCGACGCGCAAGCGCAAGCTGCTGCTCCACAAGAGCCAGATCCGTGAGCTGACGCGCGCCGTTGAGCAACAGGGCCTCACCCTGGTGCCGCTGCGGCTCTATCTGAAGGACGGCCGCGCCAAGGTGGAGATGGCGCTGGTGCGAGGTCGCAAGCAGTACGACAAGCGCGCGGCCATCGCGAAACGAGACGCGCAGCGCGAGATGGAGCGCGCGGTCCGGCGGCGAGCGTGATCGTTCGCCGTGGGGGTGCCGCAGCGGGAGGCCTTCCGCTTGACGCGGACCCGCCTTCGGCGGGAAAGACCTCCCCTACGGGAGTGGCCGGGTTGACTGCCTCCGAGCGGCTGTGATAGCATCGCGAGTAGGAAAGGAGGTGATGCGGATGCATGATAAACGTTGCGATGGCTTAGCGCCTCGCGTCATCCGCGACTCCTTGGAGGTGCACGTCTCCTAGGCGTCGGGTCCCCCGACGTGAGGGGGGCGTGCTAGGCGTTGGGTCTAGCAACTAACGCGCCACCCCCGCCCAAGGGCCGGGGTGGCGTCTTTTCTACGCCTGTCCGACGATAATGATGCCACATGGCTAGATCGCTATCAGCTCAGAAGACCGGTTGGAACGTCAAGGACAACCTCCGCGTGATCCTTCCTCGCTTCGGTGCGCTAGACGACATCGTTGAGCACATCGTCAGGGGCCCATACGCGATCCGCCCTTCAGGAAGTCGCAGGCCCAATGGAGACTGGCTCGAGTCCTTTCTTAAGCTCCGCCAGTTCCGGGCGGTCGGCGGACCGCTGGAAGCGAGGGCGCTCTACATCGTCCCTAACATGCTGGCGCCCACAAAGACCATGCCATTGATCCGCCAAGTGACCTGGGAACGGGAGGCGGACAAAGAGCGGTGCAGAAAGCGAGTCGTGGCGTGGCCGAGGGTGACCGTCAGGTTCTACCAGCTCCGCCAGCGGGATCTCCCGCAGTTGGATGAAGCGGTCAGGGAACTGGATCGCGCAGTTGCAAACGTCCCGGCAGCAACCGAGGGTCTGAACCTCGGCCGATTGTACGAGCCTCAAGAGCGTCCATCAGAAAAGTGGATCCGCGCCACCCCACCCACAAGACCAAGCCACCTTCGCTGGCTCTATCGCTCCGCCTATCTTCGCGCGGAGTTGGGCTGGACCGAAGCCTCGGTACATCAACCGCTGAATGATGCTTGGGAGCGCGTTTGGAATGCCTTGGGCGGAGCATGCGTACCGGCCCGCATCATGAGCAGCTGCCGTGAGTCGTATCACGTGCGCCCTAAGGCATACGCGGAGCTGCTGACCCGAAACCTTCGCTGAGCGATCTGTGCGCTCGGCCGAGCCCTGAGCACTTACTCGTCAAGGAACGCCCGTATCGCCTCATTCAACGCGTCGGGGTGGCTCCAGGGCAGGCCGTGGCCGGCGCCAGGCACGAGCACGAGCCGCGCGTGCGGGATGCCGGCTTCGAGCGCGCGGGCGAAGCGCAGCGGCGTCGTGATGTCTTCCTCGCCGAACACGAGCAGCGTCGGCGCGCGGATCTGGTCGAGGCGAGCCTCGGTATCGACGGAGAGCGTGGCATCGATCTGACGGCGATAAGCGTCGGCGTCCTGCGGATGCGGGTCGTTGAGGATCGCCTCGATCGTGTCTTGAATGAAGCCGGGACGCTGGTAGTCCTCATACGTGTAGGCCCAGGGCAACGTCACACGCCGGTACTCCTCGTCCGTGAGCCGGTCGTGCAGCAGAACGCGAGACCGGAAGATCGCTTCGCCGCGCGGGTCGCCCGACGTGTAGGTGCTGCAGAGGACGAGCTTGTTCACGCGATCAGGGTGGCGGATCGCGAGCTCCTGCGCCTGCCCGCCGCCCATCGAGAAGCCGACGACGTGCGCCTGCTCGATCCCGAGCGCGTCGAGCAGCGCGACAGCGTCCCCCGCCATGTCGGCGACAGTGTACGGCCCGTCCGCCCGCTGCGACTGGCCGGAATCGCGGTTGTCGTAGGTGATGCAACGGAAGCGGTCGCGGAACGCGGGCACCTGGAGCGCCCAGCCGCGATGGTCGTTGCCGAGGCCCATGATCCAGAGGATCGGATCGCCGTCACCGCTTTCGCGGTAGAACAGATCGAAGCCGGTGGCGACGCGGACCGCGGGCATCGGCTACGCCGGCAGCGTCGCCGGCGGTTCGGGTGCGGGCGGCGGTGGCGAGGGAGGCTCCGGCGAAGGCGGCGGCACGTCGGGCCGCGGACCGGCAGCCTGAGCGACGCGCGCAGCCTCTTCCTGGGCGCCGGGCAGGAACTGCGCGATCAGATCGACGGGCACCGGGAAGACGATCGTGCTGTTGCGCTCGGTCGCGATCTCGGAAAGCGTCTGGAGGACACGAAGCTGCAGGGTCCCCGGCTGGCTCGACATGACCTGGCCGGCCTGGGCCAGACGCTCCGCAGCCTGGTACTCACCCTCGGCGTTGATCACCTTGGCTCGCCGTTCACGCTCGGCCTCGGCCTGCCGGGCCATGGCGCGCTGCATCGGCTGGGGCAGCTCCACGTCCTTGAGCTCGACCACCGTCACCTTCACGCCCCAAGGCTCGGTCTGCTCATCGATGATCTTCTGGAGGCGCTGATTGATCTCTTCTCGAGCTGCGAGGAGTTCGTCCAGCTCGGACTGGCCCAACACGCTGCGCAGCGTGGTCTGGGAGATCTGGGAGGTGGCGCGGATGTGGTCGATGACGTTGACGACGGCATCCTCCGGGTTGAGCACGTGGAAGTAGACGACCGCATTCACCTTGACGGTCACGTTATCCTTCGTGATCGCCTCCTGGCTGGGCACGTCCATGGTGACGGTGCGCAGGTCGACCTTCACCATGCGCTCCACGATCGGCAGGATCACGAACAGGCCGGGGCCCCTGGCGCCTTGCAAGCGCCCCAGCCGGAAGATCACGCCTCGCTCGTACTCCTGCACGATGCGTACCGCGAATGGCAACAGCGGGATGAGCAGAATGTAGCCCAACCCCATCATCAGCACCTGAGCGAAACGGGCCATGGTCTCCTACCTTTCTTGCGCCTCTGGCGCTTCCCGCGCCTTCTTTACCTTCAGCTTCAATCCGCGAACCTCGGTGATCGTCACTCGCTCGCCCTGGTTCACCGGCGCGTCCTCCGCGGTGGCTTGCCAGCGAGCGCCCTCGACGAACACGAGGCCCTCGGGATCGAGCGCGGTGCGCGCGACGGCGACGCGGCCGACGAGCGCCTGCGAGCCAGTATACGCGGGCATGCGCCGCGTGCGCACCAAGGCGCTGACGGCGCTCAAGACGAACGCGCCCAGCACAACAGACAGGCCGATGACGAGCCAGCGATTCACCTGGAACTCCGGGTTGCTGCTGCTGGTCAGGATCAGGCCACCGAGGATGAGCGCGACGATCCCTCCTAAGCCCAACGCCCCGAAGCCGGCGATGTACGCCTCGAGGCCGAAGAGGACGAATGCGACCAGGATCAGCGCCACGCCCGCCCAGTTCACCGGCAGCGTGCCAAGCGCGAAGAACGCGAGCACGAGCGCGATCGCGCCGAAGACGCCGGGGAAGATGTGGCCGGGCACGGCGAACTCGAAGATCAGGCCGAGCGCGCCCAGGCTGAGCAGGAGGAACGCGATGTTCGGGTCGCTGAGGAGCGCCAGGAAGCGCTCGACGGGCGTGCGGTTGTTCTCCACGATGGGGGCATCGAGCACGTCGATCGTCACTTCGCGGCCCGCCTCGCCCAGGTTCACGGTACGTGCATCGGCACGTTCGAGCACGCCTTCGAGCGTTTGGGCCTCGAAGTCGACGACGTCCAGCTCCACCGCCTCGTCGGAGCTGGCGGAGACGGCGTTTCGCACGGCGTCCTCGGCCCACTCGACGTTCCGGCCGCGCTCTTCGGCGATGCTGCGGAGCAGGGCCGCGAGGTCCTCCTCGACCTTGTCGCCCAGCGTGCCCTCGATGTCCTCGCCGCCCGGGCCGACGGCGCTCGCCGCGCCGATGCGCGTCGCCGGCGCCATCGCCGCGACGTGGCCGGCCATCGTGATGAACGTGCCGGCGGAGGCCGCGTGCGCACCCGATGGCCAGACGTAGACGATCACCGGCACCTCCGACTTGTTGATGCGCTTGACGATGTCTTCCATGGAGGAGACGAGGCCGCCCGGTGTGTCGAGGCGCAGCACGACCGCACGAGCGTCGGTGTCCTCCGCCTCGTCGATGCCGCGATCGATGTACCGCGCCATCACCGGGTCGACGGTGCCGTCGTAGGTGAGGACGTGCACGGCCTCACGCTGGTCGATCGAAGGCGCGCAGGCAGCGGCGACGCCGATGAGCAAGAGGGCCGCCGCAACAAGCAAACGAGCACGCCTGAGCGAGACCGCAGGCACGGCGCTGCAGAGCATGGAGGATCAACTCCTGACCCTATTGTCGCACGAGGGGAGCCGGGGCCGCCAGCGGGCTAGGTGAGGACGGTGAACGGCTTGTATCGAGGGAGGCGGGCGTGAAGCTGATAGGCGACCCACAGTCCGGTGCAGGCCACGGCGCCGCCGGCAACGGCGTCGAGGAAGAAGTGGTTGCCGGTCAGGACGATGCCCGCCAGAGTAAAGACCGGCATCACCAGGGCGACGTACCGAAACGGGGCGCGCAGGTTCGCGAAGATGGCGATGGCGGCGAGCAGGCTCCAGCCGAAGTGGAGACTGGGCATCGCCGCGTACTGGTTGACGAACGCAGGAGGCTGGAAGAAGTAGTATGAGCCCGAGCTTACCGCGGTATCGACGAAGCCCCAATACTGCAGGTAGCGCGGCGGCGCGGTTGGCGCCAGCCAGAAGAAGAACAGGGCGATAGCGCCCGAGATGAGGAAAGCGTTGCGGAAGAGCGCGTAGCGGCTGCGGTGGAAGCTGAAGAGCCAGATCGCGACGATGATGATCAAGGGCAGGTGGCCCCAGACGTAGATCGTGTTGACCGCCCGGACGGCCAGCTCCTGGGTGGCTACGAGACTCTGAAGCTCCGCCTCCCAGAAGATGCCCAGCGCCTGCTCCACATCGACGACGGTGGCGGCGCGATGGAACGCCTCCGACGTGCGGCCGTCCACCGTGCCCCGCACGAGCTGGTAGAGCGCATACGCGGGAACGACGATGAGAAGCTCCAGCAGGGTCCGGGCGATGCCGCGCTCCGGGAACCACCACCAGCCGCGGTTCTGTTCTTGCTGCAAGACTGCGTCCTGTTGCCCTTGCACGGTGCTATTATACCCCAACAACGCTTTTGATTGAATCCCCTAGCACTTGAACAATTCTATCGATTTGCGCCTCAGTCGTCACGAAGGGCGGCGCGAGCAGGATGCTGTCGCCCTTCACACGGGTGAGCAGCCCTCGCTGGCGCATCTCGCGCAGCACGCGCCCTCCTACGTTCTCCTTCGGGTCGAAGGGCGTCCTAGTCTTCTTATCGGCCGTTAGCTCCACTCCTGCGATCAGCCCCAGGCCACGTACATCTCCGACATTCGGGAGGGACGCGAGCGAGCGCAGGCCGCGATGGAGCCGCTCGCCCAGTGCGGCGGCCCGCTCGACGAGGCCCTCGTCCTCGAAGATCTGCAGGTTGCGCAGTGCGACGGCGCAGGCGGTCGGATGGCCGGCGTTCGTGTAGCCGTGCATGAACTTCGCCTCCGGCGGCGCATCCATGAACGCCTGGTGTATGCGCTTCGAGACGATAATGCCGGCGAGCGGCACGTAAGCGCTGGTGATCGCCTTGGCGACGGTCATCAAGTCGGGCTGGACGCCCCAGTGCTCCAGGGCGAACCACTTCCCCGTCCGCCCGAACCCGGTGATCACCTCGTCGGCGATGAGCAGCACGTCGTGGCGATCGCAGACCTCGCGGACGCGCGGCCAGTAGCCGGGCGAAGGGACGATCACGCCGCCCGCGCCGTGCACCGGTTCGCCGATCACGGCCGCGACGCTCTCCGGCCCCTCCCGCACGATCACCCGCTCGATATCGTCGGCGCAGGCCAGCGAACACGCTTCGGTGTCCGAGTGGCAGACGCCGCGATACGGGTAGCAGGTCTCGGCCCGCACGAAGTCAGGCGGCAACGGCCCGAAGCGCTCGTGGAAGGCAGGCAGGCCGGTGGCCGCCGTCGCGCCCATCGTGCCGCCGTGATACGCCTCGCGCCGGGCGACGATCTTCGTCTTGTCCGGCTTGCCCTGGAGGTGCCAGAAAAAGCGAGCGATCTTGAAGGCGGCGTCGTTGGCCTCGGAGCCGCTGTTGCAGAAGAAGACCGACTGCATGTTCGGGTAGACGAGCTCCATCAGCCGCTCGGCGAGGCGAATCGACGGCACGTTTGCGTAGCCGACGTAGGAGTTCGAGAAGGCAAGCTCGCCCATCTGGCGCGCAGCGGCCTCAGCCAGCTCTTTCCGTCCGTGGCCGACGGCGACGTTCCAGAGGCAGGAGAGGCCGTCGATGTACTCGCGGCCCTGAATGTCCCAGAGCACCGCCCCCTCGCCGCGCACGAAAATGATCGGGTCCGCATGATCGCGGACGTGATACTGAGGGTGCAGTTGATGCTCGAGGTCGGATCGAACGAGCGCTGCGGGGTCTTCAGTCACAGCAGTTGCTCCAGGGAACAAGCCGCGACGTCCGTATCGACGGCTGATCGAAGCCATTATAGCAGACCTCGCCGACGCCTCCACCGACGCGTCGAATACACAGCGCGCGGCGATCTCCCAGTGTGACGCAGCTCATGGAACAGCCGCCGGCGCCATTGCAGGATGCGAGTGTCAACGGCAGGGACTGCGGGATGCAGGCAGCGAAACGAGGAGGCGGAACGATGCAACTGAGAGAAGAACACCAGACAGCTTTGGTACGAGGCATCGGAGCGACGTGTATCGCCGGCGCACTGGGGTTCCTCTACGGGTGGACGGGGCCGGAGTCCATGGAGGCAAGACAGCTCATTGGGGCCGCCGCGATCCCCTTCCTCACGACAATCGGAGGTTTCTTCGGCTTCAGCGTCTACGATGCGCGCCGGAACGACGGGCGCCCGATATCCATTCCGCTAGTGAAGCGCGGAAAGCGTCGAGCTGCCGCGTGAGGGCTCGCCCAGGGAAAGCGAGAACACACGCGCGCTTCGCGAAAAAGAGGGTGGAGCCAGGCGGCCTGTACGCCGAGTTCTGTATCCGCCGTGAGGCGGACGGTGGCCATCTCTCTGGGCCTGCCGTTACCGACAGGCTCTAGCAGCCTACCCGAGGACGGGGCCGGGCACCCCTGTCCGACGAATCGGACCGTCCTCCTATTTGGCCTTGCTCCAGGTGGGGTTTACCCAACGCCCGCATTACTGAGGGCGCCGGTGCGCTCTTACCGCACCATTTCACCCTTACCCCGGGCCACCCCGACAGCATCGGGGAGTTTCTGGGGGCCTTGCGGCCCCGGCCGGCCCGGGGCGGTGTGTTTCTGTGGCACTTTCCATCGGGTCACCCCGCCCGGGCGTTACCCGGCACCTTGCCCGGTGGAGCTCGGACGTTCCTCTCCCCGCCTGACGGCGGGAAGCGGCCACCCGGCCTCCTGGCTCCGATCCAGTCTAGCGAGAGCGGCGGTGGCGAATCAATCGGTCTTGCGAAAGACGAACGCCCACGCGTCAGCGCCGCGCACGACCACGGCCAGCTTTCGCTCGACGGTGAGGCCTCGCTGCTTCCTGGCGATGCGCTCCAGCACGGCTCGTTCCGCCGTAAGGACCGCGATACGCCCGCCGGCCCGCGCCACACGTCGCGCCTCGGCGAGCACGCGACGATAGAGCCCGTCCAGGCTGCCGATGCGATGGCGCTTGCCCCACGGCAGGTTGCAGGCGACAGCATCCACGGCACCGTCCGCTATCGGGAGCCGTCCGGCATCCCACCTAACGAGCGCATCGCGTGCGCCAACCGCCCGCAGGTTGGCCTGCGCCGCCTCCAGCGCTGCGGCGTCGACATCGCCGCCCAGCACGGCGAGGCCTGCGTCAGCCGCCTCTGCGAGGACAGTACCGGTGCCGCACATCGGGTCGAGCAACGGGCCGCGTCCGGGGCGGGCCAGGCGCACGAGCGCGTGGGCGACGGTGGGCTTGAGGGCGGCGGGCAGGCTGGCGTCTCGATAGGTCCGCTGGCGCATCGAAGCGCTCGAAAGGCGCAGCGCGAAGGCGGCCTCTTCGCCGACCACCTGGAGCCAGAACTCCAGCGCGGCGCCGTCCTCCACCAACCGCCAGCGGTGAAAGCGCTGCGCCAACGCCACCTGGCAGGCGCGATGCGCGTCGATGCGCCGGAAGGCTTGCTCGCCCGCCGTCCGCGCGACGACGCGGTAGGTGGGGCGAGCAGCGGAGCGTCGCGGGCCCGTCTGGCGAAGCAGCGCCAGGGCGGGATCGATGTCCGCTTTCTCGACCAGGCCCTCGATGACGCGCAGACCGGCGCGGCCGGGCGGAAGCTGTCGGGTCATTGCCACGACGGCGAAGAGGTCCTCGATGAGGCGTAGCGCTAGCAGGTCTTCCAGGTCTGCGCTCGACCTGAACAGCAGCGCGCCCGCGCGACGGTCGAAGCCCGACCACGTCGCGATGCTGAGAGCGGCCGGCGTGCGCTCGCGCAGCTCCTCCCACGCGAGCTCCTCGAGCCCAGGCACCACGTGCGCGAGGTAGAGGGGCGCCGGCTTGCGCCCGGGCCGGCGGGTCATCGCTCGGAGTGGTCGAGCGCATCGTTCGCGAGGCGGTCGGCGACACGGTTCTGCTCGCGCGGGACGTGGACGGCGGTGACGCGATCGAAGCGGTCGCGCAGCGCGAGCACTCGCTTGTAGAGCGAGAGGAGGCGCGGGTTACGCACCTTGTAGCGCCCGGCGAGCTGTCGCACGACGAGCTCCGAGTCCATCCGCAGCTCGACCTGTCGCGCGCCCAGGCCAAGCGCAGCCTCCAGCGCGGCGATGGCGGCGTTGTACTCGGCTTCGTTGTTCGTGGCGCGGCCGAGCGCGCGGGAGCCGGTGTGCAGCTCGCGGCCGGCGCCGTCGTAGATGACGAAGCCGAGCGACGCCTGCCCGGGGTTGCCGCGCGACGCGCCGTCGGCGTAGGCGATGACGCTGTCGCTGGCGGAGGCTTCGGCTGCGATCAGCAGTCCGCCTCGCTCAAGGCCGGAGGTGCACCTGGACGCCCTCGTCGTGGACGACGACGCGGTCGACCAGCTCTCGCAGCAGGGTCTGCTTCTCTTCGATGGCGAGCGTCTTCCAGCCGTCGAGGAGCCGGGCGAGCGAGCGTTCGCGGGCCTTGCGGCGTTCGCTGGCGTCGGACTGCTCCCGGATCTTGTGCTCCACGCCTTCCACCGCCTCCTCCAGCTTGAGCCGCTCCGCCGCGGTACCGACGCTCAGCTTCTGGAGCTGCTCCCGGCTGATGCGCTGCTTGGCCGCCGCCGCCAGGTACTCATCGAGGCGGCGGTCCATCTGGCGAACGCGGGTACGCAGGCGGCGGGCCTCCCCCTCCCACTCGCCCAGCACCGCCGCCTCGTTGCCGGCCGCGGGCAGGAGCGCGTCGGCGTCGAGGTCGCCGAGCGTTGTCTGCACCTTCTCCTCGAGTGCCTCGGCGCGCTGCGTGTGGTAGTCGCACATGCTCTGGTTGGTGCGCGACTCGCACTGGTAGTAGCGATATGACGCCTTGCCCTCACTGCCGCTGCGCCGCGTCCAGCTCTGACGCCTGGAGACGCCGATCATCTTGTTGCCGCAGTGTCCGCACTGCACCAAGCCGGCCAGCAGGAACGGCGAGGGCTGGCGGTGGCCGTAGTTGTTGCGCCGGGCGTTCAGGCGGTCCTGGACGGCGCGGAAGTCGTCGGGGGTGATCAGGGCGGGGTGGCTGCCGGGCACGCGCACTCCGAAGCGAGAGTAGGTGCCCAGGTAGACGCGGTTGCGCAGGATGTCGCGGATGCTCACCATGCTCCAGTTGCCGCCGCGACGGGTGCGCAGCCCTTCCTCGTTCAAGCGGCGGGCGATGAGACGGATGCCCATGCTCTCGTGGAGATACATGCGGAAGATGTAACGAGCGACGACCGCCTCGTCCGGCACTAGCTCGAGCCTGCGCCGGCTGCCGACCTTGTAGCCATACGGCGGCCGGCCCAGCACCTCGCCGCGAACGGCCTTGCGGCGCATCGCGGCGCGCACGCGTTCGCTCAGGGCGGCGCTGCCCGACTCGTCCGACCAGCCCCGCACGAGCTGCGCCACCGGGTCGGCGGCGCTGGCGAAGAACGCGACGCGAGCGCCGAGGCTCTCGAGCTGGAAGTAACGCCGCGCGGCCTCCTTGATGTCGCCGCCCAGCGCCTCGAGGGAGCGGGCGACGACGAGGAGGAAGCCTTTCTCAGGGCGACGGAGGAAGTCGACGAGCTGGCGGAAGCCAGCCCGCTGGCCGTCCGCCTCCAGCGGTTCGACGAAGGTGGCGGCGACGTCGTAGCCGTGCCGCTCGCAGAACTCCAGGAAGGCCTTGTGTTGCTTGGCGAGGGGCTCCACCTTGCCGTTCGTGGCGCCCTCGCGGAAGTAGCCGACCGCCTTCATCTCAGCTCACGTAGAGGATGCGCTCGCAGTTGTTGCACTGGACGATCTCAGTGCCGGCCCGGGCGCGCTGGACCAGACTCATCGGGAGCGAGATGCGGCAACCCTGGCAGGCGCCGCCCTCCACCTTGGCAACACCGCGCCCCTGGCGGGAGGCGCGCAGTTGCTCGTAGAGCTTCAGCAAGGGGGAGTCGACAAGCTCCGCTTGCGCGGCCCGCTCCTCCTGCAGCGTCGACATCTCCTGCTCGATCTGGCCCTGTCGCGTGCCCAGGTCGGCCTGCTCCACCTGCGAGCTCTCTTCAACTTGCTGCAGGGCCCGCCGGGCCTCCTCGTGGGCGCGCTCCGCCTCCTCGAGCGCCTCCATGGCCTGGAGCGCCAGGTCGTCCAGCTCGCTACGGCGGCGCCTCAGGCTGTCGATGTCCTGCTGAAGGTCCTCCAGCTCCTTCGGGCTGGTGACCTTTCCGCCGTAGAGCTTCTTCTCGACGGGCTCGATCTTGCGGGTCAGCTCGTCCGCCTCGTACTCACGCTCCTTGAACAGCTTCTCCGCCGCCCGCAGCGTCTCGCGTCGCTCTTCGACCAGCGCGCGCGCTTCGACCAGCTCCTCGGACTCGCCCTGACGCGACTCGGTATCGGTGAGCGACGCGCGCTGGCCGTCGAGCGCGAGATCGATCTGCTGGAGCGCGTACAGCTCTGCGATTGAAGTCACTTGGGTATCTCAGCGTGATGCTGCATGTCTCGGTGCCACCGCCGCCCTCTGGTGGCGGCCTCATGAAGCTGGTTTTGGGTCTTGAGGCGACGGCGGGCCGGCCCGAACTCAACTGAGCCGGCCGCCCACTACGCCGCGATTATAGGCTTCGGTTTGCTTGAGGCGCAAGACAGCTATGTCAACTGCCGCCGCATTTCACCAACATTTCATTGACGAGAGCGTCTCCCGCTTCCTATCCTGAAGACAGGACCACACCATGTCTCTGCAGTACAACGTTGCCACGCTTCTCAGCGAGCCCATCGGCGCGACTCGCGTCTACGAGATGGACGACCGTGTCTTGATCGACGTCGACGAGCCGCGCCACGAGCACGTGGCCGGCCGCGCCGTCTTCCTGCGCACGGCGGACGGCATCTTCGTCAGCGCGGCGCTGCACGGCGTCCAGCGCGAGACGTGCAGCCGCTGCCTTCGCGACGTCGATACGCCGGTCGATCTCGAGGTCCGCGAGGAGTACTTTGCGCGCGTCGACCTGCACACCGGGGCCAGCCAGCCCCCGCCGGAGGACCCGGAGGCCTTCCGCGTCGACGCCCACCACACGCTTGACCTGGAAGACGCGGTGCGCCAGTATTGGACAGCCGCATTATCGATCCAGCCGCTCTGCCGCCCGGACTGCAAGGGGCTCTGCCCCCGCTGCGGCCGCGATCTCAACCCCGGCTCCTGCGCGTGCCGGCCGGAGACAGACGTGCGCTGGAGCGCGCTCCGCGAGCTGGCAGTGAAACGAGAAGGGAGCTAGCAACATGCCCGTACCCAAGAAGAAGACGCCGAAATCGCGCCAGGGCAAGCACCAGAGCCACCAACACATGCGCACGTTCGCCACAAGCGAGTGCCCGCAGTGCCACGCCAGGCGCCTCCCCCACCGCGCCTGCCCCTACTGTGGCTTTTACCGCGGCCGCGAGGCGATCACCGTCACCAAGCCCGAGCTACCCGCCTAGCGTGTCACGCCAGTCCCCGATCCCAGCACTCGGAGCCACTCTTGCCTGATCGGCTCGCCTGGGTGTTTCCCGGTCAGGGCGCCCAGGAGGTGGGCATGGGCCGCGATCTCTTCGAGGGAAGCGGAGGGGCCCGTCGCATCTTCGAGGCCGCCGACCGCGTCCTCGATTTCTCGGTCAGCAAGCTCTGCCTCGAAGGGCCGGCCGAGGCGCTGCAGGAGACGCGTCACGCGCAACCCGCAATCTTCACGGTGAGCCTGGCGTGCCTGGAGGCGGCGCGCGAGCTGGGCGGGCTGAACGGCGCCCCCGTCTGCGCTGCGGGCCACAGCCTGGGTGAGTACACCGCCCTCGTCGCCGCGGGCGCCTTGACGCTCGACGACGGGCTGCGACTCGTGGCCGAGCGAGGGCGCCTGATGCAGGAGGCTGCCGAGCGCCGGGAAGGCGCGATGGCTGCGCTCCTTGGCCTGGACGAAGACGCCGCCGCCTCGGTCTGCCGCGACACCGGCGCCGAGCTGTGCAACGTCAACGCGCCGGGGCAGATCGTAATCGGCGGGACGTCGCAGGCCGTCGAAGCGGCGATGACGCTCGCGCTGGAGCGCGGCGCGCAGCGCGGCGTGCGACTGAAGGTGGGCGGCGCGTTTCACACGTCGCTCATGCAGCCGGCCGCGGAGGGCATCGCCCGCGCGCTTGCGGACATCCCGATGCGCGACCCCGAGGTGCCCGTGGTCGCCAATACTACTGCTCAGCCGCTCACGACCGCCGCCGCGCTTCGCGATGAGCTCGTACGGCAACTCACCGGTCCGGTGCAGTGGCAGCGCTCGGTCGAGGCGCTGCGCGCACTGGGCGTCGCCGGAGTGATCGAGTTCGGACCGGGCCGCGTGCTTACGGGCCTGGCGCGCCGCATAGACCGCTCGCTGGCAGTTCGCAACGTCAACGACATCGAGAGCGCCCGTTCGGCTGCGGTCGCCTTGCCGGCGCCGCCTTGACGCGTGGCAGCCCCCCGCCCATCATGAAGCCATGTTCGATCTGAGCGACAAGGTAGCGCTCGTGACCGGCGGCTCGCGCGGCATCGGCCGGGCGATCTCGGTGGCGCTGGCAGGCCAGGGCGCGCGCGTGGCCGTGAACTACGTCAGCAACGCTGAGGCCGCGAAAGAAGCGGTCGGCCAGATCGAGAGCGGCGGCGGCAAGGCGATCGCCGTCCAGGGCGACGTCGCTCACGCTGACGACGCCCGCCGGCTCATCGACGAGACGATCGCGGCACTCGACGGCCTGCACATCCTGGTGAACAACGCCGGCCTGACGCAAGACGACCTTCTGCTGCGCATGTCTGAAGAGGCGTGGGACCGCGTGATGGAGGTCGATCTGCGCGGCGCGTTCTTGTGCACGAAGGCCGCGATGCGACCGATGATCCGCCAGCGCTGGGGCCGGATCATCAACGTTGCCAGCGTCGCCGGCCTTGTCGGAAACGCCGGTCAGGCGAACTACGCCGCGGCGAAGGCGGGACTGATCGGCTTCACGAAGGCGGTGGCGAAAGAGGTCGCCTCGCGCAACATCACGGCAAACGCCATCGCGCCGGGCCTCGTTCGAACGGAGATGACGGCCGGCCTCACCGAGGGTCAGGAGCAGGCCGTTCTCGGCCTGGTGCCTCTCGGCCGCCCGGCCGAGCCGGACGACATCGCGCCGGCGGTTGTCTTCTACGCATCAGAGGAGGCCGCGTATATCACGGGAACGGTACTCGCCATAGACGGCGGGCTGGTGATGCACTAATGGCAGCCGCGGGACGACGCCGCGCGCGAGCAGCCGCGCTCCAAGCGCTGTACGAGGCCGACACATCGAGCCACAAGCCGCTGGATGCGCTCCGGCGCATCGCGGTGACGGACCGGCTGTCGGGCGAGGCGAAGGCGTTCGCCCGAGACTTGATCGAGGGTGTGCTCTCGCAGCAAGATGAGATCGATGCGATCATCGCCCGAGCGGCGCCAGCCTTTCCGGTCGCCCAGTTGGCAGCGGTAGACCGGAACGTCCTCCGGCTTGCCATCAGGGAGATGCTCGGTGATAATGGGACGCCAGTTCAGGTGGTGATAAACGAAGCCGTCGAACTGGCGAAACGTTACGGAAGCGATAGCTCCTCGAAGTTTGTTAACGGTGTCTTGGGCACCGTGCAGCGAGAACGCAGCCAGACGCTGATGGATCAGTCTCCCGCAGGAAGGGGGTGAACAGGTGGCAACGGTCTTTGAACGGGTACGCAAGCTCATCGTAGAACAGCTCGGTGTTGAAGAAGACCAAGTAGTGCCCAACGCTTCGTTCGTTGACGATCTCAACGCCGACTCCCTGGACCTGGTCGAGCTGATCATGTCGATGGAGGAGGAGTTCAGCAAGGACGGCAAGACGTTGGAGATCTCCGACGAAGACGCCGAAAAGATCGTGACGGTGCAGGATGCCGTCGACTACCTGAAGGACTTGGGGCTCGAGGACGAGTCCGACTAGTCCTCAGCGCATGGCCGCCGCGCCCCTGCTCAGGGACTAGCCGGGCCGGGTGCGGCGCACCGTCTCTGCCACGAGAACACCATGGACGTCTTCGGCGTCGGCATCCCGGAACTCCTGCTCATCCTCGTTATCGCTTTGCTTGTCGTAGGGCCACAGCGCCTACCTGAGATGGCGGCCCAGCTCGCGCGTTTTCTTCGCGCCTTTCGCGCGTACACGTCCAGCATCAGCCGAGACTTCAACGAGGCCCTGGAGGGGCTGGAGAAGGAGTACGACGAGATGAAGGGCGAATGGAAGGAGGTCGGCGAGGGACTGGACGAAGGCGCCCGTTCGATCAACGAAGAGTTGCGCGGAGCCGACACCGATGTGCGCGATGCGCTCAAGGACGCCGACACGCCGGCCGCCGCGCCCACTGAGCCGGTCCCGCCCGCCCGCTAACCATGGCAGTCCAGCCGCCCGTCCAGGTCCCTCCTCAACCCTCGCCGGCGCCCGAGCCCGAGGGGCAGGCGGGCCACGGCCTGACGATCCTGGAGCACATCCAGGAGCTGCGCTACCGGCTGATGGTCTGCGTCGGCGCGCTGGTCGTCGGCGTCGCCCTCTCGGCCTGGCCGCTGACTGGCTTGGCGATCGACTTCCTCAGGGCACCGGCCGAGGCCGAGGTGCAAGACTTTCGGGTCGTCTTTCTCGACCCCCTCGAAGGCTGGACGACCTACTTCCGCGTCACCCTGCTGCTCGGCATCGCCATCGCCATGCCGGTCATCGTCTACCAGCTCCTCGCCTTCGTCGGGCCGGGGCTGACCAAGGAGGAGCGGCGCTGGCTTTACCCGATCGTCTTCGGAGCGACCGTCATGTTCCTCGCGGGCTGCGCCTTCGCGTACTACATCGAACTGCCGCCGGCGCTTGGCTTCCTGCTCAACCCGCCCGAGAACATCGGCGAGCCGACGATCCGGGTGAGCAAGTACTATGATTTCGTCACGCGCCTGCTGCTGGTCACGGGTCTCGTCTTCGAGCTGCCGCTGATCGTCATGGGCATGGCGAAGCTGGGCGTGGTCACGTCGCGGCGCCTGCTCGGCTGGTGGCGCCAGTCGATCATCATCGCCTTCGTGGTGGCCGCCATCGTGACGCCGTCCATCGACCCGATTACGCAATCGCTCGTAGCCGGGCCGATCGTTGTGCTCTACTTCTTCGGCATCGCGCTGGCGAAGCTGGTCGAAGGCAGCCCGATCATCCCCCGCGCCTAACAGCAAATGGCATAGGCCCATATACGATTTGATCCTCCCTCCGCACCGTGATATTATCCGAGGAAAGGCGGCGAGGTTCGGAAACTGAGGTCGCGAAGAATCACTGGGCCGTTGACGGGACTGATTGGCGGGTTCTTCAGCGGTCTCACGGGCGTGGGAGGCGGCGCGATTATGGTGCCGCTGCTGACTGGATGGCTCAAGCTCTCGCAGCACCGCGCCCACGGCACGTCCCTCGCCATCGTCATCTTCGTAGGCACCGCCGGCTTTCTTGGCTACTGGGTGAAGGAGAACATCGATTGGGGGCTGGCGGGCTGGCTCGCGATTGGCGGGGCTGTGGGCGCCTACGGCGGCGCCAGGACGATGGTTCGGATTCCAGAACGGCAGCTCCGTCTGATCTTCGGGGTCTTTCTCTTTGGGGCAGCGATCCGGATGTTCATCGCGTGAGCGACGCAATCTTCGGACTGATCATCGGCCTTATCGGCGGCTTCGCCGGGGGTCTGCTCGGCATCGGCGGAGGAGCGATCTACGTGCCGGCGATGGTGCTGCTGCTCGGCGAAGACCAGCACATTGCGCAAGGCGCGTCGCTCGCGGCGATCGTCGGAACTGCGATCGTGGGGGCGCTGACCCACCTTCGCCGGGGCAACGTCGATGTGCCGGCGGTAGCGTGGGTCACGCCGCCTGCCGTAATCGCGGGCTTCGGCGCCGCTCTGCTCGCCGACGTTATCGAGGCCGATGCGCTACGGCGCATCTTCGCGGTCGTGATGCTCGGGATCTCGCTCACCACCATCTACGGGTCCCTGCGCGGTGGTCGCGCGCCGGTGCAACAGGAGGAGAACAGCTAGCATGGAGGATCAAGCCGTCGCGCTGCACGAGCTGGCCGGCGAGATCGCCGTCTGCCCCAAGTGCGATCTGGCGAAGACGCGCACCAACGCCGTGCCGGGCGAAGGCAGCCCCAGCGCCGACATCGTTTTCATCGGCGAAGGGCCGGGCTTCTACGAGGACCAGCAAGCGCGCCCGTTCATCGGACCGGCCGGCAAGTTCCTGGACGAGCTGCTAGGCTCGATCGGACTGCGCCGCCAGGACGTCTACATCTGCAACGTGATCAAGTGCCGGCCGCCGAACAACCGCGACCCCCTGCCAGGCGAGATCGCCGAGTGCAGGCCCTGGCTCGACCGGCAGCTCGAGATCATCCGGCCGAAAGTGATCGTTACTCTCGGGCGGTTCTCCATGAGCCGCTACTTCCAGGGACAGTCCATCAGCCGCATCCACGGCCAGCCCAAGCGCGTCGACGGCGTGCTCGTGGTACCGATGTACCACCCAGCGGCGGCGCTCCATCAGGGCAGCCTGCGCCGCACCATCGAACAGGACTTTCGGAAGCTGCCGGGGCTCCTGGCTGAAGCGCTCATCGACGACGCGAAGCCGAAGGAGCCGGAACCGGTGCAGATCCCTCTGCTGTAAAGGAGCACATGGTCCGCAAGAAGCTACGCGTTATTCCCCTAGGCGGTCTCGGCGAGATCGGCAAGAACATGATGATCCTGGAGTACGACGGCTCGGCGATCGCCGTCGACGCCGGCCTGATGTTCCCTGAAGAGGAGATGCTCGGCATCGACCTCGTGATCCCGGACGTCAGCTACCTCCTGGAGGGCCGCGTGCGGCTGCTGGCGATCTTCCTCACCCACGGCCACGAAGACCACATCGGTGCGCTGCCGTACATCCTCCACCAGATCAACGTGCCGGTCTACTGCACGCCGCTGACCGAGGGCCTCGTATCTGTGAAGCTGAAGGAGGCGAAGCTGCTCAAGAAGGCCAGCATCCGCATCCTCAAGGCGGGCCAGCGCGCCCAGGAGGGCCCCTTCCAGGTCGAACCGTTCACGGTCGCGCACAGCGTCCCCGACTCGAGCGGCCTCGCGATCAAGACGCCGGTGGGCACCGTCATCCACACCGGCGACTTCAAGCTCGACCACACGCCCGTGATGGAGCAGTCGACCGATCTGCCCAAGCTCGCCGCTTACGGCACCGAGGGCGTCCTGCTCCTGTGCTCCGACTCGACGTACTCCGAGATACCGGGCTACACGCCATCGGAGCAGGTCGTGGGCGTGGCGTTGCGGAACATTATGTCGACCGCGCCCGGCCGGATCATCATCACGACATTCGCCTCGCTCATCGCCCGCGTCCAGCAGGTGATCGACGCCGCCGTCGCGAACGACCGGCGCGTCTTCATCACCGGACGTAGCATGGTGGACAACGTGCAGATGGCGATGCAGCGCGGCTACCTGAACGCGCCCAAAGGAATGATGGTGAGCGTCAAGGAGCTCGACCACATCCCCCACAACCGCCTGGCGATCGTCACGACTGGGAGCCAGGGCGAGCCGACCTCAGCTCTCACGCGGATGGCGAACCAGGACCATCAGCACGTCACCATCGTCCCTGGCGACACCGTCGTGCTCTCCGCCAGCGCGGTGCCTGGCAACGAGTCGCTCGTGTATCGCACCGTCGACAACCTCTTCAAGCTGGGGGCGCGGGTGCTCTACAACCGTATCGCCGATGTCCACGTGCGGGGCCACGCCGCACAGGAAGAGCTGAAGGTGATCCTCTCGCTCGTACGGCCGAAGTACTTCGTGCCGATCCACGGCGAGTACCGCCACCTGGCGCTGCACGGCGACCTCGCGGAGTCGGTCGGCGTTCCCGGCGACCACATCTTCGTCCTCACGGACGGCGACGTGCTGGAGATCGACGAAAAAGGCGCGCGCGTCAACGGGCGCGTGTCGGCCGACCACGTCTACGTCGACGGGCTGGGCGTCGGCGACATCGACCACCTGATCCTGCGCGACCGGCACCACCTGGCGACGGACGGCATGGTCGTCGTCATCCTGGCGATCGAGCGCAAGACGGGCCGCGTCGTCGGCAAGCCGGAGGTCGTCTCGCGCGGCTTCGTCGACATCGACGAGTCGGAGGACCTGATGAAGCGCACTCAGGAGATGGTGATCTCCTCGCTGGAGGGGGCGGACCACATCGCGGAGTGGGGCGTGGTCAACACGAAGGTGAAGGACGCCATCGCCCAGTTCCTCTACCAGGAGACGCGCCGGCGGCCGATGGTGCTGCCGGTGTCCGTAGAGGTGTAGGCCTGGAAGCTAGAGGCTGGAAGCTCGAAGCCAGGGCCCCTTCGACATAAGACCCCCATCCGTTAATCCTTGTGCCTACTCGTGGGCGTAACTGCTCAACCGCTTATGCACGTCTCCTCGGATCTATCCACACGAGCATCGTCTTGCTATAATGCCTGACGAGTCGGCCCGACTGGGCAGGCTGGTGGGGTGAGGGTGTTCGGAAGGAGTCCGTGGCAAGCCTGAGACTGAGGCCTCGCCCCAAGTCCCGCGCGCGGCGCGGCGCCTCGCCGACGGCGGGGGACCTGCTCTTCCGCCTCGAGGCGGTGGGCATCGCGCTGCTCATCCTCGCCCTACTTTCGGTGCCCTTCCTGGTGCCGGCCACGCGAGGCGTCACCAGCTTCCGGGACGCCCTGGTCGAGACCTTCGGGCTGATGATCTTCCTCTTCGTTGCGCTCATCGCCTTCCTCGGCTTCTGCCTCGTACGCAGGCGTCTCGATTGGGCGTTCTACGATTGGAAGCCGTGGGCGGTCGGTGCGCTTGCCGCGGTGTTTACCGCAGGCCTGCTCGCCTTCTTCCGGCCCGGCTGGCAACTGGGCGGCGTCTACCTGCACGAAGTGACCGCGGGCGGCGACCTGGGCCACCTGATCACCGGCAACTGGATCGGCATTCTGGTCTGGCTGGCGATGCCCGCCGCCGCGTTCGCGATCGTCTCTCCACCAGGGTTCGTCGCGGCGCTGCGAGGCCTGGGTATCGGCGCGCAAAAGGTCTGGAGCTGGCGCCTCCCGCAACGCACTTGGGAGTCGGGCCACGCGCTGGTCGACCTGATCTTCCCGACGCGCCCGCCCGCTCAGGGCGCCGAGAAGATCCCGCTCGACAGCGTGATCTGGGCGCAGCAGGCAAAACCGGGCACGGCGTCCGATGAGGAGATCGAGGAGGACGAAGAGGAGTACGAGGACGAAGAAGAGGAAGACGAAGAATACGAGGAGGAGGAGGAAAACGAAGAGGAGCTATCGACCGTTGGCGAACAGGGACGCCTCGCGCTGGACGAGGG
Source organism: Dehalococcoidia bacterium (assembly GCA_040882355.1). Classification (GTDB taxonomy): domain Bacteria; phylum Chloroflexota; class Dehalococcoidia; order DSTF01; family RBG-16-68-14; genus JBBEBM01. The sequence goes on along the minus strand of JBBEBM010000019.1, from coordinate 2,283 downwards.
CGACGAAGATGGAGAGCTGGACGACCTCGATCCGGACGCTCCGCGGAAAGCACATGACGGCTGGCAGCTCCCGCCGCTCGACATCCTGCTCGACGTCGCGCCGCCCGAGGAGGGCCACGTCGACAACGCGGCCCGCGCCAGCCTCATCGCCGACACGCTCGCTTCGTTCGGCGTCGACGCGCGCGTCGTGCAGGTCAACGAGGGCCCGACCGTCACGCAGTTCGGCATCGAGCCGGGCTGGGAGGTAAAGACGCGCAACGTCGTCGAACGCGACGCATCGGGCCGGCCGCTCCTCGACCGCGAGGGCCAGCCGAAGACGCACGTCGAGGAGGTCTCGCGCACGCGTGTGCGCGTGAACCAGATCACCACGCTCGCCAACGATCTCGCGCTCGCGCTCGCCGCCCCTTCGCTGCGGCTGGAGTCGCCTGTGCCGGGCAAGCCGTTCGTCGGCATCGAGGTGCCTAATCACACCGCCTCGCTCGTGACGCTGCGTAGCATCATCGAGTCCGCGCAGTTCCGCCGCCTGTCGCTTCGCTCACGGCTGACGCTGGCCCTGGGCAAGAGCGTCGCGGGCGAACCGTCCGTCGCCGACCTGGCGAAGATGCCGCACCTGCTCATCGCCGGCGCGACGGGCTCCGGCAAGAGCGTGGCGATCAACGCGATCATCGCCTGCATCCTGATGCACGCGTCGCCCGAAGAGGTGCGCTTCGTCATGATCGACCCGAAGCGCGTCGAGCTGTCGGCGTTCTCGAAGATCCCGCACCTGGCGTTCTCGTCGATCGTGACCGACGTCGACCAGGTCGTCGGCACGCTGCAAGCGGTGATCCACGAGATGGAGAGCCGTTACCGGCGCTTCGCGGCGCTCGCCTGCCGCAACCTTGAGACCTACAACAAGCACAAGCGCTGCCCGACGAAGCTGCCCTACTGGGTCATCATCATCGACGAGCTCGCGGACCTGATGATGGCCGCGCCCTACGAGGTGGAGCGCCAGATCTGCCGGCTGGCCCAACTCGCCCGCGCGACCGGCATCCACCTGATCGTCGCGACGCAGCGCCCGTCCGTCGACGTGGTGACGGGGCTGATCAAGGCGAACTTCCCGACGCGCATCGCCTTCTCGATGAGCTCGCAGGTCGACTCGCGCACGGTGCTCGACATCGCAGGGGCCGAGAAGCTGCTCGGCCGCGGCGACATGCTCTTTTTGCCCACCGACGCCGCCAAGCCGAAGCGCTTGCAGGGCGTCTACGTCTCCGACCAGGAGATCGAGCGCCTCGTCAACTTCTGGACGCAGGACCGCTTCCAGGAGCTGGAGCGTGAGGTCTTCGACCACCTGCTGGATGAAGTGCAGGAGCAGGCCGAAGCCGAGGAGGCAGCCAGCACAGACGACCCGATGCTCCAGCGCGCGATCGACCTGGCGGCCGAGCACAACCGCATCTCGACCTCGATGCTCCAGCGACGCCTGCGCATCGGCTACCCGCGAGCGGCGCGGATCATGGACCAGCTCGAGGAGCAGGGCGTCGTCGGACCGGCGGAGGGCTCCGGCAGCCGCGAAGTGCTGCTGGAGGAGGAGGAAGACGACGAGGGTGAGGAAGCAGAGGGCGACGACGAGTAAGGGGCTCGCTCATAGAGAACGCCTCCTCGTTTGCGTCTGAATCTGGCGGACTATATACTCACACTTGGCTGTCGATATTCATGACGGAGGCTTGAGGAGCCAGGCGTGCCCTACACCATCATCGAGACCTGTATCGGCTGTACGGCCTGCACGAAGCGCTGCCCGACCGAGGCGATCTCCGGCGAGCGCAACGTCCTCCACGTCATCGACCCTGACCTGTGCATCGACTGCGGCGCCTGCGGCGTCGTCTGCCCGCCCGAGGCGATTCTCGACGAGGTCGGCGACGTCTGCCGCACGTTCCCGCGCAAGGAGTGGCCGAAGGCGATCGTCATCGAGGACAACTGCATCGGCAGCGGCTGCGAGCTGTGCATCCAGATCTGCCCCTTCGACGCGCTCTTCCTGGGCGACACGGAGCGCCAGGTGGGCGACTTCTTCGGCACGGCGACGCTCGTCGAGAAACGCTGCACGGGCTGCCGCCTGTGCGAGGACGCCTGCGGCTGGGGCGCGATCTACATCGACCCGCCGCGCGAGCTGCAGAAGAAGGACGCTTGGGAGCTGACCCCCATCGCCGAGCCGGCGGCCGCGACGGCGGGCTAGCAGGGTGCTGTAAGCCCAAGAACCACTGTCATTCGTTCCCACCCGCCCGCCCAGAGGTGTTTGGGTGAGTCTGGGGG
>JBBEBM010000018.1:0-36841 GCA_040882355.1 Dehalococcoidia bacterium | reverse complement strand
TAGACACGCTGCGTTCAGGGCGCAGTGCTCGCAAGGGCGTGTGGGTTCAAATCCCACCTTCGGCACCAATGCGCGCTCGTAGCTCAGTTGGATAGAGCGCAGCCCTGCGGAGGCTGAGGTCGTGGGTTCGAGTCCCGCCGAGCGCACCATACTTTCCAGCTCGATTGGAGGGAGTCCGCCTGAGGCGGAGAGCTGAAGTCGTGGGCTGTCGCCAAAGGCGACTCTCCGACGAGTCCCGCAGAGCGCACCACTCACAAACGCTGCATCACTCCATCCTCAAACGCTCAACGCCCCTGGAGGCCACGCTCCTGAACAACCCTCTGACGGTCGCTGTCACTGGCTCGGCGGGGCAGATCGGCTACAACCTTGTCTTTCGGATCGCGGCGGGTGAGCTGTTTGGCAAGGACACGCCGGTCCGCCTGCGGCTCCACGAGCTGGAGCCGGTCGCTCGCAGCGAGAAGGGATACACGGAGGGCAAGGTCTGGGCGCTTGAAGCGCTCGCGATAGAGATCGATGATTGCGCCTTCCCCTTGCTTCAAGGAATGACCCTGACGAGCGACTTCGACCAAGCCTTCGACGGTTGTTCATGGGCGATCGTCCTCGGCGCCGTCCCGCGCCGTCAGGGCATGGAGCGACGGGACCTCGTGCAAGCCAACGCATCGACGTTCGCGCCGTTGGGCAAAGCGATCAGCCGGCGGGCGGCGGCAGACGTGCGCGTTTGTGTCGTCGGCAATCCCTCCAACACGAACTGCCTCATCGCTCGCGAGAACGCCCCCGATGTTTCGCCGGACCGCTGGTTCTCAATGATGACCCTGGACGCGAACCGCGCTAAGACCGCGCTCGCAAAGCGCGCCGGCGTCCACGTTACGGAGGTCTCGAACGTCTGTGTGTGGGGGAACCACTCGGCAACCCAGTTCCCAGACGCCTGGCACGCGAAGATAGGCGGAAAGCCGGCCACCAACGTCATCGCCGATGAACGGTGGCTTCAAGAGGAGTTCGTTCCGTTCATTCAGAATCGCGGCGCCCAAGTGATCGCCGCCCGAGGCGCATCGAGCGCGGCCAGCGCAGCCTCGGCTGTTATCGACATGGTGCGGGCCATCCGCACGCCGACGCCGCTAGACGACTGGGTCTCGCTGGGCGTCCGCTCGAGCGGCGAGTACGGCATACCCGCCGGCCTGCAGTTCGGCCTGCCGGTGCGGAGTCACGGTGACACCTGGGAAGTGGTGGGCGGGATCGAGCATGGAGAGTTCGCCCGCAGGATGATCCAGGCCAGCGTCGAGGACCTGGTATCGGAGCGGGAGGCGGTCGGGTCATTCCTGCCTCGTTAGCACGCCACAAACGCAGTCGCCCGCGCCGGGTGACTGGTGGCGAGGATACGGCGCGGGCGGGGCCTGCAGGCGAGTCTCGGTAGGAGGAAACGCTTGTGACTCTTTGCCCTGCGCTCTAAGCGTAGCTTCGGACACCGGAAGCTGTCTGTGAGGTAGTTCACACAACGAAGGTTCATTGAGGGCGGGCGGGTCTGAGACCCGCCCCTACAACGGACGGCGTCTTCCGCGCTCGTTGTCACGGCCCGCGGCCCCGTGTATCATCCCATCATTACGCCGGAACGCATTCGCGCGAGGTAGCAACGCATGACTGAGGGCGCCCTCTCCGACCTGCGCATCGTCGAGCTGGCCCAGGGCATCGCCGGGCCGTACTGCGGCAAGCTGTTCGCCGACCTGGGCGCCGAGGTGATCAAGGTCGAGCCGCCGGAGGGCGACCGCTCGCGCCGCCTCGGCCCGTATCCCGACGACCTGCCCCACCACGAGCGCAGCGGCCACTACCTGCACCTGAACACCGGCAAGAAGAGCGTCACGCTGGACGTCGGCGTGACGTCGGGCCAGGTCGTGCTGAAGAAGCTGCTCGCCGAAGCCGACGTGCTTGTGGAGAGCGACGGGCCGGCGACGATGGCCGGGCGCGGCCTCGCCTTCGACGACCTGCGGGCCGACTTCCCGAAGCTCGTCTACGTCTCGCTGACGGCGTTCGGCTGCAGCGGGCCGTACAAGGACTACCGCGGCAACAGCATGACCGCGATGGCGATGAGCTCGATCATGTACAACACCGGCGACCCGGACCGCGAGCCGCTTTCGACCGGCGGCACCCCCGCCGACTACATCGCGGGCATCCACGCCTGGATCGGCGCGCTCGCCGCGCTGGCGTATCGCGAGCGAGAGGGCGCCGGCCAGCACGTCGACGTCTCGCTCGCCGAGGCCGCGGCCTGCGCGGACGAGTACAACGCCGCGATGTACGCCTTCCAGGGCGCGATCCGGCGTCGTTACTACTCGCGGCACATCTTCGGCTACCCGATGGACATCATGCCGTGCAAGGACGGCCACATCGTGCTCGTGCCGGGCGCGGCCGGCTTTCCGCAACGCGGCCTTACGACCGAGGGCGCCGTCTCGCCGATGTCGCTGCTGCTGGGCGACCCGGACCTCGACCAGAACCCGGTCTTCCAGAGCGGCCAGCAGCGGATGATCAACTGGCGGCAGTTCGACGAGCTGGTGCTGCCGTGGCTGATGGAGCACGAGGCGAAGGAGATCGTCGAGACGGCGCAGGCGCTGCGCATGCCGTTCGCGCTCGTGCCTTCGGTGAAGGACCTCGTCGAGGACGAGCACCTCACGGCGCGCGACTTCTTCCGTCGCATCGCGCACCCGGAGACGGGCGAGCTGACCTACAGCGGGCCGCCCTTCCGGATGAGCGAGACGCCGCCTCAAATCGGCCGGGCGCCGCTGCTGGGCGAGCACAACGAGGAGGCACTGGGCACCCTCGGCTACACGAAAGACGAGCAGGCGATCCTGCGCGAGCGAGGGATCACGTAGCCACAGATGGACGCTGATTGGAACAGGCCAAGCTCCAGGTCCGTCCGGCCAAGAGTAGGACGCCTCCCTTACGAAGGTCGGAGTCATGAACGATGACGAAGGAATTTGTCTGCGGGGCTTGCGGGAAGTCGTTCACGCTACCTGATGCCACACTTGCGAAATACCCAGGTTGGACGCCGCGCCAGTGTCTGAAGTGTCGACGCGGGACACAGCCAAGCAGCCAGCCAGCCCTCACGCCGTCACAGGTGCTGGAGCAGTACGAGTCAGGGCCGCAGACGGGTGTCTTCACAGACGGCAACTGCGAGCCCAATCCGGGCGACGGAGGTTGGGGAGTCGTGAAGGTGGTCGACGGGAAAATAGTCGAGGAGCGACACGGCCATGAGCAGCAGACAACCAACAACCGGATGGAGTTACGCGCGCTGATCGAAGGTTACGGGCTACTGCGCGCCGACGAAGGCATCCCGGTCTTTACAGATAGTGCGCTTTGTGTCAACACGATTACCAAGTGGGCGTCGGCTTGGGAGCGAAACGGCTGGACTCGTGGCAAGAAGCGCGAGGAGATCAAGAACCTCGATCTGGTGAAGGAACTGTACTCCTTAGCCCAGTCGTGTCCAAGGGCCAACCTGCAGTGGATTAAGGGCCACGACGGCGCCCGTTGGAACGAATACGCGGACTCCCTCTCCAGAGCCTATCAGCAGGAGATCTAACATGCCCAAACCGCTCGAAGGCGTCCGCATCCTCGACCTGACGCAGGTGTACGCGGGCCCGACGTGCACGCGCATCCTCTCGGACCTCGGCGCCGAGGTAATCCGCATGGAGGCGCCGAGCCGCCTCGATGTGACGCGCAACCTGATCCACACCGACAACGACGGCCAGGAGCTGCCGTGGGAGCGCGCCCTCTACTTCACGATCCGCAACGCCGGCAAGAAGGAGATCGTCGTCGACCTGAACCAGGAGCGCGGACGCGAGCTGCTGCGCGGGCTGATCGCGCAGTCGGACGTCTTCGCCGAGAGCTTCACGCCGCGCGTGATGCGCGCCTTCGAGCTCGACTACGAGCACGCGAAGCAGATCAAGCCGGACATCGTCATGATCTCGCTCTCCGGCTACGGCCAGGACGGCCCCTACTCCGACTGGTCGGCCTATGGCATGGGCCTCGAGCCGGCGTCGGGCGTCGCGCAGCTCACCGGCTACCCGGGCGGCCCACCACTGCGCACGGGCATGTCGTTCACCGACCCCTACTCCGGCTTCCTGGGCGCGGGGGCCGTCCTGGCGGCCTTGCGCTATCGAGCGCGCACGGGCAAGGGCCAGTACATCGACCTGTCGGAGCAGGAGGCGGCGGTGCCGCTCGCAGGCGCCGCGCTGATGGACTTCGCGATGAACGGCCGGCTGCCCGAGCGCGCCGGCAACCGCAGCCCGTGGGCCGCGCCGCAGGGTTGTTATCGATGCAAGGGCGATGATGACTGGCTCGTGATCTCGATCGGCAACGACGGCGAGTGGGCGTCGTTCTGCAACGCGACGGGCCACGCGGAGTGGATCGAAGACGATCGTTTCGCCGACGTGCTCGCGCGCCATCAGCACCACGACGAGCTCGACCGGCTGATCGAAGGCTGGGCGAGCGACCAGGACCACTACGAGGCGTTCCATCTGCTGCAGCGCGCGGGGGTGAAGGCCGCGCCGGTGCTCGACGGCAAGGAGCTGTTGCTCGACCCGCACTTCCGCGGGCGCGGCCAGTTCGACACCGTCGACCACCCCCACGTCGGGAAGCGACCGATCCCGCGCCACCTCGCCGCGAAGTTCTCGTCGTTCGAGGCGTCGGCCGGGGGGCCGGCGCCGCTGCTGGGCGAGCACAACCGCGAGGTGCTCGGCGGGCTGCTCGGTCTCTCGGACGAGGAGCTGGCGGCGCTGGAGGAGCAGGGCGTCATCGCGAACGCGCCCAACCTGCCCGTGCCGCCCGCTATCGTGAGCGCCGCCCTCAAGCTGCCATACGACCGCTTCCTGGAGGCGGGCATCCTGCGCGCTATCGACCCCGACTACCGGGAGCAGTTGGGACTGGAGTAGGGCGAAGGGTCGCTGGTTGCTGGTCGCTGGTCGCTGGGACCGCCCGCAGCGACTAGGCCCGCTGCCAGGCGAGGAGCGGCATGTGCTGCGACCGGTCACGCCCTCTTTCGATCTGAAACGTGAGGCCGAAGGGGAAACGAAAGATCCTTCGCTTCGCTCAGGATGACAAGAGGGAGCTGCACCTGACATGAAGCGATGCCTCGCACGCTGAAGCGCTGCGGCTGGACGGACGGCGCGTCGCCGCTGATGCTGGCGTACCACGATGAGGAGTGGGGCGTGCCGCATCACGACGAACGTGCGCTCTTCGAGCTGCTCACGCTCGAGGGCGCGCAGGCGGGGCTGAGTTGGAACACGATCCTCAACAAGCGCGAGGGCTATCGCAAGGCGTTCCGCGGCTTCGACCCGGCGAAGGTCGCGCGATTCGGCCCGCGGGACATCGAACGGCTGCTCGCCGACGCGAGCATCGTGCGCAACCGCGCGAAGATCGAGTCGACGATCGGCAACGCCCAGCGCGTCCTCGACGCGCAGCGCGAGTTCGGCTCGCTCGACGCGTACGTCTGGCGTTTCGTGGGCGGCGCGCCGATCAAGCATGGCTGCCGCTCCCTGCGAGAGATCCCGGCGACGACGCCGGAGTCGGACGCGATGAGCAAGGAGCTGAAGAAGCGCGGCTTCCGCTTCGTCGGCTCGACCATTTGCTACGCCTTCATGCAGGCGACGGGCATGGTGAACGACCACGAGGTCGGGTGCGATAGGTATGATAAGCCGTGAACAGAGGTGATCTCCAGCGTCTCGCGGGCATGAGGCTGAAGGAAGCCCAGGCTCTGCTTCGCGCCCGTCAGTACGCGGGAGCATACTACCTTGCAGGATACGCCATCGAATGCGCCCTCAAAGCATGCATAGCCAAGCAGACGAAAGAACAAGACTTCCCAGACCGGAAGACGGTCAACGACAGCTACTCCCACGATCTTGAGAAGCTAGTGAAGGTGGCTGGGCTTCGGGAGGCACTCGACGAGTCAGCCAGACGCGATCACGCGTTTAGGGTAAACTGGAATGTAGTGAAGGACTGGTCACCAGACAGCCGCTACGACAGCCGGAAACGTCGGGACGCAGAAGACATTCATCAGTCTATGAACGACAGACGACACGGAGTGATGCAATGGATACGAGAACGCTGGTAGACCACGATATCATCTATGGGAATGACCTGGTCAAAGCACTCGATGCGTCCAGGTTCGAGGTGGATGCCGCCTATTGGTACTATCTGTCAGATCCTGACAGATGGCGCCTAATCATTGCGTCGCCGATCGTGGACAGGGAAGGACCGCGGAAAGCGTATGACCGCATCTTGACGGTGCTCGAAGGGATGCCGTCACCGAAGATCGCGTTCGACCAGGTATCCGTCGTAAGCCCACGCGACCACGTTGTTCGTTCACTCAGCCGAGCCGCGAAGACGGGGCCCGAGACTGCGGGGATGAGAATCAGCAGGAGTACCATCGACGGCGTATTCGTGGAAGACGCCTACATCTACCGCCCGAAGCGAGGCCGGGCGCTCTCTCGCACGTAGGCAGGGCGCTCGCTGATCTGGCGGGAACCCCTGGTAGTGTCAAACGTACACTTCTTCATGACCACCCTCACGTTCCTCGGCTCCGGTGATGCGTTCGGCAGCGGCGGGCGCTTCCAGGCGTGCGTCTCCGTACAGTCCGAAGCCTCTCGGTTCCTGATCGACTGCGGCGCGTCGTCGCTCATTGCGATGCGCCGCTTCGGCGTCGAGCCGAACGACATTGACGCGATCCTAATCAGTCACCTCCACGGCGACCACTTCGGTGGGCTGCCCTTCTTCATCCTCGACGCGCAGCTCGTCTCGAAACGCGCGCGGCCGCTCGTCGTCGGCGGGCCGCCCGGCATCGAGACGCGGGTGCGCGAGGCGATGGAGGCGCTCTTTCCCGGCTCGTCGCGCGTGCAGCAGACGTTCGCGCTCGAGTTCGTCGAGCTGGCGGAGGCGGCGCCCACCGCGATCGGCAACATCGACGTGACGCCGTACGCCGCCGTCCACGCGAGCGGCGCCCCTGCGTACGCGCTGCGGGTGTCGTGCGACGGCAGGACGATCGCCTACTCCGGCGACACCGAGTGGACGGACGCGCTCGTCGACGCCGCCCGCGACGCCGACATCTTCATCTGCGAGGCCTACTACTTCGATAAGCAGATGAAGTTCCACCTCGACTATCGAACGCTGATGGCGCATCGCGATGCGCTGACCTGCCGCCGGCTGATTGTGACTCACATGAGCGCCGACATGCTCTCGCGGCTGGGTGAGGTCGAGCTGGAGCAGGCGGAGGACGGCAAGGTGATCGAGCTGTAGGCGGCGGGTCATTGTCATTCTGAGCAACGCGAAGAATCTCGCCGCCCATCGATAGACATGCCTCTTCGCAGAGAGGCAAGCGCAAGCGATCTGGGCAACGAGACCCTTCGCGGAGCTTGTGCTGAGCGGTAGCGAAGTGCTCAGGGTGACAATGGACCGCGCAATTCTATGCAAACCTCCGTTGACCGCTCCTCACGAGTGCCCGTATCATAGATTGAGAAGTCTGTCACGAACGAAGGAGCAGTCACCTGGCCCTCGACATCCTGCGACGCGGAAAGGCCGACCGCGAAACGTACGGCGACCGCATCCCACCGAACCAGAAGCTGACGCAGGGCTGGCCCGTGCTCACGTACGGTGGCGCGCCGCGCGTCGACCTGAAGGACTGGAAGTTCGTCGTCACGGGGCTGGTGGAGGAGGACGTCTCGTTTACGTGGGACGAGTTCAACGCGCTGCCGCAGGCGACGCTCACGTCGGACGTGCACTGCGTGACCGGCTGGAGCAAGCTGGACAACGAATGGCAGGGCGTCGCGTTCGGCGAGCTGATGAAGCGGGTGCGGCCGAAGCCCGAAGCGAGGCATGTGATGGCGCACTCCTACGGTGGCTACACGACGAACATCCCGCTCGCCGACTTGCAGCAGGAGGGTGTGCTGCTCGCGCACACGCACAACGGCGCGCCGATCGCATCGGAGCACGGCGGACCGCTGCGTCTCGTCGTGCCGCACCTCTACTTCTGGAAGAGCGCGAAGTGGCTGCGCGGCCTGCTCTTCATGAACGAGGAGAAGCCCGGCTTCTGGGAGATGTACGGCTACCACCTTCGCGGCGACCCGTGGAAGGAAGAGCGTTATGGTTGAGACGGTTCGCGACGTTGTCGACAGGGCGCGGCCGTGGACAGAGCTAAAGCTCTGTCCCTACGAGGTTAGCGCCAAGAGGCATGCATGGTAACGACTGCTGAGCCGCTGCCCGTCCGCATCGACGATCCGGTGAACGCGGCGATCCTCGCGGTCTCCGAGGACCGGCTGCAGGGCTTCCAGCCCGACTCGCTCAGCGAAATCGCGCGGCGCTCCGGCGTCGAGCTGCCGGTCGTCATCGAGCGCATCCGGGCGATGCTGCGCGCTGGCACGATCCGTCGCGTGCGCCAGACGCTGCTCTCGACGAACCTCGCGCAGGGCGCGCTCGTCGCCTGGCAGGTGCCGCAGGAGAAGCTCAACGCGGCGTTCGACTACATGTTCCAGCGCGACCCGTTCAGCGGCCACGTCGTCATCCGCACGACCGACGCCGCAACGACAGCCGGCGCCGATTACAAGCTCTGGACGACGCTCAAGGTGCCACAGGGTTACTCGTTCGAGAAGCACTGCGACTACCTCACGTCGCAGACCGAGGCCGAGCGCTACCGGCTGATGCCCGCGAAGTGCTTCTTCGTGCTTGGCGTCGGCCACGTGCGCAGGCGCGGCATGGAGCCGGGCAGCCGTTCGGACGAGCTGGCGGACGTGACGCAGATCGAGCTCGCCGAGCTGAGCGAGCTGGACTGGCGCGTGCTGACCGCCCTCAAGCGCGAGTTCGAGCCGGAGGAACTGGTGCCGGACGTCTGGCACGCGCGGGCCGACGAGGCGGGCGTGCCGCTCGAGAGGTTCTACGAGATCGCGCGCTCGCTCGACGAACGAAAGGTGATCGGGCGCTTCTCGACGTTCCTGGAGCATGTGAAGCAGCTCCCAACAGGGGAGCGCGTCACGCGCTACAACGCGCTCTTCCACTGGGCCGTGCCCGCCGGGCGTGAGCTCGAGGCAGGCCGCGAGGTCGGCCGCCACCACATTCTGACGCACTGTTACTGGCGCGAGGCCGGGCCCGAGTTCAACAACGTGAACATCATGGGCGTTGCGCACGGCACCGACAAAGAGCTGCTCCTCGCGCACAAGGCCGCCATCGACACGCACCTGGCGGAGATCGGCATGCCAGTCTCGTACACGAACGTCTTCTGGGGCGGCCGCAGCGAGATCAAGCCGTCCGAGATCTCGCCCATCGCTTATCGTGAGTGGTGCGCCTCGGCGGGCCTCGACCCCGAGGCGATGCGGGCGTAAGCGCCTGCTAGCACGCCCGTTGGTCAAGCCGACAGGCTGAAGCCTGTCCCGCGGATGAAGGGAGCGAACGAAGCGAGATCAAGCCATCGGAGATCTCGCCGATCGCCTACCGTGAGTGGTGCGCCTCGGCCGGCCTCGATCCCGAGGCGATGCGAGCGTAAGCGCCCCTTCGCATAGCGTCCCTTCAAGCACGTCAGTCACTGCCGATGCAAGAGGAAGAGATCGCCCTCCCGGGTGGGACACACGGGCCCGTTGTGCGCGTCGGCGACACGGTGCGCAGAATCTCCCGCCCGTCGACGCCTGCCGTGCACAGCGTGCTGCGCCATCTCGAGGCGAAGGGCTTCGACGGCTCGCCGCGGGCGCTCGGCTTCGACGAGCAGGGACGCGAGGTCCTGAGCTTCGTCGCGGGCGAGGTCGGGCTGCCGATACGCGAGCGCGTACTCCCGGTACACGTCCGCGACGAGACGACGCTCGCGGGTGTCGCGCGCCTGCTGCGCGGCCTCCACGACGCCACGCTCGACTTCCTGCCGCCGGCGGACGCGGCGTGGGCCTCCCTGGTGGGCGGACCGCGATCGGGCGAGGTGATCTGCCACAACGATGTCGGCCCCTACAACACGGTCTTCGTCGACGGGCACCCGACCGCCTTCATCGACTGGGACGAGGCCGCTCCCGCCCCGCGCCTCTGGGACGTTGCGTACGCCCTCTACCGCTTCGTTCCCTTCCTCCCCGACGAGATCTGTTCTCTAATCGGCTGGCCCGAGCCGCCCGATCGGGCGCGGCGTACGCAGCTCTTCTGCGACGCGTACGGCCTGGAGCAGCGGTCCGGCCTCATGGAGACGGCCGAGCGCCGGGTCGATTCGATGATCGCCACGGGCCTCGCGCGCAACGCGGCGCGCGAACCGAAGTACGGCGACGAGTGGCTCAGGGTGATGAAGCCTCGTCTCGTGCGCGATCTCGAATTCGTACGGTCGCTCGCCCCGTTGTAGGGGCGGCCATCCGGCCGCCCAGGGCGAGCAGCCGCTCGCCCCTACAGCCTTCTGACCAGCATGACGCCGTCGCGTACGGTGAGGATCACGTTTGTGACGCGGTCGTCGCGCTGGACGTGCTCGTTGAAGGCGACGATGGCGCGATCGGCGTCGTTCTGCGGGTCGAGGACGCGCCCGCTCCAGAGCACGTTATCGACGGCGATGACGCCGTGCGGCGCGAGCAGCGGCAGCGCCGCCTCGTAGTAGTTGAGGTAGTTCTCTTTATCGGCGTCGATGAAGACGAGGTCGAACGGGCCATCGAGCTTAGCCAGCGTCTTGAGTGCCAGCCCTTCGCGCACCTCGATCTTGCTGCCGTGCGGGCTGCGCGCGAAGAAGCTCTTCGCTATCGCGATCGCCTCCGGGTCGACGTCGCAGGTGATGAGCCGGCCGTCGTCGGGCAGCGCCTGCGCCATCATGAGGGCGCTGCAGCCGGTAAACATGCCGATCTCCAGCACACGCTTCGCCCCAAGCGAGGCGACCAGCGTCTGGAGCAGCAGCCCTTCGAGCTGGCCGGAGAGCATGCGCGCCCGCTGGCCCATCTTCTGGTGCGTCGTGGCGATCAGCTCTTCGAGCAGCGGCGGGAGCGGCGTCGAGTGGGCCGCGGCGAACGACTCGATCTCGTCGGGGACCAGCGTCAGTGGCATAGCGAACCTCCTCGATGCTCATCGTACAGAACCGCCTCGCCGTCCGCGAGACGTGGTATGATCAGTACAAGCCATGGCGTACGCCGTCATCATCACGATCGCCGCCGCGGCGCTGCTGCTCGGCCTCATCGGGGGCGGGGCGCTGCTCGCACGTCGAGCGGTCGGGGCGGCGTCGCGGGGCGAGTCGATCTTCGGCGCCTGGCGCTGGCACCCGAACCAGTTCGGCTGGCTCCTCGTGCTGGTCGTGCCCGTCGCGGCGTTCTTCCTTTGGCGGGTCTTCCCGATCTTCCTCTTCTTGCCGATCGTCGTGCCGTTTTTCTTGCGCTGGCGCGGTCGTGGCGGGCGCCCGTTCAACTGGCGTTCGCGCCGCCAGCAGCGCCCTTCGTCGAACGGGCATCGTGAAGGCGACGACCAGACGATCGAGGGTACGTATCGCTCGCTCGACGACGAGTGAGGCGGCCTGCGCGCCGCTGGCCAGCTTGATTCGGCTCGATGCGCCTCCATATAATGATCGCGTGGGGATATAGCTCAATTGGGAGAGCGCTGCGTTCGCATCGCAGAGGTCGGGGGTTCGAATCCCCCTATCTCCACCAAAGCTGACTGACCTCCGAACGGCCCCCGGCGCGGGGCCGTTTGCGCGCCGTGCCCCCGTAGCTCAGTAGGATAGAGCGACGGTTTCCTAAGTCGAATCGGGCCAATCACAGGCGTTCGAGCCGAGTCGCGCGCGTATCTGCGCGGGCGGTTAGGCGCCCGCTTTCGTTCGCAGGCGTTCTCGGCTGTTCGTCGGCGTGGCTGTCACATTGGCTGTCGCCATGACCCCTCAATTCACCCCCACGCCCGACGCGACCTTGCGGCGCTCGCAGTCGTTCCGCCTCGCGGCCCCCGTTCTGCACGGCTTCCGGCCCTCTTGCCGCTATCGCCTCCAGCGCCGCCACCATGCGCCGCCGTAGCCCCTGGCGCGTCACCTTCGGGTCGGTGAGCGCAACGTCCTTCGACGCCGTGCCGTCTCGCTGCTCCACGCCCGCTGCGGTGCCTGCGACTATCAGCAGGCGGTTGGGGTCGCACGTGACGATGACGCAACAGTCCCGGGCCACTGGGGGCCGGCGATCTGGCCGCTGCGGGATCGTCTCAGTCAACGTCTACTCCTACAGGTTCGATAGCCAGCCAGTGTGCCATGAATGCGGCGAGCGCGTCGAGCTGTACGTCGATTGGGGCAAGCTGCCCGATCCGCCTCAAGGGCGGCCGTGCCCAGATCCTGACTGGGCATGCGGCCTCAAGCCTGGGTGGTGCGCTCGGAGCCCGAGCGCCGCTGCTTCTCGACGAGGAAGGCGTAGAGGGCGCGCTCCCAGCCGGAGGCGGTGTCGTCGTAGTCTGTGAGGTAGCGTTGCACGGTGGGGTTCCTCCTTCTAGAATTGGGCATCGCCATATATCCGATAGGTGGGCGGGGAGGTCAAGGCTCCTTGAACGCACTCCTCGTCCGCGTCGCAGCCGACCTTACTGCGGTTGGCGGCTCATGGAACGGCCCGGTCGACAGCCGGTCGCGCAAGTTCGTCTACGTACCGATTCCTGAGGCCAGCCGGCTCCACGCAGGCTTGGAGAAGCGGTACACGGCGCTCATTCCGGCCTTGGCGGACCTGGCCGTCGAGCTGCCTGGGCACCTGCGGTCGCGACGGATGCACCTTGACCCGGACTTCTCGCACCTGACCTACAGGGACGTCGGACAGCGAGCGAAGCAGCTCCACGAACGGCTGGGCCGTGGCGATCTCGTGGTCTTCTACGCGGGTCTCAGAGATGTCAACGGCGCCCGCGAACTGGTGTACGCGATCATCGGTCTCCTTGTGGTGGAGGAGTTCGTCCTTGCCAGGGACGTGCCCGCTCGCAATCGGGACATGAACGCGCACGCCCGCCGCGTGCTCGCGCCGGGCGTTGAAGACCTGATCGTGGTCGGCCAGCCCGGCGTGTCGGGTAGGCTGGAGCGGTGCCTGCCGATCGGCGAGCGCCGTGATCGGGCGTACCGGGTGCGGAGAAACCTCCTGGATGAGTGGGGCGGCCTGTCCGTCAACGACGGCTACGTTCAGCGGAGTGCCCGGCTACCGAGGTTCCTTGACGCTCCGCGCTTCATTGGCTGGCTGGAGCGGCAGAGGCCGACGCTGAAGCAGGCCAACAACTGACCGGTCTAACTGGAGGAAGGCTCCGGAAAGCGGAATTGGAATGAGGAAGCGCCGCTCCAATATCAGAGCGGCGCTTCCTTCGCCTTTCCTTTGCCTGCCATACCAGACCTTGCCTTGCCTAACCTTGCCAAACCAGGCCGCACCATGCCTTCCCACGAACACCAAGCATCGCCCGGCAGTTCTGGAACGGGTACCACGCAAACAATGGCCGGGCGGACCCAAGGCAAGTGTACCCTCACGCGCCCGTTGGCGCTCGCCCATCGGCGACGGATAGAATGCACCAGCGTCGACACGGAGGGAGACCTAACTCATGCCGATGAAGATCACCGCCCGCAAGGAGAGCGAGGTACCGCAGCCCGCAGCCGATGGCAAGGTGAACGAGGAGCTGGAGGCGCTGAGGGCGGCGATGGCGAAACTGCCACCGGCCAGCGTGCTGGAGGTCGAGGTGCCGCGCGGGCGGACGGCGCAGGGCGTGAAGGCGCAGATCACACGGGCGGGCAAGCAGATCGGGTCCACGTGGATGCACTGGGACGCGGGCAACAAGGTCTACGCGAAGGTGGTGCGGCGGAAGCGGGGGCGCCCACCAGGGTCGCGGCGACCGCGCGCCGCTTAGGGAAACGACAATTGGTCGATAGTGGGCGGTTGCAGTTAAGGACTCTAGAATCGTCGCCTTCGAACCGTACCGGTACGGGCGTCCGACCGCTGGCGGGACTTAGAACCCGATTCCCATGACGATCGATATCGCGGAGCTGCAGGAGATCGTTGTCGAGCTGGTCACCAGGCCCGGACACGAGAAGGTTCGAGCACTCATTCATCGCTTGCTCGTGGGCGGCCTCGGAGCCAGCAGCGCTGACATCCAATTCGAACGCCCTTTGCCTGAGGTGCACGGTCGCCTTGACGCCCTCCTTGGACGGACGGTCCTTGAGTTCAAGTCTGACCTCCGGCGCGAGTTGAGCGACGCGGAGCAAGAGCTGACGCGCTATCTCGCCGAAAGGGAGGCTCAGACCGGCGAGCACTTCGTGGGCATTGCAACTGATGGCGCGACGTTCGTACCGTACGAACTGCGCGACGGTCACCTTCGGCGACTCCCGTCACATGTTGCTTCTCCCGATTCCCCAAGAGATATCCTTGCGTGGCTTGATGGCGCGGTTGTGATTTCCGTTGATCTTCCTCCCGATCCAGAAACGGTTCGTCGACAGCTCGGCCGCGAAAGTCTCGCCTGGCACGTTGCCTTTGAGGAACTTGGAGGACTGTGGGAGGAAGTCCAGAATCATCCCGATGTTCGCCTAAAGCGAGAGCTCTGGGCTCGTTTGCTGGAGCGTGTCTACGGCTCGCCGGTGAATAGCGATGCTCTCTTCTTCCAACATACCTACCTCAGTGTTGTTGCCAAGACCATCGCCGTGCACGCGCTGGGGATCGCCATGCCAGAGCCGGCGGAGCTGCTATCCGGACTTCCTTTCAGCCAGGCGGGAATTTCAGGCGTGGTGGAGTCTGATTTCTTTGATTGGCTCCTTGCGGCGGATAGCGGGGCGTCACTTGTGCGGAGAATCTCGATCCAGGCCGCAAGATTTCGGCTCCGGGACGTGGAGACGGACGTGCTGAAGGGTCTCTACGAGTCGCTCATCGATCCCGAGCAACGCCACTACTTGGGTGAATACTATACTCCGGACTGGCTCGCCGCGAGAATGTGTGAGCGCGTCATAAGCGACCCGCTTCATCAGCGTGTGCTCGATCCCGCGTGTGGTTCCGGCACTTTTCTATTTCACGCAGTCCGCAAGTTCCTCGCAGCCGCCGCGGAGGCTGGAACTTCGAATCACGAAGCTTTGGCCCTCTGTGGAAGTCAGGTGTTTGGTATAGACGTTCACCCGTTAGCCGTTCAAATCGCTCGGGTGACCTATCTGCTTGCGCTGGGTGAACAACGGCTCCAAGACCGGCCCCAGTTGACCATTCCGGTCTACTTGGGTGATTCCCTGCAGTGGAACACTCGTGGCTTCCTGGCCGACCGCGAAGTACTCATCGAAGTGCCAGACGGAGGGCCGTTGCTTGAGTTCCCCGTAACAGTAGCGCGAGATCCCTCGCTGTTCGACGAGGTCATCGAGCGCATGCTCGAGCTCAGTGCCGCTGGGGAGGCACCGGACACTCTGACGCGGTGGCTGCAGCGCCAACAGGGTCTTGACGATCACACCAGCCAAGTCCTGGTGGGAACGTATCAGCACCTCTGTACGCTGCACGAAGAAGGGCGCGACCATATCTGGGGCTTCGTGGCACGCAATCTCTCGCGTCCAGCTTGGCTTTCCCAACTCGAACAGCGCGCGGACGTAGTTGTCGGCAATCCTCCGTGGCTGGCGTTCAACTTCATGTCTGCTGCTGTTCAGGAGCCATTCAGGACAGAATGTCAAAGAATCGGAGTTTGGGTCGGCGGACGAGGTGTGACCCCGCATCAAGACTTGTGCGCGTACTTCTTCGCTCGATGCGCGGAGCTCTATGTAAAGCCATCAGGCTCCATTGCATTCGTGATGCCGTACGCCACGATGAGCCGACGCCAGTTCGAGGCGTTTAGGCGTGGCATCTTCGCAACCAGGCAGCGAGGGCGAGTCGTCAACATCCACGCGTCAGTTCGCTTCGTCGAAGCATGGGCATTTTCAGACGATGTCCAGCCGCTCTTTCCCGTTCCCTCATGTGTCCTCTTTGCCGAGAACGAGCCAGAGTTGGCTGCAGGGGACCTTTCGTCTCAACGCCTTCCTGCCCAGGTCCAGGCGGCTTCTGGCACTCTGCCTAGGCGCGACGCCACGACAGGTGAGGCGGATGAGGCGCTGGAGTGGCATGAGCAGCCGTGGCGAGAAGCACGGGTCGAGAGCACAACATCCACGTATGCAGGTCTGTTCCGGCAGGGAGCAATCGTAATCCCGCGAATGATCTGGACGGTTCAGGACACGCGGACAGGCATCCTTGGTCAAGACGCGGCGGCCCCACGCGTCGAGAGCCGTCGGAGCCGACAAGAAAAGAGGCCCTGGGCGGAACTGCCTGCACTCCGAGGGGCTGTGGAACGGGAGTTCCTTCGCCCAATCTTCCTGGGTGAGTCTCTCGCGCCTTTCAGACTTCTCGCGCCGGTACTGGGAGTCATTCCGTGGGGGAGCGAAACCCGGCAACTCATGGACTCTGATCAGGCACGCCAAGCTGGCTACCCGCACCTCCGACGGTGGTTGAGAAATGCCGAGCAGTTGTGGGAGTCCCATGGAAGGGGTACTCGTACTTTGGCGGAGGAGCTGGATTTCTATGGCCAATTGTCCGCTCAGTTTCCCTGCGCGCCCGTAAGGGTCTTGTTCTCCAAAGCTGGCACGCTCCCGGCGGCTGCCGTCCTTCAAGACGATAGAGCCGTCGTAGACCACAAGCTCTATTGGGCCCCGGTCCTGACCTTGGAGGAGGCCCGGTATCTTGCAGCGATATTAAATAGCGAAACTGCGCGGTCGCGCGTCGAGCATCTGCAGAGCCGAGGTCAGTGGGGTGCGCGGGACTTTGACAAGGTGATGCTCTCACTTCCCATCCCAAGGTTCGATCCTGCGAATCGGCTGCATGGGCTGCTCGCGAGCGCAGGAGCGAAGGCCGAGCGCGCTGCCGAGCGCGTTCAGTTGCGGCCCGGCGAGTATTTCACTCGCGTTCGCGGGCGCATCCGAGCGGCGTTGGCCGAGGATGGCCTGTCTCAGGAGATCGACGAACTAGTTTCGGCATTGCTAGCGACCGCTTAATCCGTAGCTCGCCCTCGCCAGATCTATCCCCACGTATGGATGGCTCCGCCCGAACGCGCGGGAAGCCGCGAGACGCAGGCGTAAGTCTTAGCGCGGCCGGCATCTCCGACGGAAAGAGCCGCCGGGAGGCGCGACGAGCCCTCATGCGTTACGTCGCGCGCGCCTGTGTGGCGTCTCTGGCAGGAGTGCCAACCGGAATCAGCCAGTGTTTCGGTGGAGAAAGCCGCGTGACCCTCTTGCACATAGGAGCGCTACATAGAGTCCGGCGCACCGCGACCCGCGTGCAACGTCACTGCAACCCACGAGCCCGCTATGTTTGTCATCGCGTAACCTTCCGGCGGCTAGCATGGCGAGTAGGCGAGTAACGCCTGGAGAGAGGAGGTTCCCGTGATGGACACCGCAAGAGTCCCCGACCAGATGGACCTGCAGGAGGACGGCGCTTCTCACCTGGCCGGCGGCTTCGTGATAGCCATCGCCGCCATCGTGTTGACCGCGGCCGTTCTCGGCGTCATCCTTCTGGTTTCGCGATCCAGCGGCAGCGCCCAGACCGACAGCCAGAACGGTGCAACTCAGGAGTCCGGCGGCGACGGCTCGAACGCTGCCAAGGGGTCAGACCAATAGAAAGGAAGGGGTAATGGTTGCGCTACTGCTCGTCCTGCTGCTCTTGATCCTACTGTTCGGCGGCCTGGGCATCTTCGTTGCGAAGGTCTTTCTCATCGCCCTGGCCGTAGTCCTGGTCGCAAGCCTGCTGACCGGCGGTCTCGTGATCCGAGAACGCTAGACCCAGTCAGCGCCAGCCGCGAGCCCCGGTGGAGGACCCGCCACCCTTCACCGAGGCTCGCGCTCTGGTTGGGTTGGCGCGCCGGGTCACGGGGGCGGGGACGCTCTATGGCGCAACCGGGACCTGCGTCTCGTTCAGCTCGAGCATGTAGCCGATGCCCGGCTTCGTCTTGATAATGGTCGGGCTGGACGGCTCCGCTTCGAGCTTCCGTCGCAGCCGCGAAACCCAGACGCGCAGGTACTGCAAGTCGTCGCGGTATTCAGGTCCCCACACCTTGGTGAGCAGTTCCGCATTGAGCAAGACCCTGCCGGCGTTCGCCGCCAGATGCTGCAGGAGGAGCCACTCCGTTCGCGTAAGGTCGACTGCTTCGCCATCGCGCGATACAAGGCGGCGGCCCAGGTCGATCTCCACGCCGCCTGTACTTACGACCTGCCCTCCGTCTGCTGTGCCATTGCTTCGGCGCAGTACAGCTCTGATCCGCGCCGCCAGCTCGTCTGCCCCGAATGGTTTCACTATGTAGTCGTCCGCGCCGGACTCCAGGCCCCGAACCTTATCGATGTCTTGGTCCTTGGCGGTGAGCAGGATCACGGGCGTGTTCATGCGCTCCCGCAGCCGACGCATCAGCTCCAGCCCGGTGACGTCCGGCATCAGAACGTCGAGCAGCACCAGGTCCGGCCGCTGCTCTTCGATCAAGCGAAGGGCCTCCTCGGCCGTCTCAGCCGCGATCACCCGGAAGCCCTGGTCGCTGAGCTCCAAGCGCACGAGCCGCAAGATTCCCGGCTCATCGTCCACTGCCAGAATCAGCGGTTCCGTACTCATGACTCCACCTCATCCTCGTAGTAAGGAAGGGCGAACCCCACCTCAAGTCCCCCGGCTTCTCGTGGTCGGGCCCAAACCCGTCCTGATTGCGCCTCGATCAGACGCTTGCAGACGGTGAGGCCCAGCCCGAGCCCGCGCGCCTTGGCTCTCGCGGACTGCGAACGGTAGAAGCGCTCGAAGATCGACTCCGCTTCCTCTGGCTCGATGCCCGCCCCCTGGTCCAGTACACGCACCACTGCTTCGTCGCCACAACTCTCAACATGGAGCTCGATCGCCAGGCCTTGAGGACTGTACTTCTCCGCATTGCTGAGCAGGTTGCGCAGCACCTGCTCGAGGTACATCGCCTCCCCCGCCACCGGTCTGAGTTGAGCGTCAACGCGACACTCAAGCGGTCTGGTCGCGTTCCGTTCGGTGAAAGACTGCGTGACTTTGTCGACGAGCCGTTGCAGGAGTACGGGCTCCGAATCAATGCGCTCGCCTAGCTCAACGCGTGCGAGCACCAGCAAGTTCTCCACAATGCGGTGTAGCCGCTCCGTCTCCGATTCGATATCACGGACAATCTCGTCTCGGCTTTCGGGCTCCAGCCGGTCGCCGCGGGAGCGAAGCACGCGGGCCCCGCCGTAGATGGTCGTGATCGGAGTGCGCAGCTCGTGCGAGATAAGGCCGAGGAACTCGTCCTTCGCCTCGTTCGCCTTGAGCAGCTCCTCCTGAACGCGCTGAGATTCGCCGTACAGACGGGCGTTGTCAACCGCTAATGCCGCGCGGCGGGCCAGATCTTCCGCCAGGATTAGATCGTCGTTTGTGTAGTGCCGGCCCGACTCTGCGCAGACGAGAGTGATCGCGCCCAGCAGCTTCCAGCGGGCGATCAGCGGGACGACCATTACGGAACGAAAGCCGAGGTCGCGCATGATCCTGAAGTGATTCTCGTCCAGCGCGGCTCCAGCGAGCTGCTCTTCCGACAGTTCACTGAAGAGGAGTGCTTTCCCTTGGCGGAGCAGCTCCATCACTCCCCGCAGTTGGTTCGGATTGTAGACGTACCGTTCGAACTGCGTCGCGATCTCGCGTTTGGCCGGGTCCGAGTGCGCGACGACTACCCTGGCCACCGTCTCATCATCCTGAAGCATGTCGATTGCGGACCAGTCAGCAATGCTCCCCACGATCAGATCGGCGATGCGCTCCAAGACCGTGTC
Organism: Dehalococcoidia bacterium; assembly: GCA_040882355.1. Taxonomy (GTDB): domain Bacteria; phylum Chloroflexota; class Dehalococcoidia; order DSTF01; family RBG-16-68-14; genus JBBEBM01. The sequence continues at coordinate 17,115 of JBBEBM010000018.1, read as the reverse complement.
ATAGTCGAGCGATGACGCGAGGACAGCGCCGGCCTCAGCCAAGAAGCGCTGCCGGTCCGCCGCACGTTTGCGTTCTGTGACGTCCATGCAAACGCCACGCATACGCGCGGGCTGGCCCGCCTGATAGAGTGCGGTCCCCCGAGCGGCTATCCAACGAACGTCACCATCTGGTCGGATGATCCGATACTCGATCTCGTACGAACCCGTATCCAACGCATTCTTGATTGAGGCTTGAAGCGGCTCTCTGTCTTCAGGATGGATGTCGGCCCGGAATGCCTCGAACGTGCCGGCGAATGTCCCTGGCACGAGGCCGTGCAAGGCTTCCAGGCTCTCTGACCAACGGACCTCGCCCGTGAGGACGTTCCAGTCCCATGTGCCCATACCCCCGGCGACCATGGCCAGCCTCATTCGCTCTTCGCTCTCCCGCAGCTCCTCATCGGCTCGTTTGCGTTCTGTGATGTCGATGAGGACGTTCACGCCACCGACCAGCGCACCTGACGCATCATGCAAGGGCGTCGGGTACGGGACGAAGTGGACTCGGCGCCCGTCGGGTCGCTCCATGATGGCCTCGGTGCCGCGGACAGGACGGTTCTCCTTCAGCGCGATCGCCATCGGGCACTGGTCGTGGGGCATTGGCTGGCCATCCGGCGAGAAGAGACGCAGCGACCCGCACCACTCGTCCTTCCCCAACTCGGGGCGTCGTCCCCAGAACTCGGCCGCCGCATCGTTGTAGAGCGTGATGCGGCCGCCCGCGTCAGTTGTATAGACGGGTACACAGAGCCCTTCGATCAGCTGGCGGTGACGGCTTTCACTTTCACGAAGCTCATCTTCCACGCGCTTCCGCTCGATAAATTGGCCGAACTGGCTGCCTAAGCTGGCCATTGCGTCCAGGAGGGCGTCATCGGAATACCGGGCCTCGCGACTGAAGACCTCAGCCACGCCGAGGGTCTCTGTTCCTAGGCGAATAGGAAATCCGAAGCCGCTCCTGAGGCCGACCCGCATCGCCACGGGCCCGCGCAGGAAATCGCTGTCAGAGGCTACGTCCGCGATCCAGTACGGCTCCCCGCGAGACCAGATGCGGCCGGGCAGGGTAGCGCCCCGGGTGAAGGACGCGTTTCTCGAGGCGTCGACGAAGGCAACGGCGTCGAAATCGGGCCGGTGCCAGATCTCTCGCAGCGTGAGCGCGTCGACCTCCGGCTCGAACATCCAGATGCAGCCGACGTCCCAGTCCAGGCTTTCGCAGAGCGCCTGGAGCAGCTTCCCGGCCGCCTCCTGCAGCGTGGCTGCTTCCGCGAGCAGCCTGCTCACGGAGTATTGGGCCTGCAGGCGCTGTTGGGCGCGCTTCGCCTCAGTCACGTCCACCAGCACGTTCACGGCACCGACGAGCGCGCCTGACGCGTCTCGGAGCGGAGTAGGGTACGGGACAATCGTTGCGCGGCTACCGTCCGGCCGCTCCACGATGATCTCCACGTCGCGAACTGGCCGGCCCTCCTTCAAGGTCACGGCCATCGGGCACTCGTCGAGCCCCATCGGCGTCCCGTCCGGATAGTAGATGCGCCAGGATCCGCACCACTCGTCTTTGCCCAACTCGGGACGGCGCCCCCAGAGGGCGGCGGCGGCTTCGTTGAAGAGCGTGATACGCCCGTCGGCGTCCGTAGTGTAGACCGCCACGCCCAGCGCTTCGAGCAGACCGCGCTGTCCCTCGCCGTTCACCGTGCTCGCTGCCTGGGTAGATAGAGTGACGGCTTCGCCTGCTATTTGCCTTGCTGTCATCGAGTCCCCACCCTTTCGCGAGACGGGCAGGCACGATGCGGCCCGCTACGTTTCACTTTACACCACCGCGGCTGCGTCCGCGGGCTTGGCTCCTTTAGACGTGGGCCTTCCGTCCACGATCGCCGACGAGCTCTGATATCGTATCTGAGAGCTCGCCAGGGTCGAACGGCTTGTTCATCGAGGCCTCTGCCTGGAGCTCACGTTGCGCCTGTTTGGCGTTGTAGGCAGAAAGGATGAGTACTGGCGCTTCGATGCCGCGCGCGCGCATCTCGCGGAAACAGGTGCGACCGTCCATCACCGGCATCTCCAGGTCTAAGACGACGGCGGAGGGCGTCTCCAGGCTCATCTCGTCCAGCGCATCCGCGCCGTTCACCGCGGTACTCACTTTATAGCCCGAGCCCTCGAGCCAGAGTCTCAAGAGCCGGAGCAGGATCGTGTCGTCGTCAACCAATAGCACCCGTACTCGCGAATTCATCTCGTGAGTCAAAGGTAGGCGACGTGACATCGCACGACCCTAAAGCGCCTAGCAGTACGCATATCATTTTCATCGCAGTTTCTCGCGTGCTGGCTGCGCCCGGGGCTAGGAGTCATGTCGTCCTCGCCTGTCACGCGGCTGCAACCTTGCTCAACGACCGGACTTTATGCCGCTGCGACACATCGAGTCATACCATCGTGTCAGCAAGGAGGTGGTGCCGAGATGCTCTTGCTGAAGGCGTGCGGACGGTGTCGGGGAGACTTGTTTGTCGAAAGGGATGCACGCGACGGAGTGGACTTGGTTTGCCTGCAATGTGGCTGTCGGCAGGCAATCCGACCAGCGGGACTCGGAGGCGGAGTCGAGCTGGCCAAGACAGCCTGAACGAACCGGAAAGGGAGGAACGAAGCATGAGCGACCTGCAGACAGACGGCAGCTTGGAGCGCGCGAAGGGCAAGATCCGCGAAACCTGGGGCGACGTGACCGATGACGACGTCGCCAGCGCCAAAGGCAACGTGGAGCAGCTCGTCGGGACGATCAAGCAGAAGACCGGCGAGGCAGCTGACAGCGTTCGCCAGAAGCTGAGCCAGCTGATGGGCGACGGCACCGACGCGACGTCCTAGTCGAACCCGACGTCACCAACTCGAAAGGGAGGAGTGTCAGCAATGACCATGAGACCATCCAACGAAGTCGAAGACGGAGGCCCGCCGGCCCTGGCGACAGAGGAGCTCACAGAGGTCCGGACCCAATCTGACCTAGAGGATGACGCCTATCGTCCTGCCGTTGCCTGGCTCAGCACCCTTGGCATCTGGGTAGGCGTGGCCGCGACGGTCGTCCTCGTCCTGCTCGGGTTCCGCCTGGGCTTCCTGATGGCAGAAGCCAACGCGGCCAACAGCTTCGTTGACTTCATCTACGACGTCAGCGGCCCGTTGGTCCAGCCATTCCAGAGCATCGCGGAGAACCGGACGCTAGATAGCGGTGGCGTCTTCGAGCCGGCGGCCGTCATCGCTATGGGCGTTTACCTCGTCGCTGCGCTGCTGACGATCGCGATGTTGTGGGCGCTCGCAGCGGCGCCTTGGTCGGCGCAGCATCGAACGGTGACGCGGCGCCGCCAAGTCATGCATCACTAGCACTGCTGATCACTGTCAGGGCTAACGAAGAGGACCGGGCCGGCCCCGGTCCTCTTCTCCATGCTCGAGTCGGCCGTGATCAGTGCTTACGGGGCCGGCGTGGCGGTCTCGTCGCCATCAACCGCGTCGCCGATGCTGTCCTGCGCGTCATCCGCGATGTCCTCGGCCGTTTCGCCAGCATCCTCGATGCCGTCCTCGGCGGTTTCCTGGACCTCGTCCACCGAATCTGCATCGTCGTCGCACGCCGCTCCGAAGAGGATGCTTGCTATGACCACCGTCCCGGCGGTGAGCCCGGCCAGCCACTTCCTGCGCTGCATCAAAGTCCCACCTCCTTTCTCAGGGTTTTAGGGAGCATATCTGCCGGGCGATTGCGGGCGAATAAATGCCTACAGGCGGCCGAGGTTGCGCCGGTATAACAGGCGCCGGAACGCGGTTCGTTCAAGTCGACCCGTGTCGTTACAGCTCTGAAATGCAACGCTCATAGTCGCTTTGTACGAATGTGATGCGCATGGGCTTACGGTAGAAGCACAAACAAAGAAGGAGGATGACAGTGACCACGTTTGAGAAGTCCATTGACATCGATGTACCGGTGAGCACGGCGTACAACCAGTGGACGCAGTTCGAACAGTTCCCGCAGTTCATGGAGGGCGTTCAGGAAGTCCGTCAGCTCGATGACCGGCGGCTCCACTGGGTCGTCGACGTCGCCGGCACGCGCGAGGAATGGGACGCGATGATCACCCGCCAGGAGCCCGACCGCTGCATCGCGTGGGAGAGCGAGGCCGGTACACCGAACCGCGGGATGGTCACGTTCCAGCCGCTCGAGAGCGGCAAGACCCGCGTCACGCTCGAGATGGAGTATGAACCCAGCGAGGTGATCGAGAAGGTCGGCGATGCGCTCGGGTTCGTGTCCCGGCGCGTGACCGGAGACCTCGAGCGATTCAAGGAGTTCATCGAAGGGCGAGGCTTAGAGACGGGCGCCTGGCGTGGCGTGATCCGCTAGTGCAGACCGCGACGACCCTTTTCAGCAAGGAGGTGCGACTGTGTACATGGGCATAGGAGGTGGCGCGCTCACGCTGCTCGTAGTGATCCTCATTCTCATTTGGCTCCTTTGACCGCAGTCCGAGGCATCGATTCTCGAAGCCCTAGCGAAGGAGGAGGCAAGGTGCCTGCGACGAAGAAGCGAAGCAAGCAGCAGCACACTGCCAAGGCAGAACGCATGGCGGAGCACATCGAAGAGAGCGCCAAGAAAGAAGGCCGATACAAGGGCCGGGAGGGGCAAGTCGCCTGGGCTACCGTCCACAAGGAGCTCCCCAAGAAGGAGGCGCACCGTAAGTCGAGACGGTTCGCGCCGCGATCAAAGAGGAGGTGACGAACAAGGAACCAGCGCAAGACACGACAACCGCGTACAACCACGAACTACTCGATTCGAAAGGAGCCTGCCATGTGCGCATCGTGCGGATGCGGCCTCGTCAACGAAGACCACGGTGACGAGCGTCACATCACTCTCGACGACCTGCAGGAGGCGGCCGACGCCGCCGGGACCGACATCGACCAGGTCCTCACCAATCTGCAGGAGTCGGTCAAGCTGGGAGAGCGAGAGCTCTCAGAGCGACAAGCCTAGTGACAATCTAGGCGGGGGCGTCCCAGTGGTGAGGGGCGCCTCCGCCAGGGGCGCGGATTGGAGGGCTCTCATGGGTACGAGGAACAACGTCATCGCCATCGAGAGCCGGCTCGCGAAGCCGTCGCGGCCGGACACGGCCGCCGACCAGTGTCGGCATCGGTGGCTGGTCGCGACGCCGCAGGGCACAGCGACCAGCCTGGGCGTCTGCAGGCGCTGCGGGCGAAAGAAGCGCTTCGCGAACGCGCTCGAAGACATCCTGAAGAGCGAAGGGCGTTGGATGGCAGGTCCTTGGTAGGCAGGGCTAGGTCCCTGGCGGGCGCTCAGGAGACGACCGGACCCAACCTAGAGTACCGCCGCCGGCCGGCGAGGGCTCGACCCGGCGTGTCATCGCCCGGCGCGTCTCGGTGTTTGAGATGCGATTGCAACATGGTCCCGCTCGGGCCTTATCAGAATGCAACGATGGATCTCGTACGCTCCCGTCGGTATTGGGTCGCACACCTGCCGTCCATTGAATGGAAAGGAGTTCTTGATGAAGGCCACGACGTACAGCCAACGAAAGTCTCCCACAAGGCATGGCCGCGACGAACTCAAAAGTGGGGACCCGTACCAGGTCGCCGGCCCATCGACGGAGTCAACGGGAGAGCAGCGCCGGCGGCTTGTTGCAGAAGCAGTGCTGCTTGTGGAAGAGTTGCACCGCCGCGTCCAGCAGAAGCGTCGCCCGCACGTACCGGACGCAGCGTAGCATCCGTACGCTTAGCCTTTAGTCTCGCGCCCATCTCCGCCACGCCGCATCCGTGGGAGTTCGACCGAGCCGCTCGATACGCCGGGAAGGCTCGAGTCGCGTAACTGCGGCTAACACCGCCGCTCGCCGTCCGCGACTGCCAGCGTCCGAGCGACTCGGCACGCACACATCTCGATGATGCCGACCAGAACGCAGTGAACAACGGTCTGTAAGACCTCCGCAACGTCATCGTGCGGGCGCATTATGCTGGCGTGATGGGTGACGGGCCATAATCGAGCTCCAAGAGGACGACAACAAAACGAGGGTGTCTAAATGCTGAGAAGTGTGCTCATCACCGCATTCACGGTTCTCTGGGCCTCGGTTCTTGTGCTGGTCGGCGGTCGGTTCTTGGCGCTGCTCGCTGGGGCCAACGCCGAGAGCGAGATAATCGAACGCCTCTACCGGCACAGCGATTTCTGGGTGAAGCCGTTCTTCAACATGTTCGACCTCACGAACAGGGCCGTCGAGGACACCGGTGGCACGTTCGAGCCGGCGTCGCTATTAGCCTTTGTCGTGTACACGTTGACCGGCCTGGCCACACTGTCGCTCGTCAATGGCGCGCTCTGGCTTCGCTTGCGGAACGCCTAACCATGGCGCGCGAGGTCCTGACGTGGCTGCTCATCACCGGTGTCATGAGCTACGTGTTGCTCGTAGCTGCCGCTGGATTGGTGGCTCGCTAGGAACACTCCGGTCATCCGGAGAAGGAAGGAAAGTGCGACTTGCAGTACGCTGACCTCCACGTTCATGGGCGCTTGTCCAAGGGATTTGACTTCGAACCCGCAGCAATATCGCGACTGAGGGAACTTGCCAATCGGCGGGGCCTGACGGGGTTTGGGTTGACCGAGCACATCCACGCCAAACAGTTCTGGGAGATGCATGATTACCTGCGGCGCCGGTATGCGTACCGGCACGGGGCGTACGACGTTGGCGGTGGGTATCCCATGCTCTCAGGCTGCGAGGTCACGGTGGCCGAGAAAGTCGACTTCATCCTGCTCGGCGAACTCGATCAGCTAGAGCGCTTGGATTTCGCCTTCTCGCCGAGTCTGTCTGAGGGCCACTTCCCAGCAGGCATCGTGTTCCTGGAGGAGGCGCGCCGCCGCGATCTGCTCGTGATTGCTGCTCACCCATTCCGCGAGGGGAAAGAGCTGGGCCGACTGCCGCTGGGTGCCACGCTGGACCGCGTCGCCGCGCTCGAGATCAACGGCAAAGACTATAGGCTCGATGACGCGGTCGCTCCGCTGGCCGCGACGGCCGGCCTTCCTGTCTCGGGAGGAAGCGATGCCCATCATCCCTTCCAGGTCGGCATTCGGAGCACCGTCATCCCGGGAAACGAACTCTCGCTGGAGAGCGTACGCGCGGCGTTCGAGGCGAAGCGAACGCGGATCGATGGCAAGTCGTATGCGCCACTCGTCGTAGACCTCTGCAAGGGGCTGAAGCAGGCGGCGACGATCCGCTCGCTCGCCGCTGCGATGGCAGCCAGGTGCGAGTCACAGGTCGGTCCAACCGCAGCCCGCGACATAGGAACCCAAGGGCCAGCAAGGGCGAGAGCCTGCAGCAAACGATTTTGAAGCCGAAGGAGAGGATGCAAACATGAAGACGGAACAGATCAACGAGCTCTTGTACCAAGCCTTGGAAACTGAAATCGGCGGGCAGCAAGTCTACGAGACGGCGATTCGCTGCGCCGACAAGCCGGATCTGCGGGACGAGTGGGAGAAGTACTTGAACGAAACTCGCAACCACGAGCGCATCGTCCTCGACGTCTTCGAGAAGCTGGCCCTGGACCCCGCCACGGAGACAACGGGGCGACACGTCGTGCGACATCTCGGCCGGTCGCTCGTGGAAGCAATGGAGATGGCGCTCCAGGCCGGGCAGCCAACGGCGCAGATCGTCGCCGCAGAGTGCGTCGTGCTCGCCGAGACGAAAGACCATGCAAATTGGGAACTGATCGGCCAGGTCGCCGAGGAACTCAACGGCGCAAAACAGCGCGCCCTGCGAGAAGCTTTCGGTGAGGTAGAGGAGCAGGAAGACGAGCACCTCTTCCACACCAAGGGCTGGGCGCGCGAGCTCTGGATCGAGTCGCTCGGGATGCCGGCCGTGCTTCCGCCGCCGGAAGAACAGAAGGACGTGACGACCGCCATCGGCGCAGCCCGAGCGGAGCAGTCGCGTGAGAAGCTGCTTAGGGGAACGTCTTGATACCGGCCGGGCCGCCGGCGAAGCGGCGCCACCCCGTAACGCACGGCGCGCGCGAACCGGAGGCCATGCCCATGAAGGCTGAAACGGGGGCGAGCAGCGCTTCAACGCCCGAGGGAAACGGCGGTACCCAAACCTCCCCGCCACGACCGGGTCGCGCTGAGATCGAGAGCGCAGGCGAGCTGGCAGCGCTGCACGAGCGCACGGAAAGCGACACCGATGCCAGCGAACGCCTTGCCCACCGGATCACCGCCTTTAGCGGCAGCATGGTCTATGTTTGGCTACACGTCGTCTGGTTTGGCGCATGGATCGCCGGCAATGCTGTCTGGTTTCACTTTGATCCGTTCCCGTTCACGTTCCTGACCATGATCGTGTCGCTGGAAGCGATCTTCCTCTCAACGTTCGTGCTGATAAGCCAGAACCGGCAGGCATATCAAGCTGACCACCGGGCGAGCGTCGACTTGGAGCTCAACATGGTTGCCGAGCGCGAGATCACCAAGATGATGGACATGATCGCGAGGCTGCAGCAGCATCTCGGCATGCCAGCCGAAAAGGAGAACGACACTGACCTGCGGGAGATGCTGGAGCCCACGGCGATCGCTAATCTGGCCGAAGGCGCCGAGACCGCCATGGACGGCGAACAGCAAAGCACGGAGTAGCACCAGTCGGCACAGTTTGCATCCGCCAGTAGAGGAGGGTCTGGCCTCGAGCCCCTCTGCGGCTCGTCTCGCTAATTGAGGGCGTCGAGCCTCATCGGCACACGGGCCAGCACTATGCGCCGATAGTCGCAGAGACGCGCAGCAGTCTGGCTTCGGTGGACGACCGCCAGCGCTCCTCCTGGGGCTGGCTCAGCTAGACGCAGCTATGGCCGAACTGCACCACCGCTGACGCGATGTCCCCCGCCGTGATCGACCCGTCCGGGGGAAGCAGGTCCCAGGGGTCGCCGCCGGGAGCGCTTCCGCCGCGATCGTATGCCGGGTGGTAGTTCGGGCGCGCGCCTGATGGCTGGACGGCGGGGTTCGGCGTCGAACGCGGGTCGCTGCTGCGATTGAACGCGCCCGGTGTGGCGTCGTTCGAGCCGAAGCGCGAGACGACGGCGGCAAGGTCGCCTGCGGTCACGGCGTGATCGCGCTGAAGCGGCGACCCTGTCGGCACGTCGAAGAAGTCCCAGAAGTTATCAGGGTCGCGCCGGCCGCCGTTCTGCGCGTTCGAGCCGTTCTCCTGGCTATCGGTGCAGCCGTCGTTGTCGGAGTCGGGCGCGACGGGTGTGGGCGTACGGGTAGGCGAAGGCGTAGGCGTAGAGAAGTCATCCGGAGAGGCCTCGAAGGCGCCAATGTCGCACGCCGGGCCCTCGGGTCGCGGGTGGCCACGCTGATCCGTGGACGGCGGCGGGCAGGAGGCGCTGCCGGCATCGATGGCGGCGCTGCCAGGGAGCAGCGCGTGCGTGAGCGTCGGCCCGCCGTTGTCGCCGAGCGGGCCGAGGTTAGGGCTCACGCCGGTGACATTGCCCGACGTGTCGCCCGTGATCGTGCAACCGCTGGTGTCGTGGATCAGGTTGTGACCCTGAGAATTGACGCTGTTGGCGCCCACGAAGCCCAGGCAGTCACTGAACAAGTTAGCACCGAGGATGGTGCTCTTCAAGCTGACGGTACCCGCGGTAATGTAGACACCCGTTTTGTTGCCCGTGATCGTCGAATGTTGCGCGGAGAACGAGCCGCCGGCGTTGAATACACCGCCTCCCACGTCACCTGGCCCAAGCTCACCATTGCCGCTCAGCGTGCTGTTGGCCAGGGTAAACGTCCCGTTGTTCCAGATGCCGCCGCCGTCACTCTCGCAGCCGCTTGGATTGCCCACCGAGTTGAAGCTGATCGTTGTTCGCGTCGCGGTGACCGTGCCGCGGTTCATGACGCCTCCGCCGCGGCAGGGCGAGAAGAACGATGTCGACCGGTTCATCGTGATGGTCGTATGAGTAATGTCGACCGTTCCGTCGTTTCCAATCCCGCCGCCAATACCGAAGTTCCCCGTGATGACGCTATTCGCGATCGTCACGGAGTCGGACCCACCGACGTAGACGCCTCCACCAACGCTCTCCTGGCTTGCGGGCACGACAATGCTGTCGCCAACCGCGTTATCGCTGATTGTGCTGTCGGTCAGAGTCAGTCCGCCCCCGACGCTGTAGATCCCTCCGCCCGTGGCCGCGCGGTTCTGGTCGATGACGACGTCGTCCAGCGTAAGCTGCCCGGCCCAGTGCCAGATGCCGCCGCCTGGGACGTGCTGGTTATTGTCGTTCCGGGCGAAGCCGTAGCGGATGGTGACGCCGCTCATCTCGACCTCGCCGAAGTGAATCTGGAAAATCCGGTCCACCCACAAGGGCTGCGTCCCTCCCTGAATGATGGTGCTGCCGGAACCAGCGCCATTGATCGTCAGACTCGCGCGAATGTCCAGGTCGCCTTCCTCGGCGAACTCCTCGTCGGCGTCGCTGCTACCGCCTTCCAGCGTGTAGGTGCCTGCGGACAGGTTGATAGTGTCGGCGGTCAGGGGAGTCGCGTTCGCCTCCTGAATGGCGGCGCGCAGCGTGCAGGCGCCGGTCGAGCTCGCGCAGATGCCGTCGCCTATGTTCAGGTCCTCAGCGTCTGCGGTGCTGTTCACCGTGAACTTTTCGGGCTTTGGGGTGGAGGTGGCAGTCGGGGTGATGGTGGGCGTGCGGGTGCTTGTGCGTGTCGGCGTCGGGGTGCGGGTAAGGGTGGCCGCCATCACGGTGACGCGGCGCGTGACCGTGAGCTGGTGCGACTTCGCGTCCGTGGCGGTCACAGTGACATCGAAGTCGCCACCCACCGTGTATGTGTGCGCGAGGGTCGCTCCCGGGCCCAGCGCCACTGCCTGAGACCCATCGTCGAGGTCGAGCGTCGCCCCGATCAGGCTGCCGTTCGCGTCGCGCGAGCGGTTGGTGAAGGTGACCGGGAGGCCGGCGGCCGGCGCGGCGTTAGAGATCACGAACGCCGGCACCGGCGGGTAGGACGACGGCTGTGACTGGGTCACCGGGCCCGATGACGGCTGCGACTGAGCAGCCGGCCCCAATGCGCCGGTCGTGCCACGGCTCAGCGTGATGGTCTGGGTCGAGCCGATGAGAGCGGGCGGCTGATCGGCCGGGCCGGGCCGGTCTGGGGCGGCCGGTTCGAGGATAACGGGCTCGCCGCCTCCAGCCGGCGCCGGGTCTAGACTCGTCGGCAAGTGCCCGGAGGAGGGCGCGGAGAAGGATTGGAGGGACGAGCTACCGGGAGGCGGGCAGTCGAGCACATCGCCGTAGCTCGTCGCCCAGTACCAGACGCCGCCCTCCTCTCGTGAGATCCCGACGGCTTTCCAGTCTGGGTTGAGCATGTTCTCGTTGTGGCCGGCCGTGGAGGTCTTCCAGCCAAGGAGGGCGTCCGGCGCAGATTCGAGATCCATCGCCAGGTTCTCGCTCACGACGTCACCCGGGTAGCCGGCATCTCGCGCGCGGTCGAGCGAACTGCTGCCATCCGAGCCGGTGTGCGGGTCGAAGCCTGGGTTCCCGAGCTGGCCAAAGAAGTTGTTCACCACCATGTCGTCTGAGTGCCGCTCGGCCGCTTGGGTCAGCGTTGGCGAGACGCCGACGGGCGCCAGGCCGTTCTGCGCCCGGTACTCGTTGAGCAGGTCGAGGAAGGCCTGCTCAACGGCGTCGAGCTCTACGTTGAGGTCGCACGTGGGCGTAGGCGGAGGGGGAGGCGGCGGTGGCGGCGGAGGCTCGCCGAGCGAGACCACCGTCGCCTCATCGGAAGCGCTGGCGCCGTCCTTGTCGGTCGCGGTCAAGGTGACCGAGTGCACACCCACGGGTAGGCCCTGGGGAAAGCTGACATTGTACGCACCAGCGGCCAGCGTCCCCTGGGCGAGCGCCGTGCTCGAGCCGGTGAAGCGCAGGTCGAAGTCGAGATCGGCGCGGTCTGCCATGCCCGGGTCGAAGAGCCGCATACGCATGACCAGCGGCTGGCCTTGCTGCCCCACGGCGTCGTCCAGCTCCGGCTCCGGCGGCAGGTTGGCGACGGAGACGGTCTCGCTGACGGTATCCGTCTCGCCCCCGGTATCCGTGACTGTGAGTGTGACGACGTAACTCCCGTTGTCCTTGTAGAGGTGGTATGGATCGGGTTCCGAGTCGGTGGCGCCGTCACCGAAGTCCCATTCCCAAGTATCGATGTTGTGTTCGGGGTCGCTGGACGTGTCGGTGAAGAGAACGACGCGGCCCTCTTTGAGGTTCGCAGGACTGTAGTCGAAGTCCGCGTCTGGTGGGTTGTTGATGGAGCAGTCCGGCAGGCTGACCGAGAGCGGCTGACCGGCGTACCCGGCGGCAGCAGCGAAGGAATATTGGACGATCATGTTGCCGGGGCCGACGGGCATAGGGCGGTCGTTAGGCTGGTAGCTGGTCTTGCGGGTCAGGTCGGTGGCGCCCGGGATCCACTCGGCTGGCGCGGCGACGCGATAGCCGAAGTCCGTCGTCAGGTCGCTCTCGAACCTGCCGCAGAACTGATAGGGCGCGAAGGTGCCGTCCGGCTGGCGCTCGAAGGAGAGCGGCTCGGACACATCGACGGCAAAGCGGAGGGCGGAGCCATCCCCGCGCGGGATCAGCAGGAAGTCGCCGCGCGTCGCATGCAACTCGATCGGGTCTTCGTTCCCGCTGGTGAGCGTGCTGATGAGGGAGTGCGTGTACCCAAGCTCGGCGACGTCCTCCAAGCCGTGAAGTGTGAGCCCTCCCGGCTCGTCGTCGACGAACACCGTGGAGGGCAGGGCGTAGTCCTGATAAGGGTCGGGGTCCGTCACCTGCCACGTCGCTTCCTCGGAGCCGAAACGCACGTTGGAGCCATCGGGATCGCTGATCGTCCACGAGCTGACAGAGTGCCCAACGCCGGGACCTACGTTCTCGTCCAGAGCCAGCGCGAACCCGGGACCCGACAGAACGCCATCGCGCTCCAGGATGGGAGAGGGCTGGCTGAAGTCCGCCGAGATTTCGAAGCTGTCGATGCAGTACGGCACGACGCCCGGCACCTCACAATCCGGCATCGCCGGCGGGTTGCCCGTCCACCGAGTCGACCCCGCCTCCGTCCAGTTGACCATCTGTTGGCGCCACGTGTAGACGATCGTGAGTTCCGGCAGCGCTTCGATCTCCAGGGTCGCCTCGATCTGCTGGCCTCCGCCCAGGTCGGCGAGCGCGGTGATGGTGTAGGTGGCCGGGATCGTGCCGGCTGTGAAGGTGGTCATCGCCGCACCAGTGGCGTCGGTCGGGCCGCTGGTCGGATTCAGCGTTGCGTGGCCAGGCCCCGATGGCTCGATCGAGAACGTGACGGGCACCCCGTCGACGGCGCCGGCGTCGTTCTTCAGCGTGGCGGCAATGATCAAGGTCGCCGCTCCGTTGGCGGGAACGTGTGGCGGTTCGGCCTTGAGGACGAGACAGGATGTGCAGAGCTCGACTCGCCGGTCCTCGCCCGGCTGAAGGGTGACGTCTACGGGCGCAGTCTCCACCGTCTGGCTGTCGAGCGAAGCAGACGCGGTGATCTCGAGCTCGGTGGCTGGCGCGGTGATGACGATGAAACCGTCGGGGTCGTTGCTGCTGAGCGTGCGCTCGGGCAGGTAGGCGGCGGTATCGGTGCGCTTGACTTGGATCGTGACCTCGGTCGCGCCCTGGTTGAAGAATTCCTCCGCGTGGACCTCCAGGTCGCCGGAGCGCATCATGTCGTGGAGGTTGATGGCGGCGGGAGTCCAACCCTCGGTGAGGGCCGCGGCCGGCTCCCACTGACTAAGGAGTACTTCGAGGTCGGTCATCGTGGCCGCTTCGCCTTGGTTCGCTGCTGGCGTACCGTTGGACTTGATCGGGAGCTCCGCGCCGCCGCCCCTGCGCACCCGACCGTCGCCGTTGAAGTCGAAGCGAGGCTGGATCAACTCCTGGGTGATGCACCCGTTCGGATCGCCGCCCAAGTAGACGCAGCCGTCGAAGTTGAGGTCCTTCTTCGGGTGGTCTTCGGCGCCGTTGAGAGCGATCTCGAAGGCCTCCGGGCAGAGCGCGTCGTTGCCTGGCAGGATCGCGCACGTCTGGAGCCAGGCGTCGCGGAAGCGGCGGAAGTCGCGCATGTCGATCTTGCCGTCGGGCTCGGACTGCTGGTTCGGTAGCGAGCTGAGCGTCGTGTCGGCGCCGGTCTCCGCGCCGTTCGGTCCGAGAATCACGCGTCGATTGCCGTCCTTCGACGGGTCGCTCACGTCGACCATGTCCCTGGCCGCGCCCGCCGTCGAGAGCAGCGTCGCGAAGGCATCGATCCGAAACGAAGCGCCAGCCCAGGTGTCGGCCTTCACCCACGTCCGCAGCTTCTCCTTGACTTGCGGGATGGTGAGTGACGGGTCATACGCGAGCAGGTAGCTGATCAGGCCGGTGACGTGAGGCGCCGCCATGGAAGTGCCGGACATGACGCCGTATCCGTTCCCGAGCACGTCGCTGAGAATGTTGAAGCCGGGTGCGGAGATGTAGAGGCACTGGGCCGGGGTGCAGCCCGGCAGGACAGGCCCTCGCACGTTAGAGAAGGGCGCCCGGGACATGATGCCCGCGCCGTTCGTGATCGCCTCCACCACGACGATCGGGTTATCCAGTGGCGACACCCAGTGGTTGGAGGCCCACGCGAAGGCCTGCGTGCTGGATGAGTTGATGATCGTGGGCGAGGGGCAACTGTGGGCGGCGGCAGAACAGAAGCTGGTGCTCTCGTTGCCCGCTCCCGGCACGAGGATGACGTTGAGACCGGACGCGCGCTCAGCCACTTTGCGGTGCGCCCGACCGAGGTTGGCGATGGTGTTCAGCCAGCCGTCCTCATTGTTAGGCGTACAGACCTGAACACCGAAACCATCGTCGCTATCGCCAGGCCCGCAGTCGGCGGTAGGGTGGGCCGCCCACCAGCCGGCCTTATCGTTGAACTCGCCGCCGTTGCAGTCGATCGAGTGCAAGGCTGGATCGTAGTCCGGCGTAGTACCAAGCACGGAGCAGCTGTCGGCCGCCCCGCCCGTGTTCGCTCCTTCGCATCCCGCGCCGTCTCCGTCATCGTCATCAAGGCAGGTGTCGCCGTTGCCCGTCGAGAAAGCCATGCTGAAGTTGACGACACGCAGGTTCGGGATGGCTCCGGACTCCGCAGCGTCCAGCAGCAGCTCCCAGACCTCCAGCTCGCGCGCGAACATGTTCGCGATGACGCCCTCCGTGCGCTTGTTGGTCACGCCATGCATCTTCGCGACGGGATTCGCGCCGCTGACGCCCAACGAGCGCCCGGGTTCCGCTGGCGCAGGATCGTCGTAGACGGCGCCGATCGTACCCGCCACGTGGTTGCCATGGTCGCTCGCCTGGGTGACAGTACAGATCGAGGAGACCAGCGCCACGGTCCGACAGAGCGTCTCGATCTGGAGGTTGGTCAGGTCGGTGTGCGCCTGGAAGCCGCCGTCGACGATGCCTGTGCGGATGTCGTTGTTCTTGCGCTCGACCGCCTCCAGCAGGTTCCACGCCTGCGGGAACCGCGACGCCTCCAGCCCCCAGTTGCCGCCCGTCCCGGCCGCGACCGTCGACCATGTCCACGGCTGGCCCGCGAAGGTCTCGACGGCGCTCTCGGCGATTTGGGGCAGCGCCGTCGTCTCCGTTTGGAGGTCCGGGGCGGCGAACTCGACGGCCGGATGCGCCTGCAGCACCCCGAGCGCGGCATCCAGGCCGGAAAAGTCGGGCGTGTCTGGCGCCTGGACGAGCACCATGCCCAGATCCGGCAGTCCGCCTACCACGATGACGCCGGCATCGGCGAGGGCGTCGTTCGCGTCGCCGACCGTGGCTGTCGACGTAAAGCCGACGATGATGTCCGTGCGGGATGTGAGCGTGGCGAGGCGCGGGTGAATGTCAACCTCGTCCTCGCCCTGCGGCGGGAAGGCGACGTCGGGGATGTGATCGATTGCGAGGTCAGCGTTTGGGCCCTCGAGCCCGGCGCGCGCGAGCAGGATCGTGCCCTTGAAGGCGGGATTGCTGCTGGAGTGGTAGAGGTGTGGTCCCGGGATGGAGAGCGCCAGGCTGAAGCCGGCGCCCGTCGCCAGGCTACCTGAGTCGAACAGGCCGCTCTCGGCAGTGACGGTCTGGGGCTGGCCAGATACGTTGGTGAAGAGGATGCTCTGCCCTGGGAGGGCGATCACGCGGCGCGGAACGAAGCCGCTGTCTGTGATCGTGATCGCGATCGGGCTGGTACCCTGCCCAGTCTGGGATCGAGCGAGCGAAGGGACGACGAAGAGCGCCAGCGCGACGAAGGCCAGCAGGCTGATGCGTAGCCACACCGACCACCTGCGCACGGACGCCTCGAGCCTGGGTCTGCCACCTAGCACGCGAGTTCCTCTCCGACGGGGTGCGTGCCTAAGATTAGCACCGAAACGAGCCGCGTCAACTCGGCGAGCCGTCCTGTCCTAGCCTGCCTGCTGCGTGGAGCAGGCCCAGCTTAGCTCCGCCGACAACCTGGTTCAAGCCATCGCCGACGGCGCCGACGGGTCCTTGATCCAGCCGAAGCTCTCTGCGATCAGATCAGAACTGGACGAGTTGGCGTTGGAGGTCGAAAGGCTTCGCGAGCAGCGGCGGCAACGCAAGATCAGCTTGACGAAGGACGACGTGCTGGACGCGTTACGAGAAGTCGAGCGCCTCCTGGCTGACGCACGCCCCAGCCCGCGCGCCAAACCATCATGAATCGCCCGCACCAGCCGGTTGGCGCTCCGAGCCGCCCATCACCATGAGCACATAGTCACCGTCAGCCCGTTGACAGCCCGCTCGCCACGGGCGTATCCTAGCCGGTGCGTGGGTTTACACTCACGTAGGCCCAGCGTAGCCGCCACTGCTCTGGGCCTCTCTCTTTGCCCTGAATCTCCCAGCAGGCTGAGTGCCATGGCGGCGTTGGAGCTCTCGGCGTCCCGGCGTAAGGTAGGCGCAAGGTGAGTGGGCCGGCGATGGACGCGGGGACCGGAGCCGGCTCAGTCGCCGTCCACGATCACCCGCACCTCGACGTGCTCCAGCACGCGCACCGTCTGGCGCCCGCAAGACGCGCCGGGCGGCGCCGGGCGGTCGGGGCCATCGGTGAGCCGCCGGCAGAACACG
>JBBEBM010000017.1:0-146198 GCA_040882355.1 Dehalococcoidia bacterium | reverse complement strand
CCCATCGACGCCCTACCGGCGCCTCCTGGCCCTTCCCCGCGCCCTACCGTCAGTTCCTCACCCTCCAACGCCAGCTCGTCGAGCAGGCTTTGGAGCGCCGGCTCGCGCGACTCCAGCTCTCCGGTGAGCGCCGCGAGTGTCTCGCCGGCTGCGCTCGCCATCTGTCCGAGCGGGTCGAAGGTAGCGAGGATGAGCCGCTCTTCGTCCTCCGACACATCGACGTAGCTCACGGGCACGGTGGGCTCGCCGTTGTCCATCGCGAGCTGGACCCGAAGGTGGCCGTCGAGGATGCGCCCGGTCTGGCGGTTCACGACGACGTTCTGGACCCAGCCGACCTCGTTGAGCGCTCCGGTCATTGCGTCGGCCTGGTAGCTTGAGTGCAGGCGCCAGTTCTCTGGATGAGGCATCAGGTCGCTTGGAGCTACCTCGGCCTGCTCGACGATACGCGAACGCCAGTGGTCGGTCCTATCGGGCTGCTGCACTGTTCGGCGACTGCGCCTAGCCAATGTCTACCTCCATCCCATGACTTTCTCGACCGAGCCCAAGGCCCCACGGCGCCGCGTCGCTCCACACTTCGCGAGCCGACGCATCGGCGTCCCCACTCGGCGTCCGACAGGCGGCGCGGGTTTCGCAGGGCCGGGACAGGGTCGTCGATCGGCACGTGCTCGACTTGGATTGCGGGCGCGGTGGTCTTCGGGGTCATGGTTAGCTCCTCAGCATTTCGCGCGGGTCAGGCTGCGCGTAAAGCCGCCGGCGGTACTCCAGCAGGGCAGCTGACTCCCTGGCATCCTCCTCCGGCTCTGGCTTCTCGTGCGTGATGTCGGCGCGCAGCCGCGCGCCCGGCGTCAGGCCGAGTTGCTTGCCCAGGTCGCTCAGCGTCGCCTCGACGTCGCTCCTCACCATCAGCAGCGGGTTGCGCACGAACGTGCCTTGCCGGCCCCGGACGAGCGGGCCCGACTTCGTGAGCAGCGCCTGCACCTCGCACCAGTCCGACCAGGCGGTGCAGTAACGCATCAGCACGGCGCGGTCGATGGTAGCCAGCACGCCGATCTCCTCCAGCTCAGGGACGACGCGCCGCCACTCGGCCTTCGCTTCTGGAGAGAGGGAGCGCGGCATGGCCGGTTTGGCGACGGTGACCACCTTGCCGGTCCTGCGCCGGAGATTGCGCCGGCGGGCGTAGGGCACGGGCAGCGGGCCGCGCTCACCCATCAGCGGTGGCCTCGCCACAACACTCGGGACAAGAATGGGTAAAACCCGTACAGGGCTTTTTCCGGGTCGCTGGTGCTTCCAGGAAGCGAGCGCTCCTAACTTTTCGACCCCCCTGCCCCCTCGCGGGCTGCTTGCGTCGTCGTCGTTCGTTGCAGGTCCGACTCATCATCGGTGCCGCCATGCGCCACGGCGACGACGTGGTCCACGGTGGTGGCGCCGCCGCGGCAGTAGTGGCAGATGCCGCCGTCCCTCTCGATGATGCGAGCCCGGAGTCTTTGCCATGCCCAGCCGCTGCCGGCGTATTGTCTGCGGGGCGCGGAGTACGTCCACGGCTTGCGCCGGTGGACCTCGCAGTCGAGCGTCGGACAGCCCGGCATGCGGCACGGCTTGGGCGGAGCGGACGGCATGACAGTCCTCCTGGCTGGGTTGCTCCTGGAATCTTCAGCCGTCGAGCCGCCCGTTCCATGGACGCGCCGCACTCCCTAGCAGGCCCCGAGGGTCGGGTGACACAGGGTGACACAGTCTCCGTAACCTCCTTAAGCGAGGTGCACATAGAAAGGGTTCTGGGAAGGTGCGTCACCGTGTGTCACCTTCGGATTCGCTTAACATTCCGAGGCCTTCCCAGAGCCGTTGTCCGCCGTGGCGGCGCTTCGGGGTGCAGCCACGTTCGGCGAGCAGCGTGCTCAAGTTATTCTTCGATTCAGCCCGTTCGCCGTTCGCCTCACACCAAGCCTTGTATGTGTCATAGAGGGCCTTCACCGTGCAGGTCGCGCTCGGTCCCTGGTAGGTGCGCTCGTTGAGAAAGGCCCCGAGCACATCCATTCCTGCGCGGTACGCGTCGGTAGCCATCACGACCTCGTCGGGGACTCCAAGCCCGTCGTGCTGCCACGCCAGACAGCCTTCGACGGCCCAGCGCAAGATGCCGGGCAGCTCGCCTGCCAGCTTGCGGCGGAGGTCCTTGTCCTGCTCGCCAGGGGGGATTGCCACCGTGAATGGGATCAGCCTGATCCTCCTCCAAATCGCGTTATCCGTGCCCTTGATGGCAGGACGGTGGTTGCAGCAGAGCAGGAGCTTGTGCGTGGGCTCCCACTCGAAGAAGTCGCGGCGCATGAGGCGGCCCTTCATCCGCTCGCCGCCGGTCATCTCCTTCACCAGCGCCTCGGCTAGTGCCCGCCCCTGGTCTATCTCCACGGAGGCGACGAGGCGGGAACCGTAGAGGTCGGCGCGCTCGGTCGGGTGCGCCTCGTGTCGCCGCCTCAGGAGAAGGCCGGGCGCCGCCATACGACCGTAGTCTCCGAGCAAGGCGAGGAAGGTGTTGACGGCGGTGGACTTGCCGTTCGCGCCCGTGCCATAGAGCATGAAGAGCACCTGCTCGGTCGTCACCGCCGTGAGGCAAAGGCCAAACATTCGCTGGATGAAGCTAATCAGGTTGGTGTTGCTTTCCATGATGTAGTCGAGGAAGTGCAGCCAGAGCGGGCAGGTGGCGTCCGGGTCGTAGGCCACGGGCGCCAGCTTTGTGATCAGGTCCTTTCGCCGATGGGGCCGCAGGGTGCCGGTGCCGAGATCCAGCGTGCCGTTCAGCAAGTTGAGAGCCCAAGGATCGCGATCGAGGTCAGACACGCGGACGGGGACGGTCGGCTCGCTCTTGGCAAGGTCTACCATCGCCGTGAGCTGGTGATTCGTTTCCGACTTACGGCCGTGGGCGACGAGCGCGTCGCGCGCTTCCTTGTGCAGCTCGCCCGCGGCTTCGCGGTAGAGGTTCATGACGGTCTGCTTGGCACGGCGCTCTACTTCACCTGTATCGTCAGGGCGCCAGCGTATGCCGTCGTAGGTGAGCCAGCCCAGGGCAGAGCAGAAGCGAATGTCCGCGCCGGCCTGCCGAACCAGCCGGCGGGCGTTGCCCAACTCGGTGAGGTTGACGACGTGCTGGTCAGCTCGCGGCGGGTGCTCGTCCGCCGCAGTGTTCCGCGCGTCGGACTCGGTATGAAGGTCGTCGTTGGGCCGGTGCCCGTTGCGGTTGCGGAGCGGAGCAGGAGGCGACGAGGCTATGTCCTGCGCGATCGCGGAGGCGGCCTGGTACGTCCACGGCTCTCGGTCTTGCTCCCAGGCGGACGCCTGGAGACCCTGCCACAAGGCGTCTGCTGTCTCTTCGACCGAGCGTCCGCCGGCGAGTAGGTTCCGAGCCGTCGAAACGGCTGTCTCACGTTGGCTGCCGATGGGTGCGCCGTGCTCGATGAACTGGCGCGCCCGCTGGCCTACCGGCAGCGGCACGCCGCGCGATCCTTCTGGCGGGGCCCCGCTCGCCGTGCTCGGTTCCACGAGCAGCGCCAGCAGCCAGTGGGGGAGGGGTGCGAGCGGCATGTCGTCAGGATGCGCGCCCGCGTCCCACTCATACGCACCGCCGCTCACGTGATGCGAGCCGGGTGCGACGACGTAGCCACCGTCGCCGCGCACGTCGATGCCGGGGAGCAGCCCCGTGCGATTGCGGATGCGCACATCGCTGCCGGGATGGGCGAAGAAGCGATGCTCGCCTCCGCCGCCGGTCAAGGCTCGAGGCGTTTCGGGGAGCGGCCCGTGTTGTCGCTCCAGGTCGGCCAAAGACTCATCGCCGCCGTGTCGCGGGTCGATGTCGAGCACCACCACCCCGGAACGAGCACCCGTGGGGAGTCCCGCGTTCGTCTCCGGCCATTGCCGTTGCCACCGGCGGATCTTGGTCTTGTCGGTCGTTGCCGCCTCCTGCCAGCCAGTGACCCGTGGGTGCTTGCCTCGATCGTCGCAGTCCGCCTTGCCGCATGCGCAGGCGCCGTCCTTGCTCGGCTCGTAGACGGGAAAGACGGGCCAGCCGTACGCTGCGATGTCCTCCAAGACCAAGGTCAAGTGCTCCTCGTTCCACAGACGCCCCGGCGTTCGCCACGTGGGGGCGCTGGTACTCAGGATGCCGCGACCTTCTCTGGCGCGGCGGCGTCCTGGCCGGCTAGGAGGGCGTCTAGGCGCGCCTTCGGAATCAGGACGCGCCGTCCGACTCTGATTGACGGGATCGCGCCTGTTCGGACGCCCTCGTAGGCGCTTCCCCTACTAAGCCGGAGTAGGGTGGCCGCCTCCTCGACGGTGAGCACCGGGCTTTCACTGGTCATAGTCGTGGCCTCCTGATTGGAATTTGACGGCACCGGTCATATTGCCTACTATGTTCGCGTCAGGAATTTTCGCCTGCAAGCCACGCTGCATGGACAATTCGCCAAAAGTCAGGAGAGGCAGACCGGGAACGTCGCCCTATTGGGTCGAGCGTGTTCGAGCAATCCTCAAGAACCCGCCACCCGGTCAGATGTCCGACAACCGGATCGCGCTGATGCTGCACGCCGAATCTCGCAAGTCTCGCGGCGGCAAGACGCCCAGCGCCAGAACCGTCGGGCGCATACGCCAGGAATTCTGGAAGCTGCCGGCAGAGGAACAGCAGCAGTACGGTCTGTTTTGCTGGCCGGACTCGATGGACAACGGTGCGCTACCTTGGGAAGCGGCTTCAGCAGCCTTCGAATTACTCCAACGCGCCCATCAGGACGAGCGCCCGCCGCCTGTGCGGCTCGTCAGGTGGTTCTGGCGCATCACGCTGGCCGCACCAGACGCTGACTTTAGTCTGCGGCTACCATTCGCGCAATGTATGGCGGCAGCCGAAGTGCTCGGGGGGCCGGTCGGAGCGAAAGTCCAACGCTGGGTCGAGAGCTATCTGAGATTCGCCCCATGGCAGTCTGTTGATCGCTCGATGCGCGCTGCTGCTGGAGGCCTCATCTCAGAGTGGCCATTGGCTGAACTACGCGAGGCCGGATGGACCCAGGAAGCTGTGGATCTGATGATCTGGTTCGAGGACGAGGACGCCCTAGACGACGAAACGCCAGAAGAAACCCGGATCATTGACGCCTTACTGGCAGAGGCGAAGAAGGGAGACGACGATGGCAAGAGGACACGTAAGGCGACGGGGGAAAAAATGGGTGGTGGTGGTCGACACCGAGCGCGCCGAAAGCGGGAGGCGTAAGCAGCGCTGGCATTCGGGCTTTGACACGAAGCGGGACGCCGAGCGGGCGCTGACCGAGATATTAGGACGTCTTCAGTCCGGCCGGTACGTAGAGCCGCACAAGGTGACGGTAGCAACGTTCATGCGGGCTTGGCTGGAGGCTCGCAAGGCGCAACTCCGGCCCTCGACGTGGCACGGCTACCGCAAGAACGTCGAGGCCCATGTCATTCCGCGCCTGGGTAGCGTGCCGATCCAGCAGCTCACTCCTCAGGTCCTCAACACCTTCTACGCTGGGCTCCTCGCTGACGGCCGGAAGGACGGCGGGGGGCCCCTGAGTGCTCGCACCGTCGGCCACATTCACCGCGTGCTCCACCGGGCGCTTCGAGACGCCGCGCGTTGGCGACAGGTGCCCAACAATCCGGCCGACCATGCCGATCCACCGCGCGCGAGCAACCGAGATATGCTGACTTGGCGGCCCGCAGAGCTGCGCGCGTTTCTTGATTGGACACGCGAGGACCGTCTCTACGCGCTGTGGCTGCTGAGCGCGAGCACGGGGCTTCGACGGGGTGAAGTACTTGGGCTCCGTTGGCGAGACGTGGACCTGGACGCGGGCCGCGCGGCCATCACTCAGACCCTACTGGATGTCGGCAACGAGCTGACTGTCGGCGCCCCGAAGACAGCGAAGGGCCGGCGTCTAGTGGCACTCGATCAAGTGACGATCTCAGCGCTCCGCTCGCACCGAGCGCGCCAGCTCGAAGAGCGCCTAGCCTTTGGTACGGGCTACAACGAGGCGGGCCTGGTCTTCTGCCAAGCTGACGGTGCACCCGTGCGCCCTGCCTGGATGACCCGTGCGTTTCGCCAGCGCGTCTCCAAAGCCGGGCTGCCTGCGATTCGGCTGCATGATCTTCGCCATACTCATGCGACCCTCGCCCTGGCGGCCGGCGTTCACCCGAAGGTCGTGTCGGAACGCCTCGGCCACGCAACTGTGTCGATCACTCTAGACACCTACTCGCACAGCATTCCCGCGCTCCAGGAGCAGGCGGCGGAGCAGGTCGCAGCCTTGGTCTTCGGGACCTAACGTTTGCAATCCGTTTGCAGCTCGCCTTGTAGACAGACGAAACCGGCCCCAGGAGAGCCGGTTTCGTGTCTAAATCACTGGAGGCGACGACCGGATTCGAACCGGTGATCGGGGTTTTGCAGACCCCTGCCTTACCACTTGGCTACGTCGCCCCGTCTGTCATCGGGTCCGGCCGCGAGGGCCGCGCCCCTGGAGGGTTCGTTTGGTGCCGAGGAGGGGATTTGAACCCCTACGCCCGAAGGCACGGCCCCCTCAAGACCGCGTGTCTGCCAATTCCACCACCTCGGCCGGATGCGTGCTGGCAGGAGTGGAGGGACTCGAACCCCCGACCGGCGGTTTTGGAGACCGCTGCTCTTCCAACTGAGCTACACTCCTAGGCAACCGTCAGTATAACAACGGCCTTGAAAGGCGATCAACCTGAGGGCGGGGGCGCACGGCGCATCTACAACAACCAGCAGGGTCACTCTCCCACCGCCTCCAGATTCTTCGCGATGCTCAGAATGACAGGGGGTAACGCCTCTACGCGTTACAACGCCTCGCGGGGCGACGTCAGCGGGCGTCCGGTCGCCTGAGCGACGCCCGCGTTCGTAACGCGGCCCCGCGCGACGTTCACGCCCGCCGCCAGCGCTGGATCGTTCCGCAGCGCGTCGATGCCCTCGTTCGCCAGCCGCACGGCATAGGGCAGCGTCGCCGCCGTCAGAGCGGCGGTCGAGGTGTGCGGCACGCTGCCCGGCATGTTCGCGACGCAGTAGTGCACCACGCCCTCCTCGACGAACACCGGCTTGTCGTGCGTCGTCGGGCGCGCCGTCTCCAGCGCACCCCCCTGGTCGATGTCGACGACCACGGCGACAGCGCCCTCGCCCATGCTGCGAAGCTGCTCGCGTTGCACCAGCTTCGGCGCGGTCGCGCCCGGCACCAGAACCCCCGTAACGAGCGCGTCGGCCCCCTCCAGCGAGCGCGCGACGTTGTACGGCGTCGACGTGAGCACGGTCACGCGGCCCGCCCACCGGTTATTGATCGCGCGAAGATGATCGAGGCCCTGGCCAAGCACAGTTACCTGCGCCTCAAGGCCGGCAGCGACGGCGCAGGCGTTTTGCCCCACGGTGCCCGCCCCCAGGACCACAACCCGCGCCGGCGGCGATCCGGCCAGGCCGGACATCAGCTTCCCCCGGCCCGGCCCCGGCTTGCGCAGCCACTGCGCAGCGACCTCCGTCGCCATGCGACCCGCGATCTCGCTCATCGGGATCAGCAGCGGCAGGCTGCCGTCAGCGAGCTGCACCGTCTCGTACGCGACAGCGACAGCGCCCGAATCGACCAGCGCTCTCGTCACCTCGGGCAGTGCTGCGAGGTGGAGGTAGGTGAACAGGATCTGGTCCGACCGCAGGCGGCCAAGCTCCGGCCCAATCGGCTCCTTCACCTTTACGACCAGGCCCGCCTCGCGCCAGACGTCATCGGCGCCCGCGACCACCGCAGCGCCGACGCGACGGTACGCCTCGTCGTCGAAGCCGCTGCCCAGCCCCGCGCCCGCCTCCACCAGCACGCGATGGCCAGCCCGCGCGAGAGCGTCGGCGCCCTCCGGCGTCAGCCCGACGCGGTACTCCTGCACCTTCAGCTCGCGGACAGTACCGACGATCATGGAAGCCTCTTACCTGTCATGCTGAGCCCTTCGGCGATGCTCAGGATAGACTCCGCGAAGCATCCGGCAGCTCCCGTTGGCTTACCTTTTGAATCGCTCCGTCTGTGTCAATCTGTGTGAATCTGTGGCTCATGACCACGTTGTCATTCCGCTGCGACGGTGTTGCGCAGCACACCGATCGCGTCGATCTCCGCCTCGACGACGTCGCCAGGCTTCAAGTACTCCGGCGGCTTCCGCGCGAAACCGACGCCAGACGGCGTCCCCGTCATCAGCAGGTCGCCCGGCTCCAGCGTCATCCCCTGCGACCAGACCGCGATCAGCTTCGCCACGCCGAAGATCATGTCGCTCGTGTGCGCGTCCTGCTTCGTCTCGCCGTTCACGCGCAGCGAGAGCCGCACGTCCTGCGGGTCCGCGATCTCGTCCTTCGTGACGATCCACGGCCCGAGCGGACAGAAGCCGTCCAGCCCCTTGCCCTTGTACCACTGCTGGTGCATCGCCTGCAGGTCGCGCGCCGTCACGTCGTTGCCGGCCGTGTAGCCGAAGACGTAATCGAGCGCGCGCTCCTCCGGGATGTCCCGTCCCCGCTTGCCGATGACGACGACCAGCTCCACCTCCCAGTCGATCTTCGTCGAGACGTCGCCATGCCAGGGGATCGCCGCCTCCGGCCCGATCACGGTGCTCGGCGGCTTCGTGAAGTACACGGGGTGCTCCGGCAGGCCCTGCGTCACGCGGGACTCGGCGGCGTGCTCGGCATAGTTCAACCCGACGCACACCACGTTGCGCCGCGGGCGCGGAATCGGCGCCAGCAGCTTCGTCTCCGCAAGCGCGCGGGCGCCCTCGCTCGCCTGCAGCCGTCGCGCGCCATCGAGCGCCGGGTCCCCCTGCTCGATGAACGAGAGCATATCGTCCGGCAGGGACCCGCCGCTCGCCTCGGCCACGTCGACGACGCGCTCGCTGATCAATAGACCGAGCCTGGGCGCGCCATCGCGTTCGTACGTTAGCAGCCGCATTGCGATTCGTCTCCCGCGACCGAAGTTCGTGTTGCCCAAGTTGGGCCGCGCATGCCGCTGACTTCCCGTCCGCGGTACGCTCTTGGCACTAGTACCAGCGTTCGGCGATCACGCTGCCGGCGTGACGGGCGAGCACCTGCAGCACAACCTCGTCGCCGTTGCGGAAGGGCTTGCCACCGTCGCGATCGGTCACGTAGAGCGCGCCACGCACGTGGCCGTCGACCCAGATCGGCACGCCGATGAGCGTCTTCATCGACGGGTGCTTCGGCGGGAAGCCGAACGCGCGGCCGTGCTGGCCGAGGTCGTTGATCCGCACCACCAGACCGTCCTGTCGCATGGTGCCGAGCGGGCCGTGGCCCTGGGGCGGCGCCTTCAGCTTCCGCTCCTCCTCCGGCGTCAGCCCGCTCACCACGAAGCCCTCCACGTTGTCCTTCGCGTCCGTGACGGCGACCGCGGCGTAGCGGCCCTTCGTCAGCTCCTGCGCCAGGTCGGTCACCTGCTGGAGCGCGTCGAGCGGGTGGTCCGGGATGCCCCGCGCGGTCAGCCGGGCGAGCTTTCGAAGCGCGCGATACTCCGGATCGCGGATACGGCGGCGCGGTGCTGCAAGCTGGGCCATCGCCTTCCAGCATATCCAGCGGGCTGGCGGAGCGGTAGCTGGGGGCCCCAGGCTTGAAGCCGGAGGCTCGAGGTCCGACGGCTTTGCGGGAGACGCCCGCCCCTCTATAATGCGTCCGGCGGTCATTCCGGTGCGTACATCATCCAGAGAGGAGATATCCGATCATGGGCACACTGGACGGCAAGGTAGCAGTGATCACGGGCGCCAGCAGCGGCATCGGCCGGGCGACGGCGCTCTCGTTCGCGGCGGAGGGCGCCGCGGTCGCGCTGGGCGGCCGCAAGCAGTCGGCGCTCGACGAGGTGACCTCGGCGATCGAGTCGCAGGGCGGCAAGGCGCTCGCGCAGACGATGGACGTCCGCGACGAGAAGCAGGTCGCGGCGCTGGTCGACGCGGCGGTCTCTCAGTTCGGCCACCTCGACATCATGGTGAACAACGCCGGCGTCAGCCATCCCGGCACCATCATCGAGGGCAGCGTCGACGGCTGGCGCGAGATGCTGGAGACGAACGTGCTCGCGCTGCTCATCGGCTGTCGCGAGGCCGTTCGAGCGATGAAGTCGAACGATGCGCCGCGCGGCACCATCGTCAACATCTCGAGCGTCGCGGCGCGCGCCACCGGCCCATCGGGCGCTGTCTACAGCGCGACGAAGCACGCGGTCAACGCCATCAGCGACGGCCTGCGCCAGGAGGTGCACGACCTCGGCATTCGCGTCGTCGTGATCATGCCGGGCGGCACGCTGACGAACTTCGGGCGCACGCTGCCACAGGAGGTGCTCACGAACGCCGCCCGCGCGCTCGGCGTCGACCCGGAGGCGGAGGGCGTCCGTCAGGGCGAGTACCTGCCAGCGGAGGGCGTCGAGCGCATCCTGCGAGAGCGCCCCGGCGTCCTGCTCTCGCCCGACGACCTGGCGCGGGCGGTGCTCTACGCCGTCAGCCAGCCGGCCTCCGTCCACGTCGACGAGGTGCTCGTCCGGCCCAGCGTCGGGCTTTCGCTGGGCGGGTAGCTTCCTCGACGTTCGAGGTTCCCTTCGCTTCGCTCGACGGCAGGCCACGCTCGCAGTTCGACCCCGTCCGCAGCAGTCTGGGGCGAGGTTTGATTGACCAGTCCGTTTGGCAAAAGCGCCATTCTCGGTCTACGTCCTGCGAAGCTGGCTGACGCCACGAGCGCCGGGCCCTTCGACTTCGCTCAGGACAGGCTCTGAATCTGAACGGGTCGTTTGATTGACTCCCTTCGGCTCACCCTCACCCCGGCCTTGCGGCCGACTCCTTCGCCTCCGCTCAGGACAGGCCTCCCCCAAGGGAGAGGGTACGAATGCCCGCCGGATGCGCTGTTGGCGGCGTTTGATTGACCACTCTGTTTGGCAAAACGCCCTTCGACAGGCTCAGGACGCTGCCCTTCGACAGGCTCAGGACGCGGCCCGGTGACGCCCTCACGGGGCCGCGGAGCTCGCTGAGCAAGGCGAGGGCATCGCGTTGCAGGGCGAACGCCAAGCGGCGCAGATCTGCCTGCCGGCGGAACCAGATGATGGCATTTGGCTCGGCAAAATCGCGTTTTCTGAGCGGAACACGATTCATTCCTCCTCGATTCGAATCTGGCGCCTGATGCCTCCAGCGGTGCATGCCTGCGCCGGGTTATCGAGGGGCCAGGATACAGCAGCAGCCGGAGAGATGGAACGAGTGGGTGGCGCCCCGGCTCAAGGTCAGAGCGAAGATAAGGGCGCGCGAGCGTTTCTCGCCGTACCGACCTGGTGTGGTGGCGCACTAGCGTGCGCCCAGGGCGACCAGACCCTTCGACGGGCTCAGGGCAGGCTCTCGCTCCTACGAGGCTACGCCACCACGCCGCGCTCCCGCAGGGGCGCGATCGACGCTGCGAGGGCGCGGTCCGGCGTGCACTGGATCGATTCTCGAGCGAAGACGAGGCACCGGCCCCCACGCGAGCGCTTCGCTACCGTGCCCGCCCTAGTAGCGGCGCACTAGCGTGCGGCCAGGGCGACCAGACCCTTCGACGGGCTCAGGGCAGGCTCTCGCCCCTACGAAGCGACCCCGCGCCCTCAGAGAGCGGCGAACGTCCGCTCAGCGATCTCGACCACGTCGTTCGGATTGAACGCGGCCATGAGCTTTTGCAGACTCTCCTCTCGCTCGGCGCCCTGGTCGCCACCCTCCAGCAGGAGCTGATCGCAGAAGACAGCGACGTCTTCGACAACGCGCTGGCAGCGGTAGAACGCCAGGGATTCGGCGTCTACCGAGGCTGGGCCGTAGCCGCGGTAGAAGGCGGCCGACTCATGCGGACGGTTCCAGACCCCGCCGACACCTCCGCCGACAAACATGAGGTCGCGCTCCTTAGGCGCGAGTGCCGCATCGTCCCAGTCCACGATGAACAACGATCCCGCACGGTCGATCAGGATGTTGCCCGCGTGAAGATCGCCGTGGCTGGGGACTTGTGGCAAGACCCTTTGCTGGAGCGACGCCGCCAGTTGCTCCGCGTGCTCCACGAGCGCGGCTATCTCCAGCTCCCTGGTCCTGAGCAGCGCGATGAGCTCGCGTGCAACGGCGTCATTCAGGCTCTGCGGCGGAACGGCCGCCAGGTAGGCGAGGACCTTGGCGCGCGAGGCGTAAGAGTAGGTCTCCCGGCGCATCGATTCGCCGACATTGCGTGGCAGCATGAAATCGTGCACCGCCCGGACCACGGCGCCAAGTGCGGTCCACTGGTCTTCGTTCAGCGGCCGGTGAAAGCCGTTCTCCCCTTCGACAAACGGATAGATGGTCGCTGTCAGACCTCCGATCCGGGTCGAAAGGTGTTCCTCGCGCGGCCTCACCGGCGCGACCACGGCGGTGAGCCCGGCGTCGGCGAGCCATCGAGCGAGCGGCGCGCTCTCTGGTTGTTCTGCCCTGAGCTTTAGAAAGTAAGCTCCCTGATCGCTGCCGATGCGGTACACCGTAACCCCCGCATCTGCGCCAGCAGCGAGGCCAACCTCACGCGCGTCGATCCCGTACACTCTGCGAACGTGCTCGACAATCTGTGCTAAGGCGACGACTGGTTTGGGCGACATTGCCCGGACATGGTAGGGCATTGGGGTAGAAGGAGGGCCCAGCATGTGCTCGGAGCATGAGCGACACGGCTCCGCGGCGCACTGCCGTGCGCCCCGGGCGACCAGACCCTTCGACGGGCTCAGGGCAGGCTCTCGCCCCTACGAGGCTCTCGCCCTACGAAACGACGCCGCGCTCTCGTAAGAACGCGATCGCGCCCGCGACCGCTTCGTCGGGAGTGCGCTGGTTGATCTCGAAGACGCGCAGGGCGGTCGCCGGCAGGCCATCCGCGATGTAGTCCCATTCGACGTCGCCGTACGCGGGCGCGCGATGGTCGCCGATGCCGTCCACGTCGTGCAGGTGCGAGCCGATCGTGCGGGGGCCGTTCGTGTCGAGCCACGTCCGCTTGTCGACGTAGCCGAGGCGCGCCTGCACCTCCGCGTGGCCGACGTCGTGCCAGTAGCCGGCGACGTCGGGGGCGTAGTCGCCGAGCAGCGCCAGCGCCTCGTCGGGCAGGGGGATCTCGTGGTGGTGGAGGCGGTTCTCCAGCCCGAGGGCGACATCGCGGCCGCTCGCGTGCGCGACAAGCTCCGCCAGCGTCTCGCGAGCCTTCTCCATGTAGGGCGCTGCTTCCTGCGCGCGGCGTTCCACCGTCTCTCGTCGCAGCGACTGGTACTCATCGCCTTCGCGCGTGCCCGCGTCGAACAGGCGGCGCATCTTCAGCTCGGCGTCGAACATCTTGCCGCCGACACCGCCCAGGTGCACGACGACGTAGCGCGCGCCGGCCGTCGCCGCGTGGTCGACGCTGCGCTTCGTGTGCTCGATCGCCAGCCGCCGCTCCTCTTCGTCCAGCGACGCGAGGTTGAGCGAGCTGTTCCCCTTGCCGCGCACCTTCACCCATGGCGCCGGCGCGTGGATGCTGGAGAGGCGCGCCCCCGCGCCGTCGATCAGCCGCTCGAAGCGCTCCTCCGGCGTCGAGTGACTCACCTCGATCGCGTCGTAGCCGAGCGCTTCCGTGACGCGCACGAACTCGTGCATGTCGTCGAAGCGCTCCTGCTGCGCCCACATGGTGGAGAGGGAGAGGGTCATGTACAGAGTCTACATGTACAGAGGCTAAAGGTGGGAATCGTAAAGGGGGAGGCAAAGAGAATATCTGTACGGCGCGCGGCGATCTTATGCATACCACCTTTACGTCCGCTTCGCGCAATCAAGCTGAACGACCGGAGGTCGGTGGAGCAAAGCGCTCACCGACCTTCCTGCCCAGCGGCGATGGTCGCATCTGGTGGCACCCCAACTAGCCAGCGAAGGTGTGCTCCGGATTTACCGGTCGAGCACGCGCTCGGCGCGGTCCAGCTGCCGGGGGACATCCTCGGGGTGGTGGCGGATCGCCCAGTCCGTGCGACGGAGCGCCATGTGCGCGACGTACGCCCGCAGCACGTGCGGCTCGACGAGCGCCTCGACCCGGTCCCAGATCTGCTGGCCGTGACCGTCGAGGTCGAACGCGAACGCCACCAGGTCGTAGCGGTGATCGCCCGCGCACGCACCCTCCCAGTCGACGATCCCGGTGAGCGTGCCGTCATCGAGGGCGAGCACGTTGTCGGTGTGCAGGTCGAAATGGACGAGCCCGCTCGTCGGGAACCATGACGGCTCGGCGTCGGCGCCGACCGACTCGACCAAGTCGATGATGCGCCGGGCGCGATCGGAGTGCGCCCGAAGCGAGTCGTGCTGCGCCCCGCCGTCCTCGCCCACCGTGAGGGTGTGAATCACGAACTCACCCCACCCCTGCGCTGGTGACGGCGGTGGACCGACGATGCCGGCTGCGGCGCTGACACACTCGATCATCCGGTCGACCAGCTGTGGCGGCCAGATCGGGAACGATCGTCCCGGCAGCACCTGCTGTGCGGAGAGGGTCCACCCGTCGACGGCGCGCACGAGCGGGTACTCGGGCACGGGCACGCCACGCGAACGCAGCACGTCGAGCGCGGGCAGGAGCACCGCATAACGGTCGGCCACGCCCTCGTCGGCGAACCACTTAAGCACGACGCGCTCACCATCGGCAGCGATGGCGAACCACGCACCGCCGGACTCGCCCCCGTGTGCACGGCCCTCCAGTTGAAAGCCGAGGTCGCGCAGCTGTTCCGCCTTCACGTCTTGGGCGCCTCCGCCTTCATCCGGCGGTCGCGCAACGCGAGTCCACCTACCACCACCGCCCCGCCGGCCATCGCGGCGCCCAGGCTCACCGCGAAGCCCGTCGCGTCTTTCGCGCCGAGCGCCGGCACCAGCGCGCCCGCTGCGATGCCCGCCGCGAACGCGAGCGGCATGGCGACGAGTGCGCCGCGGCCTCGCCCGGCGAAGAGCGCGACGCACCAGGGCACGAGACCGAGGGCGCCCCAGAGCACCAGGACGCCCAGCAGACCAAGCGATTCGGACACGGGGCTACTCCGCGCTGTGCGCGGGTTGGGGGATCTCCTGTAGCGGGATCACCGGGTCGGGCGCCGCACCGGTGCCCTGGCCATCGACACCGGCCTCGAGCTCCGCGATCACCTTCTGGCCTTCGTCGATCAGCGCCGTCAGGAAGTCGGGCTCATCGACGGTCTTCACGATCTCGCCCTTGCGGAAGATGACGCCGCGCCCCTTCCCGCCCGCAATGCCGATATCGGCCATCTTCGCTTCGCCGGGGCCGTTGACGACGCAGCCCATGACGGCGACGGTGATCGGCTTGCCCAGCTTCTGGAAGTGCTCTTCGACTTTGTTCGCGAGGGGGATTAGCTCGATCTCGATCCGCCCGCACGTCGGGCAGGCGACGATCGTCGGGCCCCGCTGGCGCAGGTTGAGCGAGTTGAGGATGTCCCAGCAGACCGGCACCTCTTCCTTCGGATCGGCCGCGAGCGAGACGCGGATCGTGTCGCCGATGCCCTCCGAGAGCAGGATGCCGATGCCGATCGCGCTGCGCACGGAGCCCGCGCGCGGCGTGCCGGCCTCGGTCACGCCGAGATGGAACGGGTACGGCACCCGAGGCGCCAGCGCTCGATACGCCGCGACCATCGTCGGCACGTCGAACGCCTTGAGTGAGATCTTGATCAGGTCGAAGTCCATCTCCTGCAGGATGTTGATCTCCCAGAGCGCCGCGTCCACCATCCGCTCGTGCATCGGCGGCGGCATCTCGCCCTCTTCGAGCGAGGCCAGCGGCGGCAGCGAGCCCGCGTTCACGCCAATGCGGATCGGGGTGTTGCGCGCCTTCGCCTCGCGGACGATAGTGCGCACCTTCTCCGGGTCGCGGATGTTGCCGGGGTTGAGTCGCAGGGCGTGGATGCCCGCGTTCAGCGCCGCGAGCGCCCAGCGGTAGTCGAAGTGGATGTCCGAGATGAGCGGAACGGGCGTCTTCTTGACGATCTCGGGCAGCGCTGCCGCCGCCTCCTTGTCCGGAACGGCGATCCGCACCACCTCGCAGCCTGCGTCGGCCAGCTCCTGCACCTGGCGAAGCGTCGCCTCCACGTCCGCCGTGTCGGTGGCCGTCATCGACTGCACTACGATCGGGGCATCGCCGCCGACCTGCACGTCGCCGATGAAGACGGGCTTCGTCTGCCGCCGTTCTGTCATATCAGGTGTAGGGTAGCTAATTCTCCGCCTGCGGGACAGCGAGATTCAGCGCACGCGGGACGGGCTTCAGCCTGTCGGAATCGGCGGCAAGCCGCCCGACGCGCTGCCCGTCGGGCTAAAGTCCGACCCGCGAAGAAGGTGGGAGCCTGAGACTAACGCAGGATGCCTTCGCCCGAGAAGATGCGCAGCAGGTCGAAGTAGGTGATCACCGCCGCGAACGTCAGCATCGCCACCAGGCCCGCGAGGTGCACCATCGCCTCCCTCTGGGGAGCGATGCGCTTGCCACGACGGGCGATCTCGATCAGGACGAACACGATCCGCCCGCCGTCGAGCATCGGCAGCGGCAGGATGTTGAGCACGGCCAGGTTCATGCTGATCAGCGCCGCGAACTCCATCAGCGACTTCCAGCCCGCCTCCTCCACGACCTCGCCCGTGAGCTGGGCGATGCCCACCGGACCCGTCACCTGGAAGCCGCTGCTGCCTCCGACGCCGCCCTTCACCTTCGAGATGATCTCGTTGCGGGCCAGGATCAGCGACTCGTACGAGCGAACGACGCCCTGCGGGAAGGCCACCCACGGCGCGTCCCACTGCGTCTCCGTGAACGGCACCGGCCTCGTCGTCGGCAGCTCGACCCCCGCGGGCAGCTCCGCGGCGACCTCGGCCTGCTCTTCGTCGGTGAGCGCGCGGGTCGTCGTGTAGGCCGGGCCAATGCTGATGCCCGTGGGGCCCTGGGCAACATCGTGCTCGATCGGGGCGTTCGCCGCGTGGTCCTGTGCTATGGAGCCGTCGACCGCGCGCTCCGTCAGCGTCAGCGTGGCCGAGTTCTTGAAGTAGAACTCGAAGTGCTCTTCGTTCGCGCTTCCGGCGTCGAGCGTGAGGATGCCGCTCTCGCCAAAGCCCTCCGTCGTTGTGACGCGCAGGTCGATCGGCGCCTCGTCCGTCGCAGCGATCGAGTTGCTCGGCGCGATCGCCGACGTGTAGGTGTACGGATCGGCGCTCCAACGCGCCTTCACCGGCACGGTCAGGATGTTGCCGGCATCGCCCGACGCGCCGGTCTCGCCCGGCCGCAGCACCATCATGTCGATCGTCTGACCCAGGTGGAGTCGGATCAGGTAGCTCAGCTCCTGCGTGCTCTCCACGTCCCGCCCGTTCACTTCCCGGATCACGTCACCCGGCTGCAGCCCCGCCTCGTCTGCCGGGCTCCCCGGGATCACGTCGCCGATCCGCGCCTGGCTCACGTCGACGGTGCGCGGAATCATCAGTGCCAGCGAGAAGAGGAAGATTGCGAGGAAGACGTTCATCAGCGCGCCCGCGCTCAGGATTACCAGCCGTATCCAGTGAGGCTGCGCCATCAGGCCGCGCGGGTCTTCCGGGTCCTCTTCGCCGGCTGGCCGGACGAACGCGCCGACGGGCAGCGCGTTGAGCGTGTATTCGGTCTCGCCTCGCTTGAAGCCGAACAGCTTCGGCGGGAGGCCCAGCCCGAACTCCAGCACCTTCACATTCGCCAGCTTGCAGGTAATGAAGTGGCCCCACTCGTGCACGATCATGAGCAGCACGAGCATCGCGAAGAACGGCAGGACGGAATGGAGGATGACGTCCATCAGTTAGCTTCTCTTATGGTAACGCATGTTCCTCAGACACGACACGTCTTCTCATTCGGTGGCCGGGGCTTTCCAGCCTCGGCGTCCTCTACTACTCCCTCCGTAGCCGGGGCTTTCCAGCCTCGGCGTCCCTCGGGTTGCCGTAGATGCAGACCTTCGGGTCTGCCAGGTCTCCTACGGGCAGGGCCAAAAGCCCTGCAGCTACGAGGGTCGCGCGCCCGCGCTCACACCGTGGCGCGCACCCAGTCGTCCGCGAAGGCCCGCGCCCAGGCGTCGGCGGCCAGCACGGCCTCCAGATCATGATCGGACGCCGAGTCGTGCTTGTCGAGTGTCTCCTCAAGCAATCGGGTGATGTCCGTGAAGCCGAGATGGCCCGCCAGGAAGTGCCCGACCGCCGCCTCGTCTGCCGCGGCCAGCGCGGCCGGGTAGGTGCCGCCCTCGCGGCCCGCGCGCAGCGTCAGCGCGAGTGCGGGGTAGCGGGGGAAGTCCGGCGCCGCGAAGTGCAGCTCGCCCGAACGCGCGAGGTCGAGCGGCGAGAACGACGGGTTCTCGGCCCGCTCCGGATAGCAGAGCGCGATGCGGATCGGCAGGCGCATGTCCGGCTCGCCGAGCTGCGCCTTCACGCTCCCGTCCGCGAACTCGACGAGCGAGTGCACGATGCTCTCGCGGTGCATCACGATCTCGACGCGCTCCAGCGGCACGTCGAAGAGCCAGCGCGTCTCTATCGCCTCGAAGCCCTTATTGATCAGCGTGGCGGAGTCGACGGTAATCTTGCGCCCCATCTGCCAGGTCGGGTGGTTCAGCGCCTCGTCCGGCGTCACCTGTGCCAGCCGCTCCGGCGAGTAGTCGCGGAACGCGCCTCCAGACGCCGTCAGCAGCACGCGCCGCACCGACTTCGCCTTCTCGCCCCAGAGGCACTGCCAGATCGCGCTGTGCTCGCTGTCGACCGGCAGCAGCTCGCCCTTTCCCTGCTTCGCCGCCTGTGTGACGATCGCGCCCGCCATCACGAGTACTTCCTTGTTCGCGAGCGCCACTCGCTTGCCCGCTCGCAGCGCCGCCAGCGTCGGCGCCAGTCCGGTCCGCCCGACCGTGCCCACGACAACGAGGTCAGCGTCCGGGTGCGCTGCCTGATCTTCAAGCGACGCCCAGCGCGGCCGGCCGCCCGCCGCCGACTGCAGCGCCGCCCGCGACTCGGCCTGCTCCGACCAGATCAGCCGCGGCCGGAACTCGCGCGCCTGCTCCTCCAGCAGCGTCACGTTCCGTCCCGCCGCCAGCCCCAGCACCTCGAACCGGTCGCCGAGCTCGCGCACGACATCGAGCGTCTGCCGCCCGATGGACCCGGTCGAGCCGAGGATCACCAGCCGCTTCGTCTTCATGCGCTCAGTGTACCCCGCCCGCTTCTCATACGCGCTGCTGCCCGAGCAGGGTGCTGAAGGAGGCCAAGAACCAATGTCATTCGTTCCCACCCGCCCGCCCAGCGGTGTTTGGTGAATCTGGGGGACACTCCTTCGCCTTCGCTCAGGACAGGCCCCCAGGCCCCCCGGCAGGGGGCGCTGCCCCCTGCACCCCCGTGTGCCAGCAGCCTGCTAGAAGCGGCGGGTTTTTCGCCACGACGGGTCGCCCGAGGCGACAGGCTGCAGACGCGCATATGGACCTCGCGCGCCGACCCCGCCCCACAGCCCGCCGCAGCCCCTTAGCGCACCACCCATGTCAGGTAATAGAACACCACCGGGAACGTGAAGAGCAGGCTGTCCAGCCGGTCGAGCACGCCGCCGTGGCCCGGGATCAGGTGGCTCGCGTCCTTCACGTGCATCCCGCGCTTGATCATCGACTCCGCCAGGTCGCCCACGACCGCGGCGACGGGCAGCAGCGCAGCCAGCGGCACGATCAGCGCCGCCTCGAGCCGGATGCCGAGGAAGTAGTTCGCCAGCACCACCGCCGCGAACCCGCCGGCCAGCCCGCCGATCGTCCCCTCTACCGTCTTGCCCGGGCTGATCGCGGGCGCCAGCTTGCGCCGCCCGACGCTCCGCCCCACGAAATAGGCCGCTGTATCGACGGCGAACGTGCCAAGCACCGTCAGGTACACCCAGTCCCGCCCGTTCGACACCTCGCGCAGCAGCACGAAGTAGGAGCCCAGCAGCCCGACGTAGAGCAGGCCGCCGGCACACCACATCCAGTCGCCGAGGGCGCTCTCAGGATCGCCTCGCAGCGTCACCCAGACGAGCGGGATCAGCGCGCCGCCGATCGTGAACCAGAGCACCCAGTCCGCGCCGACGAACGCGCCCGCGGGCAGTGCCGTCGCCAGTCCGGCCGCGAGCAGGCTCAGCGGCGCCGCGCGCCCGCGGTGTGCCGCCTGGAACTCGAGCGCGGCGATCAGCACGATCAGCGCGACGGCCGCCGTGTACCAGGGGCCGCCCGCCCAGATCAGCAGGAAGACGAGGGGGAGGCCGACGGCTGCGCTCGCGACCCGCTGGGCGAGCATGTGGCGGGAGCTAGGGGCCGTTCGCGCGCTTGGGGCGGCCGTTGGCGGGCGAATCGCCCGGCAGGCCTCCGAAGCGGCGCTGGCGCTGGCTGAAGGCGAGCAGCGCCCGCTCGATCTCCTCGACGCCGAAGTCGGGCCAGTAGACCGGCGTGGCGTAGTATTCGGCGTAAGCGGACTGCCACAGCAGGAAGTTCGAGAGCCGCACCTCGCCGGCGGTGCGGATCACCAGGTCCGCGTCCGGCAGACCGGCCGTGTACAGGTACGACGCGAACAGCGCCTCATCGATGCGCTCCGCCGGCACCCCGTCCTCGACGATACGCCGCACCGCTTCGATGATCTCCTGGCGGCCGCCGTAGTTGAAGGCGAGGTTGACGGTGATCCGCGTGTTCTCCTTCGTCTGCTCGATGGCGTGCTCGACGCGCTTGCGCAGATCCGGCGACAGTGGGTCGAGGCGGCCCAGGTGACGCAAGCGGACGCCGTTCTCATGCAGCGCGTTCAGCTCCTTGTCGATTGTGCGCCCGACCAGCCGGATCAGGGCGTTCACCTCGCGTTTCGGGCGCGCCCAGTTCTCTGTCGAGAACGCGAACAGCGTCAACACCGGCACCTCGTACTCGGCGAAGGTCTCGATCACGCGGCGAATGTTCTCCGTCCCCGCGCGATGCCCCGCCTGCCTCGATAGGCCGCGCTCCTTCGCCCAGCGGCCGTTGCCGTCCATGATGATCGCGGCGTGCTGCGGCACGTTCTCCAGCGTGAGACGAGGCGCTTCCTTCGAGACCGGCTGCACGACCACGGCGGCCCTAGACCTCCATCAGCTCCCGCTCCTTCTCCAGACCGACGTTCTCGGCCTCGGCGATGAAGCGATCTGTCACCTTCTGGAGCTGCTCCTGGGCGCGGTGCTCCTCGTCCTCGGAGACGTCCTTCTCACGAAGCAGCTCGCGCAGCATTTCGTGCGCGTCGCGACGGACGTTGCGGATCGATACGCGCCCGTCCTCCACCTTCTTGTGGACGGTCTTCACCATGTCCTTGCGCCGGTCCTCCGTGAGGGGCGGGATGGCCAGCCGGATGATGTTGCCGTCATTCGACGGGTTCAGCCCCAGGTCCGACTTCTGGATCGACTTCTCGATCGGGCCCAGCGCGTTCTTGTCCCACGGCTGGACCGTCAGCAGGCGCGCGTCCGGCACCGCGATCGTGGCGAGCTGGTTGAGCGGCGTCGGCGTGCCGTAGTAGTCGATGCGCAGGTGCTCGATCAGGGCCGGGCTCGCGCGGCCGGTGCGCACCGTCGCGAGCTCCCTCCGTAGCGCCTCCACTGCCTTGG
This sequence comes from Dehalococcoidia bacterium, assembly GCA_040882355.1. Lineage (GTDB taxonomy): Bacteria > Chloroflexota > Dehalococcoidia > DSTF01 > RBG-16-68-14 > JBBEBM01. The sequence continues at coordinate 124,621 of JBBEBM010000017.1, read as the reverse complement.
CCATGCGCTGCTCCGCGTCCGTCAGCGTCTCGTCGATCATCGCCGTCTCCGCCACGACCGTCACACTCCCAGCAAGACCGACTCTTGGCTGCCGACGCGGGTGCCGATCTCCTCGCCGCTGACGGCCCGCACGATGCTGTCCTCACCCTGCAGGTCGAACACGATGATCGGCAGCTCGTTCTCCATGCACAGCGAGAGCGCCGTGCTGTCCATCACCGCCAGCCTGCGGCTGAGCGCCTCCATATAGGTCAGCGTGCGAAAGCGACGCGCGCCCGGCTCCTTGCGCGGGTCGGCATCGTAGACGCCGTCTACCTGGTTCTTCGCCATGAGCAGCACCTGCGCGCCGATCTCGATCGCGCGCAGGGCGGCGGCGGTGTCCGTCGTCATGTAGGGGTTACCCGTTCCGCCGGCGAAGAGCACCACCCGCCCCTTCTCCAGGTGCCGGATCGCCCGGCGCCGGATGTACGGCTCGGCGAGCTGCTGGACGTTGATCGCCGTCAGCGTCCGCACCGTCACACCGATCTTCTCGAGCGCGTCCTGCAACATCACAGCGTTGATGATCGTGGCAAGCATGCCGGCGTAGTCGGCATTAGCGCGGTCCATGCCCGCGGCGGAGGCGTCGGCGCCCCGGAAGATGTTCCCGCCGCCGACGACGACGGCGATCTGCGTGCCCGCCTGCTGCGCTGCCTGGATCTGCTGGGCGATGGGCGCGACCGTCGCCGCGTCGATGCCGTAGTCGGCGCTGCCCATGAGGGCTTCGCCGCTCACCTTCAGCAGGGTGCGCCCGTAAGCGGCGCCGACCATCTGGTCGCCTCCTACTGTCCGAGTTCGAACCGGGAGAAGCGGTGCACGCGGACGTTCTCGCCCGTCTTGGCGATCACGTCCTTCACCACGTCCTCGATGTTCCTGGATGGGTCCTTGATGAAAGGCTGGCGGAGCAGGCACAGCTCCACCGGCTCTCCTTCCGCTCCCGCCGGCAGGTCCTCCTCCGATACGGAGAGCGGATTCGTCGCTGCGACCTGCATCGCGATATCGTGGGCCAGGGCCTTGAAGTCGTCCGTGCGCGCGACGAAATCCGTCTCGCAGTTCAGCTCCACCATCGCGCCGATGCGCCCGCCGGCGTGGATGTAGCACTCCACCAGCCCCTGCATCGTCTCGCGGTGCATGCGCTTCTCCGCCATCGCCAGCCCGCGCTCCTGGAGCACCTGCTCCGCGCGTTCGAAGTCACCTTCCGCCTCCTCGAGCGCGCGCTTGCACTCCATGACGCCCGCGTTCGTGCGCTCGCGCAGCGCCTTGACGTCGTCAGCAGAGATGGCGGCCTTGCCGCTCACCCGACCGGCTCTCCATCAGCGGACGCTGCAACGCTCGCTGCCGCCGGCGGCGCGGGCTCTTCCTCGTACTCCTGCATCGTCAGGCCTTCGAGGCAGGCGTCGGCGACGCGAGCCGTGATCAGCTTCACCGCGCGGATGGCGTCGTCGTTCGACGGGATCGGGTAGTCGATGAGGTCGGGATCGCAGTTCGTGTCGCACATCGCGACGATCGGCACGCCCACGCGCCGCGCTTCGGCGACAGCGATGCCCTCCATGGCCGGATCGATGATGTAGAGCGCCCCGGGCAGGCGGGACATCTTCTTGATGCCGCCCAGGTGGCGGTTCAGCTTGTCGATCTCCTTGTCGATCTTGAGCTGCTCCTTCTTGTGCAGCCGGTGGAAGTCGCCGCGCTCTCGCGCCTCTTCCTGGCGCACCAGGTAGTCGATGCGGCGCTGGATCGTGCTGAAGTTCGTGAGCGTGCCGCCCAGCCAGCGATTCGTCACGAAGGGCATGCTGCAGCGCCTCGCCTCGGTCTCGATCGACTCCTGCGCCTGCTTCTTCGTGCCGACGAACAGGAGCTGCTCGCCGGTAGACGCCAGGTCGCGCACGAAGTCGAGCGCGATGCCCAGGCGGCTCACGGTCTGTTGCAGGTCGATGATGTGGATGCCGTTGCGCTCCGTGAAGATGTAGGGGCGCATCTTTGGGTTCCAGCGCCGGGTCTGGTGGCCGAAGTGAACGCCGGCCTCCAGCAGCGCCTTCATGGTGATTGCGGTTTCCAAGCTTGCGCTATGCCTCCTCTCGGTGGCTCCTCGTCCCTACAGGATATGCGAAGCTGAGGGTACGGTCGAAGCGAGCACACTATAGCATAACGCGCTTCGGGTGAGCAATTGTAACGCCCCGCCCGGCCAGCCTACCAGGGCTCGAGTCACCCCTTCACCGCCCCACCGAGCAGCCCGCGCACCAGGTAGCGCTGGAAGGCGACGACCAGCAGCAGCATCGGCAGGAAGGAGATGATCGTGCCGGCGAACGCGACGCTGATCTTGTCGATCTGCGCCGTCTCGCTCGCGATGCCGATCTGCACCGTACGCATGTCGGGGTCGTTCGTCACCAGCAGCGGCCAGAGGTACTGGTTCCAGGCCTGAATGAACGCGAAGACCGCCAGCGTCGCCAGCGCCCCACCCGAGAGCGGCACCACCACCCGCCAGAGGAAGCGGAAGTGGCCGTAGCCGTCCATCTCGGCCGCGTCGCGCAGCTCCGTCGGGATCGTGCGGAAGTACTGGCGCAGCAGGAACGTGCCGAAGCCCGTCGCCAGGAACGGCGCGACGAGGCCCTGGTAGGTGTCGGTCCATCCAAGCCACTGGATCGTCTGGAAGTTCGGGATGATCGCCACCTCAAGCGGCACCATCATCGTCGCCAGGAAGACCAGAAAGAGGTAGTCACGGCCCGGGAAGCGCAGGAATGTGAACGCGTACGCGGCCATCGACGAGGTAACGAGCTGGCCGAGCGTGATCACGCCCGCCATCACGAAGCTGTTCAGCAGATAACGCGGGAAGTTCCCCTCGATCGCGCCCGAGGATGCGCCGCCGCCGAAGTAGTTGCCCCACTGCGGGTCGTCGGGCCACAGGCTGGGCGGCGGATTCTCGACGAAGTCGACGACCGGATGAAGACTGTAGGCGAACGTCACGAAGAGCGGAAAGAGCAGCAGCGCCGCGCACGCGATCAGCACCGCGTACGCCGGCAGCCGGCGCAAGACCTGTCGCGCCGCGATCATCGGTAGAACACCCTCCGCTCCAGCAGCCGGAACTGCACCAGCGTCAGCCCTAGCATGATCGCGAACAGCGCCAGCGCCTGCACCGACGCGGCGCCGACGCGGAAGTTCTGGAACGCCTCCTCGTAGATCGAGTACAGCACCACGTTTGTCGAATCGACGGGCCCGCCCTGCGTCAGGATGTTGAACTGCCCGAACGCCTGGAACGCGAAGATCACCCCCACCACCGACGCAAAGAAGATCGACGGCGAGAGCATCGGCAGCGTGACGTGCCGGAACTCGTCCCAGCGGCCCGCGCCGTCCATTCGCGCGCTCTCGTACAGCTCGTCGGGGATCGTCTGCAGCCCCGCCAGCAGGATCGCCGTGAACAGCCCCGTGTTCATCCAAAGCGTCGCCATCGAAACGGAGAGCAGCGCCCAGTTCGGGTCGTAGAACCACGCGCCGACCATCGCCCACGCACTGTCGTGCTCCGCCACCGCCCAGCCGCCGTCCTTGAGCCAGCCCACGTCCGGCAGCCCGAGCGCGTTCAGCATCTCGTTCGCAATGCCGATCTCCGGGTGGAGGAACACCAGCCACAGCACCGACGTGATCGCCACCGACGCGGCGAGCGTCGACGAGAAGATCGTGCGAAAGATCGAGATGCCGGGCAGCCGCTGGTTCGCCAGCACCGCCAGCAACGTCCCGATCACCACCGCAGGCGCCACCGTGTAGAGCGTGAACGTCACCGTCACGATCAGGCTGGCGGCGAACTCGGTCGACGTGAGCACGTCGCGGTACTGGTCGAAGCCGACGTAGATCTGCCGCGTGTGGAACGGGTTGTCGATGAAGAAGCCCAGGTAGACCGACTTCCCGAGCGGGTAGAAGACGAACGTCCCGAACAGCACGATCGAAGGCGCCAGAAAGAGCAGCGCCTCCAGGAGCTGGCGCACCGGCTTCGACAGCAGCAGCCTGCGCGCGGCGCGCGTTGGCGCGCTCACGACCCGATCCTCACGCCCGTCCTGGCATCGAACAGGTGAAGGTGCGCAGCGTCGACCGCGAGCCGGAGCGGCGCGCCTATCTCCAGCCGCAGGCTCGTCGGCAGCCGCACCACAGCCGAGCCCTCCGCCATCGCCACCGTCACGTGCTGCTCGCTGCCCAGCGATTCGACGATCTCGACCTGGCCGTCGAAGCTCGCCGCCGCGCCCTCCGCGCCCTCCTTCGGCACCAGGTGCTCCGGCCGCACGCCGATCGCCACACGGGTCGCGCCCGCGTCCTTCAGCGCGGCCCAGCGCTCCGGCGGCAGCCGCACGAAGCCGTTCGGCGTGCTCACGCCCGCCTGGCCATCGACCTGCACCGGCTCGCCCTCAAGGAAGTTCATCGACGGGCTGCCAATGAACTTCGCGACGAAGAGGTTCGCGGGCCGGTCGTAGACCTCCTGCGGCGGCGCGACCTGTTGGAGCTCGCCGGCGGCCATCACCGCTACCCGCTGGCCCATCGTCATCGCCTCCACCTGATCGTGCGTGACGTAGATGAACGTCGTGCCCAGGCGCTGGTGGAGCTTGATCAGCTCGGTCCGCGTCTGCACGCGCATCTGCGCGTCGAGGTTCGAGAGCGGCTCGTCCATCAGGAACGCGGCCGGCTGCCGGACAATGGCGCGCCCCAGCGCGACGCGCTGCCGCTGCCCGCCCGACAGCTCGCCCGGGCGCCTCTTCAGGAGCTGATCCAGCCCCAACGTGGACGCCGCATCGCGCACCAACCGGTCGATCTCGTCGCGGCTCTGCTTGCGCATGCGCAGCCCGAAGGCGAGGTTGTCGTAGACGGTCATGTGGGGGTAGAGCGCGTAGGACTGGAAGACCATCGCCAGGTCGCGGTCCTTCGCCGGCACGTCGGTGACCAGCCGGTCGCCGATGTAGACCGAGCCTTCGCTCGGCTCCTCCAGCCCCGCGACGATGCGCAGCGCCGTCGTCTTGCCGCAGCCCGACGGGCCGAGCAGGACGAAGAACTCGCGGTCCGGGATCTCCAGCGTCAGCGCGCTCAGCGCGACGACGCTGCCGAACCGCTTCGCCACGTTCTCAAGGTAGACTCGTGCCAGCGGCTCTCCCTCCTCCGCTGATCTTAGCGCGCTGGAGAGGGAGGGGGCAGGGCGATGGCCTCGCCTAGGCGGCGGCTTCCTGCTCGGGTGGAAGCTGCGTGCGGGCGACTTCCGTCAGCGTGGCCAGGTCGGCGCCGTCTTCAGGGAACGCGCTGAGGCCCGTCACCGTGTTCGGCACCTCGGCGCGGAGCCGGGTGGCAAGCTCCTCCGCCTGCTCCTTGCTCGTCTCGGGCAGGAGGATGATGTACTCGGTCCCCGAATAGGCCGCGACGTCGGCGGCCCGCAGCGCGGTGCGCAGCGTGGCCGCGAGCTGGAGGCGCGGCGCCAGTCCGCCTGTCTCCGGCGCGGGGCGGACGATCAGCAGCGACAGCGGGCGTTCGTAGCGCTGCGCGCGGTAGCACTCCTCCTCGCAGCGATGGGCCAGGTACCAGTACGTGACGATGCCGTTCTCGCGCGAGTAAAACACCCGGTTCTGGCCCATCGGGTCATCGGGTTCTGCCTCAGGCGCTTTGTCCGTCTGCCTACGACCAAAAAGGGGCATGTCTGGCCTCCGAGAGATAGGTCTACGAGAATTATCGGCTCGTCTCAGCTTCGCCGCCAGCTTCCGCCGCCCGTGGCGCGGATCGGCCCCTCCCCACAGCAGGTCAGCCTTCAGGCTGACACGGTGCCGGTCCTCACCCTCGCGGCGAGAACCGCTCGGCGATCAGCGCGACGGCTCGTTGCGCCGGGGAGGCCCCGCTGAAGGGCGACGTATCCAGGACAGGAGGAAGCGCGCAAGCGCCGCCCCTATGAAGGCGCGCCGTGACTCGCCAGCAATCTCTCGAAGAACTCGCGGTCACTCATCAATGGCGTGTCCGGCAGGTACATGCGCCAGTAGCGCTCCAGGTAGACGAGCTGTTTCGCAGCGAGAAAGCCGGCACGCTGAGAGCCAACATCTAAGGTGCCTTGCTTGAGCATCAGTTGATTCGCGCGCCGGGTCTTCCTGAGAAGCCTGAGGCGGTCCACGACCGACCGCTTCAACGGCGGCTCCCCGGTCGCCTGAACGATCGCCTCTTCAGACCCGGCGAACAGCGACGACATGCTCACCTCTCCGACAGGCCGGGTGAGGATCGGCTCCAACTGAACCCGCACGAGCCGCCGGATCTGGTCGTCGGAGAGGCCGAGACCGTCGCGGAGACTCGCTCCCTGTATGCCGATGATGTACTCGGCAATCCTATCCCACGCATGATCCCTGCCCAATGCCGCCTCGATCAGGCTGAACAACAACTGGTGCGTCTCATCGTCGAGTCGCGCGATGATACCCCAGTCGACAATCCCGAGGCGGCCGTCCGGCATGAGGATGAGGTTGCCGGCGTGGATGTCCGCGTGGAAGGCGCGAAAGCGAACAGCCGTGAGGATCCAGGCCCGGAAGAGGTCCCTCACGAGCTCCTCCGGACTTCCCACGCCCATCGCCTTGATCCCGGCGAGATCGTCGATCGCGACACCCTCCAGAAGGTCCATCGTCATGACATGTCGTGTCGACAGAGCTTCGTGCGGGCGCGGGACCTCAAGGCGAGACAGGCCAAGCTCAGCGAACAGCCGGCGAAAGTGGACCATCGAACGCGCTTCGTTCCGTAGGTCCAGTTCCTCCGCGATCTGTTCTCGCAGACCGACAAGGTAGCCGAGGATTGTCATCGCCAGGTCGCTTCCCTGGCTGGCGAGGAAGCGAACTGGCGCCTCCAAGAGGGCAAGGTCGGTGGCCACCACTTCATCCATTCCTGGGCGAAGTATCTTCACAGCAACCGCTCGGCCATCATGCAACGTGGCGCGATGTACGACGGCGATGGACGCGGCGGCCAGCGGTGTCTCATCGAACGTGGCAAAAGCCTCGCCAAGAGGCTGACCGAGATCTTCCTCGACGATTGAGCGTACGGCCCTGAAAGGAATCGCGGGCCCCGTGTCGAGGCAGCTCCGGAACTCCCGGGCTGCCTCGTCTCCAACGATGTCCGGCGCGGACCCGACGAATTGACCGAATTTCACGTAGGTGGCGCCCAGCTCCTCAAAGGCGCTACGGATCGCTCGAGCGGTCGCGTGGTCGTTGCGAGCCCGTTGCGCGAGCTGGCGCGCCATCGCCGGAGCCGCGTGTCCGGCGAACGCTTTGAAGGTACCGAAGAAGCGATTCGCCTTCGCCGACCAGCCCGGTTTGGGAAGGCCGATCGCCACTGGAGGACGGTATTCCGTCCCGATCTGGGGGTCGTCCATGCCGGCGGCCATCAGTCTCCGCCGGCGGCGCGTCTCATCTGGTTCACGTTCAACCCTCACCCTCGCGGCGCGAACCGCTCGCTGATCAGCGCGACGGCTCGCTGCGCCGATGACGCCGCTGCCGCGCCGCCGGCGTAGCCCTGGCTCTGGCAGCCGTCACCGACCAAGAACACGTTCGGGACCGGCGTCTCGACGGACGCGCCCTTGCCGGGCCACGCGCGCAGCCCCGGGTACTCGCTCTGCAGCGTGATCACGCGCATCTCCGCGCGCTCCCGCCAGTCCGGGCACATCTCGTCCAGGTCCTGCCTGATCTCCTCGATCTGGGCCTCCCAGTCCACCTCCACCGACGGGTCGGTCGCGGTGAGCGGGTAGATCTCGGTCAGGTGCTTGTCGTTGCCCGCCCACTCCGCCGTCAGGCTCGCGTCGAAGATCATCGCGATGCGACGCGCGCCGATCGCGGTGTAGACGGCGCCCGGAATGTCGCCGAGCAGCGTGCGTTCGCTGATCAGGTGCACCGAGATGCTGCTCATCGAGATGACCTGCGCGTCGAGCTCGCTGAGGAACTCGTTGTCGAAGCGGTCGCCGCCGAGCAAGCGCACCGTCTGGTGCGGCCCGGCGTTGCTCACCACCAGCCCCGCCCTGACGTGCGCGGTCTGTCCGTCGCGCTCGACGACGACGCCCGTCGCGCGGTCGCCGTCGGTCGTGATCGCCGTCGCCGAGCTTCGCGTCCAGACCGCGCCGCCGCGCGCGACGATCGTCTCCGACAGCTCGCGCAGCAGGTGGAGCTGGCCGCGACGAGCCAGCCCCATCCCCTTCCCTGCGGCCGCGGCGAGCAGCGCGAAGAAGTCGGCGGCGGGCACGTCCTCCGGCCCGAACGCCGCCGCCGTCACCGCGCGGAACATCTGCTCGATGCCGCGGTTGTCTGTCAACCCGGCCAGCCACTCCAGCACGGTGCCCGGCGGATAGCGCTGGTTCGTTAGCACGTCTCGCATCCCGGCCATGACGGTGTTCGCGGCGTCGACGTCTCCCGCCATCTCGGTCAAGGCGCGACGGAACTGCCCGCCGCCCGAACCCGGGTTGAGCCAGCCCTTGTCCTTCACCCAGTAGGCCGACGTCTCGAACGGCGCGACGTCGAACGGCGCGCCCACCTCTCGCCACACTTGCTCCAGTGGCCCGCCCAGCCCGATCAGCGATCCTCCCGTCGGGATCATCACGTTGCGATGTCGCAGCGACGAGAAGCGCCCGCCCACCGTCGCGCTCCGTTCGATCACCAGCGTCTTGTAGCCGCGATTTGCCAGCAGCGCGGCAGAGCAGATGCCGCCCAATCCGCTCCCGATCACCACCGCGTCGTAATCGGCGGTTGCGGGCAGCGTCGCGGCCGGGCGATGGGGCACGGCCGTCAGCGTGATCGCATCGGTCGGGCAGTAGTCGGGGCAGACGCCGCAGTCGGTGCAGAGCGTGTTGTCGACGCGCGCTTTGATGTACACGTCGATCGCGTCGTACGCGCAGGCGATCTCGCAGAGCCCGCAGCCGATGCACTTCGCTTCGTCGATGACCAGGGTGCCCATCGATGCGTCTCTACTGCGCCAGCACGCCGCCGTCGATGGCGAGGGCGTGTCCGGTCACGAACGATGCCTCGTCCGAGCACAGCCACACGACAGCAGCGGCGACCTCGTCCGCCGTGGCGATCCGCTTGCTCGGGTTCGAGTCGATCAGCGCCTTCTCGAGGTATGGGTTCGCCTTGAAGAAGCCGTCCAGCGACGGCGTGTGCACCGCCGCAGGGCAGACGGCGTTGACGCGGATGCCCGACTCCGCGTATTCCAGCGCCGCCGCCTTCGTCAGGCCGATCACGCCGTGCTTGCTCGCGACGTAGGCCGGCTGGTGACGGACAGCCGCCAGCCCCACCACCGACGCCGTGTTCACGATCGCGCCGCCGCCCTGCTCCAGCATCTGACGGATCTCGTACTTCATGCCCAGCCAGACGCCCTTCAGATTGATCTCGATCACGCGGTCGAACGTCTCGGCCGTGATGTCGGCCGTCAGCACGCGCGGCTCCGCGATGCCCGCGTTGTTGTGCGCGCAGTCGAGGTGGCCCCACTCGCGCACCGCCGCCGCCACCATCGCCTCGACGGCGTCCTCGTCCGTCACGTCCGCCTGGACCGCGAGCGACGCGCCGCCCTCGTCGACGATCAGACGCGCCGTCTCCGCGTTCGATGCGCCGTCGACGTCGGCGACGAGCACCTTCGCGCCCGCGGCGACGAAGGCGAGCGACGCTGCCCGGCCGATGCCGGAGCCGGCGCCCGTCACGAGCGCGACCTTCCCTTCAAGCGAACGCGTCATGCCACGAGAGCCTACCGATAGGCCTGGCACCTGTCAACGACGGGGAGGGCCAGCGAGTTTGGCATAGCATCGCGGGCCCTCGTCTTCTCTGCTTGGCCTCCGGTGTCGCGTCAACCGCATTTCCACCTGGCGGGGCTGTCGAACAGAATGTCTGGTTCGGGTGGTGAATGATGCCGCCGCCACCGTGCCCCTTGCGGCAGATGATGCCTGCGTACGATGGGTGGGGATAGCGGAATGACATCGCCGTCCATCGTTCCAGGCGCTTGCGATCCGAGCTTCTGACATGGCGGCGGCGGGTACGGACAACCGGCCAGGTCATACCGTTTGTCCGGCCCCCAGACGGGCGGGTTCTGGCCTCCGCTCTGGAGGTACGGTGTCCAGTCGATGGGCGCAATGAACACCGAGCCGGTGAGCAGGATGACATTCTCCTGGGACGGCGGAGTGCCCGCATCGTAAGTGCAGTAGACGTGCCACCAGTAGCGGTACTCCCATCCATGTTGTCCGTCGTTCAGGCGCGATGGTTTGGCGTGACGGGGCAAGCGTTGAGGTGCGGCGCCGACGCGGGTTCCGGCGATGATGACGTGATCGCGAGGACGACCGCGGCAAGCAGAATGGCGGGCAGGATGACGGCTAGCTTCTTCACTGTCCACCCCCAGCCGCCGCCGCCACGTCCGCGTACGTGACCTCAGCAATGATCGGACACGCGCCCGTGCCGATCTTGTCCGCCGGCTCGCTCAGGCAGGCCAGCGAAGGCACGACCTGATAGGCTCCGGTGAGATCGTTCATGTAGATTTGTTCCTCGTTTTCGAGATGGGGTGCGGTCGTCGTACCAACCACCTTCCACTCGATCTTCGGCGGCGGCTCGGCCTGCGCCTGCGGCCCGCCGCCTGCCGGACGATGAACGCTACGGCCACCTACGCGCCGACCTGCTGGCCCGCGCCGAAGGCAAGGCGACCGGCTGGCACTCGGCGGTCGGGCTGATGGCCGACCGGGTGCAGGCGTGGCGCGACCCGCCGAACGTTCCCAGGATCGCCTAACTGTCCCGGATCGGGACAGCACGGGAGACGCCGACCCCATCTTTTCCACGAAGGGTCGGCCTCCCGTTTCAGTTCATGGGCGCTCCGGCTCACAGATACCTGCCGCATGAGGTTTCTTACGGAACGCCACGCCTGGAGTGTAGACCGGCACCGCCGGATAGGGCCAAGGCCCGCGAGCGGGGGAGCATGCTCGCGGGCCTTGTTTATTGGCCTGACAGTTTGCGCGGGGATCAGGCGCACTTAGGCGGGGCTAGCTTGTAGAAGTGAATGGGTTGATCTGCGGGGTGCCCACGGTAGGCGTGAACCGTCCATGCCGTGAAGCAAACGAAACCGAAGTAGGACGGCCAAGCCCAGTCGTCGTTGGTTGGACCGATCAGGAACCGGCAACTCTCGCAGTAGCCGCCCGGCCAATCGTACAAGTCCTCCGTTACCCATGTGCCGGTCATGCCCGGGCTCCAAGCGAAGCGATAGAGATGATGCCGAAGTTCCACAACTGATCGACTGTCTGCTGGCTGCCGCTCAGGTGGGCCTCATTCGTGAGCAACAGGTCGATGTTCGGGGCAGGGGTCATGTCCCGCACGAGGACTGCGCTTGACGTGGTGCTGGCGAGATGCGAGGCGTCCGCAGTGCCCAAGCCGACGGCAAGGCGCAACGATGGCAATACTTACCATTGCCGCGAGGTTCCGAATCAGGACGGTCATTGGCCCATCTCCGGAGGGCACGCCACCTCGACAGGATTCTCGCCATTCAGATCGGTCAGGATCACGATCCCGTCGTCCAATGCGGTCTCATCGAGGAGCATGTTGGGCGGCTCGAAGTACCCGCCTTGATGGATGCAGACGGGCACTTCGGCTTGCCCGCCGCCTCCGCAGCCACCCTGTGCGCCAGGAATCGGCGAACAGTAGTATTCGTTGATGGCTTGCAGGCCGAGTTGCGCCGTGCCCATGAACTCGTCGCAAACCTGTTCCCATGTCTTGTCGGGACTTGGGCCGCCCTGCTGGTCTGAGCAGTCAACCGCAGGCGGATCGGGTGCCGGTGCCTGATCCGCGCTTGGCATCTGCCAACCGGGCGGCATGGGGGGAAGGTCGCAGGCCATGAACGCCAGCGTAAGGGCTGCGGTGACGATCACGGCGAGCGGTACGATGCGTGGTTTCATGACGAGGATTGCCTCCGTTTCTCTTAGGTGGTGGTTGGTGCGACGCAGCGGTAGTCGTGGCCGTCAAAGGCGTGGGTGCGTTCGATAAACTCGCGGTCGGTGGCGAACAGGGGCTTCGCGTTGACGGCAATGAGCATGAAGCCTGCCCCGCCGACGAGACCAGGAGCGTAGACCCAGTTGTCATCGTCGTCAAGGTCGAGCGCGTTCTGAAACTCGTCCGTGAGCGGGGCGGTTGGCACGTCAAGATCGTACCCATCAGCGAAGGACGTGTAGATACGGCCTCTCAGATCTGTCGGCGTGACGCAGAGCCATGTTGGATGGCTCTCGTTTAGCTCCCACAGTACCAACGCCCACTGGGACTCCAATCGGTCGCCCGTGCCGATCTGATTAGCCAACGACTGCATTACTGCTTCGCTTGGCGTTGGTTCCGGTATGTCCACGTTTGGTGTGGATGGTGCCGTAGCCGTCGTGTCTGCGTCGCCGCCACCCTCATTGCAGGCGACGCTCATGCCTGCGAGCAGCGCAACGACGAGCATCCAGGCTACAGCGTGTTTCATGTGACTCCCCCTTCCTGCTCCTGCGCCAGGGTTTAGTATTGTCGCCTGCAGGCGGTGTGATGGGAACACGGTGGAACAGTGGCGGCAGGTCCGACGGCCGCCGATCGTTCGCTGCGCATACGAGAGAACCACATCCTCGTCCCTCCCACTCGGGATGCAGATCGTACTCAAGACTATGCTATCACTCTAGATCGACTTGTCAAGAGCTAATATGAGGAGAACACCGACTTCTTCGCCCACCTGTAGCTTCGCGGATACCCAGACCCAACTATGGCCGACTCGCCCTCCCGACTTCAGGAGGCAATATCGTGCCGCACTTAGCCGCCCCACTCAGCCGCATATCCTCAGCTTCGCGAGCCGTCGGGAAGGCCGCCGGCCGGCGATGCAGGCGTTGTTGCGCGCTGCGGAGCCGCGACCGGTGGGGTGTGGCTCGACCTCGCGACCCGAGCCGTCAGGCGCAGGTGTGCCCGAATTGCGCCACGACCGCGTCCGGTTTCTGACGGAGATGACTACGCCCTGTCAAGCTCCTTCTGTTGGCTCAGCTCCCGCCGTCCGAGCCACACCAGCAGCGCCCCGCTCGCCGCGCTCAGCGCGAAGCCCCACGACGGTAGCCCAACACTCGATTGGAAGTCGTTCAGCGGCGCGAGGCTCAGGAGGAGCAGCAGTCCGAGGATCGCGAGCGCGTATGCCCCGCTCACCAGCAGCGCCCAGCCGACGAGGCGTCGCTGCAGGCCGAGAAGCGGCGCGGCCGCGTGCAGCACCGCCGCGTTCAGCGCCAGCGCCGGCACCAGGTAGAGCGCCACCGCCGTCCCGCGCACCTGCGCGCTCGACGACGCCGAGTCGGCCGTGATCTCGAAGTTGCGCACCAGCCGCGCGAAGTCGAAGCCCGAGAAGCTGCGCAGGTCGAACGGCCCTGCGCCGTTCATCCAGGGGAGGAAGAAGCCCGCGACCGCCAGCGCGGCGGCGACGATGGTGAGGAGTGGTGCGATGCGAGGACTCAGCGCGAGACCCACCTGCGGGCGCTCCTTCGCCGGCAAGCGCTCGTCTGCCAGCATCAGTCGTTGATCAGCACCGCGATGCGCATCCCCCAGCCGCCCTCGACGTTGGTCGTGGCGATGCCGAGCGAACGGATCGGCTCGAGGTCGTCGAAGGTCACTTCGCCGTCGGTGGCGTCCGCGAACTCCGCTTCGGCGTCTTCGACCTTGCGCAGCTCCTCGATCAGCCGCGCCAGGCTGACGTAGGCGACGAACGTCTTCTCCTCGGGCAGCAGCTCCATCATGTCCTGCCAGTCTTCGTTCTGCGCCAGCGAGTCGCCTTCGAACCCGCTCACGAACGCCGAGGCGGGCGTATCGGGGTAGCTGAGCGCCAGGCTGTCGTCCGTCACCGCCCAAGCGCCGACGTCGTCCGAACCAGCCCCCTCGCGGACCAGGCGCACACCGGAGCCGTCCGGGCCGTCGATCTGCCAGCCTTCCTCGCGCTCCAGGTATTGGCCGAGCAACGTCATGCTCTCCTCGACGCGCGCCGCGTTCGTCACGTCGAGCAGCCCTAGCACGTCGAAGTCCGGTTTGTCGGCGTCGAAGTTGCCGGCGTTGACCGCGACCGCGAACTCGCCGGTGAGCAGGCCAAGCAGGTCGTCCTCGAGGTCGAACCCTACGTCCTGCTCGAACTCCGCGATCGCCTCCTCGATGGTCTGCGACTCCTCCTCGCAGTACCCCTCGTACAGACCGTTCATGTACTCGGAATAGGCATCGTAGTCCATGTTGCCTTCGGCATCGGTGAAGAAGCGCTGCAGGTTGCCGTCCCACTCCTCGTAGGCCTCGTAGTCGAACTCGCCCGTCTCATCGTAGAACTGTCGGTAGACCGGGTCGTCCTTTTCGCTGTACTCGCCCGTCGGGAAATAGGAACCGAAGCCGCCGCAGTATGGGTCGGCCAGGTTCAGGTCGACCCCCGACAGGCTGTCGCTGATCGGTACGTAGACCTCGTTGTAGAGGTCGCGCCCGGCGACGAAGGCCAGCGTGTCTTCCGGCACCTGCTGCGCGTAGTGGCTGTTGAACACCTCGTCGAACCCGTAGCCGTCCTCGACGGGAGCGACGGGAGCGCGCAGCACCGCCGCGTCGACGACGAAGCCATCGTTCCGCATGGAGACGACGAACGTCGCGCGGTCCGCGTTTGCGCGCAGCTCTTCCAGGTCGTCCGCCTCGAACGGGTCTTCGCCCTCCTCGCTGTTCTCCTCGACAGCCTCGTCGATGGCGTCCCAGGCGGCCGCGAGGTCGGCGTAGCCCCAGATGAGAAAGTCCTCCAACTGCTGGGCGCGCAGCTCCTCCACGCGCGGGTTCGCGAGCACGTTCGGCGCGCGCCCCTGGATCACGTCGATCACGCCCTCCACGTCCTCCGGCGCCAGTCCGGCGACAGCGACGCCATCGAGGAACGCGATCGCGCCGCCGTTGAACGATGTCGAGCTGCCCTCGAACGACGTGTCCTCATCGAAGAAGACCTCATCGCCCTCCGAGCCCGAGAGGCCGTCGTCCTCCTCGACGTAGTAGATCGTCTCGCCTTCGTAGTCCTGCTCCAGCAGCTCCGAACCGTCGTCCTCGAGCGCCTCGCGCACCAGCCGCAGCACCGTCTCCTCCGCCTTGCCCGCGTCGCGCAGCTTGAACGCGCCGACGGCGCCCTCGCCGTCGTCCAGCGCGCTGAAGTCGGTGATCGCGAAGTAACCTTCGTCGCCGAGCAGCGCGACGATGTCTTCGTCCCAGCGCAGGTCTTCCTCTTCGAGCAGCTCGTTCCACGCGTCGCGCGCGGAGTCTTCCACGTTGAGCTGCGAGAGCACATCCGCAAACGCCATCCACTGCGGCGACGACGGCTCCGTGTTGACGGCGACGTACAGCTCGACGTCTCGCGGCACCATGTCGGCGGTCGAGAAGGGGGTGCGCTCCGCCGCGCCCGAGCCGAGCGACCAGAGGAACGTCACCACCGCCGCAATGACGACGATTGAAATAGTCCCGAACACAAGAAGGGGAAGCCGGCGCACGATGTCACCTCCGTCAAGCCACGCCTGGCGAGTCTACAGTAGTATCGGCAGACTCGCCCATCCGGAGCACCGCCATTGTAGCAGAGCTGTCAAGCGAGCCTACCGCGCTTCCCGCTGGCGCCCGCCTCCGCTAATCGGCCGATGCTACAATGCGCCTTGCGATGACCACGCAACAGCGGCCAGGCAAGTCCGTGGACTGGCTCTCAGATGCCTTCCTGGCCGACCCGTACCCCTACTACCGCGAGCTGCGCGAGTCCGACCCGGTCCACTTCGACGAGACTCGCAGCGTCTGGATCCTCACCCGCTACGACGACGTCGTGCGAGTCCTCCGCGATGACACGCTCTTCTCCGCCGAGCACGGCCTCACCGGCTCGATGCTCGTCTCCAACCCGCCCGATCACACCCGCCTCCGCACCCTGGTCAGCAAGGCGTTTACGCCACGAACCGTGAGCCGGCTCACCGCTCGGGTCGAGGAGCTCGTCGACGGCCTCCTCGACGCGGTGGCGAACGACGGTGGCATGGAGGTGATCGCCCAGTTCGCCTACCCATTGCCGATCACGGTGATCGCGGAGCTGCTCGGCGTCGAACCGGACCGGCGCGCATTCTTCCGCGAAGCGTCGGAGAAGATCGCGGTCGCGCTCGGCCCGATCACCGACCCCGACGTCGCCCGCCGCGCGGCCGAGGGCCGCGACGACCTCATCGGCTACTTCAACGAGCTCATCCCGCAGCGCACCGCTGACCCGCGCGACGATCTGCTGAGCGCGCTCGTCAGGGCCGAAGACGCCGGCGACATGCTCAACCGCGGGGAGCTGCTCGCGATGCTGTTGCTCCTGCTCGTCGGCGGTCACGAAACGACCGTCAACCTCATCGGCAACGGCCTGCTCGCGCTGCTCCGCCACCCCGATCAGTTGGCGCTGCTCCGCCGCGACGAAGGCGGTGAGAGCCGCGCGGTCGAGGAGCTGCTCCGCTACGACTCGCCGGTGCAGTACAGTGGCCGCCTCGCGAAGGAAGACCTCGAGGTCGGCGGGCGGCGCATCGAGGCGGGCCAGAGCGTGCGGGCCATCGTCGCGGCGGCGAACCACGACCCGGCCGTGTTCGCCGATCCCGAAGGCCTCGACCTCACGCGCGATCCGAATCCGCAGGTGGCGTTCGGCTCCGGCATCCACTTCTGTCTGGGCGCCCCGCTCGCCCGGCTAGAGGGCGCGATCGCGCTCGCGGCCATCGTGCGACGCTTTCCCGACCTGCGACTCGCCGGCGACGACCTGCGCTGGCGTCCGGCCGCCGTGCTGCGCGGCCTCGTCGCGTTGCCTGTCACGTTCTGAAGGAGGAGCAAGCCATGGCTGTTCACTACGAAACCGACGGCGCGGTCGCGACCGTCACCATCGACCGGCCCGAGGTCGCGAACGCCGTCGACCGCGATACCGCCCAGCAGCTCGTCGATGCGTTCGACACGTTCGACAACGACCCGGCGCTCTCCGTCGCCATCCTCACCGGCGCCGGCGACAAGTTCTGCGCCGGCGGCGACCTGAAAGCGATGCTCGACGGCGGCGGCATCGTCGTCACGCCCGACGGCGATGGCCCGCTCGGGCCGTCGCGCATGGTGCTCTCGAAGCCCGTGATCGCCGCTGTCGAGGGCCACGCCGTCGCCGGCGGTCTCGAGCTCGCCCTCTGGTGCGACCTGCGCGTCGCCGCGCGCAACTCAACGTTCGGCGTCTACTGCCGTCGCTGGGGCGTGCCGCTGTGCGACGGCGGCACGGTCCGCTTGCCGCGCCTCATCGGCCAGAGCCACGCGCTCGACATGATCCTCACCGGCCGCGGCGTCGGCGGCGAAGAGGCGTGGCGCATGGGCCTGGTGAACCGCCTCTGCGAGGCCGGCGAGAGCCTGGCCGTCGCGCGCGCGCTGGCGCAGGCGCTCGCCGCCCTCCCGCAGACCTGCCTTCGCTCCGACCGCCGGTCGGCGTACGAGCAGTGGGACCTCGATCTCACCACCGCCCTCCGCAACGAGACCGAGCGCGGCCTCGACGTCATCCGCTCCGGCGAAACGATCGGTGGCATTCAGGGTTGGCGCAGCGGCGAACGCAAGGTCGAAGACTTCCCCAACGTCTAGCTGCCGCGGCCGGGAGCCTGATAGCGTTCTGTGTTCCCGTAGTCCAGGCCTTTAGCCTGGACGCCAACGGTCCTCAATAGCTTCCGTTGCCCACCGGGAGAGGGCCGGCGCTCAGGGCCCTATGAACGTTGCAGGGTCTCGGCTAGCTGCTCGGCATGCTCGTGATCGTGGCCGCGCGCATTTTCGAGCACACTGATAATGCTGTACTCCTCACGCCCGATCTGCTGGAGGGCGTAGAACGCGTCCTCGTCAACGCCGGCTAACGCGCGAAGGAGGGCCTCCCGCGCCGCGGAGAGCTTCGCTCTGGCGTCGTCGAGCGTAGCAGGAGAGCTCGGTGGCAGCTCACCTTCGATGGGCTGGCCCCGCAAGTGACCGATCACTCGAGCGTAGGCCTGCTCGGAGGAGATGACGTGCTCCAGGACCCGGCGTACCGTCCAACCGCCGCGCTTTGCCAGGTGAAGCTGATCGTCCGAGAAACGACCGAGCACGGCGAGAAAGTCTGCTCGCGCGTGTTCGAGATCGCCCCGGAGGCGGGCCAAATCGCTGTCGAACTGCGTATCGGTGGTTACCATCGCGTCCTCCTTGCTCGGCTACGGCGTTTGTACCGGCTGCCTCGCCCGGCCCTCGGACGACCACTCAGGCCAGCCGCCTTCCATTCGATGAGCATCGAACCCGTGACTGCGCAGCAGGGCCACGGCTTCGTCGGCAAACAAGCAGTACCGCCCGCGGCAGTACGCGACGATCAGCCGGTCGCGCGGCAGCTCCTGGAGCCGCTCCGGCAGATCTTCGACCGGCAGGGAGAAGGCGCCGGGAAGGTGCCCGCTCGCATACTCCAACTCCGGCCGCACGTCGATCACGTAGGCCTCACCCCGCTCCAGCTTCTTCTCTAGATCGGCGCGTGACACCTCGACCCCGTCGCCGCTATCCGATGCGTACTCGCGCGAGAGCTGTCCCACTTCAGCGAGCTGCGCTTCAGCAACCGCGCGGAGCGACAGCCAGAGATCGACGACCTTCTGATCGGCCAGGCGGTAGAAGATTCGCGTGCCTTCGCGGTCCGTTTCGACGAGATGCGCCCGGCGGAGTATTTGGAGGTGCTGCGAGACGTTCGCGACGGTCATGTCCGCCTCAGCAGCAAGCGCTTCGACGTGCCGGGGTCCCTGGGCCAGCAGGTCGACGAGCTCAAGGCGCTTGTCGCTCGCCAGGGCGCTCCCGATCCTGCCGAACTCGCCGTAGAGGCGCTCTTTGAACGTGCGATGGCTCACCGGCCCAGCATACTACGGTCAGGATCGCTTTGCAAGCTATTCAATTGAAGACTTGACATCAGACGTGCTAAAGGGCATAATTCCCCTTATCAAGCGAACAGTAGAGGAAGGAGCGAAAGCATGGCACGAATCATCGACTGCCGCGTGGGCACGAGCTACTCGGTGAGGACGACAGCGACCTCTCTCGATTTGCTGGCGACCATGTCGACCGGGACCAGCAGGAGATGGAGCGCACCGACGACCACATCTGGGAGCGGGTGCGAGCCGACGCGCGGGATGCCTCGGAAGAGGGCGCCGGCGCAGGACGGCGTGTTGGAGGTAGTCAGATGGTAGGACGAGTGGTCCCCGCGGCCCTGGACCGCGAAGAATTGCGTTGCCAGATCCAGGCGAAATACACCGACGTTGCGGATGAACCCGAGAAAGGCTTTCACTTTCACACAGGCCGGCCCCTCGCAGCGATGCTTGGCTATGACAGCGAGAGCATCGACTGGCTGCCGAGGGACACCGTCGATTCGTTCGCTGGCACCGGAAACCCCTTCTCGATGGGGCGCCTCGGCGAAGGCGAAACGGTGCTCGACATCGGCTGCGGCGCGGGTTTCGATTCGCTCCTTGCAGCGAAGCAGGTTGGGCTGACCGGACGCGTCATTGCGGTCGATATGACGCCGGCGATGCTTGAGAAGACGCGGGCGGGTGCGCGGGCGCTTGGGCTGAGCAACCTGGACGTGCGGGAGGGTTACGCTGAAGCGCTGCCTGCTGACGATGCGTCCGTTGATGCGGTCATCAGTAACGGCGTGATCAATCTCTGTCCCGACAAGACGGCCGTGATGAACGAGGTACATCGGGTGCTGAAGCCCGGCGGCAGATTCCTGATCGCAGACATCGTCGTCCACAAGGAAGTGCCGCAGGACGCCAGGGACGATATCGACCTCTGGTCAGGCTGAATAGCCGGAGCTCTGCTGGAGGCAGAGTGGGGCTGGGTGCTAGCCCAAACAGGCTTTGTGGATGTGCGATGGGGCCCTCAGGTGGACGTCTTCTCCGGCTCAAGGCACGAGTCCGACGCGAGAGAGTTCGACACGCGCGGCGTGACGTTCGCGGGGGTGAAGCCGCGCTGAGCGGCGATGAGAGCGAATCCTTGGCGACGAGCGAACTGCAGAGGGGCAGCCTCGACGGCGGACGTGTTGCGCTCGGCCTGAGCGCGAACTGGCGGCAGTTCGCGCTGCTCGTGGCTGTGAACGCCTTCGTCGGCGGCATGATCGGCCTAGAGCGGACCATCGTTCCGCTCCTCGCCAGGGAAGAGTTCGGCATTGCGTCGAAGACGGCGGCCGTCTCGTTCATCGCGACGTTCGGGCTGGCCAAGGCGATCGCCAATCTGTTTGCCGGCCGGCTGTCCGAACGCTATCGGCGGAAGTCCGTCCTCGTCGCCGGTTGGCTGTTCGCCTTGCCGGTCCCCTTCCTCCTGATCTGGGCGCCGAGCTGGGGCTGGGTCATCGGAGCCAACGTGCTCCTGGGCCTGAACCAGGGTCTGGCTTGGTCGATGACGGTGAACATGAAGGTCGACTTGGTGGGACCGAAGCGCCGCGGCCTGGCCCTGGGACTGAACGAGGCCGCCGGATACCTGGCCGTCGCGGTGGCCGCGTTCCTAACGGGCGTCATGGCGGAACGCTGGGGCCTGCGGCCGGAGCCGTTCTATCTGGGAATCGGCTTCGCCGCGTGCGGGTTGGCGCTGAGCCTCCTTCTCGTTCGCGACACCGCATCGTTCGTCGAGTTGGAGACGGCGCAGCATCCGGATCTGGCGCCCCGCATGTCGCTTCGTCGAAGCTTCGCCGAGACCACGTGGCGGCGGCCGGCACTCTTCGGCGTGTCGCAAGCCGGCTTCGTCAACAATCTGAACGACGCGCTGGCCTGGGGCATCTTCCCCATCTTCTTCGTCAGCCGCGGGCTCGGCCTACGGCAGGTGGCGATCCTGGCCGCTGCCTACCCACTCGTGTGGGGGGCGCTGCAGGTCCCGGCTGGTTGGTCCAGCGACTTTCTCGGTCGAAGGGTTCTCGTGGTGAGTGGCATGTTGGTTCAAGGTGCGGCGATCCTGCTCGTAGCAAGGGGCGACGTGTTTGCAACCTGGCTCATGGCCGTGATGTTGCTGGGGGTCGGGACGGCTTTGGTGTATCCAACGCTTATGGCCGCGATCGCCGACGCAGTTCATCCCGCAGCGCGCGCTACATCGCTGGGCGTCTATCGGTTCTGGCGCGACGCAGGCGCGATAGCCGGGGCCCTCGTGGCTGGCGCCATCGCGGACGTCTTCGGCCTGGTGCCGGCAATCGATACCGTCGCCGCGCTGACGATCGCGTCCGGCCTGGTTGCCGCTGGTACAATGGCGTCGAAGCCCAGGAAGAGGAGACTACCGACATGAAGGTTCTACCGTTCGTCCATGAGGGGCTTGGCAACAGCTCGTATCTTGTCGAGGTCGGCGATGGCGACGCCCTGCTGGTCGACCCCGATCGCTCCTTCGACCGCTACCTCCGCGCCGCCGAAGAGCGCGGCTGGAGCATCGCGGGCGTTCTCGAAACGCACGTCCACGCTGACTTCGTCACGGGCGCGGTTGAAGCCCTGGACGCGGTCGATGCGCCGGTCTTCGTACCGGCGGACTCGGGGTGCCGCTATCCGCACCAGGCCGCGCGCCCGCGCGAACCGATCCGTGTTGCCGGCGCCCAGATCGAACCCATCGCTTCGCCCGGCCACACGCCGGAGCACCTGAGCTACGTGCTGCGCTCAGGCTCCCGCCCGCCGGTCCTGTTCAGTGGCGGTTCCATCATCGTCGGGGGCGCCGCAAGGACGGACTTGATCTCGCCGGAGCGCACGGAGGAGCTCACGCGCAAACAGTACCGGACGCTGCGTGAAGCGTTCAGCGCCTTGCCCGACGAGACGCTGCTCTACCCGACGCACGGCGGCGGCTCGTTCTGCTCGGCCGGCGCGGGCGGCGAGCGTTCGTCGACGCTCGGTGAGCAGCGCAGCGACAATCCCGCGCTCGCAGCCATCGATGAAGACGAATTCGTCCGCTGGTTCCCCGCAACGTTCCCCGCCGCGCCCGACTACTTCTTCCGCATGCGCGCGTTCAACCAGGCCGGTCCTCGCCTGCGAGCCGAGATAGCAACAGCAAAGCCACTGTCGCCGGACGACTTCGAGCGTCTCTCTCGCCAAGGGTTGATCATCGATGTCCGAACGATGGAGGAGTACGCTCGCGCGCACATCCCCGGATCGCTCAGCATTCCGTTTCGTGATGTCTACCCCGTGTGGCTGGGCTGGCTGGTCTCGCCTGAAACAGACCTGCTCTTCGTCCTTGGCGACGTTCCACTCGAAGACGTGACGGACGAGTCGCTGCTTGTCGGATACGAACGCTTTGCGGGCTGGCTCCAGGGCAACGTTCCAGCCTGGCAAGCTGCCGGCAAGCCCATGCAGGACCACAGCCTCGTCGACGCGAGCCAGGCGCAGCGGCTCCTGGCCGACGGCGCGGTGGCGCTCGACGTGCGCGAACCGACGGAAGTGCGCGCGGGACGAGTCGACGACGCCATCGCAATCCCCCTGGGCGAGCTCGCAGCCCGGATCGAGGAGGTGCCTAAGGACCGACCTGTCATCGTGTACTGCGGCCACGGCGAGCGCTCCTCAACGGGCGTATCGCTGCTCGAGCGCGCCGGGCTCAGCGATCTGATGAACCTCGATGGCGGCTACGATGCCTGGCAGCGTGCCGCGGACCGGTAGCTAGAGAAGCCCCGTGCCATTCAAAGGGGCAAGGCGGCGCCCTTCGATGCGGCCGGGCGCTGCGTACGCCGAAGATCACGCCGTGATGCCCGGCTCGTTTCGATCTGTCAAGAGCGCCCTTGTGTTAGGCTGGGCCACTCTCGGCCTGGCGCTCGTCGCAGTGGCATGTGGCGGGGCGCCCGGATCTGGCGAATCCAAGAACTCATCCAGAGACCCGTTGGAGAACCCGGACTCCTCACGCCCGTGGCTGAGGCTCGCGCGGCAGGTGCGGTTCCATATTGGCTGGGTCATGAGTTCGAAGCTGCCGGAGTCGAATTCAGCGCAAGCGGGGCTGCTGAGGCTGACGGGAACAGCGCGGGTGTGAGTCTCGGTTCGACTACAGAGGCACATCGGCAATGGCTTCGTACTTCTCCTCGTGGACAGCTATGCTCCGGGGGCCGCATCGCTCCTGAGAGGCTGAGTAGAGCACTCTCTCCGCCAGACGTCTCATCTGAGCCCGTGACCGTGGGCGCCTGGGAGAGCACGCTCATTGTCATCCCAAGTCCCACTGGTCCCTTTGGCACGGACGTAAATCCCCTGCTCGACAAAGACCTCCTCATCCAGGTCGTCGCGGAGAACCTCCAGCCCATCCCGGAATAGCGCTCTCCGCGACCAGCGCCACCCGCCCCTTCGCGCTCTGCGGCCGCGGCCCTACCCTGTCTTCGACAACGAATCGTGGCATCGGCGCCCAAACCCGGCCCATGCCAGGTTCGCTCGCGGAGGCTGATTCAGATTATGTCCACTACGAAGGCGTTTTGCGAAACGAAATGAAGCGCTTGACTTGCGCGCGGCAGCCGGCCGGGCCCAGGCCTGGTTCCCGGTTCCTGGTTCCTGGCTCGAGAGATCAATCAAACGCCCCGTTCAGATTCGCCATCGGCGTCATGCGGGCGCGGCTGGCTTCGCAGGTCGTCCGCTGAGACAAGCGTTTTTGCAAAACAGACCGGTCAATCAAACGCCGCCCAGGCGCGGCCAGGGGCGGGGAGGGGCCATGACCCCTGACCCTGCACCCCTGACCCTCGCCGCCCTTCCCTCAGGCGCGCCGCCATACTATGATATGCGCACAGGCCTATGCCCGTTCACGTCGTCGCCCACCGCACCTGCCCGCTGGATGCCCCCGAGAACAGCATCGCCGGCATCCGCAAGGCGGCGGAGCTGGGCGCGGACGGCGTCGAGATCGACGTGCGGCGCACGCTCGAGGGCACCCCCGTCCTCATGCACGACTGGTCGCCCCGGCGCACCACCGGCCTGCCCGGCCCAACGTGGCTCTACCCGTACGCCGTCCTTCGCTGCCCCTCGCTCCAGGAGGAGGGCGCCCGTGAGGGCGAACACGTCCCCAAGCTCGCCGACGCCCTCGACGCCCTGCCCGCGCCCCTCTTCATGGCCGTCGAGGTCAAGGAGACCGCCGCCGCCGCGTCAACGCGACGCCTCATCCAGGAGCGGAAGCTGGAAGAGCGCGCCCTCGTCTGGTCCTACCAGGAGCGCGTCGTGCGCTACTTCGCGAAGTGGGCGCCCGAAGTCGAAGCCGCCCTCCTCCGCGACGACACCGACCCGGAGGGCCTCACCCGCTTCCTCGACGACGCCGTCCGCTTCGGCGCGCGCGCCATCTCACCCCACTGGGCCGCCATCACGCCCCAGTTCGTCGGCGAAGCGCACGACCGCGGCCTGCGCGTCTTCTCCATGAACCGCGACCTCGAAAGCGTTTCGAAGAAGGTCGCGGCCGGCCTGGACGGCGTCGTCACGGACCACCCGCGCGAAGTGCGCGCCATCCTCGCGAACGGCGCCGGCCCCTAGCTCAGCAGCACGAACCGCAGGGGCACAGGAACGCCATCCGCCCCGGCCCCGCTCGCACCGGCGGCAGCGACGCGGTCAGCGCCGGCACCCAGTTCGGCCCGCCCCACGTCAGGTCGAACTGGTAGCTGTTCACCACGTGCGCCCAGATGATCCACGCCATCCATCGCGTCACGCCGTAGAAGTAGCTCGCCCGGTACAGCGCCAGCACCGCCGCCAGCGGGAGCGTTCCCTGCGCCCAGCTCCAGACCGGGTCGGCCGGGAGCACCATCTCCTCAAAGTAGGAGCGCGTAAGCACCTGCCAGTTCATCGTCGCCAGCACCACCCACACGCCGTCCCAGACGAAGCCCAGGCCGCTGAAATACGCGCCCGCATCGTTGAAGCGGCCGGTCTGGCCTGCGTACGCCCACGCTCCCACACTGAAGTGATGCGTCGTGAACGGAAAGAGCAGCATCGTGCCCACGGTGTCGCCAGTGTCCGTGAGGGCGTGCGCCCACTGGCCGACCATGAAGCTGAAGCCCCAGATCGGCTTTCGAGTCAGCAGCAGCAGTAGCAGCCCGATGACCACGCCAAACGCCAGCGAGTGCGTGAAGCCGGCGCCCGGCCAGCCGCGGTGGAACTGCGCGGGGTTGTCGGCCTTGAACTCCAGGCCGAAGAGGTTGATCCCGTACACGAACCACTTCGTGCTCAGGTCAGGCGCGTACGAGCCGATGATGAGCGGGATGATCGCCACGCGCCGGCCCAGGTGGCGCTGCATGGCATACGGTTCCAGGTCGTGGGCGGCCCAGCTCATCGTCGTCGACGCAGGACGGCGGGTACGAGCCAGACGCCCAGCAACAGCGCCCCGGCGCCCTCGATCCAGGAGAGCAGGAAGCGCGGGAAGAACACACCCAGCGTGATGTATGCGG
Source organism: Dehalococcoidia bacterium (assembly GCA_040882355.1). Lineage (GTDB taxonomy): Bacteria > Chloroflexota > Dehalococcoidia > DSTF01 > RBG-16-68-14 > JBBEBM01. The sequence continues at coordinate 99,256 of JBBEBM010000017.1, read as the reverse complement.
CCCCGACCACCAGATAGAGAACGAGGGTGCGCTGGCCGGCCGTCATTGCTACGGCCTATTGAGCCACGCCGCCACCGCCTGCGTCAACCGTCTCGGCTACTGGCGGATGACGACGCGCATGCCCACCCGCCCGAACTCCCAGAAGTACAGCGCGTCCTCATAGCGCATGCCTACGCAGCCGTGGCTCGTGCGCTCGTTGCCGAAGACGGAGTTAGGCCGCCAGTAGTTCAGGTGCAGGGCGTGGCCGCGCCTGGTGAAGTACTGCGTGAAGAGCACGTCTTCCACGTAGTAGTAGCTTTCGGCGCCGACGGCGCCGTTCGTCATCGTCTCGTTGTAGACGCGGGAGAGGATCGTGAACTCGCCGGTCGGCGTGTTGTGCCCGTCTCGACCGGTGGTGACGGGTGCGCTGTACCACTCCTCGTCGCCCACCATGGCGCGCGCTTCCAGGTTGCCGATGTCGACCTCGATCCAGCGTTCGTCCTCGCCCGGCGGTAGCGGCCGCGACAGACGTGGTGTCCTTGTGGGAGTCGGCTTCGGCGTGTGCGTGGGCGTGGGAGTCGCCGTCGATGTGGGCGTCGGCGTAGGAGTGAAGGTTGGCGTAGGTGTGGGAGTGTAAGTGGGGGTCGGCGTTGGCGTCGCCGTGGCGACGCTGGTCCAGACGTAGCCCGTGCCGAAGCAGCCGGTCACCGCGATGATCGCCACCAGCGCGCCCGAAAAGAGCGCCAGGCACGCTCCCACGACAGGCGTCCTTGCGACTTGCCGAGCGCGTCCCTGCCGGCTCTCCTCATCCGGCAACGACGAACCCACCTATCGACCTGTCTGCGGACGCATGCGGCCTCTTCTAGCCCTTCCCTAGCCCGTCCCGTTGGGGGACTCGCCTTCTGACCTCAGTCTAAATCGCCCTGGCTCACCGGTCAATATCCAGCACGGGGGACAAGATCGCGGATTGACACTCTATTGTCAGAGTGCATAATGAAGTGAGTCATTCCATTCGCCATCAAGGTCGCCCAGCACGGGTGCCCGCGGCCGGGTAAGCAGGAGGCTGGCCCATGATCATCCGGAGGTTCGAGCGACGCGCGGCCGAGCAGGCGTTGCCCGAGGTCCTGCTCACACTCGCCGCCTCGCTGCAGGGAGAGGAGTCGCGGGAAGGCGCGCTCGACCGGCTCGCCGGCGCGCTCACCGACCGGGGCGTCGGCTATGCCCTCCTACTGGAGGATGGTCCCGATCTGCGCGTCGAACGCTCCACCCTGTCCCTCGCGCCCGACGTCTGGGGCCGCCCGCTTCGACTGCCTCGAATCGCCGCCTGCCTGTCTCGAGGCCGTCCCCTCTCCTACTCAGACGCCGACGAAGCGTTCGCTGAGGCGCCCCTGAACGGCGAACGACGACGCCTGCTGACGGGACGAAGCTCCGGCACGCTCATCGCCGCGCCATTCCGGGCCGACGCCGACGCTGGCGCCGTGCTCTGCCTCGCCTCCCGCGACCTCTCTCAGCGCGACATCGCCGCTGTCTGGGGGCTCGCCCTCCAGGTAGGGGCGGCCCTGCGCCGCCCAACCACGCCCGACCAGCGACGCCAGCCAGCCGGCGACGACCTCTCGCTCTTCCACGAGCTCACCCGACGCCTGAGCTACTCGCTGACAGGCGCTGAAGCGATCCACGCCACGCTGGAAGTGTTGGCGCCCACGCTCGATTTCCAGCTCGCGGCGAGCGTTCTCTGCAGCGGCGACGAAGACACTACGACCGTCTTTTCGGGGCCCCAGCCCGACGCAACCTTCGCAATCAGCGCCGCCGCCGGAGCGCTTGATGCGTTCATCAAGCTCACGGGCAAGAAGCACGACTCGTGCAACCGCCCAGCCTTCCAGACCGCAACACTAAGCTACGCCGGGTCACCGTCACCGGCAACGGGCGCTCAGAGCACGCTCGATGCGCCGCTCGTAATCGATGGCGAAGTCGTTGGCCTGGTGCGAATCGCCGCTGCCCGACCGAGCGCGTTTGGTGCTATCGAAGAACGCACCTTCTTCACCGTCGCGAACCAGGTATCGCTCGCCCTTGAACGTGTCGCTGCCCAACGCCAGGCGGAGCGGGCACAGCTCGCCTCGCTCGCCGAGAGCCTGAGCGACGGCATCGTCCTCGTCGACGCCGCGCTGCGCGTGACGTCGCTCAACAAGGCCGCGCGCGACCTGTCGGACGCGCTGGGCGCGGTCCAGCTCGCCGAAGGCGCGTCGCTCATCGACACGGCGCTCGCCGCGCTCGCCGAGGAGGCGCTCACCACGGCTACGCAGACCTCACTGCGCGAACTGCCTGCCGCGCCCAGTCGCGACCCGGCAGGCCGGCGCTACCTGGCGGGCATGGCGGCGCCTCTGGCCGGCTCGCGCGAAGGCTCAACCGCCGTCGTGATCCTGCGCGACGTGACCGAAGAGCGCCTGATGCAGGAGCGGCTTCTCCAGTCGGAGAAGATGGTGTCCGTAGGCCAGCTCGTCTCTGGAGTCGCGCACGAGCTGAACAACCCGCTCACCGGCATCATGGGCTTCGCGCAGCTCCTGCTCGGGCGCGAGCAGGACGAGCGCACCCGTCAGGACGTGGAGACGATCTTGAGCGAGGCGGACCGCGCCTCCAAGATCGTCCAGAACCTGCTCTCATTCGCCCGCCGCAAACGCGCCGAGAAGGAGCCGGCAGACCTGAACGCGCTCCTCCAGCGCGTGCTGGAGCTGCGCAGCTACGACCTGCGGGTCAAGAACATCGACGTCGAGCTCGACCTCGACTCGAAGCTGCCGGAGACGATGGTCGATACGAACCAGATCCAGCAGGTCTTCCTCAACCTGATCGTCAACGCGGAGCAGGCGATGCTCGCCGCGCGCGACCGCGGCACGCTCACAGTCACCTCTCGCAAGCAGAAGGACACGGTGCGCCTCAGCCTGCGGGACGACGGGCCCGGCATGTCGCCGGAGACGCTGCGCCGCATCTTCGACCCGTTCTTCACCACCAAGGAGGTCGGCGAGGGCACGGGCCTGGGCCTCACGATCTCCTACGGCATCATCGAAGACCACGGCGGGCGCATCTGGGCCGAGAGCGCGCCCGACAAAGGCACGTCGTTCATCATCGAGCTGCCCATCGTGCGCGGTGAGAGCCGGCGCCTCGCGGTGGAGGATCCCGACGATGCGCTCCCTGTTGACGCGCGCTCGATCCTCGTCGTGGACGACGAGCAGAGCATCCAGCGGCTGCTCGGCAGCATCCTCCAGATGGACGGCCACGTCGTCGACACGGCGCGGAACGGCCGTGAGGCGCTCGACTTCATCGCTCAGCGACGCTACGACGTGATCATCACCGATATCAAGATGCCCGACATGAACGGCCGCGATCTCTATCAGGCCCTGCTCGACCTCGACCAGGACCTCGCCCGGCGCACCATCTTCATTACAGGCGACACCGTGAGCCCGGAAACGCGCGACTTCCTCCAGCAGGTGAGCAACCCCTGCCTCGCCAAGCCCTTCCGCGTGCGCGAGGTGCGCGAGACGATCTCGTCGATCCTCGCCGAGAGTTCGTAGCGCCGTTACACCCGACTGACACGCGGGTTATCATGGTGGCGAGGCCATGGCCAGCCGCTTCGAGTACACGCTGCCCACCGTTCGCCGCGCGCTTTTGAGCGCGGCCCGGCGGGTCATGCCCGGCGGGCTCGCGGCGAGCCTCTCCTACCCCGCCGATGGCGACTTCGTCATGGTGACCGGGCCTGGCCGGTCCGGCACCAGCGCGGTCGCCCGCGTGCTGCACGAGTCCGGCGTGACGATGGGGGATGCCCTGCGCCCGGCGTCCGAGTTCAACCCGGTCGGCTTCTACGAAGAGGAGCCCGTCGTCCTGCTCAACGACGGCATCCTGCTGGAGCTGGGCATGGAGCGCTTCGATCGCTGGCCTTCGCGCGCGGCGGTACTCGCCGTGGGCGAGCGTTACGCCGCACAGATGCGCGAGCTCGTGGCGAAGACATCCGTCGACGGCTGGAAGGACCCGCGCTTCAGCACGACGCTTGAGGCGTGGCTGCCGCACCTGCCGCGGCGTCCGAAGATCGTGATCTGTCTGCGCAGCCCGGACGCGTACCTGCATTCGGTCGTGCGCATTTACGGCCTCGTCGACCGCGGAGTGATCGAGCGTTCGTGGGAGTGGCAGCTCACTCGCCTCCTCGACGTCGTGCGCGACTACCATCTCGACGCGACGTGCGTCGAGTACGACGCCCTGATCCAGCAGCCGGACGAGACGGTGCGGGCTCTCTCGGAGTTCGTCGGGCGAGAGCTCGATCCGCAATACGTCGAGGGCAAGCTGCGGCAGTTCGTCCAACCGGTCTCGCCGCGCTTCGCCGGCCTGTACGATCGCGTGCGCACGCTGGGCGGCGTCCGCCCCAGCGCGCCGCCTGTCTCGCCGGATACGGCGCGCGCTTACGTCGAAGCCATGCTCGCGCTGGAGGAACGCGTCGCGGCAGCGAAGGCGGCGTGGAACGACGCCGTCGGCATGCCGGAGCCCGCCCTGGCGCGCGCGAACGGCTCCAGCGAAACGGCCGCGCCGGCGATACGAGCCGCGCACAACACCTCGACGCGTTACTTCGATGCGCTGGGCGAGGCGCAGGCGCAGCTCGATGCGCTCTTCCCGCCGCCCGGCTTCGAGCGCTACCACGAGCTGGCGCGCGAGTTCGTCGACACGGAGCGGCTCGTCGCCTACTTCTTCCAGAGTCTGACGCAAGGCGACGATCTCGACCGCGAGCGCCTGACGAATACGATCACAGCCTGGCGAAAGCTCTGCTCACCGGAGGTCGCGTCGGCCGCGGCAAAGGCCCGCGCTCGGGAGCGCGAGCGGGCGAAAGGCCTGGTAGGGACAGACCCTTAGGGCTGTCCGGCCCGAGCGGCCTGCGTCACGGAGGGGTCCCACCCGTCCAGCGCTCCAGCGCGTCTTGGGCGCGGGCGTAGCGCGCGGGCACGGCCTCCTGCCACGGCCCGGGCAGGAGGATCGTGATCGGCGAGGCGCGGAAGAACTTGAAGCGGTAGTAGAGGATACCAACCAGGTGGAACTGCACCTCGCTGCCCGCCCTGTCCAGATCCGATCGCAGCGACGAAACGACCGCGTGGGGCACTTCGCCCTCCGGATACGAGTCGCCCAGCAGCACCAGCGCGTCCGTCTCGCCGAGCTGCGCTGCGCGCAGCCACTGGTCGCGCGCCTGCTCGGTCTGATCCTGCTCCGCGTACAAGCGCCCGAGGGCCGTGCGCGCCGGACCGTTGTCCGGCTGCAAGGCCAGCACCGCTTCCAGGTACGGGAACGCCTCCTCCAGCGCGCCGGCCGCGATCAACGCCTCGGCGACTTCGACGCGCGCCGCCGCGTCGTTCGCGTTGCTGTCCGCCCGTTCGCGACAGGCGGCGAACGCCTCGTCCCTCGTCAGCGGTCCCTGGGGCAGACCGGCGGTCGAAAGGCTCAGCAGGGCGCACGGATTGAAGATCAGCGCCGAGCTGGCGATGATGTCGGCGAAGCGCGTGCGCCTGAAAGCGCTGCCTGACCAGAACGGCGATTCCGCCAGGTTGAGGTCGTGGAAGAGAGCGCGCGCGTAGGCGGTGACCGCGTCATCGCCCCAGTTCGCGGCCTCCAGCACCGTGCCCGCGGCCAGCGCGACCGCGGCGTCGTTGTTGTCGTAGCGGAGCGCCGCGAGCGCCTCGTCTCTCGCCCCGTCCCGGTCACCCGACTCCGCCAGCAGGCGGGCCAGGTTCACGTGGGCGATCGCGCTGCGCGGCTCAAGCTCCACGGCTCGATCGAGCTGCGCCATCCCGTCCCGCAACAACGATGGGTTGTTGGTGTCCAGGTAGGCCTGGCCCTGGATGGTGCCCAACTCCAACCGGTAGACCGCGAAGTCCGGATCGAGCTCCACCGCGTGGTCCGCCTCATCGATGGCGTCCGTCCAGCGGCCGGCGTTCGCGTTGCCCAGCGCGTTGCTGTAGTAGTAGTGAGCGAAGTCGAGCCGGCCCCACGTGATCAGCAGCCCCGCGAGCACGACCGGGATCGCGACGCGAACCGCCGCGTGCGCCCAGGGCGCCCAGCCGACGCGCAGGTCCGTTCGCGCACCGGCGTCTCGCGCGCTGAGGACGACAAGGGCAGCCACCGCCGCGAGCGCCATGAGCGGGCCCTTGAACGCGTTCGGCGCGTCCAGCGTGCTGAAGGCGGCAAAGGCGACGAGCGCCCCGCCGCACGCGGCGAGCGTGAGCTTCGACTCGTCTGGCGCGCGCCAGAGCGAGCGCACCAGCAGCCAGCCGAGCGCTCCAGCCAGCGCGAGCATCGCCAACACGCCCGGCACGCCCAGGTCAACCATCGTCTGCAGGTAGCCGTTGTGCGAGTGGAAGGCGTGGTTCGGATAGAGGCCGCTGTACTGGGGATAGAGCAGCGCGAAGACGCCCGGCCCTGTGCCCAGCAGGGTGTAGTCTTGCACCATCTCCGCGCCGGCGGTCATCACGTCCCAGCGCGGCCCGCCCGACGGCCGGAAGAGCCAGAGGGGCCGCGACTCCACGGAGCTCACGAAGTAGAGCGCGACCGCCGCGCAGAGGAGCAGCAGCGCGAACGCGGCGAACCCGAGCGCCCAGCGCCGGTGCGGCGTCTCAGGCCATGCCCTACGCAGCAGCTCTCGCCAGCGAGGCGTGGCCGCGAACAGCAGGCCTGCCGTGGTCAGGCAGCCGAGACCGGCCCCCAGCCACGCCGCGCGCGACAGGGCGAGGAAGATCGCGAGCAGGAGCACGCCCGCTCCCACCGCCGCGAGCGCCCGCAGAGCCAGCGGCACCGGCCGCAGCACCGTCACCAGGAAGAACGGCAGGCTCATCGCCAGGATCGCGCCGAGCAGGTTTGGGTGATCGCCCACGTCATGCACTTTGGGCACCGTCGGCGGGATCAGGTCACCCAGCGACAGGCCGCCTTCGACGGCGCGGGTTAGTTGCAACCAGTCCTGGTAATCGCCGCCCACGATCCAGATCGCCTTCATCGCCGCGGCCAGGGCCGCGAGCATGAACGCGGTCTCGACCTGCCAGCGGCGAAGGAGCCAGCCGTCCGAGAGCACGTAAAAGCCGGCCATCGCCATAACAGCGACGAGCGTCACCTCCAGACTCACGCGCCAGTTCTCGGAAGCGACGGTCGCCAGCACGTAGGCGCCCAGCAGCGCCAGCAACGGCACGTCAAGCACGCTCCCGCCCGGCAACCTTCGCGTCACTACCAGCGAAGCCAGGTACGGCAGGAGCACCAGCCCCGTGACGATGTGCAACATCACCGTGGCGCGGAAGGCCTCGAGGTCGATGAAGGGGAGCGGCGTGATCAGGTAGTAGCCCAGCCAGGCGCCGCCGATCGCCACCACCGCGAGGTCCAGGGCGCGGCGCGCGGTAGGCGCGAGCGTCGTGAGCCTTGAACCGAACGCGGGGCGCTCAGCCCCGACGGCGGGCCCGGTCCACGGTCGCGACGACTCTGCCATCCCTCTCGATACGCCTCCAGCGCTCGCAGCGCTGCTGCGCCTACCGTAACCGGCAGGACGCCCAACGATCAACTCGCGGGCCTGCGTTCATCGTCGCGCAGCCGCTATCATGTAGCCGTAGCCCCTCATGAGCACCGTCCGCGCGATCCTCTACGATGCAGGCCGCACCCTCATGCGGCCACGGCCTGAGGCCCGCGACATCTGGGAGTTCCTCTCGCATCAGCTCGGCATCGACCTCGCGCGAGAACGGCCGTTGCCGGACGTCGGCCACTTCTTCTACGCCCGCGTCGATCAGGACGGCCTCGGCGCGTACGACTCCGACGAACGCGCCCGCAGCTTCTGGACCGAGTACTACGTGCGGGCGCTGCTCGACGCCGGCGCTGACCTGCCCCGCCAGGAGCTGCTGTCGGCGGGCGACGCACTCTACGACTGGTACCAGCAGCCGAGCCAGTGGGAGCCTTACCCGGAGGTGCTAGCCACGCTCGACCGCGCGCACGAACGCGGCCTGCGGCAGGGGGTCGTCTCCGACTGGGGGACGGACCTGGTGCCGATCCTCCACGCGCACGAGGTCACGCGCCATCTCGACTTCGTCGTCGCGTCGGCCGCGGTAGGCACCGCCAAGCCGCATCCCGACATCTTCCGCTTCGCGCTCGCGCGCGCCGGCTTGGAGCCGAGCGCGGTAGTCTACGTGGGCGACTCCTACGTCTCGGACGTGCTTGGCGCGCGGACGGTGGGCATTGCCCCGGTGCTCATCGACCGCGAATGCAACGCGCCAGCCGTCGATTGCCCGGTCGTCACCTCGCTGCTCGAAGTGCTCGACCTGATCGACCCCTAACATGCGCCTCTACCTCGTTCGACACGCCGCTGTCGCCGTGCGCGAGGACCGCCCCTCTTCGCAGTGGTACCTGTCGGAGGAGGGGCGCGCCGCCGCGGAAGCGCTCGCCGCCGAACCCTACTGGGCGGAGGTCCATGCCCTCCATTGCAGCTCTGAGCCGAAAGCAACGGGCACCGCCCAACGCATCGCGGCGCGCCACGGCCTGCCCGTCTACATCGAGCCGGACCTGCGTGAAGTGGAGCGTCCCTGGGCCGGCGAGGGGTATCGTGACCTCGTGCGGCGCTACCTCGCGGGCGAGGCGGTCGCCGGCTGGGAGGCGCGCGCGGCAGCGCTGGAGCGGGTGCGTCGCTGTGTCGCGAGGATCAACGAAGGCGCCGGCGGGCGTGACACTGCTATCGTCTCGCACGGCTTGCTGCTCACCCTCTACTTGAGCGACCTACTCGACCTCGACAGCGCCGCCGCGTACGGCCAGTGGGAGCAGATCGGGTTTCCTGATGTCGCGCTGGTCGAGCCGGAGTCGCGGCGGCTGGTGCGAGCCTGGAGCGGGGTTCGCTAAGGCACCGCTGACGGTGAAGGCGTCGGGGAAGGCGTCTCGGGCGGGAGCAGACCGTCCTCAGGCGGCTCCGCGTTCTCGCAGTCGACCCCCCAGCAGTAGGCCTCGACACGGATCTCATAGGCGCGCTGTAGATCGTTGAGCTGGAACTGGTACGTATTCGCAATGGCCAGCCAGACCTCGCCGTTGAACGGCTCGGCGTCTAACGCGTGCTCGAGCAGCGTCTTCACCGTAGGGGCAACCTGTTCGACCGGCGTTTCTGTGACCTCCGCCCTCATCAGGTGGGCCGTCGCAAGGCCCAGATAGTCGTTGGCTTCGGGCGTGAAGCGGTCGATGAGGTCCTCGTACGTGGCGATCGCTCCTTCTAGTTTCGCCTCGCCAGCAGCGTCGCTGGCGCCGGAGCGCTGCCGGTATTGCGCTTCGTCGTACAGGTACAGGCGACTGAACGGATTCAGGCTCACGGCCCGGCTTGCCAGGTCTACGGCAGGATCAAACTCCTGCCGCTCCGCCGCCGCGTCGGCCTGGCCCGCCGCAAGGTCCGCCGCCGTGATCATAGCCGCCCACGCCAGCAGCGCCGCCCCCACCAACGAAAGGCTCACCGCCGCGACGCCCGTGACCAGCAGGCTGGACTGCATCTCCGCGGCGCGGCGCGCTTGCTTGTCAGTGCGGCGCGCTTGCTCTCGCCGCTGGCGGCGGGTCAGCGGCTCATCGCTGCTATCGAACGCTGAAGCGCGGCTCGGGTTGCCATCTTCGGTCCCGGCCGGGCGCTCCAGGAGCAGGCCAGCAAGCGCCCCAAGAAGCAACCAGAACAGCCATGTGGTCATCGCCTCCGCGAACCCGAAGGAGATCGTGACGAGGTAGCCGATCACCGCGCTCCCCAGTCCGACGATCGCCAGGCGCAGCGTCACGTTCTCGGTCGAGTCGGCACGACGCGCGGCAAGCCAGAGCACCGCCCCGACCAGCGCAAGGAAGGAGAGGAGGCCGAGGATCCCCGTGCCGGACGACAGGTCGAGGAAGAAGTTGTGCGCGCTCTCCGGATTGACGGACCGGAACCCGATGCCCGACAGGTCCGGGCGGTCGCGGTAGTCCGAAAACTTGGTGGCGAATGCGTCCTGCCCGTAGCCGAGCAGCGGCCGGTCGAAGGTCATCTCGGCAGCCATCACCCAGAGCGTGCGGCGGCCCGAAATCGCCTCGTCGTTCGTTTCGCTGAGGACCGCGACGCGCCCCTGTGGAAGGCCGACGAAGAACACCACCACGAATGCGAGCACCAGAGGCGCCGCTGCCGCGGCAATGACGCCGACTTGCAGGCCGCGGCGTCGCTGCTCGTCCGGCACGAGCGACGGCAGGAACCAGCGCGCTGCTGCGAAGCCCCAGATGAGGAGCACGGCAGCGAGACCTATGTAGGCGGAGCGGCTCACCGTGAACAGCAGCGCTGCGAGCATGGCGGCAATCGCCACCCCAATGGCCGCGAGTTGCCAGCGCTGGCGCAGCGTGAGCGCCAGGAAGGCGGCTACCGGAACCACGGCAACCAGGTACGCGCCGAAGTTGTTCGCCTGGCCCATCGTCGAGAATGGGCGGCTTATCGAGCGGCCGGACCACTCGATCCACTCCCATCCTGCCTTCTGCGCCAGCGCGTACACCACAGCGACCATCGCGCCCGCGAAGACGGCCCAGAGGAGCAGGCGCAGGTCGCGCATCGAGCGGACGGCGAACGCGGCGACGATGAAGAGCAGCACGTAGACGAGCGTCGTAGCAAAGCCCTGATAGCGCTGGAACACCCCCCAGAAGCTGGTCCGCCAGTCCTCCGCGAAGATGAGCGCCAGCACGTTGACCGCAACGAACGCGAGCGTCGTCACGACCAGCAGCCGCGGCCAGCGCGCCGCCGGCCAGCGATCGAGCGCCAGGAGCACCGCGCCGCACAGCAACGCGCCGCCTGTGAACGCCACCGTCGCAGCGAGCCGCGTGATCACCACGAAGTCGCGCATGTCCTGCATCACCGGCAGATAGTCATGCGTCGGGTCGACGAACAAGATCAACACCGGCGCCATGAAAGCGAGGCCAACGAGAAAGAGAATCATCACCAGCTCCCGAAAAAAGCTTCTTTAGTCTAACGGAGAACCCTCGCGAGTGATACGCAGGCACAATCGTAGTCCGGCCCCTCAGCTTGCCCAGGAAGCACGTAGTGCCGGACTACGCCTCTACGGGTAGCGAGGTTCGACTTACCGACGACGGCGACGCTCTAGGTCAGCGGGTTGTGGAAGCAGGTGCGTTCGCCCGTGTGGCAGGCGGGTCCGACGGGGTGCACCCGCACCACCAGCGCATCGCTGTCACAGTCTGTCGCCACGCTGTCGACGTGCTGGACGTGGCCTGACGAATCGCCCTTGCGCATGAGCTTGTTTTCAGCGCGGCTGAAGCGCCAGACCAGCTTTTCCTCCAGCGTCTTGCGGACGGCCTCCTCATCCATATAGAAGAGCGTGAGCACCTCACCGGTGTCCGCGTCCTGGATGATCGCGGGGATCAGTCCTCCGCCCTTCGCGAAATCCAACTCCATCCTCTCGTCTGCCATTCCTTCGCCTCGTCTCCTATAACCGCATGGCAATGCCCTGCGCGGCCAGATACTCCTTGACTTCCCGAACGCTGTACGTGCCGAAGTGGAAGATGCTCGCGGCGAGCACAGCGTCGGCCTTGCCTTGCGTGATCGCGTCCGCCAGATGGCGCGGCTCGCCCGCGCCGCCCGACGCGATCACGGGCACTGACACCGCCTCCGACACGGCCCGCGTCAGCGGCAGGTCGTAGCCGGTGAGGTGGCCGTCGGTGTCCATCGACGTCAGCAGCAGCTCGCCCGCGCCGATCTCGACCACGCGCTTCGCCCATTCGATGGCGTCCAGGCCGGTCGGGCGGCGCCCGCCATGCGTGAACACCTCCCACTTGCCCTCGCCGACGGCCTTCGCATCGATCGCGACGACGATGTTCTGGTTGCCGAAGCGCTCTGCGCAGCGAGCCACGACCTCCGGTTCGGCGACGGCTGTCGTGTTGAGCGAGACCTTGTCCGCGCCCAGCTCCAGCAGCACGCGCACGTCGTTGGCGCTGCGCACGCCGCCGCCGACCGTGAACGGGATGAAGACCTGGTCCGCGACGTGCGCGACCATGTCGTAGACGGTCTGGCGATCGTCCGATGAGGCAGTGATGTCGAGGAACACCAGCTCGTCGGCGCCCTGCTCCTCGTACACACGGGCGAGCTCGACCGGATCGCCGGCGTCGCGCAGCTCCACGAAGGAGATGCCCTTGACGACACGCCCGTTATCGACGTCGAAGCAGGGGATGATGCGCTTGGTGAGCATAATCAGATTGACGGGCCCAGCGTTGCCTCCAGGCTAATTGCGCTTCTTCCGAAATCGAACCTTGTGAACGAAGCTCCGAAAGTTCCTTCGCTTGCCCAGGATGACACGTCAGCGCCATTCTAATCTATTTCGGAAAGCCCCTCACCGCGCGCAGCGCTTCTCGTAGATCGACGCGGCCATCGTAGAGCGAGCGGCCGAGGATGGCGCCCTCAGCGCCGATCTCCGCGAGCCGGAGGAGGTGCGCGACCTGCGCGATGCCGCCCGAGGCGATGATCTTCGTCGGCGAGGCGCGCACGAGCGCCTCGATCGCGTCGAAGTTGGGCGCGGTCAGCGTGCCATCGACGCCAATGTCGGTGAAGACGAAGCGCTGCACCCCAAGCTCCGCGAAGCGACGCAGCAAGTCGTCGGCGCGCTGGTCGGTCACCTCGCGCCAGCCCTCGGCGGCGAAGAAGCCGTCGCGCGCGTCAAGCGAGACGATGATGCGTTGGCCGTAACGCCGCGCCGCCTCCTCAGCGAGCGACGGATCGCGGACGGCGGCGGTGCCCAGCACGACGCGGTCGGCGCCCGCGGCCAGCCAGCCTTCGACTGCCTCCAGCGTGCGCACGCCGCCCGCCACCTGCACGGGCACAGCGACGGCCTCGATGATGCTCCGAACGGTCTGGTCGTTCACGGGGCGCCCCTCACGCGCGCCGTCGAGGTCGACGACGTGAATGCGAGGCGCGCCTTCCGCCTCCCAGCGTCGCGCCATGGCGACGGGGTCGTCGGAGAAGACGGTCTCGCGGTCGTAGTCGCCCTGGACCAGGCGGACGCAGCGCCCGCCGCGCACGTCGATGGAGGCGATGACTTCCATTCGGAGGTTCGTGGGCGCCCTAGGCGTCGCGGCGGCGGCGCAGCTCGCGTTCGACCAGGCGCTCCTCGGCCTCGCGGCCCCAGAGGTTCGGCCCGACGAAGTTGGAGATGAACTCCCACGCCAGGAAGACGCCCCAGATCAGCGCCACCCACTGCGCCCAGTTGATGCCAACGCCCGATCCGCCCGTCGACCAGTCGAGCAGTACGAAGACGCCGTTGAGCGCGACGTACGTGAAGGCGTGCCGGAAGAACCGGAGGCGCTTGCGGACTGAGCGTCGCACGGCCCGGTACTCGCCGCTGTCGTCCATCTCCAAGTCGATCACCCCCTCGTCGTCGTTCGAGCCGATCCGCACGCCGTCGCCATCCACGAAGACGTGGATGAACGGCAAATCGACTTCGACACGCTCGCGACGTCTGCTCACCGCGACACCTTAGTTGCAGGAGCCGGTCAGGAAATTGTGGTAAAGCTGGAGGCCGGCGCGACCGCTCTTCTCCGGGTGGAACTGCGTCGCCACCAGGTTGTCGCGGGCGATGGCCGACGCGAAGGTCACGCCGTACTCCGTCCGCCCCACAACCAGCGATTCGTCCTCCGGGTCTGGATAGTAACCGTGAACGAAGTAGAAGTAGCTGCCGTCCGGAATGCCGGCGAAGACCGGGTGCTCCCGCGTCTGCGCGACGTTGTTCCAGCCCATGTGCGGCACCTTCAGGCCCTCGCCGCCGGCAAAGCGCCGTACCCGGCCCGGCACGATGCCCAGGCAGGGGTGCTCGCCGCCCTCTTCGCTCACGTCGAGCAGCGCCTGGAAGCCCATGCAGACGCCCAGGAACGGGCGTCCTCCCTTGATGTAGGCTCGAAGCGGCTCGACGAAGCCGCCGTCCTGGAGGTGGCGCATCGTGTCGGCGGCGGCGCCGACGCCGGGCATCACGACTGCGTCCGCGTCATCAAGCGCGCGCGGGTTGTCCGAAACGTCGGCGGTGAAGCCGACGTGCTCGACCGCGCGAGCGACGCTGCGCAGGTTCCCGGCGCCGTAATCCAGCACGATGACTCGTTTTCGGCCCATAGCAAGCGCATTGTAGCACGAACGGCCTGCGGACTCGGGCCGCTAGAACATCACCGGCAGCGATGTCAGGCCACGAAGGATCAGGTTGTTCGACCACTCGGCGTGGTCCGTCGCAAGACGGAGGTGCGGGAAGCGCTCCAGCAGCGCACCGAAGGCGATCCGGCCCTCGACACGGGCGAGGGGCGCTCCCAGGCAGTAGTGAATGCCGTGGCCGAACGAGAGCGGCTGCACGTTCTCGCGCGTGACGTCGAGGCGGTCGGGGTCAGGAAAGCGCTCCGGGTCGTGGTTGGCTGCGCCCAGCAGGAGCGCGACCTGCTGGTTCGCCCGCACCGTGTGCCCGTCGAGCTGCGTATCCTCGAGCACGAAACGCGTCGTCGCCTGCACCGGGCTATCGAAGCGCAGCAGCTCCTCGATCGCGTTCTCCAGCCGGTCGGGGCTGTCACGCAGCAGATCGACCTGGTGGGGGTGGCGCAGCAGAGCGAGCAGGCCGTTGCCGATCAGGTTGGTCGTCGTCTCGTTGCCTGCCACCAGCAGCAGGCTAACCGTGGTGAAGACCTCCTCGTCTGTGAGCTTGTCGCCCTCCTCCTCAGCCGCCACCAGCGCGCTCAGCAGGTCCTCGCGCGGCTCTCCCCGGCGTTCCTCGGCGAGGCCGCGAATGTACGCGGCCAGCTCACGCTGTGCCGCGAACGAGCGTCGCACTTCGTCGAGCGTCTGGATGCCGAGCCCGAGCACGAGGTCATCCGACCAGCGCTTGAACTGCTCGCGGTCCTCGACCGGCAAGCCGAGCATCTCGGCAATCACGATCACCGGCAGCGGATAGGCGAGGTCGCGGATGACGTCCATCTCGCCCCGTTCGGCGACGGCGTCGAGCAGCTCGGTCACGATCGCTTCGATCCGAGGCCGGAGCGCTTCGACCGCCTTCGGCGTGAAGGCCTTGCTCACCAGCGACCGCAGGCGCGTGTGGTCCGGCGGGTCGGTGCGCAGCATCATGGCGGTGCGCTTGCGCCGCTCGGCCTCTTCCTCGGTGATAACGCCCGACTTGAGAAGCTGCCGCTGGCTGCGGTCGAAACCCGGCAGCTTGCGGTCGTCGGCGAGGAAGCGTCCGTCGCGGAGGACGGCGCTGACATCGTCGTAGCGCGTGAGCACCCAGCCGTTAATCAGCCGGCTGCGGTGGAAGGGGTCCTTCGTCCGCAGGTTGGCAAAGAGAGGGTAGGGGTCGCTGCGGTAGCGCTTGTCCAGCGGGTTCCACGCCACGCCAGTCTGCACCCGCTCCACCGACACGATCGCGCGAAGCACAGTGTTCTGCAGGACATCCTGGAAGGCTTCTCTAACGTTCATGCAGGCCTCCGGCGGCGGTTGCGCGCCAAGTATAGCACCGCTTCGCAAGGCCTGAGCGAGGGCACCGTATAATAGAAGCCCATGAAACAGATGGACCGCCGGCTGCTGATCCTCATGCGCCTGCGGGAGGAGACGCCCCTGCGCGCCGCCGACCTCGCCGAGGAGATCGGCTGCTCAGTCCGCACCGTCTACCGCGACATCGACGCGCTCTGCCAGGCCGGCGTGCCCGTCGCGGCGCTGCCCGGCGAGGGCTATCGCATGGTGCCCGGCTACCATCTGCCGCCCATCGCCTTCACCGCGGAAGAGGCGGTGCAGCTCCTCCTCGGAAGCGACCTCGCGCTCGGGCTTGGCACGCCGGAGCAGCGCGAGGCCGTCCGCGCCGCCGCCGCGAAGGTCGAGGCCGCCCTGCGGCCCGAGACGCGTCTGGAGGTCGACCGGCTGCGAGAGCGTATCCGGGTCTCGCGCTGGATGCGACAGGACGCCTCGCCCTGGTTGCCGCTGCTCCAGCAGGCCGTGCTCGACGATCGGGTGCTCTGGCTGCGCTACCACTCGTACGCGTCAGACGAGATCACGGAGCGCAAGGTGGAGCCGCACTTCTTGACGTTCTACGGCGACGACTGGCACCTGGTCGGCTACTGCCGCCTGCGCGAGAGCGTGCGCGACTTCCGCGCCGTCCGCATTCGCGGCGCCGAGGTGCTGGCCGAACGTTTCGCCCGGCCAGAGCGCATCGCCTTCCACGACCACGACGATGGCCGCGCTCACACGCCCCCTCTGGAGGTCCGCGTCTGGATCGAGGCCTCAGCCGTGCCGTGGGCGCGCGAGTCGCCGGCGTTCGGCTTCGAGCGAGAGGAGCCGGCAGAAGGCGGTTCGATCTTCGTTTACTCCTGCTGGGACCTGCGGCGTCTCCTCCCCTGGCTGCTGAGCAGGGGCGCCACGGCGCGCGTCCTCTCGCCGCCGGATGCCGTCGAGCGGCTGCGAGGCGAAGCCGAAGCGCTTGCGGGACGGTACGTAGAGGGGTAGTTTCGACCAAACGGCCCTTGACAAACGGGCCGGCGGAAGCGATGCTATGTTCGCACCTGGCAGGATCCCTGAATAGGGGCAGGCTAGCGGAGGAAGTGTTGTGGCCCCCACCAGCAAGGTGACGTGAATGCGGCGACAGATCCTCGTTGCGTGCGCGCTCGCCGTCGCCGCCGTAACGGCCCTGGCAGCCGTGCAGTTCGTCAGCGCCGGCCTCGGCAGCACAAGCTTCTCGGCGCCAGCGCCGCAGGCTCCGTCGGAGCCCACGGGGCTACCCCCTCGCGACTGGGCCCCGACCACGCCGGCGATCGACCCCGACGCCGTTGCGCGCCGCCCGGGCGACAAGCTCTTCGCCGAAATCCCGCCAGCGCCACGCGAGCATGGCCCGACCGCCGCCGCAGACAGGCTCGTCGTGCGCTTCAAGTCGAACGTCGGGCAGGACGCGCGTCGCGCCGCGCTCGGCGAGCTGGGCGGCACTGAGGTCTCGCAGACAGACCAGGCCGGCGCCATCACCGTCAGCCTGCCACCGGGTACGAACGTGGCGCACGCGGTGAGCGCGTACGAACTCGACCCGCGCGTGGAGTTCGCCCAGCCGAGCTATCGCTACACCACCTCCGGCGGCCCGCCGGGCGACCCTGCCTACACCGCCATCCAGCACTGGTACTACCACGCGATCAACGCGCCGGCCGGCTGGCAGATCGAGACCGGCGACGACAGCATCATCGTGGCCGTCGTCGACACGGGTGTGGACATCACCCACCCCGACCTGGACGGCCAGATCTGGACGAACCCCGGCGAGATCGCTGGCAACAGCATCGACGACGACGGCAACGGCTGCATCGACGACGTGCACGGCTGCTACTTCTTCGGCGGCTCATCGTCTGGGGACCCTTCAGACGACTTCGGCCACGGCACGTTCGTCGGTGGGGTCGCGTGCGGCGAGGCGAACAACGACGTGAGCGGCGTGGGCGTCGCGTTCGACTGCACGATCATGCCGGTGAAGGTGCTCACCTTCGGCGGCGGCGACTCGCCCGACATCGCAGCGGGCATCATCTACGCGGCCGAGAACGGCGCGGACGTGATCAACATGAGCCTGGGGTCCGGCTGCGTACCCGGCATCCCCCCAAGCGACCCCGTGATCCAGGACGCGATGGAAGTCGCCCACGATGACTTCGGCGTCACCATTGTCGTGGCCGCAGGCAACAGCGGCCAGGGCTGCGTCAGCATGCCCGCCGCCGACCCGAACGCGATCGCGGTCTCAGCATCCGGCTACCTGGACAACTTCGACGGCAAGGCCGACTTCTCGCAGTATGGACCGGAGATATCGGTCACGGCGCCGGGCGTCGACATCGTTTCCGCCGTCCCGCCGGCGTTCTGCAACTTCCTGGGCGACTGCCTGGACGACGGCCGCACGACGATCAGTAGCGGCACCTCGTTCTCCACGCCGCAGGTCGCCGGCCTCGCGGCGCTCCTGCTCGCCCAGGACGGCACCCGCACCAACGAAGACGTGCGCGCGATCATGCAGGACACCGCTCACGACCTGCCCGACGGCGACACACCGAACTGGGACGGCGCGGGCCGCAT
The DNA here is from genome assembly GCA_040882355.1 of Dehalococcoidia bacterium. Taxonomy (GTDB): domain Bacteria; phylum Chloroflexota; class Dehalococcoidia; order DSTF01; family RBG-16-68-14; genus JBBEBM01. The sequence goes on along the minus strand of JBBEBM010000017.1, from coordinate 81,210 downwards.
TGACGTGACGGCGGCACTGGGCGGCGACTCGGTCTTCGCGCCGGTGCTCGTCGATCACGCCTTCCCGCCCGCGCTCCAGCTCACCGTCGGCGTGGGCAACCCGAACTCGCCCTCGTGCGAGGCGGTCATCCTCGACTTCCCGCCCATCCTGGCGAGCCGCGTCGCGGGCACGTTCGGCGTCAGCGAGTGCGCGGCGTCGTGGCCGCCTAGCGTCGCGACGCCCTGGTTCCTCAAGGGCGTCGATAACGACCTCTTCCCGGACGACGGCGCGATCAGCGACTTCGCCTTGCAGTCCGACGGCCTCTTCTGCAGCGCCTTCGACACACCCGTGACCATCCCGGACGACGACCCGGCCGGAGCCGCCTCGATCATCGATTGCCCGCCCTTGCCGGAGCTCGACGTGCGCCTCTCGCCGCCTGCCAGTGTGGCCGTTGGTGAAACGTTCGATTACGAGCTGCATGTGCGCAATCGAGGCTCGGTCTCGGCTGGTCCTGTCATCGTCGAGGACACGCTCCCGCCCGAGCTCGCTGTCGGCGGACCGCTCCCGGCAGTCTGCTCGCAGATGGGCGCCACCGTCACCTGCGACGCCGGCACACTCGATTCCGGCGAGACGAAGATCGTGGCACTCCCCCTGGAGGCCGTAACAGCCGGCCTGCTGACCAACTGCGCCACCGTCGACCCCGACAACGATATCGCGGAGGGCGTCGAAACGAACAACACCTCCTGCGCGGACACCGATGTGATCTTCCTGCCGCCGGCGACGTTTTCGAACGACGATCCCGGCGGCGACTCGTTCGGCGGCCTGGCGCCGGACATTACGGAAGTGCGCGGCTCGTTCGACGCCGACGACTTCTACCTCACTGTCGAGTTCCAGGACCCGATCAGCCCCGGCGATGTCGCCGGCGTGATCGACTTCGACACCGACCAGAACGCCTCCACGGGCATCACGTCGGCCGCCGACTCCAACTGCGGTCCTGCACCCAACCTACCGCCGGGCATGACCGGCGCGGACGCCTTCGGCGAGCTGTTCTTCCCGAGCAACCTCCTATTCATCTACGACGTGAATTTCGGCACGATAGGCGCCGCCCCCGTCGTCTACGGGCAACGCACCCTGACGGCGATTATCCCACTCGACTTCTTGAGCGGTGACGACGCGCTCGACTTCACGATGGTGCTGGGCACGCAACTCCAGCCAACGGATTGCGCGCCGAACGGCACGTCGCTCTCGTGCAGCGCCGGCGACTGCGAAAAGCTGCCGCCGCCGCCGCCCCCGCCCAACGACGACTTCGACTTCGCCACGGAGATCGCCGAGCCGTTCTCGCCGCCGGCCAGGCTCTCGGAGAACGCCCGGCTAGCCACGCTGGAGCCCGACGAGCCGCAGCCGTGCGGCGCCCTGCGGAACACGGTCTGGTACTCCTTCACTCCCAGCTCCGAAACGCTGTTCCTGGCCCGGGCCAGCGGGAGCGCGTTCGGCGGCGTCGGCATCGCCGCCTACACGGGCAGCACACTCCCCGCGCTCCAAAACATCGCCTGCGCGACCGACGAAAGCGGCTTCTTCATCGACGGCTTCTTCCCGCCGCAGGGCCCGCAGATCAGCTTCACCGCCACCGCGGGTGTCACCTATCACGTCCAGCTTGGCGGTATGGACAGCCCGTTTGAGCCCCCGGCTGTCGGCGATCTGATCCTGACGCTCCACGGCGTCCCTGCCCCGCCCTGCGCGCCGGGAGGCACTCCAGGCGACAACAGCGGGTTCGAGGCCGGCATCCAGAGCACGAAGCTCATTCCTTGCTGGACGGGCCTTGATCAGGCGGGGAGCGATGGAGGCTGGTGCATCCAGGCCGGCAGTCAGCTACCCAGCGGCGACTGCGACGGCTTCGCCAGCGGGACCTTCCCGACTCCGCCTGAAGGCGTCCAAGCCGCGATGACCAATGCGTCCGGCCCCGGCTCACACTTGCTCTATCGCTGCGGTGTGCTCGATGTCGGCACGATCGTGTTCCGCCTGTTCCTGGCGAACGAGGCAATCACCTACATTCCTGTCCAGTCGCTCGACTATCGGCGCTCGCCCAATCAGCAGTTCCGCGCAGACCTGGTTAGTGCTGCGGGCATGTCGGCCGATCCGTTCACGCTGCGGCCGGAGCACATCCTGGCGAACCTCTATCTGACTGAGGAGGACGAGCCCTCGATCTTTGGTTACAGCCTGATCGCCGGCACCGCTTCAGCTTTCGTTGGGCAAGACGTCTGCCTGCGCTTCGCCGTGGTGGACAGCTTCTACGCGCGCCTTCACGCCGGCATCGACGATGTTCGCTTCATCACGCGCAAGGAGGTGGCCGCCGACACCGATCACGACGGGATCGCCAACGGGAGCGATCCCGACGACGACAACGACGGTTGCACGGACGTGCGCGAAGCCGGCGCGGACGCCCTGCAGGGCGGCCAGCGCAACTCCCACAACCTCTGGGACTTCTTCGACGTGCCCACAGGCGCCTCGCTCCAACGCGACGGCGCCATCGCCGCCGCCGACTTGGCGGGCATCGTCGCCCGCTTCGGCGCGACCGACTTCGAGGCTGGTGACTTCGACCGCGGCATCGACCCGTTCTCCACACCCAACCCGCCGATCGTGCCCTCCGGCTCGCGCGAGAACTACCACCCGGCCTACGACCGGGGCGGGTCGATGCCCGCGCAGCAAGCGTGGGACCTCCTACCGGCTAACGGCTCGATCACCGCGGGCGACCTCGCGGCCGTCGCCGCCCAGTTCGGCCACACCTGCGCCTAACCCCTCACCAGTGCCCCACCCCGGGTCGAGGGGTCGCGGCGTTTCGCGTCCTCCTCGGTCACTACTGACACGCTGCTGTCACGAAGGCGGTGTAACGTGGCCTTACCACACTGAAGGAGGAAGGAAATGAAGGTCACATCGTTTGTCATCACGGTCACCAGTGAGCAGCCAGAGCGCCTCGTCGGGTTTTACAAGGACGTGGTCGGCCTGCCGCCACGGCCGGAGATGGGAGAGGGCGCGTTCGATGCGGCCGGCGCCGCCTTCATGATCGACGGCCACAGCGACACCAAAGGCGCCGCCAAGGAGCCCCAGCGCGTCCTGATCGACTTCTTCGTCGATGACCTCGCGGCGGAGCAGAAGCGGCTGGAGCAGCAGGGCGTGTCGTTCATCCGCACGGCCGGACGCGAGGAGTGGGGCGGCGTCATCTCCACCTTCCTCGACCCGGACGGCAACTACTGCCAGCTCATCGAATACAAGCCGGCGTAAAGGGGCAGCCATGACTATGACCACGGTTCGCACCGGTCTCGATGTCCTCCGCGAGGTGGCGGAAGGTAACGGGCCGGTGCCCATGCCTAACTGCAGCGCCCTGCTGGGCTGGGAAGCGATCAGCCTGGAGCCGGGACGCGTTCTGGTGCGCTTCAACGCGCGAGATGAGTTCTGCAATCCGCAGGGCACGGTCCAGGGCGGCTTCCTCGCCGCCATGCTCGACGACGCGATGGGGCCGGCTATCTTCTCCCTACTTGACGCGGGCCAGGCTGCGCCGACGCTCGAGATGAAGGTGACCTACCTCCGGCCCGCGCGGCCCGGGCCGCTCGTCGCCGAAGGACGCGTCGCGCACAGGACCTCGGCCATCGCGTTCCTGGAAGGCACGCTCATGCGAGAGGACAGCGAGGTGATCGCGACGGCTACCGCGACAGCGCGAATCCTCTCGTCGAACAATGGCCATTCCGGGTAAGGTAGCGCTGGTCACAGGCGCCGGCTCTGGCATCGGCCGGGCGACCGCGGTGCGCCTCTCGGTTGAAGGCGCCGCGTGATGGCGAGCTGGCGCGAATTCGCGGAGGCCGATCCGGAGATGGCGGCGCTTGGGGCGCAGCTCATCTCGAACAAGACGTTTCAGGTCGCGTACCTGGCGACGCTGCGCAAGGACGGCGGGCCGCGCGTTCACCCGGTCTGCCCGGTGCTCGCCGGCGATCACATCTACCTCGCGATCGGACCGCAGTCGCCCAAGCTGGCCGATCTGCGGCGCGACAGCCGTTACATGCTGCACGCGATGCCCGGCAAGGGAGACGCCGAGTTCAACATCCGCGGCCGCGCGACGGAGGGCAACGACGCGGCCACGCACGCGGAGGTCGAGCACGCTGCGGCCGCCGTCGGGCTGAACGTGATGCCGCGCGAGGTGATCTTCCGCCTCGACATCAAGCAGGCGGCGACGACCTACTGGGAGCGCGTCGGCCAGCCGGACACGCGCCCGGTCCGGCGGCGGTGGCGGGCATGAGCGAACCGGGCATCTCGCATGCCTCCGCTCGCTTCTCGCTTCCAGCATCCTGATATACTCCCTACCTGACACCATCCGCACGGAGGCTCGCATGACCACGGACGTCGAGCAGGACCTGCAGCGCGCCAAGCTGCGCGTCGAAGAGCTGCGCGCGCAGATCGCCTACCACGACTACCGCTACTACGTCCTCAACCAGCCCGAGGTCAGCGACGCCGAGTACGACGAGCTGATGATCGAGCTGCGCGCGCTGGAGGAGCGCTACCCCCAGCTCATCACGCCAGACTCGCCCACGCAGCGCATCGGCGAACGGCCGGTCGAGGCGTTCGGCATCGTCGAGCACCCGCTGCCGCTGCTCAGCCTGGCGAACGCTTTCAGCGAAGACGAGCTGCGCAACTGGTATCGACGTGTCACCAACCTCGCCGAGCGCTCCGATTTCGCCATGGTCTGCGAGCCGAAGATCGACGGCCTGGCCGTAGCGCTCGAGTACCGCGACGGGCAGTTCGCCGTCGGCTCGACGCGCGGCGACGGTCTGCGCGGCGAGAACATCACGCAGAACCTGCGCACGATCCGCAGCATCCCGATGCGCATCCATGCGAAGGGCGGCGACGCTCCGCAGCGCTTTGAGGTGCGCGGCGAGGTGTTCATGTCCAAGGCGGGCTTCGAGCGGATGAACCAGGAGCGTGCCGAGCGCGGTGAGCCGCTCTTCGCCAACCCGCGCAACTCCGCCGCCGGCGCCGTCCGTCAGCTCGACCCTCGCATCACCGCGAAGCGCCCGCTCGACTGCTTCATCTACGCGCTCGGCTGGGCGGCGGGGGGCTCGACGCCGGCGAGCCACTTGGAAACGTTGAAGTGGCTGAGCGACCTTGGCTTCAAGATCAACCCCTACATCCTCAAGCCGTACATCGCGCGGTACGAGAGCATCGACGAGGTCTGGCGGCATTGCCACGAGTGGACAGAGAAGCGCGAGCAGCTCGACTACGAGATCGACGGCGTCGTCGTCAAAGTCGACGACCTGCGGTTGCAGGAGACGCTCGGTGCCGTCGGCCGTGAGCCGCGCTGGGCGGCCGCGTTCAAGTTCCCGCCCACGCAGCGCACGACCACGCTGCTCAAGATCGGCATCAACGTCGGGCGCACCGGCAGCATGAACCCCTACGCGGTCCTGGAGCCCGTGAACATCGGCGGCGCCACGGTGAAGATGGCGACGCTCCACAACGAGGAGGACATCAAGCGCAAAGACGTGCGCATCGGCGACACGGTGATCGTGCAGCGCGCGGGCGACGTGATCCCGCAGGTCGTCGGCCCGGTGCTCAGCAAGCGCACCGGCAAGGAGCGCCGTTTTCGGCCGCCGAAGCGCTGCCCGGCGTGCAATACGGAGCTCGTCCGGCCTGAGGGCGAGGTGATGCGCTACTGCCCGAACCGCGCCTGCCCGGCGCAGGCCTTCCGGCTGCTCGGTCACTTCGTCTCGCGCGGCGCGATGGACATCGACGGAATGGGGGAGTCGCTCTGCCTGTCGCTGATGAAGGCCGGCCTGGTGCAGGATCCGGCCGACATCTACTTCCTCAAGAAGGAAGACCTGCTCCAGCTCGAGCGCATGGGCGAGAAGAGCGCCCAGAACATCATCGACGCCATCGAGGTGAGCCGCGGCCGGCCGCTCGCGCGCGTACTGTTCGCGCTTGGCATCCGCCACGTTGGCTTCGAAACCGCGGCGCTGCTCGCCCAGCATTTCGGCAGCATGGACGCCATCGCCGGCGCGACGCTGGAGGAGCTGGAGGCGGTGCCCGGCATCGGGCCCATCGTGGCCCAGAGCGTCTACGACTGGTTCCACGACAAGGCGGACCGCAAGCTGATCGAGAGGCTCCGCAAGGGCGGCGTCCGCATGGAGGCCGAGGCGCCCGCCGCCCGCGAAGGGCCGCTCAGCGGCCAGACGTTCGTGATCACGGGCACGCTCTCAAGCATGAGCCGCTCGGCTGCCGAGCAACGCATCCGGGCGCTCGGCGGCGGGACCAGCTCCAGCGTTACGAAGGCGAGCACCCACCTCGTCGCCGGCGAGAACCCGGGCTCCAAGCTGGAGAAGGCGACGAAGTACGGCACGCAGGTCCTCAGCGACGACGACTTCATGGCGCTGCTCCGCGAGCACGGCGAGACGTGACGAGCCAAATGGGCATCCTGACTGACGACATGAAGCGTGTGGTGAGCGAGCAGCGGCTCGGTTTCGTCGCTACGGTCTGCCCGGACGGCACGCCCAACCTCTCGCCCAAGGGCACGACGGCCGTCTGGGACGACGACCACCTCATCTTCGCCGACATCCGATCTCCGGGCACCATGGCCAACCTCCGCCAGAACCCGTCGATCGAGATCAACGTGGTCGACCAGGTCGTCCGGAAGGGCTACCGCTTCAAAGGCACCGCCGAGGTGCTCACCGAGGGCCCGGCGTTCGAACGGGTGCTCGCCCTCCGCCGGGAGCGCGGCGCCGAGAATCCGGTACGGGCGATCGTGCTCATGAAGGTCGAACGAGCGCTTCCGCTCACTTCGCCGGACTATGACCGAGGCCTGAGCGAGGACGAGGTGCGTGGGCGCTGGCAGGCCTACTGGCAGTCGCTGGAGGGGGGCGTGGCGGGCCCAGCGACCGAAGGGTAAGCGCTCTGCGACGCTTCGAAAACGGTCTGCGGAGTTTTCGAAGCGCAAACACGAGTCTTCCGCGCGACCCTCTTTGCACTACGCGCCCCATTCGATATAATCCGTTTCGTACGCAGCCCGCTGGTGGTTCGCTTTCAGCGTAGGGACGCGCCTTGATCAACCCGCTTACGACGTTACTTGGCTTCTTTTCGCACGATGTGGGCATCGACCTGGGGACCGCAAACACCCTGGTGATGGTGCGCGGCCGCGGCATCGTCATCGACGAGCCCTCGGTCGTCGCCATCGACAAGATCTCGAAGAAGATCCTCGCCATCGGCGCCGAAGCGAAGCGGATGGTCGGCCGCACCCCGGCCAACATCGTCGCGGTCCGCCCCCTCAAGGACGGCGTCATCTCCGACTTCGAGGTCACCGAGCGGATGCTCCACTACTTCATCCGAGCCGTCCACGCCCGCTTCGGGCTCGGCATCCCGAGGCCCCGGGTGGTCATCGGCATCCCCAGCGGCGTGACCGAGGTAGAGAAGCGCGCGGTGCACGACGCCGCCCTCAACGCCGGCGCCCGCGCCGCGTTCCTCGTCGAGGAGCCGATGGCGGCTGCGATCGGCTCGGGCCTGCCGGTGATGGAGCCCCACGGCTGCATGATCGTCGATATTGGCGGCGGCACGACGGAGGTCGCGGTGATCGCCCTCGGCGGCATCGTCGTCAGCACGTCGATCCGGGTCGCCGGCGACGAGATGGACCAGGAGATCATCGCCTACGCCCGCCAGGTGCACAACATGCTCATCGGCGAGCGAATGGCGGAGGAGATCAAGATTCAGGCCGGATCAGCGTTTCCGCTGGACGAAGAGGAATCGATCGAGATCCGAGGGCGGGATCTCGCCACCGGCCTGCCGAAGTCGGTCGAGGTGAGCACCGTGGAGCTGCGCGATGCCCTCTCCGGCTCGATCAGCGCCATCGTCGAGGCGGTGCGTTCGACCATTGAGGTGACGCCGCCGGAGCTTGTGGCGGACCTGATGTACCGGGGGATTGCGCTCGCAGGCGGCGGCGCCCTGCTGCGCGGCTTGGACCGGCGTCTCGCCCAGGAAACCAAGTTTCCGGTCTACGTGGCGGATGAGCCGCTCTCAAGCGTCGTGCGAGGCACCGGCGAAATGCTTGAGGAAGCAGCGATGCTGGTTAAGGTGCAATCGGCCCTGGCGAACCGCAAGCCGCCTCGCTAGACTAGGCCAAGGGAGCCCCGAGTGCGCTAGCACAGGGCCCTGCGCTCGGGTGCGTTTTTGCCGACTTCCGAGGGAGAGGAACAGTGCACGTCCGCACCCGCACCTGGCTCAGCTTTGTGGTGATCGCCGGCCTCCTGTTCATGGCGGGGAGCCGCTTCGGCATCTTCGACCCGCTGGAGAACGCCGTCCTCGTCGCCGTCGCCCCTGTCGAGTCCGCGCTCCAGGACGCCACCAGGCCGGTCGCTGACTTCGTCAACAACCTCACCGACATCAACAGCCTCACCAACGAGAACCGCTCCTTGCGCGAAGAGAACGAGCGCCTGCTGGAGCAGCTCAGCCAGTCGCGCGAAGTGGAGGCTGAGAACCAGCAGCTCCAGGGGTTGCTCGGCGTCAGGCAGTCGCCCGACGACACCTTCGTCGCCGCGAGCGTCTTCGCCCGTGACCAGACCAACACGAGGGAAGCGATCGCGATCGATCGCGGGTCGTCGGACGGGATCCGCGAGGGCATGATCGTGCTCACTCAACAGGGCAGCCTGATCGGATCCGTCAGCAAGGTGCTGGACAATTACGCCTGGGTGACGCTCATCACGGACGTCGACAGCGCCGTGAGCGCTGTCGTGCAAGAGTCGCGCGCTCCGGGCGTTGTCGCGGGCGCCGCCGACGGCAGCCTCGAGATGGAGTTCGTTCAAGAGACTGCGGAGGTCAGCGAAGGCGATTTCGTGCTTACGTCCGGCCTCGGCGGCCGGTACCCCCAGGGCGAGGTGATCGGGCGCGTCGTCAATGTGGAGCGTACGGCGCAGGAGCTGTTCCAGAGCGTGCGTGTGGAGCCGCTGGCCGACCTGTCGCGCATTGAACGGGTCCTGGTGCTCGAGAGCTTCACTCCCCAGGAGGAGCCGCCTCCGTGAGTGCGGTAATCGGAGTGCTGCTCATCGTCGCGGCGACCCTCGCTCAGGCCGCCGTTCTGCCTGAGTTCTCCATCTTCGGGGTCCAGCCGAACCTCCTTATCGTCGTGCTCGTCGCCTGGATGAGCGTGCGCGGCAAGCAGGAAGCGCTGCCGCTCATCGTGATTGCGGGATTCTTGCAGGGCCTGCTCGACAGCGAGCCGCTTGGCCTCGCCATGCTCGCCCTCGCTCCATTGATCGTGATGACGGAAGTGCGCGAATGGAAGCTCGTCGAGTCCGACCTGCTGCCCGCGATCCTTCTGACCGTCCTGGCAACGTGGGCCTACGAGGGCGTGATGCTGATCAGTCTGGCCGTCACCGGCGAACGCGTCGACTGGCTCAACAGCCTGATCGACGTGCTCCTGCCGGCGGCCATAGCGAACGCGCTGCTCCTCCTGCCCGTATACGGCGTCATGCGCCTTTTCCGGCCGGAGCTCCGGCCCAGTCCGGCCTTCGGAGCGTGAGCGGGTAGATGCGCTCCGAGCTGCGACTGGCCAACCCCAATCAACGCCGCCGCTGGCGCGCTCGCGACCCGGAAGACAAGCCAGCGGAGGTCTTTCCCAGGCGGTTCTTCCTCCTCAAAAGCCTCATGCTGCTCCTCTTCGGCTTGCTGTTGCTCCAGCTCGCGCGCATGCAGCTCATCGAGCACGAGGCCTACCAGCAGCGCGCTGAATCGAACCGGCTCCGCATCGTGCCGGACCTGCCCGCGCGCGGTCTGATCTACGACCGCAACGGCGAGCAGCTCGTCCAGAACGTGCCCATCTACTCCGCAGGCGTCGTTGCCGCCGACGTGCCCGGCGACAAGTTCCTCGTCGTCATCGACGAGCTCTCGCGCGAGACGGGCGTGCCCGCGGCCGACATCGCTACCAAGGTCGCGCAGGCGCGCAACAGCGACGACCCCTTCACTCCCGTCATCATCAAGGCGGGCCTGGACGAGTCAACCCTCTTCCGCTTGCGAGAACGCCAGGCGCAGCTCCCTGGCGTCCAGGTCCTCGCCGAGTCCGTGCGCAACTATGCCACCGGCGCGCTCACCGCCGACGTCCTTGGCTACGTCGGCCGGATCGACCAGGACGAGTACGCCAGGCTGCACGAGTCGGGCTACCAGCTCAACGATCGCCTGGGGAAGACAGGCGTCGAGCTTACGTACGAGCAGGCGCTGCGAGGCACAGCCGGCTACCGCCAGGTGGAGATCGACGCGGCCGGCCAGGAGCTGCGGACCATCCGTTCGTCACCGCCGGGCAATGCGGGCAACCTGGTCCTCTCCCTGGACCTCGACCTCCAGCGTCAGGTCACCGAGTATTTGATGACCGCCATGGCCGAATCGGGATCGCAGAACGCGGCCGCCGCCGTGATGGACGTGCGGACGGGCGAAATGCTGTCGATGGTTACCTTGCCTGCGTACGACAACAATGTACTGACCGAGCCCGTCGACCAAGAGGCGCTGCCATCGCTGGTCAATGACCCCGCCAAGCCGCTCGTCAACCGCGTCCTCGCCGAGATCTACGCCCCCGGCAGCACGTTCAAGATGGTGACGGGCACCGCCGCTCTCCAGGAGGGCGTCGCCACCCCGAGCACGCGCATCACCAGTCGCGGCGCGATCTCGGTGCCCAACCAGTACGGCGGCGAGCCCGCGGTCTTCCGCGACTGGTCGGCCTTGGGCACGTTGGACTTCTACGGCGGTGTGAGGATGTCATCCGACGTCTACTTCTACTACCTGTCCGGCGGCTTCGGGGACTTCCGCGGCCTGGGCGCCGAGCGCCTTGCCCGCTATGCCCGCGAATATGGGCTCGGCGCGCCAACGGGCATCGACATCCCCGGTGAAGCCGCCGGCCTCGTGCCCGACCCTGCCTGGAAGGAAGAGGCCGTCGGCAACCCCTGGTACCTCGGCGATACGTACACCTTCGGCATCGGCCAGGGCTACCTGGCCGTGACGCCGTTGCAGCTCCTGGGGGTAACCACCGCCGTCGCGAACGGCGGCGACGTGCTCGTCCCGCACGTCGCGCGTGAAATCGTCCACGAGGACGGCACGGTGATCACGCGCATCGAGCGGCAGGTGGCGCACCACGTCGCGGTCTCTGACGAGAACCTCGCGGTGATGCGCGAAGGGATGCGCCAGGCCGCCGTATCACCGGGCACCGCCGCCAGTGGCGCGAGCCGCCTCGTGCCGATCGCGGGCAAGACCGGGACCGCTGAGTTCGGGCCGAAACGAGCCGACGGCAAGCACGATACGCACGCCTGGTACACCGGCTTCGCCCCCTTCGACAACCCGGAGATCTCCGTGGTCGTCTTCCTCCAGAAGGGCACCGGCGCGGGCACGGCCGGGCCCGTGGCCGCGCAGATCCTCGACTACTACTTCGCGCGGCAGCGCCTGGCCCAGGAGGCGCTGCCGTGATCGCCCGCACGATCCGCCTGCGCGACTTCGACCCGCTGCTGATGCTCGCGGCGCTGGGCCTCGTCACCCTGGGCGCGATGCTCATCTACAGCGGCAGCCTGACCCGCTTCGGCGAGCCGGACCTGACCGATCTCTCGCATCCCGTCTCAAGGCAAGCGCTCTTCGCCGCCATCGGGCTGGGGCTCGCCATCGTCTTCACGCTGTTCAACTACCGGACGCTGGGGGCCTTGAGCGCGGGACTTTACATCGCCAGCCTCGCCGCGCTGGTGTACGTGCTCATCGTCGGTGATGAGACCTACGGCTCCCGCCGTTGGATCGTGATCGGCGGTACGCAGATCCAGCCATCCGAGATCGCGAAGCTCATCGTCATCATCGCGATCGCGAAATACGTCTCCGACAATCAAGAAACGCTCGGCGAGCTGCGCGTGTTCTCGACGTCGCTGGCTCTTGCCGGGATCCCCGCCGTGCTCGTCTTCCTGGAGCCTGACCTGGGCTCCGCCGTCATCTTCGCCGCGATCTGGCTGGGCATGGTGATCGTCGCGGGCGCGCGCTGGCGTCACATCGGCGGCCTCTTTGCCGTCGCGCTCATCGCGATCCCGTTCGTCTTCCTCGGACTGGTGTCCGACTACCAGCGCGACCGGCTCGAGCTCTGGATGGAACCCGAGGCCGACGCGCAAGGGGCCGGCCTGCCCACGCTGCAGGCAGAGATCAGCATCGGCTCGGGCGGCCTGTTCGGCAAGGGCCTCACCGAAGGCTCCCAGACGCAGCTCGACTTCCTCCGCACCGAGACGACCGACTACATCTTCAGCGTGCTGGGGGAGGAGTTGGGCTTCGCCGGCGCGCTCGCGCTCTTCGGCCTGTTCTTACTCCTGCTCTGGCGAGCGTTACGCGTCGCCGAGACCTCCGCCGATCTCTTCGGACGTCTCTTCGCGACGGGGTTCGTCGTCTTCGTCCTCGTCCAGACGTTTGTCAACGTCGGGGTGAACGTGCGCCTGCTGCCGGTGACCGGCATCCCGCTGCCCTTCATCAGTCAGGGCGGCAGCTCGCTCATCACGTTATTCGTCGGCCTCGGCATCCTGGAGAGCATCCTCATCCGCCATCGGCGCCTCTCCTTCCGCGACTTCTACGTCTGAGTCCTTCGGCGGTCCGCCCGGCGACGCGAACGTGCCGCCCGGCGTAGCGACGCTTCTCCGGGGCGTGCCAGGCGTGTCCGAGACGCCCTCCTTCGCGAGCCGCAGAGCGAGGGTGCCCACCGTCACGACAAACCACGACGCCGACACCGCCAGGAACGGCAGCACCGGCACGTGGAAGCGAGAGTCGCCGAAGAAGGCCAGCGGCACGCCGGCGAAGGCCAGCAGCGCCAGCAGGAAGAACAGCCTGCGCGGATCGAGCGGCCGGACCACGAAGCCCGCGAGGCCGAGTGCGCCGACGCTGATCGTGAAATAGAAGAACAGATCGGCCGTCTTCGTCAGGAAGCGCCTCGTGCCTGGATCGAGAAAGCCGTCGTCGCCGTAGGACTCGACAGCAATGATGCCATCGTGATCGTGCTCCCACATGTAGTAGGCCTTGTGCGATAGGTTGCGCAGCGTGAACCACGGATGCTCCCGCATGAACGTCAGCGCGCGGCGCAGGTTGTCGTCGTTCCGCTGCACGACCAGCTCCGTGTGATCGAGACCTTCGTAGCCATCGAAGCAGACCGGCGGCGGCGCGAAGTAGCCGGGCGCGCCGGCGTAGTGGCCAATGCAGAGGTCGTCACCGATGTTCGCCGAGATGACGATCGGCGAGTCCATCACAACAATGTTCCGCACCGTCCACGGCGCGATCAGCGCGGCCGTTACACCGAGCACCGCGCCGGCGTAGCCAAGCGACCGCCGCCAGCCGAAGCCGCCGGAGACGAACGCGACGAGCAACAGCGGCAGCAGGAGCAGCGAGATCGGCCGCACAAACGCCGACGCCGCGAGGGCGACCCCGAACGCGATCAGACGCCACGCCGCGATCCGCCGCTCCTGCCAGCTTGCTCCGAAGAGCACCAGCAGCGCGAGCATCACCAAGAAGTTGAACAGCGTCTCCGTCAGGTAGTTGGCCGTGTGGTAGATCAGGTTCGGAAAGACGGCCAGCCACGCTGCTCCTACCAGTCCAACCGTCTCGTTGAACAGCCGTCGCGCCACCGCGAACGTGAGCGCGACGGTCGCCACGCTCAGGAAGACCTGAAGGAACGCGTTCGCCAGCACCAGGTTGTCTGGGATGAACGTGTGCTTGACGACGAAATACACGGCGCCAAGCGTCGCCGGGTAGCCGACCGGGTAGTACGCCGTCGAGCCTTCCGGATAGGAGTAGCCGTCGCCGCCCGCGATCCGCTGGCCGAGCAGATTGAAGAGCAGCGGGTCGTGCAGGCCCTGGGGCTCGCGCGCCGCGTAGAGCACCCACGCGATGCGCAGCGCCGCAGCGAGGACAACGATCGCTGCGAGCCAGCGCAGCTCGCGCTGCGACCACGCGCCGCGCAGGCGTTCCGTCCACCACGAGATGTCGGTGGGCGACGTAGACGGTGTTTCGCCACTCATTCGGGCTGGAGCTGCGCTTCGCAGTCCACCGCGGCGACGGCGTCCCGCGCGACCGACGTGTAGCGCCCGCCGTCGTAGTCGAGGACAAAGAGCCCGCCGTACGGCCGGCAGAACTCCGTCGTGCCGTCGGGCGCCGTGAGCAGACCGGCGTCGCCCCAGAGGACGCGGCCGTAGGCGGGCAGGACCGTGAACTGCCAGAGGGGGCTCGTCAGGGGCCCGCCACGCACAACGACGGCGCTGCCCGGTGGCGGCTCCGGGTAGCGCTCCTGCACGTTCGCGACCAGGTCGCGCCACTCGGCGGTGCGCGCTTCGAAGTCGCCGTTCTGCGTCCACGTCTGCCAGCTATAGACGCCCAGCACCCCCAGCGCAACGACTCCCAACGCGACGGGCAGCGCCGGCGAAAGCCGGCCGGCGTAACGGGCCACCTCTGCAAACAGCAGCGCTGCCAGGATCGAAAACGGGATCGATGCCGCGTACACGTAGCGTGGGGCGAGGGCAAACGTGATCGTGACATAGGACACGAGAGCCAGGAACAGATAGACGGCGCAGATCCTGGCGAGCGCCGGCCCTCGCACCGCCATCGCCACCACCAGCCCTAAGAGTACGAGACCCGCCACCAGATGGGCATCGCCCGGCTTGCCGGGAAACTCCATACCCACCGGGTAGAGGAGCCGGCCCAGATAGATCCAGAAGTTGCCCGCGACGTGATCGCCCAACGAGGAGACGCCTTCCTTCCCCTGTTCCGTGCAACCGCACGCCGCGAAGCCGATCAGCGCCGCCCCGCCGAGGAGCGCGTACGGCGCCGAGAGCCACGCGACGCGGAGCCACTGTTGCGGTTCGCGCCACCATTCTGGTGAGTCCGTCGCCTTCCAGGCGATGATCAGCGCCAACACGGGCGCCAGCACCGCCGACGACTCGTTCGACGCGATAGCGGCCGCGAACGACGCCACGGACGCCACCAGCCACCAGCCGAGCGGCGGCCCGCGGTCGAGGCCTTCGTACAGCGTTATGATGGCGAGCATGATGAAGAAGCCGGCGAGAACATTGTTGACCGCGGTCACCTGCCCGACCGTCGGCGCCGACGCCGACGTCAGTCCGAAGAAGCACGCCGCCAGGAACGCCGTCCAGACCGCGCGCGTCGTGCGATACACGAAGAAGAAGATGAGCCCTGCTGTGGCCGTGTGCGCCAGCACGGCCACGAGCATGAAGGGGAGCGCGTTGAAGCCGAAGGCGCGATAGACGATGAGGTACTCGATCCCCGTCAGGAAGCGCCAGTTTGGCGTCGGGTCGCGCATGAGAAAGACATCGCTGATGTAGCGCCACGCGCTCTTCGACTCGATGTCCGCGAACGGGACGGAATCGTCGCCGAAGAAGTAATGGTCGAGCACCGGAACGTGGACCAGGAAGATCGCGGCGAGCGCCGCCGCCAGGGCTCCCCACACGAGCAGGCCGGGCCGCGCCGCGAGCCGCTCGAAAGCCGGCACGCGAAGGCCAGGCCCGACGGGCGCATCGGGCAATGTCGTGCTGGCCTGGGAAGCTTCCACAGATGCTGGACCTCGATCGTGGCCCAGCATACCGCAGGCGATCGGCCGGCGCGATTCTGACGCCGACCCCGCAACGCGCCCGCCGCCTCGCGCCCTACGGTCCGCCGGTGGCCCGACTCGCCTGCCGGCGCTCAGCCTGCTGCTCGCGCACAACGTCATAGGCGGCGATGGCGCCTATCGCCGCGGCGATGCTCACGAAGGGAAGCAGCGGGAAGTGATAGCGCGACTCGCTAACGAACAGCAGCGACCAAAGCGACAGGTAGACAAGCACCGGCAGCAGGAGCAGGATGTGCTCCGGACGGCGCTGTTTCAAGACGAACGGAACCCCGGCGAGCGCAATGCCGAGCGCCGCGTAGTAATACAGATCGCTGACCAGCCCCAGCGCGCGGGCCGTGCTCGCCGAGAGCGCCCGTTGGCCGGCTACAGGCTGGCCCTCACTGTCGGTGCTGGGCAGGGGCGCGTGCTGCACCCAATCGATCGCGCCCCGGTCGCTTCGAACGAAGTAGGTGAAGCGAAGCGCAGTGAGCCTCACCTCCGGACCAAGGTTGTTCACGGCGAACTCCAGCGAGTCCTGGATGCCGGCGTTGTTGACGCGCACCTCGCGCTCGGGCAGCTCTACGTCCAGGAACCGGTTCTCGAGGGCGACCTGAATGCCGAAGTTGGGCTGGCCGTCCGAATCCGGGCTGTGCCCCTGGATCAGGACCCCTCCCAGCCCCGTTGTGCCGACCACCGGCGAGCCCAGCTCGACGGCGTTGCGCACCGTCCAGGGGATGAAGAGCACAGCGACGCCAACCAGGACAAGCGCGACGTTTTTCGCCGCCGGGCGCCAGTCGCGTCCGTGCACCCACCAGAAGACGCCCAGCACGCCAACGAACACGATGCCCTCCGGGCGCACCAGCGCCGTCCCGCCCAGCGCCAGGCCGAGGAGGAGCAACCGCCGGGCCGGCGGGGGCCCGGGCGTCGTCCACGCCAGCGCGAGCGCGAGGACGCCGACGGCGCACGCGGCGTAGACAACCTCCGAAAGGACAAGCGTGGAGAAGAAGATGGCGCTGGGAAAGAGGGCGATCAGCGCCGCGGCAAGCAGGCCAGCCCGCTTGTCCCAGAGGCGCTGGCCGATGTAGTACACGCCTGCCACCATGATGAGACCGGCTGCGACGTTCAACCCTCTTGCGGCCGCAACGTCATCACCCGGAAGCAGGTAGAGGGGGGAGAGAACCAGTGGGTAGCCGATCGACCACCTGGCCGTCGGTAGTCCTGAATAGGGATTGATGTAGCCGTCCCCGTCCGCCAGGCCCCGGCCGCCGCCATGGTACAGCACCGTGTCGTCCAGCCGGCCGTCGCGCGGGTCCGGCTGCACGCTCGCAACCCAGAAGATCCGCAGCACCAGCGCCACGAGCAGAATCACGACCAGCCACCGCGTGTGCGGCTGAGCCCAGAACCGGGGCACGGTCCGCGCGACCGAACCCATCGGCTACTTCGCGCCGGGCTCCTCGATGACGCGGAGGCCGAGTGCGCGCAACTGCTCTTCGGTGACAGGCATGGGCGCGCCGGTCATCGGGTCGGCCGCGGTCTTGGTCTTCGGGAAGGCGATCACCTCGCGAATGTCGTCCTCGTCGGTGAGCTGTGCCACGACGCGGTCGATGCCGGGAGCGAAGCCGGCGTGGGGCGGTGTGCCGTACTCGAACGCGTCCAGCATGTGGCCGAAGCGGAGGCGGGCGTCCTCGTCGCTGATGCCGAGCAGCCGGAAGATGCGCTCCTGCATCGGGCGCCGGTGGATGCGCACGCTGCCGCTGGCCAGCTCCATGCCGTTGCAGATGATGTCATAGGCGCGGGAGCGGACGCGGCCGGGGTCGCCGTCGAGGTAATGGAGGTCCTCCTCCATGGGCGCGGTGAACAGGTGGTGCAGGGCGTCCCACCGTTCCTCGTCAGCGTTCCATTCGACGAGCGGGAACTCCGTGATAAACCCGTAGTACAGAACACCTGGGTCCGCGAGCTTCAGGCGCGTGGCGACCTCCCGGCGGAGACCATCGAGCGAAGGCTTGACGCGATGCGCCGAGCCTGCTTCCGTCTGCTTCTTGCCGCCCTCGCCCGCCACGAGCAGCAGCAGGTCGCCCCGCTTGGCGCCGGCGCGCTCGGCGGCGGCGCGCACGAGGTCGAGCGCCAGGTACTTGGCGACCGGCGAACGCACGTCTTCGTCCGTGAGTGACGCCAGGTCGCCCTCACCGAGCAGCGCGATCGAGACGAGGCCCTTCGCGCCGTAACCCTGCACGAACGTCGTCAGCGAATCGATCTCCTTGCGCGAGAACGCCGCGCCCCCCGGCACACAGATGCCTTCGACCGAGCCGCCGGAGCCGATCGCGTTGCGGAACACCGCGAACTCCGACGAAGCGACGAGGTCGCTCACGTCGAGCAGCTCCAGGCTGTACCGCAGGTCGGGCTTGTCGCTGCCGAAGCGGCGCATCGACTCCTCGTAGGTGATGCGCGGGAACGGTGTGACCAGCTTAAGGTCGGGCCGGACCTCTCCCGCGAGGGCGGTGAACAGCTCCTCGAAGAGGTCCATGATGTCGTTCTCGTCAGCGAAGCTCATCTCGAGGTCGAGCTGCGTGAACTCGGGCTGGCGGTCGGCGCGCGTATCTTCGTCCCGGGCGCAGTGAGCGATCTGGAAGTAGCGCTCGAAGCCGGCGACCATGAGGAGCTGCTTGTACTGCTGCGGCGCCTGGGGCAGCGCGAAGAAGCGCCCGGGATAGAGGCGGCTGGGCACCAGGTAGTCGCGGGCGCCCTCGGGTGTGCTGTTGGCGAGGATCGGCGTCTCGATCTCGACGAAGTCGCGCTCGCCCAAAAAGCGGCGCATGAAGGCGAGGATGCGATGCCGCATTCGCAGATTCCGCTGCATGCGCTCGCGGCGCAGGTCAAGGTAGCGATAACGCAGGCGGAGCAGCTCCTCCACGTCCGTGTCCTCGTTGATCGGGAAGGGCGGCGTCTTCGCCGGGTTGAGCACCTCGACCTCGCGGGCGCGCACTTCGACGGCGCCCGTCGGCAGATTCGGGTTCTCCGTGCCATCCAAACGCGCCGCAACTTCGCCGCGCACGAGCAGCACGAACTCGCCGCGCGCCTCACCACCGACTCGGTGCGCTTCCGGCGCTTCCTCGGGGTGAAAGACGACCTGCGCCAGCCCGCGGCTGTCGCGCAGATCGATGAAGATGAGGCCGCCGTGGTCGCGGCGACGGTGCACCCAGCCGGCCAGCGTGACTTGCTGGCCGACGTGCTCCTTGCGCAGATCGCCGCAGTAGTGGCTCTTGAGCACTCGCTCCTCCAAGAACGTAGTGCTATGGAGTGTGGCACGCGAGGGCGGAGCGAGGCAAGCGGAGCGCGGGCAACCTGCCCACCGCTGGCTGGCGGTCCTTTCCCGACCGTCCCATAAGTGGGGCGGCATGCGTCTCGCCCGCACGCTCCCCGCGTTCCTCCGCCGGTGGAGAGCGCCTTCTCCCAGGGGCCGCTCAGGACAGGCCCTTCGACAAGCTCAGGACAGGCCCAGCCGCCCTTTGATTGACCAGTCCGTTTTGCAAAAACGTCTTTCTCAGCGGACGACCTCCGAAGCTGGCCGCGCGCACGTGATCCGGGCGGCGAATCTGACGCGGCGTTTGATTGATCCTTGCGGACCGTGACACCCTTCGACGAGCTCAGGACAGGCCTTTCGACTGCGCCATGAACCAGGGATGGGCGCCACCTCCTTTCGTAGTGGTTGGGGCGAATCGTATGCGGGCGTTGGGAAATGTGGAAGAGACAGGCGGCACGTCTAATATGCGAGTGACCTGTCCTCGAGGCAGGATTACGTGAAAGCAGCAGCCCCAACTGCTGCGTGCGCCGGTCACCGCATCGACCCGGGAGAACGCAGCAAGCTCCTGCCCGGGGCGGCGCGGGCCCGCCTCATCGCCGAGGGTGAACATCACTTCCCAAAGCACCGCCTCCGGGTTCGCGTTGAGCTGCGGGAACCTCATGTCGCCGCGCGACGCCGCAAAGTCTGCCGAGTTGCCGAGTTCCAGCCAGACCGGGCGGGCACCCTCTGGCTGAGCGCGCAGCGCAGAGGCGATCGCCTCAAGCGGGGAGATGTAGTCGCCCTGGCGGTGCATCACGATCCGCGGCAGCTCTTCGCTGATCGTGAACGTGCGGCGCCGTAGCTGCTCGGCGTCGATGAGCGACGGATCGCAGACGTCGGCGCCATAGCGGAACAGGAGGTCAGGCAGGTCACGACGGCGAAGGAAGTACTCGGCATACGAGGGGTAGCGTGCCATGCCAAAGCTCTTCGCGAGAGGATTCTGCCTCAGGCTGAGACGCCAGCCAGCCGGTGACTCCTCCCACGGCGCTGGCGACTGCACCTGCGCTGGGACGTAGTCGTATGGCACTGCTTCCAGGCCCAGCATCGTGCGACCTAGCGGCCAATTGGCGCTATCGAGCGCGATCGGGAGGTCGTATTCTCCTGCCGTCGCGCGGTCGCCACAAGACGCTTCATTTGCGGAGACGATCCGGATGGTGCCCGCGCCGCCTTCCCACACAAGCTCGCCCGGCGCGTCCACAACCTGAGTCGGCAGCGCGACCGGCACCGACGCCGCGTACCGATCGGCGCCGTCACCATCGGTCCGCGCCAGCCCCCACACGAGCGCGCCGACGCCAACACCGATAGCCATCACCACGCCGCCCACCAGCGCCGCCGGCGCCCAGCCTAACGCCGCCTGCCTCAAGCCAGCGAGCGGCGCGCCAATCAGCGCCCACCACGACCGCCGTTCTTCCGACTCCCACGACGCTGCCTCCTGGCGGGTCGAGACGCCGAGCTTGCTCAGTATCTCCGAGACGTGGTAGCGGGCGGTGCGCTCGGTGATCTCGAGCCGGACCGCGATCTGGTCGTTCGTCAGCCCCGCGCGCAGGAGCGCCAGCACCTCCCACTCGCGTGGGGTGAGGATGTCGGGGTGGCGCGGCCGGCCTCGCTTCGCCATTGCAGGACAAGCATAGCGCCCGAGCCGCCGAATTACACTGATCTCGCCTCGAAGAACGTAGAGGCGACCGCCCTGGTCGGCATCAAGGCGCTCTAGGGCGGCTCGCGAGCCGCGCTTACGGGTGCGCCGGTCGCAGATCGAGGACGCGCAGCTCCAGGCCGTCGGCCGTGCGCCGTTCCGCGGACAGGCTGAACACCACGTCCGCCCGCCCGCCCGCCTCGATGCCGTCGCCGCTCTGGCGGAACGCGATCGCCGGCCAGACGACCGCGCCATCGCGCAGCTTCAGCCGCAGGTGCTGCCCGTCAGCGCCGACGGGCTGCGCCTCAGCGACGGTGACGCTCCGGCTAAGGAACGTCGGCTCGGGGTTGCCGACGCCGTGAGGCGCCAGGCGAGCCAGCCAGCGGATCTCGTCGCCGCGAATGGACGAGAGCGGTAGCTCGGCGTCGATCTGGATCGCCGGGGAAAGGTCCGCGCCCGCGAGCTGCGCCTCAGCGTGCGCGATCAGGCGTTCCTTTATCTCCGGCAACCGTTCGTTCTCGGCAGTGAAGCCAGCGGCCATCCGATGCCCGCCGAAGCGCACGAACAGCTCCGGACAGGTGCGCAGCGCGCCCGTGACATCGAACTCAGGGATGCTGCGGGCGCTGGCGCGGCTGGTGACCTCGCCTTCCTGGTAGACGATCGCGGGCCGGCGCCGCGCGTCGACAAGCCTGGCGGCGACGAGGCCGACGATGCCCGCCGGCAGCTCCGGGTGGCCCAGCATCAGCAGCGCCGGGTCGCCTTCGCCGGCGAGCAGCTCGTCGGCGAGCGCGTAGGCGTCTTGCGTCGCGCGCTGCCGCTCTCGATTGAGCGCATCCAGCTCGCTCGCCAGCTCCTGCCCTCGTTCTTCCTCGCGGCAGGTCAGCAGGTCGAACGCGAGCCTGGCGTGCGCGAGCCGGCCCGCCGCGTTGAGGCGCGGCCCCAGCGAAAAGCCGACCGCCTCCGTGTCCACACGCTGCGGGTCGCAGCCGGAGACTTCCAGCAGGGCCCGCAGTCCCGGGCGCTCCGTGTGGGCGACGGCGCGCAGTCCTTCGCGCACCAGTCGACGGTTCTCGCCCACGAGCGGCGCCAGGTCGCACACGGTGCCCAGAGCGACCAGCTCCAGCAGCGACGCCTCGTTCAGCGCGCGTCCAAGCGCCTCGTAGAGCGCGACGAGCACGTAGTAGGCGATGCCACACGCGGCAGGCTCTTCGCCGGTTGCGCCGTCCCGCTTCGGATTGACGATCGCGAGCGCGGCCGGGAGCTGCGGTGGCACGGTGTGGTGGTCGAGCACCAGCGCATCCATGCCGCGTCCGCGGGCGAACGCGATCTCCTGCACAGAGCTGGTGCCGCAGTCCGCGGTGACTAACAGCGTTGCGCCGAGCTCGTTCAGCGACTCGATCGCCTTGGTGTTCAGACCGTAGCCCTCGCTCACGCGATGCGGGATGTAGGGCACCGGCCTCGCACCCAGCGCCTGCAGGCCCTCGGTGAGCAACGCAGCCGAGGTCACGCCGTCGACGTCGAAGTCGCCGTACACCGCGACGCTCTCGGCCGAGCGGCACGCATGCGCCAGTCGCTCGACTGCGCGTTCGAGGTCGGGGAGCGGCGGGAGCGCAGCGGGCGGGTCGCGATCGAGGAACGACCGCGCCTCGGCCTCGGTGCGCACGCCTCGCAGGCCCAGCAGCCGCCCGATAAGCGGCGGCCAGTCGCCCTGCGGCGTAACATCCGGGTCTGCCCGGATCTGCCAGCGCTTTGTCGGAGGGCTAACGGTGGTGGTCATCGGGCCGCAGCCATCGTGGGGTTCAGCGGTCGCTAGCCCAGCGGTGAGCCGCCGGCGCCGTAGACGTGAGCGACGCCGTGCAGCACCAGCACGCCGTCCATGACGTCGGCCACCTTGCCCTCGAGTTGCCCGAACTTACCCGAGCGCTCAAGCTGCTCCTCCGGCATCGCCTTGACGAACTCGATTAGCTTCTCGAAGCCCGTCTTGTACGCGGCCATCAGATCCGCCTCGCTCATGGCGGCCTTGGCGGCGACCGTCTGCGCGTTGAACGCATCGATGTCCAAGCCAGCGGCGCCGTCCTGGCCGGGCTCCAGGTTCGCCAGGCTGCCGACGAGGCCCGGCGTCACTTCGGCGAGCGCGGTGAGGTGGCTGTACACCTGCTTGCGGGTCCAGCCCTCCTCGTCGCCGCCAAGCGCGGGCTTCTTCCAGTCGTCCGG
The DNA here is from genome assembly GCA_040882355.1 of Dehalococcoidia bacterium. GTDB lineage: Bacteria > Chloroflexota > Dehalococcoidia > DSTF01 > RBG-16-68-14 > JBBEBM01. The sequence continues at coordinate 58,430 of JBBEBM010000017.1, read as the reverse complement.
GCCGAAGGCGGACGTAACGCGCAGCCCTTCACGCAGGACGACCTGCAGGCCGTCGATCAGGTCTTGTCGAGTCGCGGTCATGAGTCTTCCTCCTCTAGTTTGGTTACTGGATGGCCTCAACGGTGCAGGCTCTGGTCAGCAATGCCAGGGCCCGTCACACCCTACCACATGAGGCTACAGTTCGTGCACGGTCGCGCCGGTTCTTTGGGCCTACTCGACCCGGCGGAAGACCACTGTCGCGTTGTGGCCGCCCAGGCCGATCGAGTTCGAGAGCGCGGCGCGCAGCTCGGCCTGCCGGGCCACGTTCGGCACGTAGTCCAGGTCGCAGTCGGGGTCGGGCTCGGCGTAGTTGATCGTGGGCGGGACCACGCCCTCGTGGACGGCCATCACGGTCGCGAGCGCCTCCAGCGCCCCGGCGCCACCCATCAGGTGGCCGACCATCGACTTCGTGGAGCTGACGGCCAGCCTGTAGGCGTGCTCGCCGAAGACCGTCTTGATCGCGGCCGTCTCCACGCGGTCGTTCAGCGGCGTGCCTGTGCCGTGAGCGTTGATGTAGTCGACCTCCTCCAGCGGCAGGCCCGACTTGCGCAGAGCGAGCCGCATCGCGAGGACCGGCCCGCGCGCGGACTCGTGCGAGGCCTCCATGTCATAGGCATCGTTGCTGGTGCCGTACCCCACGACTTCGGCGTAGCAGCGCGCCCCGCGCGCCTTCGCCGAGGCCAGGCTTTCCACCACGAGCGCCGCGGCCCCTTCGCCCACGACGAACCCATTGCGTCGCGCGTCGAACGGCTTGCAGGCCTTCGCCGGGTCGGGGTCGCTCGCCATCCCGCGCAGCGCGCCGAAGCCGGCCATGAAGACCGGCAGCACCGGCTCGTCCGTGCCACCGCAGATCACGACGTGCGCGTCGCCGCGGCGGATCGTCTCCATCGCTTCGCCCACCGCGGCCGTGCCGGTGGCGCAAGCAGAGGTGGGACAGTAGTTGGGCCCGCGCGCGCCCAGTGTGATCGCAATGTGTCCGGACGAGGCGTCCGGCAGCATGTGCGAGATCAGGAAGGGGCTCACCCGGCGCGAGCCGCGCTCTTGCAAGATGCGCTGCTGTTCTATGACCAGCCCGTAGCCGCCGCCGGCCGAGCCGAACACCACGCCCACCTCGTCCGCGTTCGAGTCGTCAATCACCAGGGCGGCGTCCGCTACCGCCTCTTGCGCTGCGACAACAGCGTACTGCGCGGGCCGCGCCATCCGGCGCAGGTCCTTGGCCGCGATGAACTCCTCCGGGTGGAAGTCGCGCACCTCCGCCGCAATGTCGTTTTCGAGTCCTGAGGCATCGAACTTCGTGACCCGCCCTACGCCGGAACGGCCCTCGACCATCGCCTGCCAGACCGTCCGCGCGTCGTTGCCCAGGGGACAGACGCAGCCCAGCCCCGTGACGACGGCGCGTTGCTCGTCGGGGAGCTCGAAGAAGGGGGGGTAGGCCCCGCTCACGCGCCCGCCACGTTTAATCGGTGTGGACGGGGACGCGGGCAGCGCCCCGCAAGGGTACGGTGAGATCGAGCATGGCCTCGGGCGACGTCTCCTCCGCGCTCACGGCCTTCACGTCGTCGCGGATGCGCGAGACCATGCGGGTTAATGCGTGGCCGGGACCGACCTCCAGGAACGCGCCGGCGCCTTCGTTGGCCATCGCGACGACGCAGCGCGCCCACTGCACCGCGGCGCACATCTGGTCCGAAAGCTCCTCCCGCACCTCGTCGGCGCTGGTCAGCAGCCGCGCCGAGAGGTTCGACACGAGCGGCGTCTCTGGATCGCGGAACTGGAGCTTCGAGATGAAGCGCGACAGCTCGCGGGCGGTATCGCGCATCAGCGGGATGTGGCCGGGCACGCTGATCGAGAGGCGGAGCACGCGGGCGCCTCGTTTGCGCGCGAGCTGCATCGCCCGCTGCAGCGCCAGCTCCTCGCCGGAGATAACCGTCCGTTCTGGCCCGTTCACGACAGCAAGGCCGACCTTGCCCTCCGGCGACACCTCGCGGCAGAGATGCCGCACATCGCGTTCGCCCAAGCCGATCACGGAAACCATGCCACCAGGCCTGGTCCGGGCCCGTTCCGTCATGATCCGGCCGCGCTCCAGCACCAGCTTGAGTCCTTCACCGAAGTCGACTGAGTTCGCCGCCACAGCCGCGGTGAACTGGCCAAGACTGTGCCCGGCCAGGAACGAAGGGCGCAGCCGGCGCCCCATCTGCTGGAGCCGCTCCCGCAGGAAAGCAAGGTGAGCGAGGCTCGTCGCGAGGATCGCAGGTTGAGCGTTTGCTGTATCGCCCAGCTCCTCAGCGGATGCCTCGAAGCACAACTGTGAGATGGAAAAGCCCAGCGCCTCGTCGGCGTCGTCGTAGACCTTGCGTGCCGCCCGCGACGTTTCAGCGATGCGCTTGCCCATGCCCGCCTGCTGCGAGCCCTGGCCTGGAAAGAGCAGCGCTAGGCGCGGCCCGGGCTCGGCCTGGGGTGACCGAGCCGCTCGTCTGCGCGAAGTGCGCGCGGCGATCTGCGTCATCGGCGGGGGCCTCCTGCGAAATCTGAAGCTGGCGGCGCTGTTTGGACTATAACACAGGGAGTGGTTCGCGACGAAAGTGAGGGACGAACGGATGTCTTAGGGTTCCGCGTCGATTTCGGGCCACTCGAAGTCGTCGACGAAGACCGCTTCTGCCTTCGTGAGCTGGGGCACCTTCTCGGCGAGCAGGCGCTCAATGCCGAGGCGCATCGTCAGCATGCTCATGGGACAGCCGTTGCACGAGCCGATCATCTGGAGGCGGGCCACTCCCTCCTCGGTCACTTCGAGCACGTTCACCTCGCCGCCGTGCGAGTGGATGTACGGCCGGATGTCGTCCAGCGCCTGGTCGACCCGCGCCTCTAGCGACGAGATCTCTTCAGCGGCAAGCTGTGTCATCGCGATCTCATGCTAGCACGCGCCCTGGCCGGCCCTCAATGAGCCGGCCTGCTCAGTTCGCGAACACCAGCGGTCTCGTGCTGGCAAAGGCGTCACCCTTGGGCCAGCGGTCCGGCGGCACGTCGTACGTGATCTCGATCTCGATGCCATCCGTGTCGACGATGTAGATGTCCTTCGAGACGCCGTGGTCTAGCGCGCGGTCAAGGCAGGTCCTCGCCTGCGCGTGCCAGGCCGACTGTGCGCACATAGAGCAGCGCTCCGGCCAGCGCACCAAGCACCGGCGCCGTCAGGTAGAGCCAGAGGTCGCTGAATGTCCACGCCACAAGCGCGGGCCCGAACGAACACGCCGGGTTCATCGAGCCGCCGGTGACCGGCCCGCCCAGCAGCGCCCCCAGGAACGCCGCACCCCGGTCTTGCGATGCGGGCGCGGATGCCCTTCTATGAGGGAGACGACGGATGGATGCGGGGTGCGCCTATCGGCGAGGAGTTGAAGCGATGCCCGACCCAAAATATACGAAGCCCTGGCATGGAGTCCCACGCGAGACAATCGAATGGCACCCTACGGTTGACGCGGACGCCTGCATTGGCTGTGGCACCTGTGTCACCGGGTGCAGCCGGATGGTATATCGGTATGACTTCGAGCGCCGCAAGGCGGTGGTGGCCGACCCGCTGAACTGCATGGTCGGTTGTACGACCTGCGCGAATACCTGTCCAACGCACGCCATTAGCTTTCCATCACTAGATACGGTCTTCAGGTTGGAAGCGCAGCCAGAGGTGAGGCACGCAATCGAGGATGATCTGGTAGCCAGACGCGATGACCTGGCTTGGCCGGGCGCCGTTCCTCATGCCGATCGGATTATCAATCTGAAGGTTGCGGCGATGACGCGGCCGGGCCCGCACACCCTGCTCCTTACCCTGCGCCCGCTTTCTCCAGCCGACGCCCTGTGTCAGTTCATGGCCGGCCAATATCTAGAGCTTCTCCCGCCACAAAGTGGCTGGCTCTCGCGGGCCTACTCGATTGGCAATGCCTCTCGCGATGATGGCTCGGTCGAACTGCAGGTCCGGCGCGTGCCCGGCGGGCGCATGACCGAATGGCTCTTCGACCGCGTTCAAGTGGGCGATGTCCTGCATGCGCGCGGTCCGCAGGGGCACTTCACGTTTCGCTCGGAGCCCGGCACGCCGCTGGCCTTCGCCGCCGGTGGAACCGGGTTCGCCCCGGTGAAGGCGATGATCGAGCAGCAACTGGGCCTCGACCCCCAGCGTGACATCGTCCTCTTCTGGGGCGTTGGCTCGGCAGAGGATCTCTACGAGGTAGACGAAATTAGCGCTTGGGCTGCTCACGACGCGAATCTTCACTGCATCCTGGCAATCGAGCACGGCGCTGTGCCCGAGGCGCTGCCAACGGGAATTAGGCCTGAGCTTGGCAAGCTGGCGGATGCCATCCTCACTTCAGCCGAGTCCCTCGCCGGCCGTGATGTCTACGTCGCTGGCCCACCGGTAATGATGCCTGCCGTGCTTGACGCTCTCACTAGGCTCGGCGTCCAGCGCGCTCGCGTGCTGATCGATTCGTTTGGTGTTTAGCTGTCTTCGGGCTATCGGCCGGATTGCGACGCTAGCATGGAAAGCCCTGGAGGGCCCGACTGGTGACTCAAACAAGGCAAGCGGTAGAGCTGGAGGCTTCCGTCCTCAATCAGCTATCGACGCTAGACCGGTTCCTTCCCCTTTGGATAGGTCTTGCAATGGTGACGGGCCTGGCGCTCGGTCGCCTCCTTCCCGGCCTCAACGAGGATCTGGACCGGGTCAAGATCGACACAACCTCTCTGCCGATCGCTTTCGGCCTGCTTGGGATGATGTATCCCGTCCTGGCCAAGGTGCGCTACGACCGATTAGGTGGCGTAACCTCCGACAGTCCCATGGTTATTTCGTCACTCCTACTGAATTGGATCGTCGGTCCAGCGCTGATGTTCGCGCTTGCCTGGATTTTCCTCCCAGATTTGCCAGAATTCAGGACCGGGCTGATCTTGGTAGGTCTGGCGCGCTGTATCGCGATGGTGCTGATCTGGAACGCGCTGGCCTGCGGTGACGGCGAATCTGCGGCAGTCCTCGTCGTGCTCAACTCCATTTTTCAGGTGGGTGCCTATTCCATTCTGGCGTACTTCTATCTTGAACTCTTGCCTGGATGGTTGGGCCTGTCCCAGATTTCCGCCGATTTCGCCCTGTGGGACATCGCCACGTCGGTCCTCATCTTCCTTGGTATACCACTAGTCGCGGGCTTCTTGACTAGCGTTATCGGCCGCGGCTGGAAGGGTGACCTCTGGTACGAAACCACATTCCTCAAGCGTCTTGGACCGTTCGCGCTGTACAGCCTGCTCTTCACCGTAGTTGTTCTCTTCGCGATTCAGGGTGATTCGATTACGTCACAGCCATTCGACGTCGCACGCATTACCGTTCCCCTGCTCTTCTACTTCGCGATCATGTGGACGACAGCCTTTGCCTGGGGCAGGACACAGGGGCTTGAGTATCCGAAGACCACGACCCTTGCATTTACCGCCGCCGGCAACAACTTTGAGCTCGCCATTGCCGTCGCGATTGGCACGTTCGGTATCGAATCCGGCCAGGCCTTGGCCGGCGTGGTCGGGCCCCTCATCGAAGTGCCTGTGCTCGTGAGTTTGGTCTACGTTGCCCTGTGGGCTAGGCGGAGACTGTTCCACGAAGCCGCATTCTTCCAGCCGTCTCGAGATGGGGCCTGAAGTTGCACCACCTTGAACGGTCCCGGCGGGACAGACCGCCCTCGATACCAGATTAACGTGGAACCGGTAGGTCGCAGACTCGTTCGCCTTCTAGGCAGGCGCCGGCGCAGTCGCGCCCAGGTCGGCGACGTTGCCGTACAGGCCCCGCAGCACCAGGCTCGCCGAGGCGGCGCCCGCAACCTGCGCGAGTACGTAGGGCGCGATCTCGCGCACGGGGAAGCGACCGATCAGCGCGAGCGCGCCGCTGATCGCCGGGTTGAAGTGAGCGCCCGAGACATGGCCCAGCGTGAACACGCCCGCCGCGATCGCCAGCCCGAATGCGAGCGAGCTCCCCACATGCCCGAGCTCGCCACCTGAGAGATCGTCGACGGCGATCGCGCCGCAGCCGCCGAAGACGAGAAGAAAGGTGCCCGCGAACTCCGCCAGCAACCGCCGCGCGCTCCCGGCCATCTACTCTGAGCCCTGTTCATCGGATGCGACGAACCGCTCGAGTGCGACCCGGATCTCGTCGCGGACGCGGCGGAAGACGCCCAACTGCTGGTCCTCATCGCCAGTCGCCCGCGCCGGGTCCTCGAAGCCCCAGTGCAGCCTATCGCGCGCGTTCGCGAAGCTCGGACACGACTCGTTGGCGTCGTCGCAGAGCGTGATCACGTAGTCGAACGGCTCGCTCAGGTACTCGTCCACCGACTTCGAGCGCTGGCTGGCGATGTCGATGCCCAGCTCCGCCATCGCTCGGACCGCCAGCGGGTGCAGCCCCTTCGGCGCTGTGCCCGCGCTCGAGACGTCAAACGCCTCGGGCGCCAGGTGGCGCAGCAGCGCCTCGGCCATCTGACTGCGGGCCGAGTTGCCGGTGCAGAGGAAGAGGACGCGTTGCTTGGTCACGGCCGGTCCGTTTCCAGCGCGCCTCCCTCCCGAGGACGCGGTCATCTTGGGCTAGCCGCATCTTACGCTAGAATGTCGCTCATTGGGTAGCATCGTGTCAGTTGATCTCATTCGCCGCGCACTCGCCGTGAACGAAGACCTCCTCGCCCTGGGCAACGATATCTTCGAAGCGGACGGTGCTGTCTTCGTGCGCAACCCGGCGCTGACTGCCGTCCACGACGCCAACCACGCGATGCGCGTCCGCGTTGGCGCGAAGGAGGACGTCGACCGGCTGCTGGCGCTCGCCGACGACGCGTACGGCACGATCGGCTGCCGCCACCGCCGCTTCGACCTGGACCTCGACGCCCCTCCGGAGTTCGAGGCGCGTCTGGCGCTCGAAGGCTACGAGCGCAACGATGCGCTCGTCATGCTCCTCGAACGCGACTTGATCGGCGAGCCGAAATCCTACGAGATCCGCCTCGTCGATGACGACGCGGCCTGGGCGGCGTACGGCGCCCTCCACGAGACAGACTGGCATAACTACGCGGAGCGGACCGCGCCGGGCGATGCCCAGGAGGCCAGCGCCTGGACGGCCGCGGCGATGCTCCAGAACCGCCGGATCAAGTCGCCGCCCGCGCGCTACTGGCTAGCATACTTCGACGGCGAGCCGCGCGCGTACTTCGCGTCGTGGGAGGGCACGGACGGTGTCGGACAGGTCGAGGACCTCTTCACTCATGAGGACTTCCGCCATCGTGGCCTCGCGACGGCGCTCATCCACCATTGCGTCGCCGATGCGCGGGCTCACGGGGCGGGGCACGTCGTCATCGTCGCCGACCCGAGCGACACGCCCAAGCAGATGTACGCTGTGATGGGCTTCCGGCCGGTGGCCGTGAAGCGCAGCTACCTGAAGAAGCTCTCGTAGGATGGGTATACTGCGTTCCTGATGAAGCGCGCGCTGGCTCTCATCTTCCTGAGCGGACTCGTTGCGACGGCGCTGTTCGCCGCGCGAGAGCAGCCGCCCGCGGCAGCGGCGGGAATAGCGATGGTGTCAGTCGGGGGGAGCCACGCGTGCGCCGTGACGAACGCGGGAGCGGCGAAATGCTGGGGATTCGACAGCGTTGGGCAGTTGGGCGGCACGGCATACGGGGAGTGCTCATCTGTGGGCGACAGCTTCCCCTGCGCATCCACGCCCATCGATGTAGCAGGCTTGTCGAGCGGCGTCGCGAGTATCTCAGCGGGAGGAAGCCATACGTGCGCGGTGACCGCCGCAGGAGCGGCGGTGTGCTGGGGCCACAACGACAACGGCCAGCTCGGCGACGGCACCACCACGAATCGCTCGACGCCAGTCCAGGTCCTTGGCCTGACGAGTGGCGTAACGGCGATCGACGCCGGCTTTGGTCACACCTGCGCGTACGCGTCGAACGGTCTGGCCTGCTGGGGTTCTGACCGCTTTGGCGAGTTGGGCGTGGTGACCCAGGAAACATGCGAGTCGAACTTCGAGTGCAGCACGGTCCCGATCGATCTAACTACCGGCGCGCTGAGCGGCTTCGCCGTGGGCGACGATCACACCTGCGCGATCACCGCTCTTGACGGATCGCTGCGATGCTGGGGAGGAAACGCCTTCGGGCAGCTCGGGAACGGGACGACCAACAACGTGTCGGGCCCAGGCCCCGTCTCACCTCCCTTGAACCAAAACGTGGCGATGGTCTCGGCGGGGAGGATACACACGTGCGCCGTGACGGACGCCGGCGCTGTCTTCTGTTGGGGATCGGACGTCAACGAGCAGATCGGGGCCGTCGCGCCGGACACGTGCGCCAGCACGCCATGCGCCATGACGCCCGTCGCTGTCGTCGGCCTCGCCAGCGGTTATACCCAGGTCTCAGCAGCCAGCCGGAGCACGTGCGCGCTCAACACCGGCGCCGATATCAAGTGCTGGGGCAACAACAGCCTGGGTCAGGTTGGCAACGGAACGAACGACACGGCCACCACCCCAGTCGATATCTGCCGGGTGGTCCTGGCTATCCCGGACCCGGCGTGCATCGCGTCCCTCTTGCCGGCCTTCGCCTCCGTCAGCGGCGGCGGCGACAGCGCCTGCGCGATGACGACCGGAGCCCTCCTGGAGTGCTGGGGGTGGAACGAGTTCGGCCAGCTTGGTAACGCGACGATGACCGACCGAAACGCGCCGGGAGCCGTCTTCGGCCTGTTCACGGGTACCGACGCTGACAGCGATGGCTGCACTACTTCCGAGGAGCAGCAAACCGCGATTGGGAGCCAGCTCACCGGCGGCCGCCGCGACCCGAAGCACCACTGGGACTTCTTCGACACGCCCGCAGCTCCGAACGCCCGCGACAAGGCTGTCACGGCCGGAGACCTCGCCCGCGTGGTCCAGCGCTTTGGCGCGGTCGGCGTTCCGAATGGCAATCCGCTCTCAACGCCGCCGGGCAGCGGCTACCACACCGCGTTCGATCGGTCATCGCCGCAGCCCGGTCGCGACCTCTGGGACCTCGGCCCGCCGGATGGGAGCATTACGGTTGCGGACATCGCGTTCGCCGTCGTTCAGTTCGGCCATAGCTGCGCCTGAGGTGAGCGAGACCCTCGGCCGGCGCGCCCTCGACGTTGATCTGGCGCTGCTGGCGCTCGGCAACGAGACGTTCGAGGCGGAGGGCGCCCTGTTCGTCCGCAACCGCGAGCTGCCGCTGGAGCGCGAAGCCAACTTCGTCGCGAACGTCACCGCGTCGACTCCGGACGAGATCGAGCGACTGCTCACCCGTGTCGAGCGTGAGCTCGCCGGCCTGCCATACCGCCGCTTCGACGTAGACCACGACGCACAGCCCGCATTCGAAGCGCGACTGCTCCTTGACGGCTATCGCCGCGAGGAGACCATCGTCTCGGTCCTGGAGGGCGACCTCGTGGGTGAAGCGAAACCGGCCGACATCCGCCCCGTCGACAACGAGTCCGCCTGGCAGGCGCGCGCCGCGCTCGTTGCCGCGAGCTGGCCGGACTACGAGGAGCGCGCGGGCGCGTCAGCCGACCGCTCGGCAAGCTCAGGGCAGGCCCTCGAGTCCGCGATACGCTCGGGCCGCGCGAAGTCGCCGCCGCTGCGCTACTGGCTGGCCTACGTCGACGGCGAGGCACAGGCGTACGGGGCGTCGTGGCCGGGAATCGAGGGAATGGGTCAGGTCGAGTACTTGTTCACGCACCCGGACTTCCGGCATCGCGGGCTCGCCACCGCCCTGATCCACCGCGCCGTCGCCGGCTGCCGCGAGCGCGGCGCTGGGCCCGTCGCGATCACCGCCGACGCCTCGGACACCCCGAAGCAGATCTACGCGGCGATGGGGTTCCGGCCTGTCGCGATGAAGCGCACGTACCTAAGAGAGGTCGCAACGTAGCGCTACGCCAACCCCCAGCGCTCCTGCACCCACGCCTCCACCCGGCCGAAGATGACGCGATCGACGGTGAGCGTGCCAACCGGGCGTAGGTCGCGCTCAGATTCACATAAGCACTCCGCCCTCTGAGGCCTGACCCTGCTATAATAGCCTTGCCGAACCTACATAACTCATCATATGTTTACGCACCTTCACCTTCATACCGAGTACAGCCTGCTCGACGGCCTCTCGCGGATACCCCAGCTCCTCGACCGCGCCAAGGAGCTGGGGCAGGAAGCCTGCGCCATCACCGACCACGGCGCCCTCTACGGCGCCATCGACTTCTACCGCGAGGCGCGCGCCCGCGGCATCAAGCCGATCATCGGCGTCGAGGCCTACGTCGCGCCGGGCGACAGGCGCTCCCGCGACCCGCAAGAGAAGTCGCCGTACCACCTGACGCTGCTCGCCCGCAACAAGCAGGGCTACAACAACCTGCTCGCGCTCGTCACCAAGGCCAATCTGGAGGGCTACTACTACAAGCCGCGCATGGACCGGGAGCTGCTGGCGCAGTACGGCCGCGGCGTCATCGCCCTTTCCGGCTGCAACTCCAGCGAGCTGCACCGCCTGCTCATGGACGGCCGCCGCGACGACGCCCTGGCGCTCATCGACTTCTCTCGCAACGCCTTCGACGCCTACTACCTGGAGATGCAGGAGAACGGCCTGCCGGACGTCGAGCGCGTCAACAAGGAGATCGTCGAGCTGTCGCGCGAGACCGGCGTGCCCGTCGTCGCCACCGTCGACAGCCACTACGTCCACCCCACCGACGCCGACGACCACGACGTCCTCCTCTGCATCGGCACGAACGCGTCGGTGCTGGACGAGAAGCGCATGCGCATGAACGCGCCCGTTTACTACGTCCAGTCCGAGGCCGAGGTGCGCGCCCGCTTCGCCGAGCTGCCGGAGGCCGTCGACAACACGCAGCTCGTCGCGGACGCCTGCGACCTGGAGCTGGAGTTTGGCCGGCTCCACCTGCCAGACGCCGACCTGCCGCCCGGCGTCTCGCCCGACGAGCACCTCGCGAACCTCTCGTGGACCGGCCTCGAACGCCGCTACGACTCGATCACAGAGGAGACGCGCCGCCGCCTCCAGTACGAGTTGGACGTGGTTCGCGAGACCGGCTTCGCCAACTACATCCTCGTCGTCCACGATTTCGGCCGTTTTGCGCGCGAGCGCGGCATCCTGATGGGCGTGCGCGGCTCTGCCGCCGCCAGCCTGATCCTCTACTGCCTCGGCGTCACCGACGTCGACCCGATGGCCCACCGCCTCGTCTTCGAGCGCTTCCTCAACGTCGAGCGCCGCGAGATGCCTGACGTCGACCTCGACTTCGAGGACGAGCGCCGCGATGAGGTGATCCGTTACGCGTCCGAGAAGTACGGCCAGGACCACGTCGCGCAGATCATCACCTTCGGCACCCTCGGCGCCAAGGCCGCGATCCGGGACGTCGGCCGCGCCCTCGGCATGACCTACGGCGACTGCGACCGCGTCGCCCGCCTCATCCCGTCGTTCCCTCTCGGCATGACGATCGAGCGCGCGCTCGAGGACAGCCACGAGCTGGGCTCGATCTACGAGGCCGACGAGCAGGTGCGCCGTCTCGTCGACACCGCCCGCCGTCTGGAGGGCGTTGCGCGTCACGCAAGCACGCACGCCGCGGGCATCGTCATCTCGCGCGAGCCGCTGCTGGAGCACGTGCCGCTGCAGCGCCCCTCGCGCGGCGACGAGTCGGCCATCCCGACGACCCAGTTCGCGATGGACCAGGTCGCGCAGATCGGCCTGCTCAAGATGGACCTGCTGGGGCTGGTCAACCTCACGATCCTCGGCCGGGCCGTCAAGCTGATCCGCGAGTCGCGCGGCGTCGACCTCAACATCCAGACCCTGCCCGACGGCGACGCGAAGAGCTACGAGATGCTCTCGAAGGGCGAGACGTTCGGCGTCTTCCAGCTCGAGTCGGCGGGCATGCGCCGGTACGTCCAGGAGTTGCGCCCCAACAGCATCGCCGAACTGACGGCGATGGTCGCCCTCTACCGCCCGGGCCCGATGCAGCACATCCCCACCTACTGCCGGGCGAAGCACGGGCTGGAGAAGGTCAGCTACCCCCACAAGGACCTCGCCGACATCCTGGACGAGACCTACGGCGTCATCTGCTACCAGGACCAGGTCCTGCTCATCGCCCAGAAGTTCGCCGGCTACACCCTGGGCGAGGCGGACGTGATGCGCAAGGCGATGGGCAAGAAGATTCCCGAAGTGATGCGCGCCGAACGCGACCGCTTCGTCAAAGGGGCGAAGCGCAAGCGCTACTCCGAGGGCGAGGCGCAGGAGATCTTCGAGCTGATCCTGCCCTTCGCCGGCTACGCCTTCAACAAGGCGCACGCCGCGTGCTATGCCACGATCGCCTACCAGACCGCCTACCTGAAGGCGCAGTACCCGGCCGAGTACATGACGGCCGTCCTCGCCCACGCCGCCAGCCATCCGGCGGGCGCCCACGTGCGCATCGCGGCTGCCGTTTCGGAGTGCGCGAAGCTGGGCATCGCCGTGCTGCCGCCGGACATCAATCGCAGCCGCGCCAACTTCGCGCTGGAGCCGGCGGAAGATGGTTGTGAGGCGATTCGCTTCGGGCTGCAGCACATCAAGAATGTCGGCACCGGCGCCGCCGAGGGCATCGTCGAGGAGCGCGAGCGCGACGGCCCCTTCGCCTCTGTCGACGACTTCTGCCGGCGGATCAACCTGAAGTCCGTGAACAAGCGCGCGCTGGAGAGCCTCGCGAAGTCGGGAGCGCTCGACGCGTTCGGCGACAGGGGCACGCTGCTCGCCAACCTCGACCGGCTCGTCTCGCTCGCCCAGCGCGAGCAGAAGCTGCGCGAGACCGGCCAGGCGACGATGTTCGACCTCTTCGGCGACCAGGTTTCGACGCCGATGCCTGCGCTGGAGCTGGACTCGTCGCCCGTCGCGCGCGCCGAAGAGCTGATGTGGGAGAAGGAGCTGCTGGGCGTCTACGTCTCCGAGCACCCCTTCAAGGCCGCCGCCGCCGCCCTCGCGCCGATGGTCTCCGCCACCTGCGCCGAGCTCGCCGCGGAGGCGTCGCAGGTGCAGGCGCCGAACACCAACGGCGAAGCCATCGACGAGGCCGCGCCCGCCGCCTTGCCCCTCCAGGGCCGCGACGCAGTGCTCGCGGGCTTGGTGAACAACGTGCGCCGCCTCTACACGCGCGATGGCCGTCCGTTCTGCGCCGCCGAGATCGAAGACCTCTCCGGCCCGGTCGAGGTCACGGTCTGGCCGGAGCTGTTCGAGCGCACGCAGGACATGTGGATCGAGGGCAACATCCTCGTCATGCAGGTGCGCGCCCGCGAGCGGGGCGGCCGGCTCCAGATCGCCGTCCAGCTCGTCGAGCTGTACCAGGCCGGTGACGGCGCCGTCGTCGACTTCCAGCCGCCCGACTGGCTGCGGCAGTCGAACGGGAACGGCTCATCGAACGGGCTGGAGGCTCGAAACTCGAGGCTCGACCGCACGGACCACGCCCCTCCACCAGCGACGCCCCTGCCAACCAAGGACATTCCCCCGGCCACGGACAGTACCAGCAGCGAGCGACCAGCAACCAACGACCAATCCCGCGACCCTTCGGGCGCCGTCGCGACCGCCACGCGCGCCCTGCGCATCGAGCTGCGCGAGACGGAGGACGAGGCGGTCGACCGCGAGCGCCTGCGCCTCGTGCTCGCCGCCCTGCGCGACTTCCCCGGCGACGACGAGGTGCGCCTCACCGTGCGCACCCTCGACGGCGCGACGCAGAGCATCGCCCTCAGCCAGCTCCGCGTCCTCGCCAGCGACGACCTGACGGCCCGCCTCTCGGACGTGCTCGGTGACGCCGGAGAAGCGGCGGTCGCGGGCGCGCCCTAGCCCACCACTCTTGCCCCACTCCCGCCCCACCCCCTATCCTGTCTCCACCCCGCCCGCGTAGGAGGAGTTGTGGACTGGCGTAAGCGATACGCCCAGAAGCTGAAGTCGCCGCAGGAGGCCGTCGCCGGCGTGCAGTCCGGCCAGTGGGTGGCCGTCGGCATGCTGGACGGCATGCCGGTCTCCGTGTGCACGGCGCTGAGCGAGCGCGCGTCGGAGCTGGAGGATGTCAAGGTCTTCCACTTCGTCAGCGCCTTCCCCTGGTTCAGCTTCGACGGCGGGCGAGGCGCCGGCGGCCCGCTCGCCTTCCGCCAGATCACCCCGTTCACCACCAATGTCGACCGCGACGCCGTGCGCGACGGCCGCGTCGAGTACCTGCCGTCCGGCCTCTGGCGCACCGGCCGCCTCCCCCACGGCGTCGGCCCGTTCGACTACCACCTCTGCACCGTCTCGCCGCCCGACAACGAAGGTTGGTGCTCGTTCGGCAGCTCCGTCTGGATGAACCCCACGTTCGCCGACAACAGCCGCGTCATCGTCGCCGAGGTCGACGAGCAGGCGATCCGCACGGGCGGCGCCAATCGCATCCACGTCGACCGCATCGACACGCTTGTCGCGCCCGACCCTGACGTGCGGCGCAGGGTGCGCGCGGCGATGGAGCGCGCCTCGGTCCGCAACGACGAGGAGATCGCTATCGCCGAGGTGATCTGCACGCTCGTCGGCATCGAGCTCGTCCGCGACGGCGATACGGTGCAGATCGGCACCGGCGCCGTCTCCGCCGCGCTCGCGCCCTACCTCGGCCATCGCCATGACCTGGGCATCCACACCGAGCTGCTCCCCGGCGGCATCATGGACCTCGTGCAGGCCGAAGTCGTCACCGGCCGGCGCAAGACGACACACCCCGGCAAGGTCGTCGCCACCGGCATCGCCCTCATCTCGCCAGCGGAGCTCGCCTTCATCGACGGTAACCCGATGTACGAGCTGTACGACTTCACCTACACCGACGACATCGACTTCGTCGGCCAGGAGCCGCGGCTCGTCGCCGTGAACAACGCGATGCAGGTCGACCTGACCGGCCAGGTCAATGGCGAGTCGATCGGCCCCTGGCCCTACACCGGCCCCGGCGGCCAGACCGCCTTCGCGCTCGCCGCCCACCACGCGGAGGACGGGCGGAGCATCATCGTGCTGCCGTCATCGTTCACCAAGGACGGCGTGCGCGAGTCGCGCATCGTCGCGACGCTGGACGAAGCGGCGCCGGTGACGGTGCCGCGCACCGCGGTCGACTACGTGGTGACCGAGTGGGGCATCGCCACGATGCGGGGCAAGACGGTCCGCCAGCGCGTCGGTGAGCTGCTCGCCATCGCCCACCCCGACTGCCAGGCGGAGCTCAAGGCCGAAGCGAAGCGCCTCTACGGCTGGTCGTTCTAGCCCGCCGCGTCCGCCAGGGCGCTACGACGGATGCGATTCGCCGCGGTCCGCCCTTACCCTACCCACGACAACCCGGCGTGAGCACCTGTCCTGTCGCAGACTCGCCTGGGCGAGAGCTTGTCGAAGGGGCTTGCATCGGCCGCCGTTCGCGCTTCAGCCCTGCCCTCGAGCGAAGCGAAGGTCTGCGTTGGGAGAGGAGATCGGCCGTCACCCGCCCGAAGAGGCGATGCTGCAAAACAAACGCCCGCAAACGCGCGGCTACATGCCATGCCCACGACCCGCGATCGGCGACCCGCGACCCTCATCGGCCGGCCGGTGCTCGTGGCCGATCACGCTCGTGCAGCGCGGCAGCGAGTGCGATTCATCGCCGCCGTGGAGCCGGCGCACCTCAGGCTGGATCGTCACGTGGTGGATCGCGAACCGCTCGTGGAGCATGTCGCACAGCTCCGCCAGCACCTGATCGGAGTCGCGGTCGCCGGACAGCTCGCAGTGACAGCTCAGCGCGACGAGCCCCGACGTCACCGTCCAGATGTGCAGGTCGTGCAGCGCGGCGACGCCCGGCGTGCCCGTCAGCGCCGCCTCCACCTCGGACGAGTCGATGTGCGCTGGCGTCACCTCCAGCAGCACCGCGAGCGACTCTCGCAGCAGGCGGACGGCGCCCAGAACGATCAGCACGGCGATCAGCACGCTGACCAGCGGGTCGGCCAGGTACCAGCCGCTCGCGAGCATGATCACGCCCGCTGCGATCACGCCAAGCGAGCCGGCCAGGTCGCTGATCACGTGGTAGAACGCGCCGCGCACGTTCAGGCTCGCTGCCTGCTGGCGATGCAGGATCGTGGCGCTCGCCGCGTTCGCGAGCAGGCCGACGAAGGCGACGGCGAGCATCGGCCCGCTCTCGACCTCCGGCGGGTCGGCGAAGCGCCCGGCCGCCTGCCAGAAGACGAACGCGGCGACCAGGAGCAGCACCGCGCCGTTCGCCGCTGCGGCGAGCACCTCGGCGCGCTGGTAGCCGAAGCTGCGTTGCGCGCTCGCCGGCCTGCCGGCGGCCCAGACCGCGAACAGCGCCAGCGATACGGCGAGCACGTCCGACACCATGTGTCCCGCGTCGGCCAGCAGCGCGAGGCTGTTCGTGAGCACGCCGCCCACCACCTCCGCGACGAGCACCGTTGCGGTCAGCGCGAGTACGACCGTAAGAGCGCGACGGTTTGCCGCGCGCGCGTGCGTGAGGTCTTCCGGCATGGCACCTTCATGATACAGCGTCGGCCTCAGCGGGGGCCGTAGCTGCGGGCCTCGCAGGCCGCCGGGCCGTAGCTGCAGGGCTTTAGCCCTGCCCGCCGTGGATCAGCAGACCTGAAGGTCTGCAGCTACGGGCGTGGTGGGGCGACGTTCGCCAGGTTAAAGCCTGGCCTTCGGATGCAAGGGCCTTCGGATCGAGAGGCTTCGCCTACGTCGTTTTCGGCCCCGCCTTAGGCAGAGGCGTCAGCCCGCGGTGCATGCGCCGGATTCGCAGCAGGTCTCGGATCTCGCGCAGCGCCGCCCGCGCGCCCAGCCGGAACTGCGAGTCCGCCTGGTGCTCCCACGCGATCGGCACCTGCGCGATCTCGTAGCCGAGCTTGCGGGCAATGTACAGCACCTCCGGGTCGAACGCCCAGCCGTCGAGCTGCTGGCGCGAGAAGACCGCCTGCGCCACGTCGCGGCGGAAGGCCTTGAAGCCGCACTGCGTGTCCTGGATGTCCGACAGCAGCAACCGCCGCCGCACCATCCCGAACAGGCGCCCGCCGATGCGCCGCCAGGCCGGTTGCGACGCGCGCATGTCGCCGCCCTCCGGCCGCACGCGCGTCCCCGCCGCGACGCCCGCGCCCGCCTCCAGCGCCGCGAGCAGCTTCGAAGCCTCCTCGGGCGGCATCGCCAGGTCAGCGTCGAAGGACAGGACATAGTCGCCTCGGGCGGCCAGCGCGCCGGTGCGCACCGCGGCGCCTTTGCCCCGGTTCCGCTCGTGCTGGAGGAGCCGCAGGGAGACGTTCGCGGGCATGCCGGAGGCCGCCTCCCGCGCGATCTCCGCCGTGCGGTCCGCGCTGCCGTCGTCCACGACGATGATCTCGACCGCGCACGGCTCCGCGGCGGCGAACCCGATGAGCCGCTGGAGCGAGGCGACCAGCCGGCGCTCCTCATTGTACGCGGGAACGACGAAGGTGAGGTGCGGCGTATCAGCGTCGACGTTGGCGGTCATACCGGGACTAGACGCCCGCGGCCGCGCCGCGCTCACGCGACTTGCGGCGCTGGCGACGCTGCTCGCTCGTCTCGATGTGGAGTGGGCGCTCCGTCATGGCGGCTGCCGCCTCGCCAAGCGCGCGCGCGCGTGCCAGCCCTTCAGCCGCGGCCGCGCGCGGTACGGTGATCTGCCCCAGCGAGAGGCTGCGGCCGCTCGTCTTGCGCACGGCGATCTCGAACTGCGCGAAGTCCTGCGCGCGGCCCTCCTGTGGGTCGCGACTGAGCTCATCCACCTCGATCTGCTCGATCTTGGCAAAGGGCGCCAGGTCCGACGTCCCCACGCCCATCCCGAACAGCCCCTGCTGCCAGACCGCAGTCTGCTTCGTCCGGTCGATGACCACGTTGGCGCCGTAGATCGAGTAGACGAAGCCCATACCGGAGAATGGCACGAGGATGATCGCGCCCCCCATCAACGCCAGCGCGAGGTAGAAGGGCAGCGCCTCCAGCCAGAAGAGCACGGCCAGGAACGCGCCCACGCCCAGGAAGAAGCCGATCAGTGGCGCGATGGCGGCGCTGCGGGCGGGCCGGATGTCGATGCGCTCGGGCGTAATCACGCAGACGCGCCGGTGCAGGTCAATCTCGCGTCGCTCTGGCTGCTCGGTCATCGTGGCGCATCATTATAGCTCCGAAGCGCGCTTGGCTCAGCCGGCTGACGATTCCGCCTGATGGCGCCGGCCGCGAAAGCGTCGCCAGCCGAAGAAGGCCACGGCGAACAGCGCCACGACGCCGCCCCACACGGCGAGGACCATCAGCAGCCGGACGAGCGCGCTCTGGCCTGCGTCGTCGATCATCGACCCCGCGCGCTCCGCCTGGTGCCCGGATTCGGCGAATGCGCCCCCGCCGAACGCCGCGGCGGCCTCCTCCAACGCCCCCTCCGGGTCCTCGCCCAGCAAGCCGAAGCGCTGCCAGAGATCGCGAGACGCAGCGACCTTGTCCTGGGCCTCGGCGTAGGCGCCAAGAGCGTCCTGCGCGCCATCGAGCCGGTCGAACGCTGAACCGAACGCCCAGTCATCGACGTCCTTCTGGATCGAATCGGGCACGCGCAGGCCAACGTTCTCGGCCGCGGTCGTGATGAAGGCGAGGCGCGTGTGCGCCTCGCGCCGGTCCTCGAGCTGCGAGGCGAAGGAAGGCGGGAACACCTCGGCAAGGAAGAGGTCGTCGAGTGGCGCGCCGCCGGCCTCTTCCAAGAAGTCGAGGTAGTAACGGCTGTCCACGCTATGCTCTTCCCGCGCGAACGCCGATCTGTTGGCCTCCTGGATCGCGGCGAGCCCGACCCGTTCCTCAAGCGTCTCGAACATTCGCAGCGACTCCAAGTACGCCGACTGCTCCCGGATGCGCTCCTCCTCCGTCGCCCCGACGAGGCGCCTAATGCCGCCCCAATCGTGGAGGGCCAGGTCGATGAGGCGCTCCGGCGGCAGCCGCTCGTCCCGGGAGACGAGCGCGCCGAGCCGGTCCGCGGTGCGGTCGGCCATGAAGTCGGCCAGGCCCTCGGCGAGCCAGCGGCTATCGAATGGCGTCGTCCACAGGTGCGCCAGCTCGTGCAGGGCGACGAAGTCGTCCGCGATCGGCGAAACACCGATCCGGCACGACCCGGCCAAACAGCTTGCGACCCCTTCGTAGCCCAGGATGTCTCGCTGCCCGCGCTCTGCGATCTCGACTCGCGAAGCGTCCTCAGCCGGCGAGCCGAAGAGCTCGGCGAGGACTGGCAGGGCCGCCGTTGTCAGCTCTTGCATGTGATCGGCCCAGTCCTGCTCGCCGGGGAAGTAGCGAATGGTGACAGGAAGCGTGGCGGACGGCATCGCCACTGACGTCTCGATGCTCTCCAGCAGGGCTGGCTGAGCGACTTCGACGATCGCCGCGGCGACCGCCATGTCGGTCGCTTCGCACTGATACTCGCCGGTGCCCGTCTCCGGACAGTCCGCCGCCTCCACCGTAACATCCCAGGCGTCGTCGTCCGGCGTGGTCACGCGAACGGTCGATGCGTCGCCGGTGGTGACGGCCGGCACGAACACGTAGTGCGGCGTCACGAGCAGGCTCTCCGATCGGGCCGACGTGAGGCTGTACGAAAGGCTGAACGAGTAGCTTTGCCCGTAGTGGAGGTTGCGGTCGAAGCGCACGATGGCCGAGACGACCGGCCCTTCGCCTGCGTCCTGCGTCGTCACGCTGAGGCCGCCGCCGGGCCCGGACGCGGTCAGGCCGGTCGCGCCGCGCAGCACGGGCAGCGGGTAGCGGTCGTAGAAGTAGATATAGCCCTGGTCCCGGTACACGGTCTGGGGGTCGTTGTTTCGCAGATCGACCTGCCAGGTGACGCGGGTGCCGCCGTCGTCCGGGCGGACGTCGTAGGTCACCGCGGTGGTCGCGGAGAGGAGCGCGTCGGCGGCCGCGTCCGGTGCCTGCCAAGCAAGCACCAGCGAAGCCATCAGCGCAAGGCCGAAAGCGGCAACAGCGATGCGGCTCATACCGCCACGCTCATAACTTGTCTTCCGCCGCTACTGTAGCTGGCGCTTCACTAGGGCGTCAACCGGTGCCCAGCGGGGCGGCCTCGCATTGACCGCCGGTGTTTGGGTGCCTACAATGCCTTCGTCACTCTCAGACTGAGGAGGAGATAGCGATGCGCAAGGACCTGATGGACATCCTCGCTTGCCCCATGTGCAAGGGCGAGCTGCAGCTCACCATCGATGAAGAGAACGAGGAAGAGGTGCTGCGCGGCGCCCTGTTCTGCGCCGCCTGCAATGAGACCTACCCGATCGAAGACGGCATCCCGAACCTGCTGCCACCCGACCTGCGCAAGGCTGCGGAGGCCCAGGCGGGCTAGCGCTCGCGGGAGACGACCACCATGGAACGCTCACAATCGCTCGGCTCGATGCTGATGGCGGTGGCCGCTCTGCAGATGCTGGTCTTCACGCTCGGCGTTGTTCGCCGCAGCTACTACGCCGTCGCACTGCCGGTGCTCAGCGCGATGGCTGCAGTCTCCGGCCTGCTCTTCTGGGTCGGCTACACCATGGCGAACATGGAGCCGGACCTTGCGGAGCTGGACATGGAAGAGGAAGAGGAGCCCCAGCCCGCGTTCTCTTGAGGCAGCAACGCCTTACTTGTTCTCCCAGCCCGGCCCTTCCACTTTTCGCACACCCTCTTGACTGACTTCGCTCAGTAGCGCGCCGATCGTCCGACCGAGCGCCGAGTGCGAGATGTCCGGCGCAAGCTCCGCCAGCGGCGCGAGCACAAAGGCGCGCTTCGCCAGTTCGGCGTGCGGCGCCTGCAGGCCCGGCTCGTCGATCACCTCGTTGCCGTAGAGCAGCAGGTCGATGTCGATCGGGCGCGGGCCCCACGGTTCGCCGGCGCGACGTCCGATCTCCCGCTCGACTTCCTGTATATGGCGCAGCAGCCCGCGCGCCCCCAGCCCCGTGATCGCGCGACAGGCCGCGTTGAGAAACGAGGGCTGGTCCTGCGGGCCGACCGGGTCGGTCTCGTACAGCGACGATACCGCCTCGACGCGCACGAGCGGCTCGAGCCGGCTCAGGGCCACGGCCAGGTTGCGCCGGCGGTTTCCCAGGTTGGAGCCCAGTCCCAGGTAGACGACGGGCAGACCTTCGTTCACGCTTCCTTCCTCCAGCCGCGCACCACCGCGTCCGCAACCCGCGCCACATCGCGCATCTCCCGCACGTCGTGCACGCGCACGACGTCGGCGCCGTTCGCGATAGCGAGCGCCACCGTCGCCGCGGTGCCGAAGATGCGCTCGCCGGCTGCCACGCCGCCGAGCACTGCGCCGATCGTCGACTTGCGTGATGTACCTGCGAGGATTGGCAGGCCAAGGTCGCGCAGCTCGCCCTGCCGGCGCAGCATCTCCAGGTTCTGTGCCTCCGTCCAGCCGAAGCCGAAGCCAGGGTCGGCGATCAGCCGCTCGCGCGGCAGCCCGGCCCGCTCAGCGATGCCGATGCTCTCCTCCAATCCGGCGCGGATGTCGCCGATCACGTCCCGGAACTCCCTGCCCCGCTGATTGTGCATGATGACACATGGCACGCCGAACTCGACGGCCAACTCCGCGAGGGTGGTGTCGTTGCGGAAGCCCCAGATGTCGTTGAGCAGGTGGGCGCCCGCCTCGAGCGCGGCGCGCGCCACCGGCGCCTTGTAGGTGTCGACGCTCAAGGGCACAGCCACCTCGCGCGCGAGTCGCTCTATCACCGGCACCACCCGGCCTGCCTCTTCGTCCGGCGACAGCTCCTCGAAACCGGGCCGCGTCGACTGCCCGCCCACGTCCAGCAGGTCCGCCCCTTCCTCGACGAAGCGCCGGCCTTGCGCGACCGCCGCGTCGGCATCGGCCAGCCCGTCGCCGGAGAACGAGTCCGGTGAGACGTTGATCACGCCCATCAGGTACGTCCGCTCGCCCCACACGAACTCGCGCGGGCCGATGGTGAGGGGGGCGAGAACACCGCAGTCTGCCGTGGCTACACCCTGGCTTCCGGCTTCCGCTTGAGGATCTCGTCGACCGTGCTTTCGGGAGTCAATTCGCTCGTGTCCAGCCAGAGACCGATGTCTCGCAGCTCGCCTGTCAAGACGCTGGCCAGATACAACGAGTCCTCATGGGTGTGGCCATGCACGGCGGCCCGCCCCCGGTCGCGCTTCAGCAAGATCTCTTGGCGGGGAGCAAGAACTACGAAATGAAGCCCCAGTCCTTCGAGTTCATCCTGGTACGTCGCCAGAAGCTCTCGGCTCGTGACAAGGTAATCCAAAACTGCCACGAAGCCCGCCTCGCTGAAGGAACGCGCGAGCAGACACTGGTTACGGACGTTGAGCGCCATTTGCCTTACCGCCGCGGCCGCGGGCTCCTGCTCTGGCCGCGCGCCTCCAGTGACGATGCATTGCCGCAAGAGGTCGCCGTCGATGTGGGCGGCTCGCTCCATCGTTCCTGCCAGCAGGTGCGCCACGGTGGTCTTCCCTGCGCCTGGGGGTCCGGTTACAAGCCAGACGTGATTCACGCTCATGTTTCACTGGGCCTGGAGTAGCCTTCGGAAGATGCGACCCATCCAGGAACGCAAGTTTGCGGCCCTACTCCACAAAGATGTCGACGGACGGGCGCATCTTGGCGCACTCGGCGAGGACCTCGTGGATGACGTGGCCCTTGAACGCGGGCACGAGGTCGTTGTCCAGCGGCGCCTTGTCGTCAATGGCGACGTACGCTTGCTCCGTGATCAGGTAGTCGAAACGCGAGGCCCACTTGCGGGCGCCGAGCCGGGCCGTGGTCGAGCAGTTGTCGATCATGTAAGCCACGCCGCGGGCGTGCATGTAGGGGTTCAAGGAGTCGACGCACTCGATGACGCTCTCGTTCGCGATCTCCGAGTAGGGGTGGCCCTTCTCGAGGAGGGTGTCGACCTGAGCCATCATCGTGGCGATGTAGACGCCCGCGGTGAATGGATCGAGCGGGATGCTGTCCTCGTCGCGTTTGGCCCGCACCTTCTGACCGACGCGCCACGTTTCCGTACCGTCGATCTTGCCAATCGGACGTTTCTTGAGGCGCTCGCCGGCCATGATCACGCTGCGGATCTCGTTACCGCTCGAGACTTCGTCGTAGATCTCGGCCAGGAGCTCCTTGGCGACAGGGTAGGTCGCCGCGTAAGCGGCGTCGAAGCTCGGATGGCCGTCGGCGCCCAGCGCCTCGTAGACGCCCATGATCCCCTGGCGAGAGATGATGCGGGAGATCGGCCCCGTGATCGCCTCGGCGGAGTGAAGGAAGGCGTCCTCTTTGGTCATGCCCTGGCTTGCGAACCGGCTGTAGAGGCTCTCGATGACACCGTGAACGGCGCCCAGGAGGATGCCGCGCTCCCCGAAGATGTCGGACTTGTACTCCGACTCGAGCGTCGTCTGGAACGTGTACGGCGAGCCCAGCCCGACAGACCAGCCGAGCGCGAGGTCGACGGCGCGCCCGTCGACGTCCTGCTCGATCGCGAAGCTCGCGTTGATGCCCGCGCCGTTGACGGACTTGCCCTGGATGTAGAGCTTCCGGACCGAGGGGCCCATCCCTTTCGGGCAGACACCGATGACGTTGATCGTCGCCGGGAACTTCGCCCCGACGTTTTTCATGTGGCCGACAAGAAATCCGTGGGAGAGGCCGAGGGTCGCGCCGGGGCGGATGGCGTCGAGAACCTGCTCATATAATTCGGCCTGTGCTGCGTCCGAGATCAGGAGGAGAACGAGGTCAGACTCGCGGACGACCTCGAACATCTCACCCAGGGTGCCCTTTTCCTCAGTGAACCCGGCCTCGCGCGCGTCGGCCATAGAGCTCGAGCCGGCGCGCAGGCCGACCTTTACCTTGATCCGGGTCCCCTCCAGCGAGTCGCGGAGGTTCTGCGCCTGGGCCGGCCCTTGCGAGCCCCAGCCGATGACGCCTATCTGCTCGATGCCCTCGAAGGCCGTGGGAAGGAGGGGAAAGAGGTCGCGCCCGCCCTTGACGACCTGCTCCTCGCCGCCGGCGATCTTGATCGTCTCAACAGGAAAGATCTTGGACGAAAACGTCATGGTCGGCGGCATCGGCAGTCACCTCAGGGGACCTGGTTCTGTGCTGGCCGTACATTATTGCGGTATCTGCCCAATCGTGCCAGAGACGCGGCAGACGTGTACCATGGCCACAGAGCGCCGCGTGCCCGTCTTCCCGGCCATCGCTTCCTGACTGGAGCCAGTCGTGCCTCGTATGGACATCTGCTTTCTCTCAGCGACGGACCTGGCCCGGCTGGTCCGCGCAAGGGAGCTGTCGTCCCGAGAGATCGTGCAGGCTCACCTCGAACAGATCGAGCGCGTCAACCCGCTCGTGAACGCCGTCGTCACGCTGGTAGCCGAGCAGGTGCTGGCGCGCGCCGCGAACGCCGACGAAGCGCTCGCCAAGGGCGACGACGTGGGCCCGTTGCACGGGATACCGGTCGCCCACAAGGACATGACCCTCACGAAGGGCATCCGTACAACCTTCGGCTCGCCGATCTTCAGGGACTTCGTGCCGAACGAGGACGCCCTGATTGTTGAGCGGCTGCGGAACGCGGGAGCGATCACGATCGGAAAGACGAACACTCCCGAGTTTGGCGCCGGATCGCAGACCTACAACGAAGTCTTCGGCGAGACCCTCAATCCGTACGACACAACCAAGACCTGCGGTGGCAGCAGCGGCGGCGCGGCGGTGGCCCTTGCGTGCGGCATGGTCCCGCTCGCCGATGGTTCGGACATGGGTGGGTCGCTGCGCAACCCGGCCAACTTCTGCAATGTGGTGGGGTTCCGGCCGTCGCCGGGCAGGGTGCCCATCTGGCCCGCCAGAGCCGCATGGGCGACGTTGGACGTTCAGGGCCCGATGGCGCGCGCGGTTCAGGACGTCGCGCTCATGCTCAGCGTGATCGCCGGTCCTGATCCGCGATCGCCGATCTCCATCAGCGAGCCTGGCAGCGCGTTCTCGCGCCCGCTCGAGCGCGACTTTCGCGGCGTCCGCGTTGCCTGGAGCCGCGACCTCGGCGGGCTGCCGGTCGAGCCGGCGGTGACCGCCGTCATCGACGCGCAACGACCCGTCTTCGAGTCTCTCGGTTGCGAGGTCGAGGACGGCGAGCCCGACTTCGCTGATGCGGACGAGGTCTTCCACACGCTGCGGGCCTGGAGCTTCGAGCTGCTCCTGGGCGGGCTGCTGGCGGAGCACCGCCACGAAATGAAGGAGACTGTCCTCTGGAACATCGAGCAGGGCCAGCGGCTAAGCGGCGCGGACGTCGGGCGGGCCGAGGTGAAGCGCACCGCGCTCTTCCATCACGTGCGCGCCTTTCTGGAAACGTACGAATTCCTGGTTCTCCCCGTGAACCAGGTGCCGCCGTTCCCGGTCGAGCAGCGCTACGTCGAGCAGATAAACGGCGTGAAGATGGGCACGTACATCGACTGGATGAAGTCGTGTTACTACATCACCGTGGTTGGCCTGCCTGCCATCTCCGTACCGTGCGGATTCACGACGGACGGCCTGCCCGTCGGCGTGCAGATCGTCGGTCGCCACCACGACGACTTCGGCGTGCTCCAGTTGGCCCACGCCTTCGAACAAGCGACCAGCTTCTGGAAGCGCCGCCCGCCCGTCGCCGCCCGATGAGGAGTTATCCGCAGGCTAGGGTACGAACTCGTTCATGATGTCAAGGTTTGCTCGAATCGTATCGCCATCAACAACCACCAAGTGATTGGAGAGCAGAAAGTTGAGATCGCGGCTCAGCGTCTTTGGCGTAACGTTTCGGTAGGACTCTGACAGCCAGTGCCCGCCTCTTCGCAGGGCTGTTAGCGAGACCTCTGGCTCTCCGGCCAGGCCCAGCAAGAAGTGGTACAGCCGTTCGCCCGGCTTCGTGCCCAGCTTCCGCTGAGCCATCAAGAGATCGCGGGCGTAGTCGCGGAAGGCGATGATCTTGACTTCATCCAGCACCGCCCGATGGACGCCAGTGAGCTCTTCTACGAGCCCATTCAGAGCAAATCGGACGAATGGCGTCAGGTTCCCGTTGGTCTCGAATCGTACTCTATCGAGCAAGGCCACGTATTCGGCTCGGTTCTGATAGTAGAAGTTGGCCAGCGAGTAGAATCCGCGAGCATTGATCCCGCTTCTGAAGAGGAGGAAGCTTTCGACTGCCCTCGATGTGCGGCCATTACCATCGCCGAAGGGGTGGATGCTGACCACATAGAAGTGCGCGATGATAGCGCTGACGGGTGTGGGCCAGGCGCGAGGCGGACCTTCGTTGAACCACTGGATGAACTGCTTCATCAGGGAGCGGATCTCATCGCCGGTTCGGGGAGGGACGTACGTGCCGGCGGAAGCGGGATGCTCGCGGTAATGGCCTGGCTCGTTGTGCGGGTAGTCAACGCCTTCGGTGGTGAGCTCATGAATCCTGCAGATCATGGCTTCGGTGAGCGGGGTCGCCGGGTTTCCTCGGATCACCTCAGCAACGTACTCCATCACGCGCGCGGCATTCCTGACCTCCCGCTCTTCTCTGGCGCGACTGGAGGTAGCTGCGCCGGCGGGCGGAGGCGATGAAATGATGCGCCGGACGTCCTCTTCCGACAGCTCGACGCCCTCGATCCCTGTCGTCCCTCGAACAGCTCTGAGAATGTTCAGCGCGTCGATTCGATGCTGTACCGCGGGGGGAATCGGGATCTCTCGGATGACGCGCGCAAGTGCCTCGGCCTGCGCAGCCGCAGCAACGATGTCCGGCGCTCCGACATCGACACGAGTGTCAAAAGTGACATTCCAGACAGGCAGAATAGGTCCTCGCTATCGCAAATGTCCAGCAAAATATCCACAGGAATGTCCCCATGAACTCGCTGAATCCAGATACGATTATAGCAGTTTTGGCCTAGGGCGTGTCCAAAGGAATGTCCACCAGAATGTCCCGCCCGAAGACTGCGGGGCTGTTCGCCTCCTACCCCTCCCACGCATCGCGACAACGCGCGCCGGCCGCCCGTCGTCGCCGGCCGAGGAATCGCGGCCACTACGTCATCGGCGCGCTGATCTGCACCTGCCGCTCGACGGAGAACGCGCTGCGGAGGCCTCGTTGGCCACGACCGGCCTCCTTCGAGACTAGACGATCTGCAGCTCTTGCTCGTCCACCGTTCCGTCGATGATCCGAAAGGCGCGGAGTTCCGGCGCGTCGCGGTCCTTGAGCGTCATGATCAAGTAGTAGCCCTGGAAGAGGTTCTGGATCGCCTTCGCGTGGTTGATGTCGGTCTCAGAGGGGTACGCCTCGGTCACCTTCGTCGCGTCGATGGCCGTGTGCGAGTGGTAGAACGCGAGGATGTCGAGGTCGCGTTCGCGGGCGAGGTCGTCGGCCTTGCGCACGTCCAGTGGGTGGATCTGGTACTTGTAGGGGCTCTCCAGCACGTTGCGCCCGCGCAGCACCTCGCGGATCTCGTCACCTGCGCCGATCAGGATGCCGCAGCACTCGTTCGGGTACTCCTGGTTGGAGTGGGCGGCGATCTCGTCGAAACACTGGCGCGGTATCGTCAGCATCGTCTTCTCCTATAGTAGCGCCCTCAAACGGGGCGCCCTCACGCCCAGTCCCGCACCTCGCCGTCGTCGATGCACGCGCCCGCCGAAAGGCGCATCTGGAGGAAGTTGCGGCTCATGGGCAGCGTCGCGACGTGCAGCGCCCAGTGCTCCCGCTCCGGCTCCGGCAGGGCGTGGAACAGCTCTTGCAGCCCCGCGTGGATCGTGCGGTCGTCTTCGCTGATGCCGAAGTCGATCGCCCAGGCGCCCTCGCGCTTGAGGCGGCCGGCGCTGTTCGTGCGGATCAGCGAGTAGTTCGATTGCCCGCGATACCTGTCGAGGACCGCCACGTCGAAGCTGACCTGCACCAGCGCGGGGTCCTGCGCGGCAAACGCGCGCCGGTAGAGCAGCGCGACGTAAGGGTTCGCGTCGTCGGCCATGCTAGCGACCATCCTCGATCCGCCAGCGGGTCGCGCTCTCCGGGAAGTCGGGCTCCAGCCAGCCAAAGACCACCTTCGGTCGAACGACGTAGAACGCCGCCTTCAGCGCGTTCAGGTCCGGCCGCATGCCATACTTCTTCTCGTACGCGCTGTGCAGGCGCTCCAGGATCGAGACGCCGCGCACCTCCGCAACCGTTCCCTCGACGATCACCGCCTCATCGCCGCTCTCCAGGTGGACGACCGCGTACGGCTGGGCCGCGAGGTTCAGCGCCTTGCGCGAGTCGCGCCCGGTCGAGAAGTAGACGCAGCCGTCGAGCCAGAGCCCCCAGACCGGCATCGCATGGGGGCGGCCGTCCGGGCGGCTGGTGCACACCCAGTAGTTCTTCGACGCAGCGAGCAGCTCGCCGGCGCGCTCCCACGACAGCCGCTCGCCAGGCCGCGTCGTCGCCGCGCCCAGGCCGTAGGCCGCGGGCATGCGCGGCTTGCTCGACGTGATCTGTCGTTCCTCGGACATCTGGAGCGTGGATCTTCGGCGCGGTTGCCTACTTCTCGATCGGCATGTCGACCATGCTGCCCCACTCCGTCCACGAGCCGTCGTAGTTCTTGACGTTGGGGTAGCCGAGCAGGTACTTGAGCGCGAACCACGTGTGCGAAGAGCGCTCGCCGATGCGGCAGTAGGCGATCACGTCCTTGTCGCCCGTCACGCCCTTCGGCGCGTACAGCGCCTTCAGCTCGTCGTCCGACTTGAAGGTGCCGTCCTCGCGCACGGCCTGTGCCCACGGCACGCTCTGCGCTGTCGGGATGTGGCCCATGCGCTGGGCTGTCTCCTGCAGGCCGGGCGGCGCCATGATCTTGCCGTTGTACTCGTCCGGCGATCGCACGTCGACGAGCGCGTGCTTGCCGTCGCTGATGCCGGCGAGCACCTCGTCGCGCTTGGCGCGCAGGCTCAGGTCGGCGTCCTTCGCCTTGTAGCTGGCGCGGGCGGGCTTCGGCGCGTCCTTGGTCGTCGGGCGACTTTCGTCCAGCCACTTCTTCCGCCCGCCGTCCATCAGCTTCAGGTTCTGGTGGCCATACATGCGCAGCAGCCAGAACGCGTACGCGGCGAACCAGTTGTTGTTGTCGCCGAAAAGGACGATGGTGTCGTCGTTGTTCGCGCCGGCCTCGCTCAAGAGCTGCTCGATCTGCCCCTTCGTCGCGATGTCGCGGCGCACCTGGTCCTGGAGCTGGCTCGTCCAGTTGAAGCCGACAGCGCCTTCGACATGGCCTTCGTCGTAGGCTGTGGTGTCCACGTCGACCTCAATCAGCTTCACCTTGGCGTCCTTCAGGTGCTCGGCGACCCAATCTGTGGTGACCAGCACGTCTTCCCGTCCGGGCATCGTGTGTACCTCCTTGCGATATGCGATGTGGTGGCGGGAGCCCCGCCGCTTCAAAGGTATCGAAGCCTATCGACTAAGTCAACATCTCATCGCGGAGCATAGAGAGCGACGCGCAGGATGGCATTGCCGTGCTCCCACGTGTGCTGGAACGTCTTGCTCGCCACCCAACCGGCTGAGTGCAGATGGTCGCCGTAGAGTGGGTAGTGCCGGCCCCAAAGCGGGGTCAGGGGCGCGCTGAAACGTTCCGCAGGAAAGTCCTTCACTACCTCGATCTGCCGCCCCCGCGCCGACCGCAACCGCGCCATGAGCGCATCGAGCGGCTGATCGGCGATCGCGACGGCGTCGGCGAGCCGCTCGTCCGCGGAGGCAACCACATCGGTGCCGTCGCATCCGGCGGCGAGGGCCTCCAGCATCGGCGCTGCCAGACCTTCTTCGTACGTCACCAGGTGCGCGATGTTCATTGCTACGCTCCAGGCGTCCGCTGGGTAGTGCTCTGGCAGCCGGTGCGTCCACTGCTCCGGTACGAGTGACACCGCCCACTCGATCGTCCTCAGCGAGTCGCTCAGCCGCGTGGTCGTCTCTTTGATGTCGAATGCTAGCGCGTTTGCTACCACCAGACCTTCCCCTCGATCTCCTCTTCCTTGAGGTCGGCGTAGTCCTTGCTCCAGAGTGAGGTCGAGAGGTACTTCCAGCCACCGTCCGCGAGCAGCATGACGATGTTCCCGCTATCGAGCCGCTCCGCGACGCGCTGGGCGGTGCGCAGGACAGCGCCCGCGGAGATGCCGGCGAAGACGCCTTCCTTCTGTGTCAGCTCCTTCGTCGCGGCGAACGACGTCCGCGAGTCGATCACGATCTTGCCGTCGAGCACGGTCTCGTCGAGGACGGGCGGGATGAAGCCCTCCTCCAGGCTGCGAAGGCCCTGCACCAGGTCGCCCGGGTGGGGCACGCACGCGACGACCTTCACGTCCGGCTTGCGTTCCTTGAGGAAGTGGCCGACGCCGGTTAGGGTGCCGCCGGTGCCCAGCCCCGCGATGAAGACGTCGATTTCCGGCACGTCGCGCAGGATCTCCGGGCCGGTGGTCTCGTAGTGGGCGCGCGGGTTCGCCTCGTTGCCGTACTGGTAGGGCATGAAGTAGTTCGGCTCGTCCGCCGCCATCTGCTGCGCGACGGCGATCGACCCGTTCGTGCCCTTGAGCCCTTCCGACAGCACGATCTCCGCGCCGAACGCGCGCAGGAGCTGCGAGCGCTCCTCGCTCACGCTCTCCGGCATCACGACCTTCAGCCGGTAGCCCTTGATCCGGCAGATCATCGCCAGCGAGATGCCCGTGTTGCCGCTCGTCGGCTCAAGCACCATCCGGTCCGGCGTCAGCGCCCCCGACGCTTCCGCCGCCTCGATCATGTACTTGGCGATGCGGTCCTTGACCGAGCCTGTCGGGTTCTGCCCTTCGAGCTTGGCGAACAGTCGCACGCCCGGCTTCGGGCTGAGCCGCTGCAGCTCCACGAGCGGCGTGTTGCCGATGGTGTCGATGAGGCTGGCGTACAGCATCGCGCTAGGCGTCCTCGTCCTCGTCGGGGCCGGGCTCGTCGCTCAGCAGTTCGCTGAGCTTCGTTGCGTCGGCTGCGCCTTCCAGCTCCAGGTGATAGACGACCCCGGCGGCGAGCAGGCGGATCACGTTCTCTTCGACCTGGACGGCGTCGACGCGGTCGCGCAGGATCCATCCGCTGCGCTTGTTGTGGCCGTCGCTGAACACAAGGAAGCTCGGCGAGATGCCGAGCTTGCCGCGCTCCACGTCGTTCAGCACGGCCCCCGTGCCGTATCCCGTGGCAGCGAGCCGCTTGAGGTTCATCCAGGTCTCGACCGGCTCGGAGATCATGCGGCTGGCGTGCCGCCGCCGGCCAGCGCGGGGAGAATCGACACGACGTCGCCTTCGCTGAGCGGGGTCTCGAGCGCCTGGAGGTAGCGGATGTCTTCGTCGTTCAGGTAGATGTTGACGAAGCGGTGGAGCTGGCCGTCCTCGCCGCTGATCTGGGCGCGAAAGCCAGGATAGCGTGAGTCCAGGTCCGTCAGCAGCTCGCCCACGGTCGTCCCGTCGCCGTTCACACTCTTCCCCCCAACGAGGTTCTGGAGCGTTGCCGTCACGCGTACTTCAACTGCCATGCTTCCTCCACCCCTGAGGTCTCGGCCCGCAGCCGAATGACCGTCATCATGCCACGCCGCCGACTTCAGTTGGCGGTGCGGCACAATATACCCCGTCCACCGGCCGTGCGCACCCTACGCTTCGGCGGATACCGCGTCGGCATGAGGCGCGGCGCCGCAGAACGCGTCGTAGTCGATCAGCTCGGTCACCGTTGGGTTGTCGCCGCAGACCACGCAGTTCGGGTCGCGCCGGATCTTGAGCGCGCGGACCTCCATCGAGAGCGCATCGATGATCAGGAGGCGCCCGCTGAGCGGGTCGCCGATGCCAAGGATGAGCTTCAGCGCCTCCGTCGCCTGGATCGAGCCGACCAGCCCGCAGAGCGCGCCCAGCACGCCCGCCTCCGCGCAGCTCGGCACCAGGCCGGGCGGCGGCGGCTGCGGGAAGAGGCAGCGGTAGCAGCCCTTACCCGGCAGGTATGTCGTAGCCTGGCCGTCGAAGAGGAGGATGCTGCCGTCCACCAGCGGCTTCTTGAGAAATACGCAGGCGTCGTTCACCAGGTAGCGCGCCGCGAAGTTGTCCGCTCCGTTCACCACGATGTCGTACTGCGAGATGATCTCGATTGCGTTGTCGGACGTGAGGGGCAGCTCATGGGTGATCACGTTGACGTCCGGGTTGTAGGCGTTCAGCGTCTCCTTCGCCGAGACGACCTTCGGCTTGCCGATGTCGTCGTTTTGGTGGAGGATCTGCCGCTGCAGGTTCGACAGATCGACGACGTCGAAGTCGACGATGCCGAGCGTGCCGACGCCCGCGAGTGCCAGGTAGAGCGCCACCGGCGAGCCGAGCCCGCCCGCGCCGACCATCAGCACCTTCGACCCGATGATCTTGCGCTGGCCCGTGCTGCCCACCGGGCCCATGATGATGTGGCGCGAGTAGCGGTTCACCTGCTCCGGCGTCAGCACGATCGGCTGCGCCCCGTCGCCGCCGCCGTCGCCGGCGCTGCCGCCCGCGATGGCGGGGATGATCGCGATCTGGTCGCCCTCGGAGAGGCGGGTGGCGTCGCCCTGCAAGCTGGTGATCTCCTGGTTGTTCACGTAGATGTTGATGTGCGCCGGCAGCTCGTGCTGGCTGCTGTAGATCAGGTCGTGCACGCCTGGGAACTGGTGGTCCAGGTTGTCCAGCACTTCGGCGATCGTCTCGCCTTCCACCGGGATGTACGCTCGGTTCCCCGTCATCCTGCGAAACGGGGTGGGAATATAGACTGTTACGCTCATCGATCTGTCCTCCACCTGGGAGTCTGTCTGCTCTCGCCGGTTGCTCGCTGAGTCCGGCGATGCTTGCGTCTGTTGCAGGTCTGGCGGGGTCTTCAGCCCGGGCGGCTTCGCCCTTGGGGTCTCAAGACCCCGGGCTACACGTGCAGGTGTGCGTCGAAATGCTCCCAACCATCACAGGTTCACGCTCAGGTACCGCTCGCCCGTGTCGGGCAAAATCGTAACGACCCGCTTGCCCGCGCCGAGCCTCGCGGCGATCTGGATCGAGGCGAGCACGTTGGCGCCGGCGGAGATACCCACCAGCAGGCCCTCCTCCTTCGTCAGACGCGCGCACATCGCGAAGGCGTCTTCGTCGGTCACGGCGACAAGCTCGTCGTAAATCTCGCGATTGAGCACGCCTGGTACGAAGCTCGCGCCGATGCCCTGGATGCCGTGGAGGCTCGCCTTGCCGCCCGCGAGCACGGGCGAGCGCGCCGGCTCCACCGCGACGATGAGCACGTCCGGGGTCTGCTGCTTCAGGACTTCGCCGACACCGGTGATCGTACCGCCGGTGCCCACACCCGCCACGAAGGCATCGATCCGCCCGTCCGTGGCCTTCAGGATCTCGGGCCCGGTGGTGCGGCGGTGCGCTTCCGGGTTCGCCTGGTTGTTGAACTGCTGGGGCATGAAGTAGCCGTGCTTCTCCACCATCTCCTGGGCGGCGAAGACGGCGCCCGACATCCCCTCGATGGCGGGGGTGAGGACGAGCTCCGCTCCGAAGCGCGTGAAGAGCTTGCGGCGCTCGACGCTCATGTCTTCCGGCATCGTCAGGATCAGGCGGTAGCCCTTGACCGCGGCGACCATCGCCAGGCCGATGCCGGTGTTGCCGCTCGTCGGCTCGACGATCGTCGCGCCGGGTGTCAGCGTGCCGCGCGCTTCCGCGTCCTCGATCATGCTCAAGGCGATCCGGTCCTTGACGCTGCCGGCCGGGTTGGCCGACTCGAGCTTGGCGAGCACTTCGGCCGCGCCCTCCGGCACGACGCGCTGCAGCCGCACGAGTGGCGTGTTGCCCACGAGATCGAGCACGCTGCCGGCGATCTCCTCGCCGGAGCGCACCGAAGGCTTCAGCTCGCGCAGGTCAGATGTAGTAGCGTCCACCATTGTGGCTGTGCTCGCGCTCCTTCTCGGCAAGATCGGCGATCGATACGCCGTTTAGGATATCGAATGTGGCGTCACGCACGCGTTCCCAGACCTCGCGCTGGACGCAGCCGCCCGATCTGGTGCAGGCCTTTGGATCGTCCACGCACGCGATCGGCGCCAGCGATCCTTCGAGCGCGCTCATCACCTCGCTCAGCTTCACCTCGTCGGGCTCGCGGATCAACGCGTGGCCGCCCTGGGGGCCGCGCACGCTGCGAATGAAGCCGGCGCGGCGGAGCTGCGTCAGGAGCTGGTCCAGGTACGGCTCCGGGATCTCCTGGCGCGAGGCGATCTCGGCGCTCTGCACCGGGCCCTGCCCGTAGCGATGGGCCAGCTCGACGAGGGCGCGCACCCCGTAGTCACCCTTAGTGGATACCTTCACGTCTCACGCTTTCACAGATTCAAAGTTTACTATCTTCATCAACAATTATAGCATGTCCCACAGGCGCTCCCAAGGGCCCTCACACCGCCAGCAGTAGCAGCGGCATCAGCAGGATCGCGCTGAGGAAGACCACGAACCCACGGCGGTTCGCCGTCGCTTTGTGGGCGAGCGTAAGGATCGCGCGCGAGTACGGCCCATAGAGGAAGATGAGCACGAAGAGCGAGATGGCGGCGCCCACGACCATCTGCGTGAAGACGATGGTGAACGCGTGCGGAGTGTCCAGCAACAGCGACGCGAACAGCGTGTCGATCCAGGTCGCGATATTCGCGCCCATGATGTAGGGGATCAGGTGCTGGCGGCGCAAGTAGCCCTTGAGCGTGAGCGGCACGAGAATCGTCAGCGAGAGAGAGACCGATAGCGTGAGCAGGGTCACGCCCGCGCCGAAGCCAAACATCGGCAGGCGCTGGCTGGCCAGCCGCGAGATCCGCTCGAAGGTCGGCCCCGGGCTCTCCAGGTTGGGCAGCACGCGGTCGAAGACGAAGAACGAGCCCAGCAGCACGGGCACTCCCAGCGCGAAGAGCGCCAGGCGCGGCAGGTGGTCGTCGGCGCGCGCCACGATCGGGTCGTAGATGACGTCGACGAGCGACACCAGCGCGCCCGGCGAGCCGGCGCTCACACCGTCGAACCAGCCCTCGCGCAGAACCAGTATGCCGATGGGCACGACGGGCGCCCAGAGTGTGAACGCCGTGAGCAGCGCAACGACACCGATGTAGATGCTGTCCGGGTCGCGTTTGCGCGTGAGATAGTAGATGAAGCCCACGAACAGCACGATGAACGACGCCCCGAGCCGGCTGCCGTTGATCATCGCGAAGCTCTCGATGTCGCTGACGACGCCGCCGCTGAAGAGGCTGAGCGAGATCGCCGCGACCGGCGACCCGCTCAGGACGATGTACGATCCCAGCCAGCCGAAACCGAGCATGCCCGCCGCGCCATCCGCCGAAATTCGTTCGAGGATCGGCTCCAGCCCTCGCGCCCCCGACTTCATCAACTCCAGCGAGAGGATGAAGAGCGCCAGCGCGCCAACGACGTAGACGACTCGCAGGGCGACTGGCCCGGCGAGCCGGAGCCGGCCTGGAGTCGCGTGCCCTGGGGTCGCGGCCTCGGCTTTCGTCACCTGCTCCTCCGCCGCATCGGGGTGGACGAAGACTCGGGGCGCGAGGACGATGCCGCTACGGGCCTCAGGCTCGTTCACCTAGCCTCCCGCAGGCACCGTCCGTGACATCGCCTCGATCAGCACCTGCGCCACTTCGGGCCGGGTGAACTCGTGGGGCGGCGCCTCGCCCGCCGCGAGCAGCTCGCGCACCTTGGTGCCGGAGAGCGCGATGCGTTGATCGTTCTCGTGCGGGCAGGTCTTGCTGCTCGCCATGCCCTCGCAGGCGCGGCAGAAGAACGTGTGCTCGAAGAAGAGCGGCGTCATGCCCAGCTCGCCCGGCGCGAACTCCAGGAAGATCTTCTGCGCGTCGTACGTGCCGTAGTAGCTGCCAACGCCGGCGTGGTCGCGCCCGACGATGAAGTGCGAGCAGCCGTAGTTCTTGCGCACGATGGCGTGGAAGATCGCCTCGCGCGGGCCGGCGTAGCGCATCGCGGCGGGCAGCACCGACAGGAGCACGCGGTCCGCTGGGTAGTAGCCGTCCAGCAGCACCTGATAGCAGCGCATGCGCACGTCGGCGGGGATGTCGTCGCCTTTCGTGTCCCCGACGAGCGGGTGGAGCAGCAGGCCGTCGACGATCTCCAGCGCGCACTTCTGGATGTACTCGTGCGCCCGGTGGACCGGGTTCCGCGTCTGGAAGCCGACGACCGTTCGCCAGCCCCGCTCGACGAACGCCGCGCGCGTCTGAGCAGGCGTCAATCGGTGCTCCGCGAAAGCGGCCGGCGGCCGGCGGAAGACGGTCACGCGCCCCGCCAGCAGCGCGTCGCCCTGAGCGTACAGCGCGGCGACGCCCGGGTGGGCGTCCTCGGTCGTGCCGTAAGCGAGCTTCGCCTCGCGCTCCTTGTCGTAGTCGAAGCGCTCCTCCAGGTCGAGCACCGCCAGCGGCGCGCCGTCGGCGTCGGCCAGCGCCACCTGCGCGCCATCCCGCAGCGACGCCGCTTCCTCACGCGACGCGGCGAGCGTCACTGGCAGCGACCAGGGCAGCCCGTCCGGCAGGTGCATCGCGTCGACGACCGAGCGGTACTCCGCGTTCGTCATGAAGCCTTCGAGCGGGCTGAACCCGCCGATCGCGAGCAGCTCCAGGTCGCAGAGCGTCCGCGAGTTCAGGCGAAGCGCGGGCAGCGAGCGTGCCTTCCCGGCAAGCGCGGCGGCTTCGTCGCCGGTGACTTCCCGATTGATGAGCGTCCCGCCGTGAGGCGGGATCAGGGTGTCGAGTGAAACCGTCGCTTCCGCCATGGCCTAGCTCACCGGCTCCGAGAGCGGCGCAAGGTAGCCCAGCTCCTCCAGCTTCCCGACGAGCTTCGTCAGGCTCTCGGCTTCCGTCTCCTTATCCGTTTCCAGCACGACCTCCGCGTTGAGCGGCTCCTCGTAGGGGTCGGAGACGCCGGTGAAGTTCTTGATCTCGCCCTTGATCGCCTTGGCGTAGAGGCCCTTCACGTCGCGCTCTGTGAGCACCTCCAGCGGACACTTCGCGTACACCTCGACGAAGTCGCCGATCTCCGCGCGCACCTCGTCTCGAATATCGCGGTAGGGCGAGATGGCGGAGGCGATGGCGACAACTCCGTTGCGCGAGAGCAGGTGGCAGACGAACCCGATGCGCCGGATGTTCGTGTCGCGGTCCTCCTTGCTGAAGCCGAGGCCCTTGCTCAGGTGCGTGCGCACCACGTCGCCGTCCAGACTCTCGACCTTGAGGCCGCGGTCGCGCAGGACGCGATCGAGCTGCTCGGCGATGGTCGTCTTGCCCGCGCCGGAGAGCCCGGTGAACCAGATCGTGAAGCCGGATTCGTGCATGTCCTTCCCTTCTATCCTGTAATCTCTTCACCCCGGGCGATGGGCACGAGCCCGCCGTCCAGGTGGATGCCACATTCCACCTTGTCGTTCCCCTGCCAGCGGCCGGAGCGCGGGTCGTCGCCCGGACTGACCGCTCGTGTGCAGTACGTGCAGCCGAGGCTGGGGTAGTTCTGGTCGTGGAGCGGGTTGTAGGGCACGTCGTGCTTGACGATGTAGGCCCAGATGTCGCCCTCCGTCCAGCGAACCAGCGGGTTGATCTTGACCAGCTCAAACTGGTTCACCCACTGGACAGCCGGCGTGTCACGACGCGTCGTCGCCTGGTCGCGACGCAGGCCCGAGATCCAGCCCCGCTTACCGGCGAGCGCCCGGCGGTTCGGCTCCACCTTCCGCACGCCGCAGCAGAGGTCGGGATTGCTCAGCCACAGCTCATCGCCGTACTTGGCCGCCTGCTCCTGCGGCGTGAGCTGCGATTTGTAGGCGACGGGCCGGATGCCGTAACGCTCGATGACGCGGTCGCGCGTCGCGTACGTCTCCGGAAACAGAAAGTCGGTGTCGATGTAGAAGACCTCCACGCGCGGCTCGATCTCGGCGATCATGTCGATGAGCACCATGCCGGACGGGCCTCCGAAACTGCACGCCAGCGAGACGTCGGGAAAGAACTCGTCGACCGCCCACCGGAGGATCTCGCGGGGGGTCTGCTCCTCCATCTCCGCGCTGATCGCCGCCAGCTCGTCAGCAGTGTAGGTCTTCACCTGGGTCATGCCCTCTCCCGTAGTCATGGACGCGCTCGCCGTAGGCGAGCGCTGTCCGAGTTCACCTGGCGTGTCGTGTTCGGCCTAGACCGCGCACTCCCCTTCGCCCATGTCGTCCAGGCTGAAGAGCTTAGTGGCGCCCCAATCGACGAAGGCCATCGGGTCCTTCTCGTAGACCGGCATCTCCTTGTACTCCGCGAGCACCTCCTGGATGTGGGGGTTGCCGACGCGAATCGCCCAGTCGCCGAACGGCTCGCCCTCGTTGCGGTCCCCGCGGTAGTGGTCGATCAGGCTGTTGACGGCGTCCGGCACGCGCTTCGCTGAGATCTTCATCACGTGCTTGGCGATGCGCGCGTCCGGGCCGTCGCCCTTGCCCGCGATCAGCATCGAGAACGAAGGCACCATGCGCTCGCCGGAGCGGACGGCGTTGCCGTAGAACCCGATGTCGGCGATGTGGTGGTGGCCGCACGAGTTGGGGCAGCCGCTGATCTTGATCCGGATCTGCTCGACCAGCGGGTCGTCCTTGAAGTGACCGTTGGAGGCGCGAAGGGAATCGCGCAGGGCAGTGCCCAGCCCCTTCGATGACGTCACGCCGAGGCTGCACGTGTCCGCGCCGGGGCAGGTCATCACGTCGGTGAGCGTGAGCGCCCCGTCCTCGGCCAGGCCCGCCTCAATCAGATCGGCGTGGAGCGAGGGCAGGTCCTCCTCGTGCACCCAGCGCAGCACCATGTTCTGGTTCGCGGTGGTGCGCGCCTTGCCCCCGGAGTACTTGCGCGCCATCTCGGCGATCTGGTGGAACTGTGTTCCGGTCAGGTCGCCGATGGGGAGCAGCACGTACGCCATGTGAAAGCCCGGCTGCAACTGCGGCAGCGCGTTCGTCCGCTTCCACGCCTCGAACCCGGACTGCGGGGCGTGCCCGTTCTGCCCGAGCGACGCGGCCGACGGATGCGAGGCATCCTCCTCGAGGAACGACCACACCGGCGCGCGGTAGTTGCCGTTCTCGGCCGGCGGAAGCGTGTCGACCTCTTCGCGGATCAGGCGGCGCACTTCGTCGATGCCGTACTTCTTGACGACGAACTTGATGCGCGCCTTGTTGCGGTTCTTGCGCTCGCCGTGCCGGTCGAAGATGCGGATCGTCGCCTCCGTGACGCGGAGCAGCTCGTCTTCCGGCACGAACTCCTGGAGCACTTCCGCGACCATCGGCGCGGCGCCCAGCCCGCCGCCGACCGTGACGCGGAAGCCGCGCCTGCCGTCCTTGATGACCGCGGTAGCGCCCAGGTCGTGGATCGGCACCAGGCCGTGGTCGTGCTGGCAGGCCGAGAACGCGATCTTGAACTTGCGCGGCAGCTTCTGGCAGATCGGGTTGCGCAGGAAGAACTGCGCCGCCGCCTCCGCGTAGGGCGTGACGTCGAAGACCGTGTCCGGGCAGACGCCCGACATGTGGTCGGCCGTGACGTTGCGCACGGTGTTGCCGCACGCCTCGCGCGTGGTCAGGCCCGACTGCGCGAGGAGGCGCATCACCGTCGGCGTGTCCTCCAGCGTCACGAAGTGGTACTGGATGTCCTGCCGCGTCGTGACGTGGCCCAGCTTGCGCGGCGTGTAGTCGTCCGCGATGTCGCCCAGCACGTCCATCTGCTCCGCCGTCATCGTGCCGTGCGGGATCTTCACCCGGATCATCTGGGCGTCGTCCTGCCGCTGACCGTAGATGCCGTGCTGCAGGCGGAAGGGCCGGAAGTCGTCGCCAAGACCCCCACCGGAAGCGAACTCCTTCGCCTCTTTCTCGAAGTTATCGATCTCCGCCGCTTCCAGCGGGTCGAGCTCGCTCATCTCCTCACGGGTCAGCTCGCGAACCATGACGTCCTCCCTTTCAGGGCATTGTCGGCGGGAATAGCGACAAAGCTGACTGCCTTTGTCATCTATTGTAGTGAATCGAAGCTAGGCTGTCAACCAACTTTCCATAAACAGCCCGCCGGATAGCAACAGCATCTGGCGGTCGGGTCGATCTCTATAGGGAAGACCCTTAGGAGGAGAGACCCCGCCCGATGCGTCGCATCGCCCTGTTCCTTGCCCTTGCCGCCCTCGCCTTCGGGGCGATCGCCGGCTGGCCGGCCCGCCCCACCTCGGCTGGCCCCAACTGCACAGTCGACGCCTCGATCGACAGCGAGGAAGCGCTTTTCCTCGTTCTGATCAACCAGCACCGCGCGAACAACGGCCGCCAGCCCCTCCAGCTCTCCGACAAGCTGAACAAGGCCGCCGCATGGAAGTCGAAGCACATGGCGGACAACAACTACTTCGCCCACAACGACACTCCGATCAACCGCACCTGGGACCAGCGCATCCGCGATTGCGGCTACAACTTCAACACCTACCTCGGCGAGAACATCGCCGCGGGCAACTCCGGCGCCCAGGCGACGTTCAATCAGTGGTTGGACAGCCCCGGCCACAACGCCAACATGCTCAGCAGCAACTTCACCGCGATCGGCATCGGCCGCTACTTCAACTCCAGCGCCACCTACGACTGGTACTGGACGACCGACTTCGGCGGCGTGCAGGACGGCTACTCCGGCCCTACCTCGCCGACCGCGACACGCACGGCGACCCACACGCCAACGAGCACACCAACCGCGACCCCCACTCGCACGCCCACGCCGCCGCTGCCGCCGGCGAGCGGCATCGACACCGACGGCGACGGCTGCGACGATGCCTATGAAAACAGCGCGAACGTCCCGCGCGGCGGCGGACGCGACCCGAACAACCCCTGGGACTTCTTCGACACGCCCGACGCGGCCAACGTGCGCGACGCTGCGATAACCGTAGCCGACATGTCGCGGGTGGTCGGTCGCTTCGGCTCGACCGGCAGCATGGCGATCCCGCTGTTCACGCAGCCCGCCGCGCCGCCCGTCTACCACACGGCCTTCGATCGTTCGCCAAACGGCGCCGTCAGCGGCTCGCCCAACGGCTCCGTCACCGCCGCCGACATCTCCGTCATCGTCATGCAGTTCGGCCACTCCTGCGCCTAGCCGTGCCCCCAGTCGGACCCCAATTCTTGTAGTGCAGGCCTTCAGCCTGGACGCCCGAATCGCACGTCAAGGCGCTGCTGGTCGAAGCTGAGGGTCTCCCACGCTCAAACCTGTCCCACTTCAAACCTCGAACAGCGAACACCCAGCGGGGGTGCTGGGGGCGCAGCGCCCCAGCCGGGGGTCTGGGGGTGTCCCCCAGGATTTACTACATCCGTGGGCGGGCGGGTGGGAGAGATCACGTCCTTTCTTGAGCGCTTGTATGCAAGCCCGGGTGCAGGCCGCTTCAGCATCCAGGGCAACCGCCGCTCCATCTCAAACCTCACGCCGCGGGATAGGGCGCTGCCCACTCTCATCCTGCGTCTTCTACAGGTGCCAGTACCAGCGACAAGCGACAAGCGACCAGCAACCAGCGACCAGGGTCCTTGACCCCTGACCCTTCACCCTCGACCATGCCCCCATGACCAAGCGCGCCCTCGCGATCTACAACCCGGCAGCGCGCAAAGCGCCGCCGCTCGATCGGTTGCGCGCCGCCGCCGGGTCGCTCGACGGATGGGAGATCGCTCTGCAGCCGACGGACGCGGCCGGCCACGCGACAGCGCTGGCCCGCGACGCGGCGCAACGTGGGCTCGATGCGGTCGTCGCCTGCGGTGGCGACGGCACCGTGAACGAGGTGGCGAACGGCCTCGCGCGATCGGCGACGGCGCTGGCCGTAGTGCGTGGCGGCACCGCCAACGTCTGGGCGAAGGAGGCGCGCCTGCCGAAGAAGGTCGAGCCGGCGCTCCGCCTGCTGGCCGAAGGCGAGACCCGCACGGTCGATCTCGGACGCGCCGGCGAACGCTACTTCTTGCTCATGGCCGGCGTTGGCTTCGACGCGACGATCGTGCGAGAGGTGTCGTCGACGCTGAAGCGCCGTATCGGCGCGGCGGCGTACCTTCTCCACGGCATCCAGCGCGCGATCACGTATCGAACGAGGCCGGCAGAGCTGGCCGCGGACGGCGTATCGATGTCGGACGGCCTGTACTGGCTGCTGCTGGGCAACACGCGCAGCTACGCTGGTGTGCTCAACCTCACCCACCTCGCCCGCGCCGACGACGGCCGCCTCGACCTCTGCCTGCTGCGCAGGGGCGGCCTGCTGCGCCTCGCCTGGCTCGCGCCCTGGGTGCTGCTCGGACGCCACGACCGGCGGCCGGAGGTGCTGTACCAGCCTGTCTCATCGTTCGAGGTGGGCACGGCAGGCCTGTCGGTGCAGGTGGACGGTGAGTACCTGGGCGAGACGCCCATGCGCTTCGAGGTTGCGCCGGGCGCGCTGCGCGTCATCGTGCCGCGCGCGCTGAAGAGCGCGCTGTTCGCAGGCGGCTAGCCCGTCGCTGCCCCATCCGCCAGGGCGATGAGCAGCACTTCGATGTGGACGTTGTCCTCAACCTGCACGATGCCGGGGAAGTTCGGCGGCTCGAGTTGGAAGTCGTCCCAGGTGAAGTCCGTCCGCGCGACCACCTGAAGCTCGTCGCCCTGCAACCGCGCCTCGATCTCGAAGGTCAGCGGCCGCTCCACGCCGCGAACGGTGGCCGTGCCCGTGACAGTGCCCGTGTAGGCGGTGCCGGGCACGTACTCGTCGGGGAGCTCCAGGTTATCGACAACGAACTGGGCGATCGGATCGCTGGCGAAGATCGTGCGCACGCGATTGTCGCGCCGGTCCTGGTCACTCTCGAGCGTGCTCAGGTCGGCGTTGATCGCGGTTGCGCCGTCCAGCGTGACCTCGCCCGACAAGGTGTTCGTGCGGCCGACCGCGTCGCTCGAGGCGGGCAGACTGGCGAGCTTCTCGCGCACCGTGTAGGTGAGTTCGGAGCCTTCAGCGATCACGTACGTGATCCCGGCTACGTCTTCGGCCGTGAGCGCGTCGACCGTCTCGGACGGCGTGCCGGTCGACGATGCCGCTGGCGCATCGGTCGGGTCGGGGTCTGGCAGCTCCAGCCGCCCGCTCGGCTCGTCGCCCATGCCGGCGAGGCCGAAGCCAATCGCGAGCGCGGCGATCAGCGACGCCGCCGCCCCGCCGAGCGCAAAGTTACGCGCCGGCTGGAGCGAATCGAGCACCGGCGGCAGGAGCGCCGTGATGATGAAGATCAGCGCCGCGAGCGGCAGCGCGAAGCGCACCGTCCCTTCAAGGAGCGTCTCGCCGATGACGATCCCCACGGCTGCGACGACGAACGCGCCCGCAGAGATGCCGATGTAGAGCTGGCGTCCCTGCGGACGCGTACCCAGCGCCTGCCAGAGCACGCCCTCGAAGACGCCGATAGCCATCGCGCCGATCGCCACCGTCGCTGTGTTGAAGACGAGGTCGTCCGGCGAGTCCAGCGGCAGCGACACGAGCGCCGCGACAACCGCAGCGATCCCGCCGGCCACCAACCCGTACAGCCATCTCATGAAGTCGTCCTCCCTCACGTTCCAGCTTATGGAACGCAGTCTACACTTGCGAATCGCGCAAACTGGTCACGAAAGTGTGACAGTCCCCCCCACCACCCGGAACACCGTCGCGTTCCCCAGCAACCCCTCGCCGAAGCGGTCAGCGTCGGCGGAGGTGATGAGGAGCTGGTCCCACTCGCCCAGCGACTCCAGCACCGCCCGGCGCCTCGCCTCGTCCAGCTCCGACAGCACGTCGTCGAGCAGCACCACGGGCCGGTCGCCGCGCCGCTCCGCCATGTAGCGCGCTTCGGCGAGCCGCAGCGAAAGCGCCGCGGTGCGTTGCTGCCCGCGCGACGCGAACGACGCGGCCGCGAC
This sequence comes from Dehalococcoidia bacterium, assembly GCA_040882355.1. Taxonomy (GTDB): domain Bacteria; phylum Chloroflexota; class Dehalococcoidia; order DSTF01; family RBG-16-68-14; genus JBBEBM01. The sequence continues at coordinate 14,580 of JBBEBM010000017.1, read as the reverse complement.
GCCGTTCAGCGTGAACGACAGGTCGTCGCGGTGCGGCCCGCTCAGCGTCAGCCCCGCGCCGATGTCGCGCCGCCGGCCCGCCTCGAACGCCTCGCGCAGGGCGCCGAACAGTTCGTCCGGCGGTGCGCCCGCCGCCCGCGCCCCGTCCCACCCTTCGAGCCGTGGCTGGTAGGCGATGCCCAGCTCCTCCTGCCCGTCGCTGACGCGCAGGTGGGCGTCCCGGGAGTGCCTGGCCAGCGCCTCGGCGGCACGCGCGCGTTGCGCGATGACGACGGCGCCCTCCCGCGAAAGCTCGTCGTCCCAAAACGACAGCTCTTCCGCCTGGGCCTCGCCCTCCTGGATGCGCTTGAGTAGCGCGTTGCGCTGCGTGATCACCTTGTTGTAGCGCTGGAGCGCTCGCAGGTACGTTGGCTCGAGCTGCGACAGCGTCACGTCCAGGTAGCGGCGCCGGTCCGCCGGCGGCCCGCCGATGAGCGTCATGTCGTCGGTGGTGAAGAGCACCGCGATGAGCTGGCCGACGACGCCCGCGCGATTCCGGGGCAGGCCGTTCACGCGCAGCCGCTTCGACGCGGGGGTGCGCGCCGGGTCACTGCCCTTCGGCCGGCCGACGACGACCACTTCGAGCCGCAGCGGCCCGTCGCTGCGCTCGACGTCGGCGGTGACGCGCGCGACCGGCTGCGGGTCGGCGAGGGCGTCCCAGTGGACGAGCTCGCCGTCCGTCTGGGCGCGCTCGGAGCGCGTGGTGGCGAGCAGGAAGATGGCCTCCAGCAGGTTGCTCTTGCCCTGCGCGTTATCGCCCAGCAGGAGCACGGGGCCGCGCGGCAGGTCGAGCTCCTGGCTGCGATAGTTGCGGAAGTTGCTCAGGGTGAGGCGCCGGATCCACATGCGGCACACATTGTACCGCCGCCGCGCTCCGCGTCCCGATCGCGCGCGCTAGTCGTCGCGGCGGAGAGAGTCCGGGAGCTCGGGGTCGGGCGCGCCGTCCGGGGCGCGGCCCTCGCCGTCGACGAAGCGCAGGCGCAGCCGGAGCGATTCCGGGTGCGCCTCTTCGATGAGCATCGTTCGGCCGGTGGTCGTCTCCAGCTTCTGCACGATCTGCGTGACGCTGACCGGCTCACGCAGGGCGACTTCGAGGAGGGCTTCGCCGTTCTTGTAGCGTCGCACGGGCGCGCCGGCGACGGCGGGCAGGCCGCTGAGGCCGCGCTGCACGTCCATCAGCCCCTGGAAGCCGGGCACGGCGCCGATGACGACGCCCAGCGCCTGCTCGCCCGGCTGGAAGCGCGGCTCTTGCGCGGCGGGGACGGCGACGAGTGCGGCGGGCGATGGCACGGCTTCGTCGAGCGCAGGCGCGGGCGCCGCGGGAGCGACGGGTTGCGATTCGAGTCGTTCGACGAGTTGCGAGAGGTGGACCGTGCCGGCGGCGAGCCGTTCGATCTCCTTCGCGAGGCGCGCCAGCGCCTCTTCCAGGCGTCCGGTCAGCGCCTGGAGGTTCCGTTGTAGCTCGCTCAGCTCCTGAGATGCCATCGTTTCGTCCTTCTGCGGTTGCGGCGCCGGCGGGGCCGAGCGCAGGCCGCGCTCCAACCTTCCCAGCATGGTCTCCGCCTCGGCGAGGGCGCGCTCCAGGATGCGGGCGGCCTCGGCGGCGGGGTGTGCCTGCTTCGCCGGGGGCTGTTCGCCTCCGAGCCGCCAGTCCGGCCCGTCCGGCGGGGTCATGCGCCCGCCGAAGAGCTGGGTGGACAGCCGGAAGAGCACGCGCGCAAGCGCGTCGGACGCTCCGCCGCGGACGGAACGAGATGCATCGCTCCTGTTGTCTTTCGAAGCCATAGTGCCAGCGGCGGGGTCATCAGCAGAGCGTCCTCCGTACTGGAGTTATCGGCATGCGGCTCACCCGGCCAAAGGCGGGCCAGCCCGCCGAAGGCGGGGGAAGCTCCAGCAACGAGCTGCGAAGCTATTATAGCAGAGCGGGACCCGCCGGCCGGCCCGCCCGGTGAGAGCACGGCGCCTCTTCTTGTGGCCTGTCCACGGCGATCAGTTCAGGGCCACCTTCTCGACCACCTCGTCCTCCGCGCACAGGCGTTCGGTGCCGACGAGGTGACGGTCTTCCGGGCTCTCAACGTAACGCACGAGGATCGAGCGCCCGTCCTCGGTCGCCCGAACGACCTCCGCCACGGCTCCGGCTTCACCAACTCGCACCAGGTCACCAGGTTCCAGATCGTAGAGGTCCATTAGCTCATGCTTCCTGTGCCGCTGCCACTGAGACACGGTCGTCGGCACCGGGCTCAACGATTTGGAAGACTGGATGCGTCTTCGCGAGCGCTTCGAACTCTTCGATTCCTGCCTTTGGGTCGACGTGCAGGTGAGGACGCGTCGAAGTCCACGTCCGTTGGTACCAGGCCCGGATGATTGGCGCCCGCTGCTCTACCGGCAATTCCTCTAGGCGGACCGGTCGTCTGGTTCGCCTGCGCAACACCGCTTCGCCTCCCGCAGCGCGGACGTTGCGCACCCAGTCCGAACGCTCATCAAGCATCGAGACAAAGTAACGCTCGCCCTCGTATTCCACCCACGTCGCCATCGTCGATCGGGCGAGCCCCGTGCGGCGTCCTCGGACCTCTAGTGAAGCTGGGCCGGCGATGGGCTTTCCCGGCCAGTGCTCCGGTGTTAGCCCGGTCGCCACGAGCCATGCCCAGGTTCGGTTCAGCCGCCGCGCAAGCGGGCTTGGTCGCCCGTTCGGGTATATCATCCGAATCAGCGGTTGGGTAACCGATATCAGCAAGAGGGCTGCAATCCCGCCAACGGCCACGAACCCTAATCTTCGAACCCAGCGCATCGTTGCACCTACACTCCATTGCCCAGCCTAGGCACAGGACTGGTAGCTCTCAAGGTGGCAATGGCTCCATTGACCCGGGCCAATCGGCCTCTATTGAGAGCGCCGCGGTCTTCGTGTTGCACCTCCAGCCAGATGCGCACTATGGCGAGTTGGCGAAGTCGGCCCCGTCCGCCGGTGCTTAGATAGCAGAAACCGCGAGTGGGGGAGCAATACTCGCGGTTCCTGCTGCTTTCGCCTTGGTAAGAGGTTGACTCTAGTATCGCGCGTCACCGTCATCCGCCGATGGCAACTACGTCAAACATCTGTAAAATCTGGCGTGGTCGTGGCGCCCGCGCCACGTCCCCCTTCGCGCTCTCCCGCCAGGGCCCTACCCTAGACCTCGATAATCCGGCGTGGGCATGTCCGGCTCAGCGTCCGGACGCCAGACTCGCGTCGAGGAGGAGATCTGCCGGGTCGAGCCGAAAAAGGTGATTTTGCAAAACCAACTGCCACGTTTCGCGCAGTAGAGGAGCCCTCCGCCCTCCGCTCATCCGATTGCCATCCGCTGGTGCTCGCGCCTACAATGCGCCGCACACGACAAGGAGGCGCACGATGACTGAAGTGACGCTCCCCTACGGCGACGAGACGGTGACGTCGACGCTGCCCGACCGCGCCCGCGTCATTCGAGGCGGCGGGGACGCGAGAAACGGCGGCGGCGGATTTCGGCTGGAGGCCGCGCCCGATCAGGCGCAGGCCGTTCGCGACGCGCTCGCGCAGCCGATGGGCATGCCGCGCGTGCGCGAGCTCGTGCCGGCGGGCGGGCGCGTGCTCATCGCGTTCGACGACCCGACGGTCCCGGCGTACGGGCCGGTGCGCCGCTACGCCATCGAGGCGCTGCTTGCTGAGCTGGCGGAGGCGGGGGTGCCGGAGAAGAACGTCTCGCTCGTCTGCGCGAACGCGCTCCACCGCAAGTGGACGGACCAGGAGCTGGCGTCGGTGATCGGCGACGATCTCGTCCGGCGCTTCGGGCCGCGCCTGACGTGCCACGACGCGGAGGACGCGGCGAACCTCGTTCACCTCGGCACGACGCCGGCCGGCTACGACGTCGAGGTGCATCGCGGCGTCGTCGAGAGCGACCTGACGGTCTACGTAAACGCGGCCTGCCACATGGGCTTCGGCGGCGGCTGGAAGTCGGTGTGCGTGGGGCTCTCGACGTGGCGCTCGATCCGCTGGACGCACACGCCGGACGGCATGTCGATGTCCGTGCGGAACAACCGCATGCACGAGGTGTTCAACGAGATGGGCGCGCACCTGGAGGCGACGCTCGGCAAGCGCGTCTTCAAGATCGAGACCGTCCTCGCCAACGCGACGAAGATCGGGCGCATCTGGGCGGGCGGCGTCACCGAGACGCGGGCGGCCGCGCAGGAGGTGCTGGAGCAGCGCCACCCGCCGCGCCGCGGCCAGGCGGAGCCGGCGGATGTCGTTGTCTACGGGCTGCCGGCGTGGAGCCCGTACGCGACGTTCGCGCGCATGAACCCGCTGCTGACGCTGGTCTCATCGGGGCTCGGCTACCTGGGCGGCTACATCGAGGCGCTCGGCAAGCCGGGCTGCTCGGTGATCGTGACGACGCCCTGCCCGGAGGACTGGGACGAAGAGCACCACCCGTCGTACCGCGAGGTCTGGGAGCGCGTCCTGCCGGAGACGCGCGACCCCTACGAGATCACCCAGCGCTTCGGCGAAGAGTTCGCGACGCACGCCGGCTACATCGAGCGCTATCGCAACGGCGTCGCATTCCATCCCGTGCACGCGATCCTGGCGACGCACCCGCTGAAGCGACTGCGCCACGCCGGGCGCATCTTCGTCGCCGGCGCGCGCGACCCGAAAGTGCCGGAGCACGTCGGATTCACCTCGACGCCGACCGTCGAGGACGCGATCGCTGAGGCGGAGCGTCTCCACGGCGGCGACTGCTCAATCGTCTGCGTCGAAAACGCGATGGGGTAGGCGAACCTTGTAGGGGCCGGTCTCAGACGCGCCCGCCAGCCGCGGGACAGGCTTCAGCCTGTCGGTTGAACTCGCCGCCTAAGACAGGGACGTTGTAGGGGCGGCTCGCGAGCCGCCCCTACGGGCGTTTCTTTGGCGTGATGCGCTCTGCTAGCGCACGCGGCTGGCCCGGATGCGAGCGAACCCGAGGGTGATCGCGACGCCACTCAGGCCGAAGATCGCGGCCACGGGCCACCAGAGCGTCGATTCACTCCCGGCGCCTGTTCCGGTCTCAGGCAGCCCAACAGCGCCGACTGTAGCGCTCGGCGTCGCCTCGGGCGGCTCTTCGGTGCTGGATGGCTCGGTAGCTGTCGGCGTTGGGCTCTGCTCGGGTGGCGGCGGGACAAAGCCCTCGACAACGATGACGGTGTCTTCGTCCGTCCCGAAGGTCGAGAACAGGAAGTCGCCGGTGATCGGGTCGATCACAGCGCCCTCGGCGCCCGACAGGTTGGCGATGAAGTCAGCGCGCGTCGAGTCGATCGGGTCGCCGTTGGCGTCATACTGGTAGACGCCTACAGCGTCGCTTGAGTACTCCGAGATGAGCATGCTCTGGGCGGGAAAGTCAGGAGATCCTGGCGGCACGTAGACAATGCCTTCCGGTCCCGGCCCGGAGCTGAACGTCTCTTGCAACGTGGCGGACGTGATGTCGTACGTACCAGTCCCGTCAGGTGCGATCGCTGCGCTGTACCACGTGTCGCCGTCGTAGCTGGCGATCTTGAGCTGGCCGGGATTCGGATGGCCCGCGGGTACGAAGGCCAGCGTGCCGACTGATGAGGTAATGCCCAATGGCGTGAGGTCGACGACCCTATCCGTGGTGTTACTGCCCGGTTCGATCTGGCCGATCTCGTTGGTATCGTAACGTGTGTAGAAGAGCACGCCGCCTGGTCCGTAGGCGAGCCCGCCGTCGATGAACGCGCCGTCCGAGAACAGGGTGGCTGTGCCTGTGAAGCCCGTGACGTGGCCATCGCCGTCGCGCGTCACGCCGATCGAGTAGATGTCGCCCGTGGCGTCGTTGGCCTCGCCGCCGATGAGCAGGGTGTTCGGGTCGCCTGCCAGGAACGTGAGTCCGCCGTACGAAAACGGCACGCCCGGCACCGAGCCCAGGTCGGACAGACTGTAGTTCACATCGTACGGCGGCTCGATGACGAAGGTCGGGCCGGAGTGAACGGCTCCTGGCGTGGCCACCGCAGCGCCCAGCCCAACGGCGAGCGCCACAACGAGCGCGCGCGCCGGCCAAGAGGTTAACTGTCGTGCCATTACGGTCTCCTTCCGCTTGCCACCCCGTCCCGGTCGAGCACAGCTTGGCTGAATCTCCGACTAGAAGCAAGGGACGATGCATAGCGCCGGGCTGCTGGTGCTACCCCTGGCGGAAGTCCCAGGTCGTCTTACGCGTCGGCCGCAGACGAACGAAGACGCGTGTTCCCCAGCCCATGAGCTGGTTGCCATAGTCCGTCGCCGCGGCGAGGTCGCCCTCGAAGTACTTCGCGAAGAGCTTGCCGATGGCGCCGGCGTCGTTCTCCGGGCCCTCGATGGCACCGGTGCCCCAGTAGTGCACGCCGATGTACGGCCAGTCCCGTGAGTCGATGGCGATGGAGCACTTCGGGTTGCGGCGCAGGTTGCGCACCAGGCCCGAGTCCTCGAACGTGTTCATCAGGATCGAGCCGTCGGCTTGCGGTTCAAACCAGATCGGCGTGATGCGGACCTCGCCCTTTCGAGAGATCGATCCGATCTTGCCGACCAGCGGCTGCTTCAAGAGGTCCTCGAGGTCGTTGTCATTCAGCGGTGGGACTTGCATGATGCTCCTCCTTGATCGAGATGGTGCCCGCGATCAGCGTACGCGGTGAGCGCTGTACAATCTAGCCCGCCGTAGCCACTTTGGCAGGCCAGCGCGGGTGCGCTCAGTGACCTCTGTAGAGCCGGCTCGCAAGCCGCCCCTACGCGGTGACCTTCGCTCGCGCTGGACGTGCTCCGTTGCGGCGCGTGCCGGACCTCGGTGTCACCGCGGCGCGTCCGTTGCGGGCCGCGCGGGCTTTCGGCGCGTGCGCGTCGAACCAGGCGATGACGCGCTTCGTCTGATCGACCTCCTGCGAAGGAGTCCGCACGCCGTGAAAGCCGCCCGGGTAACGAACGAACTCGACCTCCCGTCCGAGCATCTTCAACGTCGTGAAGATCTCTTCGGACTGGCCGATAGGGCAGCGCAGGTCGCCCTCCGAGTGCGTAAGCAGCACCGGCGTCCGCACGTTCGGCAGGTACGTCGTCGGCGAACGGAAGCGGTACTCGTCCGGGTTCTCGAAGGGCATGCCGCCGATCTCGTACGGGTACCACGTCGGGATGTCGGCGGTGCCGAACTTGCTGACGAGGTCGGAGACCGGGGCCGTGACGACGGCCGCGCGGAAGCGGTTGGTATGGCCGACGACCCACGTCGTCATGAAGCCGCCGTAGGAACGGCCGCCGACGTACAAGCGGTCCGGGTCGGCGACGCCGCGCTCCACCAGCACGTCGACGCCCGTCATCAGGTCTTCGTAGTCCTTGCCGCCCCAGTCGCGCACACAGGCCAGGCTGAACGCCTCACCGTAGCCGGCGCTGCCGCGAGGGTTGGGCGCGAGCACCACGTGACCCGCGGCGGCGAGCGCCTGATAATGCAGCAGCCAGCCGCCCGTGGGCATCGGGTGGCGGGCGTGCGGGCCGCCGTGGATGAGGAGCGTCATCGGGTGACGTCGCCCGATCTGCGCGAGGGGCGGACGCAGGATGAACGTCTCGATCGCCAGACCGTCGGCGGCGCGATAGGTCATGCGCTTGAACGGCGCGAACTCGACGCTGTTGCGCAGCTCGTCGTTGGCGTGGCTCAGGTTGCGCTCGCGGGCAGCGCCGTTCAGCGACGCCGCGTAGATCTCCGAGGGCTCGGACGGCCAGATCGCTGCGAAGTAGACCTGCTTGCCGTCCGGCGCCAGCGCGAACGACAGGATCTGCCGGTCGCCGCCGACCACCTTGCTCACGGAGCCGTTGGCCAGGCCGGTTCGGAAGAGCGAGATCGCGCCGCGGTCTTCGGCGAGGAAGAGCACGCTCTGCCCGTTGCGCGTCCAGGCGAAGGTGCCGCCAGGGACGCCCGGCTCCGCGTAGGCGCTCCGGTCGAGCGGAGCGCTGAGTGAGCGCTGCGCCCCGCTGCCCGCGAAGGGTACGACGTACAGATGCGAGTTCTTTGACGAGCCCGCGACCCCGTTCTCGTGCCCGACGAAGGCGATCAGCCGTCCATCCGGCGAGAACGCCGGGCTGCCGGCTCGGCCCCGGCTGCGCGTCAGCTTGCGCGGCCGCCCACCGGTCGAGGGTACGACCCAGATGTCGCTGCTCCAGAAGCGCTGGAAGCGCTGGCGCTCACGGTCGGACGAGAAGGCGAGCCACTTGCCGTTCGGCGACCACGCCGGCTGGCCGTCTTCGTAGTCACCACTGGTGATCTGCGTTTCCTTACCTGTCTCCACCTCGACGGTGAAGATGTGCGGGCGCCGCTCGTCGTAGTAGCCGATGCCGTCGAAGCGGTAGCGCAGGTTGCGGATCACGCGCGGCGCGTTCCTCTCGATCGCGTTGCGCTGCTTGGCAGGCTTGTGGTCGCCTGTACGCGCGACGTAGGCGATGCGCTCGCCGTCGGGCGACCACGCGGGCTGCGAGGCGCCGAACTTCGCCTTGGTGAGCTGCCGCGGTTCGCCGCCGTCGAGCGGCGCGAGGAAGAGCTGCGCCTCGTCGTCGCCGCGCTTGGAGACGAAGGCCAGGGAGCGTCCGTCCGGCGACCAGCGCGGGCTGCTGTCGCGTTTGCCCTGCGTGAAACGCTGCGCTGGCGCGCCGCCATCGGCGGCCACGACGTAGACAGACGATTGCATCTCGTCCGAGTCCTTGTCGTTCCACGAAACGACGTAGGCGACACGTTTGGCGTCCGGCGAAAGCTGTGGATCGGAGACGGTCTTGAGCAGGTAGAAGTCTTCCGGCCTGATCGGGCGCTTCTTCTGGTTCGTTGGCATCCTCGGCTCCTCTCTCGATGTGCGGTTACGCGGTCACCTTCGCGCGAGTTGGTCGGGCGCCGTTCCGGCGCGTAACGGTCCGTGGTGTCACGGCAGCGCGGCCGTTGCGGGCCGCGCGTGCCTTCGGGGCGTGGTCGTTGAACCAGGCCATCGTGCTCCGGTTCATGTCGAGCGCCTGCGAAGGCGCGCGGACCACGTGCGAGCCGCCCGGGTAGCGCATGAACTCGACTTCTTTGCCGAGCAGCTTCAAGCCCGTGAAGATCTCTTCCGACTGGCCGATAGGGCAGCGCAGGTCGCCCTCCCAATGCAGGAGCAGGACGGGCGTCTTCACGTTCGGCAGGTAGCTCGTGGACGAGCGTTCGCGGTACCCGTCCGGGCGGTCCCAGGGCGGCCCGCCCAGCTCGTAGAGGTCGAACTGCGGCATGTCGCCCTCGCCGAAACCGCTGATCAGGTCGGCGACGGGCGCGCCGACGGCGGCCGCGCGGAAGCGGTCGGTGTGGCCGACCGCCCACGAGGTCATGTACCCGCCGTATGAGTACCCGGCTACGTAGAGCTGATCCGGATCGGCGACGCCGCGCCTGATCAGCGCATCGACGCCCGCCATGATGTCGTCGTAGTCCTTGCCGCCCCAGTCGCGCACGCAGCCCTCGGTGAACGCCTCGCCGTAGGTGCCGCTGCCTCGCGGGTTGGGCATGAGCACGACGTAGCCCGCCGCCGCCAGCGACTGGAAGGGCAAGAGTGATAGCGGCGACGGGTGCGCGCCGTGCGGTCCGCCGTGGATCTCCAGCACGGTTGGGTAGCGCCGCCCGGGGCGGTAGTGGGTCGGGTAGAGCACGAACGCCTCGATCGCAAGGCCGTCTGAGGCGCGATACGTCATGCGGCGCACGCGGCCGAGCTGGACGGAGCTACGTAGCGCGTCGTTCGCGCGGCTGATCGTTCGCTCCGGGCCGCGCCCGCTCAGCGTCGCTGTGTAGATCTCGCTCGGTGACGTGATCCAGCTTGCCGAGAAGACGGCACGCCTGCCGTCCGGCGCCAGGTCGAAGCCGTCGATCGCCCGGTCGCCGCCCAGCACCTTGCTCGCAGAGCCGTTCGCGAGACCGGCGCGGTACAGGGAGATGGCGCCGCGGTCGCCGGCGAGAAAGAGCAGGCTCTGCCCATCGCGCGACCACGCGAACGTGCGCCCGGCGGTGCCCAGGCCGCCCACGACCGAGCGATCGAGCGCGCTGCTGATGGAGCGCGGCGGCCCCCCGCCCGTCGTGGGTACCACGAGCAACTGCATGTTCTTCGCCCAGACCGCGTTGCCGTCCTCTCCGCCGACGAAGGCGATCTGCCGTCCATCCGGCGAGAACGCCGGGCTGCCGGCGCGGCCCCGGCTGCGCGTCAGCTTGCGCGACCGCCCGCCGGCCGATGGGACGAGCCAGAGGTCGCTGTGCAGGTGGCGCTGGTGGCGCGCGCGCTCACGATCGGAGACGAAGGCGATCCACTTGCCGTCGGGCGACCACGCCGGTTGGTCGTCGTGCCAGTCGCCATCGGTGACCTGCCTCGATTCACCGGTGTCGGCATCGACCACCAAGACGTGGACACGGCGTTCGTCGAAGAAGCCGACGCCGTCCAGCTTGTGGCGCAGGTCGCGGATCACGCGCGGGGCGTTCCGCTCGGCGGCGTTGCGCTCCTTGCCTTCCTTGTACTCGCCCGTGTGAGTGAGGTAGGCGATGCGCCTGCCGTCGGGCGACCAGGCGGGCTGTGCGACGCCGAACTTCGCCTTAGTGAGCCGGCGCGGCTCACCGCCGTCCAGCGGCCCGACGAAGAGCTGGCTGCGCTCGCCTCGGTTCGAGACGAAGGCGAGGTGCCGGCCGTCTGGCGACCAGCGCGGGCTGTGATCGTGCTTGCCCTGCGTGAATCGGCGGGGCTTGCCGCGGCCGTCGGCTGGCGCGACCTCGATCGCCATCTGCGTCTGGTCCGACTCCTCGTCGCTCCAGGAGATGGTGTACGCGACGCGCTTCCCGTCGGGCGAGAGCTGCGGGTCGAAGACGGTCTTGAGCAGGTAGATGTCTTCGGGTCGAATGGATCGCTTGACGCTGCCGGGCATGACGAGGCTCCTTGGGAGCGAGAGACGCTAAGGTGCGGCGGCAGTATAGCGCTGCTATTCCTGCCAGCGCACCTCGTAGAGGCGCACTGCGTCCTCGAAGCCCTTGAGCGCGACGCTGCCTCGTTCCTCAAAGAAGAAGCCTTTGCCGGCGACGAGCTGGCGAACCACGTCCGTGACGACGATGTCGCCGCCGCGCGCCGCGTCCTTCGCGCGCGCCGCCAGAATCACAGAGGAGCCGAACAGGTCGTCGTTCTCGGCGATCGGCTCGCCCGCATTGAGGCCGATGCGGATGTGAATGCGCTCGCCGGCGACATCTCGGGAGCCGAACGCCTGCTGCAGCGCGATCGCGCATTCGACGGCGCGTTGGGCGGAAGGGAACGACGCCATAAAGCTGTCGCCGACCGTCTTCACTTCCGTGCCGCCGTGCGTGCGCAGCGCGTCCCGGGTGAGGCCGTCGTGCTCGCGCAACACGTCGCGGCCACGCTCGTCACCGAGGCGCTGCATGATGGCCGTGTGCTCCTCGATGTCGGTGAACAAGATCGTGCGGAAGGCGCCCGTGTCCAGGTCCAGCGGCTGCTCACGCGCGGCCGGGGCGGCGTTCATGAAGTCCTGGATCGCGGCGATTCCGAGCGCGTTCGGGAAGCCGTGCGGGCCGTCGCCGGGGATGCCTGCGACCTGGGCGCTGGGGATCTCGGAAGCGAGCTGCATGGCGAACTGGCCAGCGCGCTCATCTCCGACAGGGTGCATGACGAGTGTCCGTACGCGAACATCCCGGGCGAAGGTGAGTGGGGAGGTGGAGACAACGGCTTCGTAGGCGGCGCGAAAGGACTGCGGCGACTGAGACGCGCGAAAGAGCATGGCGAGTGGCGTGGCATCGGGCGAGTCCCAGCCGGTGGCGAGGCGCGAGAAGACGTTGGTGAAGAGCTCCCACTCCTGGTCCACGAAGCTCAGCGTGAATCGCATCGGCCGCGCCGGCCCCGTTTGGTCGGCCGGCGTCAGGCGCCAGAGCACCAGATGACTCACCCGTTCGGGGTGGCGCGCGGCGTAGGCGAGCGGCAGATCGCCCATCTGGAGCCGGCCGTAGAGCGCGAACCGCTCGAGTCCGATGTGGCCCACGACGGCTTCGAGGTCGCGCGTCGTGGCCTCGAGCGAGAAGTCAGGCACGTCGCGTTGTGACATACCTACGCCTCGTGGGTCGTAGCGCACAACGGTCACCCGCTCCGCGAAACGCTCGAAGGCGGTTCGCCGGTCGGGCATCTCCCACTCCATCTGCAGGTGGCTTGCTGTCAGGGCTGGCGGGATCACTAGCGGGGGACCTTCGCCGAAAACAGAGAACGCTATCCGCACTCCGTCGGCGGTCTTCGCGTATTGGATGTGGGGCTCCATGAGCCGTCCGTATCGCCTACGGCGATGTTTCGTCTCGCCAGCGCAGCTCGTAGAGGCGGACCGGGTCCTCGAAGCCCTTGAGCGCTTCGGTGCCCCTGTCGGCGAACAGGAAGCGCTTCCCGGCGGCGAGCTGGCGCACGACGTCCGAGACGAAGATCTCGGTGCCGCCGCTGCTGTCGCAGATGCGCCGGGCGAGCTGCACGGCCGTGCCGAAGAGATCGTCGCCGTCCGCGACCGGCTCGCCGGCGTTTACCCCGATGCGTACCCTGAGGGGATGGTGGTCGTCCACTCCCTCGGCGTGCGCCGCGACGGCCCGCTGGATGGAGATCGCGCATTCGAGGGCGCCGCTGGCGGTCGGGAACGACGCCATGATGCCGTCGCCGGTGTGTTTGATCTCACTGCCCGCGTGCGAGCGCAACGCATCGCGGACGATGCTATTGTGCGAGACGATCATCTCCTGCGCGCGGTCGTCGCCGAGGTGCTGCGTGAGCGCAGTCGAGTCTTCGATATCGGTGAAGAGGATCGTCACCAGGCTGCCGACGGCGGTAGCCGTCGATGGCGGGGCCGACGGAGCCACATCCAGGCGGAGGAAGCGCCTGATCTCGGCCAGGATCGCCAACTTCATCGTCCACGGCGAGCCGGTGCTCCCCTCCAGCGGTACGAACTGCGCCTGGGGCACGTGCAGCGCAAGCTCCCGGCCCAACTGGAACGGGATGATGTCGTCGTTCCTACCGTGGACGATCAGGATGGGCTCCGGCAACCGCCCGACGACGTCCGCGAGGTCCGCGGCAACCATGCTGCGCGCGACCTGAGCCATGGTCGCGTTCGAGGACGCGGCCTTCTGGATCTGGACGACCTCCTGGAACTGCTTCAGATCTTCCGGCTTCATGTTCGCGTCAACGGCCAGCGGGTAGCCGAACGTTTCGATGTAGGACAGCATCGCTTGCTGCTGCTGCGGGCTCATGATGCCCTCGCCGCGCAGGAATGCGCTCGACAGGACGAGGCTGGCCACGCGCTCGGGGTGAGCGGCGGCATAGCTCATGCTGATCGGCCCACCGAGCAAGCCGAGACTGAGCAGCGTGAAGCGCTCGATGTTGAGGTGGTCAACCACGGCCTCGAGGTCCTTGACCAGCGACGGCACGGAGAAGTCGTCCACCTCGCGGTCGGAGAGGCCGGAGCCGCGCATGTCATAGCGCACTAGCGTCACCCCGCGCGAGAGGTCTTCCAGGAAGACGCGCGGCGACAGCTCCCATTCGAGCGCGAGGTGCCCCGGCCAGCCGCAGACGTAGACAATGGGCGGCCCGTCGCCCACCGTGGCGTAGGCGATGCCGATGCCGTCAGAGGTAGTGCAGAACCCGATCTGCTGTTCCATCAGGAGACCCTAGAGTTCAGTATATCGTCACGCCCGCGCCCTTGCACGACGGATTCGGATGTCACGTGCTGGAGCGTCTAGAAAGGCAGCCCCTTGAGCCCCTGGACGCCCTTGAGCGCGGCGATCTCGCCCGCGTGCTGCGGCAGGTGCGTCGCCAGGAGGGCGACCAGCGCCCAGCCGACCGTCTGCTCGCCGATCGGGGTCTGCACCTTGCGCTCCAGCTCAGCGTCAGGGAGGTTGGCGATGTAGGCGTCTGTGGCGGTGTAGACGGCTTTCGCGTACTCTCGGAACGTCGCGACGTCGAGCTTCAGGCCCCTCGCCCAGTCGGGCGACAGGACGGTGCCGTCGAAGGGGATGTCGATCGTGTCCTTCCAGCCGCCGGTCTCGTACACGGTCGGCTTACCCTGGCACAGGCCGTTGACGATCCCGTCCTCACTCAGAACGATGTGGGCGTAGACGGAGCCAATCGACGTGACGGTGGCGCCTGGCATCTCCTTGCCCAGCGCCTCGGCATCGCACTCGCTCACCATGCTATCGAGCACGGAGTGCCAGGAGTTGAGCTGCATTTGTACGGCGGACTGGACGTTCATGTGGCCTCCTCTCACTAATGTCGCCACGGGACTTCTCTATATATAGCGACTTCTGATTCTATAACAACGCCGCGCTAGGGCGCAAACACGTTGATGCCGGCGCCCTCGTCATTCCGGACCGCGCCCTTCACGCCGACGAATTCGCGCTGCGTCATAGATTCGAGCAGCGCCCGGTCGGTCGGCGTGTTCGCGAGGAAGCGCCGCCCGTCGTCAAGGCGGCCGATGACGATGCCGCGCTCCGGGCCTTCGCGGCCGTAAGCGACGGTGTAGGTCTCGACGGTCGCCGG